>JADLFG010000042.1 GCA_020845695.1 Thermoleophilia bacterium | reverse complement strand
GTCTGAGGCATGGGACCGTCAGTGGCCGCGACAACGATGATCGCACCATCCATCTGGGCGGCGCCAGTGATCATGTTCTTGATGTAGTCGGCGTGCCCCGGGCAGTCGACGTGCGCGTAGTGGCGGTTCGGCGTCTCGTACTCGACGTGCGCGGCCGCGATCGTGATCCCGCGCGCCTTCTCCTCGGGCGCCTTGTCGATCTGGTCGAACGCGGTGAAGGCGGTGCCGGTGCCGGATTCCGCGAGCACCTTCGTGATCGCGGCGGTCAACGTCGTCTTGCCGTGGTCGATGTGGCCGATCGTCCCGACGTTGATGTGGGGCTTCGTCCGCTCGAACTTCTGCTTCGCCATCCTCTGATCCTCCGGTGGTTAGGAACGCCTCACCAGGCTGCCGGTCATGCCCTGCTGGCCACGATCTCGGTCGAGATCGTCGCCGGTACTTCCTCGTAGCGGTCGAACTGCATCGTGAACGTGGCGCGCCCCTGCGTCATCGAGCGCAGGTCAGTCGCGTAGCCGAACATGGTCGCGAGCGGCACGCGGGCCCGGACCACCTGCGCGTTCCCGCGCGGCTCCAGCCCCTCAACCCGGCCGCGGCGCGAGTTGAGATCGCCCATCACGTCGCCGAGGTAGTCCTCCGGCGTGACCACCTCGACCGCCATCACGGGCTCGAGCAGCTTCGGCGTGGCGCGCTGCATGGCGGTCTTGAACGCCATCGAGCCGGCCACCTTGAACGCGATCTCGCTTGAGTCGACATCGTGGTAGGAGCCCTCGACGAGCTCGACGCGGACATCGACGACCGGGAAGCCGGCCAGCGTGCCGGACTCCATCGCTTCCTGGATGCCGAGATCGACGGCGGGGATGTACTCGCGTGGGATCTTGCCGCCCACGATCTTGTCCAGGAACTCGTACCCGTCGCCCGGCGCGGCCGGCTCCAGGTTGATGACCGCGTGGCCATACTGGCCGCGGCCGCCGGTCTGGCGGACGAACTTCCCCTCGACCTTCTCGACGCGCTTGCCAATCGTCTCCCGGTAGGCGACCTGGGGGCGACCGACGTTCGCGTCGACCGAGAATTCGCGAACGAGCCGGTCGACGATGATCTCGAGGTGGAGCTCGCCCATGCCCGCGATCAGGGTCTGGCCGGTCTCCTCGTCCGTGCGCACCCGGAACGTCGGGTCCTCCTCGGCCAGCCGCTGGAGCGCGGTCGAGAGCTTGTCCTGGTCGGCCTTCGTCTTCGGCTCGATCGCGACCGCGATCACCGGGTCGGGGAACGTCATCGACTCGAGCTGGATCGGAGCCGAGTCCGCCGCGAGCGTATCGCCGGTCGTCGTGTGCTTCAGCCCGACCGCGGCGACGATCTCGCCCGCGCCGATCTCCGAGCGCTCCTCGCGGTGGTTCGCGTGCATCTGGAGCAGTCGCCCGATCCGCTCGGTCTTGCCGTTCGACGTGTTGACGACGCGGTCGCCCGCCCTGACCGTGCCGGAGTAGACGCGGAAATAGGTCAGCTTGCCGACGTACGGATCGCTCATGACCTTGAATGCGAGCGCGGCGAACGGCTCGTCCTCGGCCGGGCGGCGGGAGAGCTCCTTGCCGGTCCGGGGGTCGAGGCCGTGCACCGGCGGGACGTCGAGCGGGCTCGGCAGGTAATCGGTAACGGCGTCGAGCAGCGGCTGCACGCCTTTGTTCTTGAAGGCGCTGCCGCAGAAGACGGGGGTGACGGAGGCACTGATCGTGGCGGCTCTGAGCGCGCGGCGGATCAGGTCGGGCGTCACAGCCTCCTCGTCGAGCAGGTACGTCTCAAGCAGCTCCTCGTCGTGCTCGGCGATCCGGTCGATCAGCTGGTGGTGGTACTCGTCCGCCTGCTCGCGCAGCTCGGCGGGGATCTCGATGACGTCGAAGCTGGTGCCGAGCTCGTCGTGCCACACGATCGCGCGCATCTCGACGAGATCGACGACGCCCCGGAACTGGTCCTCGCGCCCGAGCGGCAGCTGGGCGGGAACGGGGCTCGCGCCCAGCCGGTCGACCATCGACTGGACGGAGGCAAAGAAGTCCGCGCCGATCCGGTCCATCTTGTTGATGAACGCGATCCTCGGGACGCGGTACTTGTCGGCCTGGCGCCAGACGGTCTCGGACTGGGGCTCGACACCGGCGACCGCGTCGAAGACGGCGACGGCCCCGTCGAGCACGCGCAGGCTGCGCTCGACCTCCACCGTAAAGTCCACGTGCCCGGGCGTATCGATAATGTTGATGCGGAAGTCGCGCCAGATCGCCGTCGTGGCGGCGGACGTGATCGTGATCCCGCGCTCCTGCTCCTGGGCCATCCAGTCCATCACGGCCGCGCCCTCGTGAACCTCGCCCATCTTGTGGGTGCGGCCGGTGTAGTAGAGGATCCGCTCGGTCGTCGTGGTCTTGCCCGCATCGATGTGCGCCATGATCCCGATGTTGCGCACGTCGGCGAGCCCGGCCCTGGCCGGCGGGGCGCTCTTTCCCCGCGTCTTTTCAGCCACCTTGCTCACTTACCACCTGTAGTGGGCAAAGGCCTTGTTGGCCTGCGCCATGCGATAGAGGTCGTCCTTGCGCTTGAACGCGCCGCCCTGCTGGTTGAGCGCGTCGAGGATCTCGCCGGCGAGCCGGTCTGCCATCGACTTCTCGCGCCGCTCGCGGGCGTAGTTGACGAGCCAGCGGACGGCGAGCGTCCGCGCGCGCCGCTGCGGCACCTCGACGGGCACCTGGTAGTTGGCGCCGCCGACGCGGCGCGAGCGAACCTCGAGCACCGGGGTGACCGTCTTGACGGCCTGCTCGAGCGCCTCCGCCGGCGGGCGGCCGGACTTCTCGCCGACCCGCTCGAGCGCCGTGTACACGATCTGCTCGGCGGTCGACTTCTTGCCGGCGAGCATGACCTTGTTCACGACCTGGGTGACCAGCTTCGAGTTGTAGACGGGATCCGCCTCGAGCTCGCGGGCCTGGATCTCTGCGCGGCGGGGCACCGTCGCCTACCTAGCCCTTCTTCGCCCCGTACTTGGAGCGCGCCTGCCGGCGGTCGGAGACGCCGGCCGTGTCGAGCGCCGCCCGGATCACCTTGTAGCGGATGCCAGGGAGGTCCTTGACGCGGCCGCCGCGGATCAGAACGACGGAGTGCTCCTGGAGGTTGTGCCCCTCGCCGGGGATGTAAGACGTGACCTCCATCAGATTCGTCAGCCGGATCCTGGCCACCTTGCGCAGCGCGGAGTTCGGCTTCTTGGGCGTGGTCGTGTACACGCGCGTGCAGACGCCGCGCTTCTGCGGCGCTCCCCGGAGGGCCGGGGTCTTCGTCTTCTCCGGCTTCGGCCGGCGTCCTTTGCGGACGAGCTGGCTGACGGTCGGCACGCGATGACCTCGTTCTGGTTGTTCTCTGTACGGACGCAACAAAAGGCCGGCTGGGCACAAGCCCAGCCAGGGCCCGACCGGCATCGTAGCAGCTTGCACCCCCATGTCAAAGCGCTATTGTCAGTGAGCGGCCTCGAACGTCATCCCCGGATGCTCTACCTAGCCGACAGCCTCAGCTGGACCACCTTCGGCATCGCCGTTGGCGGCGCCGGCCTAGCCGTGCTCGTCCTCCTGCTCGCGATCGCGCGACGGCGACGGCCGTCCATGGAGCTCGAGACCATGCTGCGGGAGTCGTCGACCCGCGTCGAGGCGATGATCTCCGATCTCTCGACGCAGCTCGACCAGGCGAACGAGCAGAACGCGCGCTCGCAGCAGCTCGCCGAGATCGGCACGACGATCGACCTCGACGAGGTGCTGGCGCGGACGCTCGAGGCGGCCGGGGCGCTGCTCGGCGTCGACGGCGCGATGATCACGCTCGAGAACGGAGACGAGGCCGTGCCGCTCGTCGCGACCGTCGGGCTTTCCGACCAGGAGACGTCCGCGCAGGTCGCCGCACGCGACTGGGGCCGGCGGCGAGCCGCCGTCGTCTCCTACCTCTACCCCGGCGAGGCCGACCTCGGGGAGCCGATCAGGGGCTCGGCGCACGTGCCGATCCGCTCCGACGGGGATGAGATCGTGGGAACGCTGTCGGTGTTCTGGCGGACGATCGACCGCACCCCGGGGGCGGAGCAGGTCGAGCTGCTCGAGGAGCTCGCGGTGCGGGCGGGGCCCGCGATCGGCAACGCGCGCCGCTTCCAGGAGGCACGCCAGCTCGCCGACCTCGACGCCCTCACCGGCCTGCACAACTACCGCTACTTCCACGAGACGCTCGCCCGCGAGGTCGCGCGCGCGCACCGCTACAGCCGCCACCTCGCGCTCGTCGTCTTCGACATTGACGACTTCAAGGCCGTCAACGACCGGATCGGCCATCTCGCCGGCGACTCCGTGCTGGCGGAGGCGGCCCACCGGGTGCGCAGCGTCGTCCGCGGCGCCGATATCGCCTGTCGCGTCGGCGGCGACGAGTTCGCCGTGATCCTGCCGGAGGCGACGACCGCCGACGCGGAGAGCCTCTACCGCCGGCTCCAGGCGGCGATGGCGAACTGGCGCCCGAACGCCGACCACCTCCGGCTCTCGGCCGGCATCGCCGAGCTCGAGCCCGAGGACGACGCGGTCTCGCTGTTCAAGCGCGCCGACGAGGCCCTCTACCGCGCCAAGGCGGGCGGCAAGGGCCAGGCGATCGCCGCGACGGCCGAGCTGTAACGGCAGGGCCCGGCCAGGAACGGGCCGGACAAGTCCGGGCCCCACGGGTGTGGCTGGGGGCGCCGCATCGCGACGCCCCCGGCCTCCGTCATTCCTCGTCGAGCGGGCTGTCGACCTCGGGGATCTCCTCCGCCTCGAGCGAGGAGAGCTCGGCGCCGTTGCCGGACGGGCCCTCGAGGTCGAGGTCGAAGCCGGCGAGCGCGCCGCCGTCCGCGCCGATCTCCTCGAGCGCGGCGAGCAGCTGCTCCTCCGTCTCAGGGCGGGCGTAAGCCGCGAGCGGGATCTTCTCGGTCGGAGCGATCTCGAGCGACCGGTACTTCTTGAGGCCGGTCGCGGCCGGGATCAGCTTGCCGATGATCACGTTCTCCTTCAGGCCCAGCAGGTTGTCCTTCTTCCCCTCGATCGCGGCGTCGGTGAGCACCTTCGTCGTCTCCTGGAACGAGGCCGCGGACAGGAACGACTCCGTCGCCAGCGACGCCTTCGTGATGCCGAGGATCACGGGCTCGTGGGTCGCCTCCTCGCCGCCCTCCGCCCGCACGCGGGCGTTCTCCCGCTCGAGCCGGACCCGATCGGTCAGCTCGCCCGGCAAGAGGTCGGTGTCGCCGGACGCCTCCACCCTCACCTTCTTCATCATCTGCCGGACGATCAGCTCGATGTGCTTGTCGTGGATGTCGACACCCTGCGACTTGTACACCCGCTGCACCTCGTCGACGAGGTAGAGCTCGGTCGGCGTCGCCCCCTTGAGCTGCAACAGCTCGGCCGGCGCCCGCGACCCGTCGTGGAGTGGGTCGCCCGCCTCGACGAGCTGCCCGTGCGCAACGAGCAGCCGCGTCCGCCGCGGCAGCTGGTACTCACGTGGCTGCAGCGGCTCGCCGCTCGCGTCGACGCCGCCGGGGACGAGCCGCACCTTGGGCCCGCGGTCCGTGTCCTCGAGCTCGACGCGGCCCGCGATGCCGGCCAGCGTCGCCGCCCCCTTCGGGTTGCGCGCCTCGAAGATCTCGACCACCCGCGGGAGGCCGTGGGTGATGTCGGCGCCCGCGACCCCGCCCGTGTGGAACGTGCGCATCGTGAGCTGGGTGCCGGGCTCGCCGATCGACTGGGCGGCGATGATCCCGACCGCGTCGCCGATCTCGCACAGCTCGTCGGTCGCGAGGAAGACCCCGTAGCACTTCCGGCAGACCCCGAACTCGCTGCGGCACTTGAGCACCGAGCGGACCGGCACCTTGAAGCCCTCGGCCGCCTCGCCGAGCTCCTCCCGGACCCCCCTGAGCAGTTTCATCGTCGTCACGTCGCCCTGCGCGAGCAGCACGGTCTTGCCCGGCTTGCCGCTGGCGAGAGGCTTGTGCACGTCCAGGGCGACCACCCGGCCGGCGACGGAGCGATCGATCACGCCCTCGGGCGCGAGCAGCGGCAGCTCGATGTGCTCCGCGGTGCCGCAGTCCTCCTCGCGGACGATCACGTCCTGCGACACGTCGACGAGCCGCCGCGTCAGGTAGCCGGAGTCCGCGGTGCGCAGCGCCGTGTCCGCGAGACCCTTGCGAGCACCGTGCGTCGAGATGAAGTACTCGAGCACCGACAGGCCCTCCATGAAGTTCGCCTTGATCGGCCGCTCGATGATCTCGCCCTTCGGATTCGCCATCAGCCCGCGCATGCCCGCGAGCTGGCGGATCTGCTTGAACGAGCCGCGGGCGCCCGAGTTGGCCATCATGAAGATCGGGTTCAGCTCCCAGAGCGTCTTCTCCATCGCGTCGGCGACCTCGTCGGTCGCCTCGGTCCAGACCTGGACGATCGCCTCGTGGCGCTCCTGCTCGGTGATCAGCCCGCGCTCGTAGTTGCGCTCGATCGCCTGCACCTGGCTCTCGTAGCCCTGGAGGATCTCCTCCTTGGTCGGGGGGATGACGATGTCGTTCTTCGAGACCGTGATCCCCGCCTTGGTCGCGTAGTCGAAGCCGAGCTGCTTGATCGTGTCGAGCACCGGGGCGAGCCGGTGGGAGCCGAACTCGTCCACGAGCTCCGAGATGAAGTCGCTCATCTCCCGCTTGCCGAGCGTCTGGTTGTGGAACGTCACGCGCTCGCGCGAGAACGCCTCCCCCATCGTGGACTCGAGCGCGCGGCAGACCTCCTCGTTGAAGATCACGCGCCCCGGGGTCGTCCGCAAGAGCTCGCCGTTCCAGCGGTACTCGATCGGGTCCTGCAGGCCGACACCCTCCTGGCCCGCCTCGAGCGCGAGGATCACCTCGTCCTCGGAGGCAAGCCGCTTGCGCCGGTCGCCCTCGGTGGGCGGCGCGCTCAGATCGTGCGCGCAGTACGTCAGGTAGTAGCAGCCGATCACCATGTCCTGGGTCGGCGTCGCGAGCGCCTTGCCGTGGGCCGGCGAGAGCACGTTGTTGGCGGAGAGCATCAGCACCCGTGCCTCCGCCTGCGCCTCCGCCGACAGCGGCAGGTGCACGGCCATCTGGTCGCCGTCGAAGTCCGCGTTGAACGCGTGGCAGACGAGCGGGTGAATCTGGATCGCCTTGCCCTCTACGAGCACGGGCTCGAACGCCTGGATCCCGAGCCGGTGCAGCGTCGGCGCGCGATTCAGGAGCACCGGATGCTCGGCGATCACCTCCTCGAGCACGTCCCATACCTCGGGCACCATCGACTCGACCATCTTCTTCGCGGCCTTGATGTTCTGAACCGCCTTGCGCTCGACGAGCCTGCTCATGATGAACGGCTTGAACAGCTCGAGCGCCATCAGCTTGGGCAGCCCGCACTGGTGCAGCCTGAGCTGCGGCCCGGCCACGATCACGGAGCGGCCCGAGTAGTCGACCCGCTTGCCGAGCAGGTTCTGGCGGAAGCGGCCCTGCTTACCCTTGAGCATGTCGGACAGCGACTTGAGCGGGCGGTTGCCGGGGCCCGTGACGGCGCGCCCGCGGCGCCCGTTGTCGAAGAGAGCGTCGACGGCCTCCTGGAGCATCCGCTTCTCGTTGTTGACGATGATCTCCGGCGCCCCCAGGTCGAGCAAACGCTTGAGGCGGTTGTTGCGGTTGATCACCCGGCGGTAGAGATCGTTCAGGTCGCTCGTCGCGAAGCGACCGCCGTCGAGCTGCACCATCGGTCGCAGCTCGGGCGGGATCACCGGAACCGCCTCGAGGATCATCCACTCCGGCCGGTTCTCCGACTTGATGAACGCGTTCACGACCTTCAGGCGCTTGATCGCGCGCTGCTGCTTCTGGCTCTTCGAGGTCCGGATCGTCTCACGCAGCGACTCCGCCTCGGCGTCGAGATCGAGATCGCGCAGGAGATCGCGGATCGCCTCGGCCCCCATGCCGCCCTCGAAGTAGACGCCGAAGCCGTAGGGGGAGCCGAAGCGCTCCTTCAGCTCCCGGAAGATCAGCTCGTCGTTGACGATCTCCTTCGGCTCGAGCTCGCGGAAGCGCGTCCACGTCTCGACCAGGCGGCGCTCCGCCTCGACCGCCGCCTCGTGCGCGTCGCGGCGGCGCGACTCGATGTCCAGGTACATCTCCCGCACCTTGTGCAGCCACTGGACGATCCCGTCCATCTCCTCCTTCTGCATCCGGCCCTCGGCCTTCAGGCAGAGGTCGTTCGCGAGATCGCGCAGCTCGTCGGGCGAAGCGGCGGCGGGCGCGGTCGCGAGCAGCTCCGCGAGCAACCCGTTGCCGATCCCGCGAGCCTTCTCGAGCGCCTTCGCGTCGACGCCCCCGACGAGCTCGGCGTCCTCCCCCTCGAGCGCCACCCCGGAGAGCAACGCCTCCTGGACCCGGTTCACGTGCTTCGTGATCGCGCCCTTCTTGGCCCCGGCCGCGCTCTCGGCCTCGGCGGCGAGCGGCGCGAGCGCGTGGCGCACCTGCCCCGCGACCGCCGCGATCACGTCGAGCTCACGCGACGTCAGATCGGCGCGATCGTCGCGGATCGCGGCGCGACGGACGAGCTCGCGGAGCTTCTTCGTGTCCTCCGTCGTCACCTGGGGGGTGACGGTGACGAAGATCCCGCCCACCAGCTTGCGGGCGTCGTCGAGCGCCGGCAACAGCTGCTCCTCGGCCCACGAGGAGAGGCCCCGCGCCCAGAACTCGTCGTCCTCGTCGAAGTCCTTCTCCTTGCCCTTCGCGAAGTACTCCCGCCGCCGGGCGAGCCGCTGCTCGAGCGCTGCGAGCTGCTCGTCGCGGTCGACCAGGATCCGCTCGCTCTCGGCCCCGACCTTGTCCTGCAGGTCGGCGAGATCGGCGGCGCGCTTCTCGCGGTCGACCTTGGTGACGATCGACGCGGCGAAGTAGAGGACCTTCTCGAGCTCCTTCGGCGCGATGTCGAGCAGGTAGCCAATCCTGCTCGGCACGCCCTTGAAGAACCAGATGTGCGACACGGGCGCGGCCAGGTCGATGTGGCCCATCCGCTCGCGCCGTACCTTCTGGCGCGTCACCTCGACGCCGCAGCGCTCGCAGATGATGCCCTTGTAGCGGACGCGCTTGTACTTGCCGCAGTAGCACTCCCAGTCCTTCGTCGGACCGAAGATGCGCTCGCAGAAGAGACCGTCCTTCTCCGGCTTCAGCGTCCGGTAGTTGATCGTCTCGGGCTTCGTCACCTCGCCCGACGACCAGTCTCGGATCAGCTTCGAGGACGCGAGGCCGATGCGGATCGCGTCGAAGTAGTTGATGTCGATCATCTCGCCCTCCTGTCGGGGCGAACGGCGGTGGTGAGTCTGGGCGGCAAGGGCCGTTCCTTTCCCGGGGCGTTGACCATCGGTCGGCGAGCCTCCGCGACGCTCATTCCTCGAGCTCCACGTCGGCGAGGTCTGGGGCCGCCTCGAGCGCATCCTCCTCGTCCAGCGCCGGCTCGGCGTCCAGATCGTCGAGGTCGCCGAGATCCTCGTCGGCTGGCAGCGCCAGCTCCCCGGCTTCGTCGACGCGCTCCTGGCCCTCCTCGACCTCCTCGGCGGTCGGCGGGCGAGCGGCCGCGCGGAGCGAGCCCGGCGAGAGATCGATCCCGAGCTCCTCTGCGGCGCGAAGCAGCTCGTCCTCCTCCTCGCGTACGACGACCTCGGCCCCCTCCTCCGAGAGCACCTGCACGTCCAGCGCGAGCGACTGCATCTCCTTCAGGAGCACCTTGAACGACTCGGGAATCGACGGCTCGGCGATGTTCTCGCCCTTGACGATCGCCTCGTAGGCCTTCACGCGCCCGACGGTGTCGTCGGACTTGATCGTCAGCATCTCCTGGAGCGTGTAGGCGGCGCCGTAGGCCTCGAGCGCCCACACCTCCATCTCGCCGAAGCGCTGGCCGCCGAACTGCGCCTTGCCGCCGAGCGGCTGCTGCGTCACGAGCGAGTACGGCCCGGTCGAGCGCGCGTGGATCTTGTCGTCCACGAGGTGCAGCAGCTTCAGGATGTACATGTAGCCGACCGTCACCTTCTGGATGAACGGCTCGCCGGTACGGCCGTCGAACAGCCGGACCTTGCCGGACGTCCAACGGCCCTTCGGCCGGGTCTCGTCGACGGTGAACGCGACCGGGGAGTCGGGGTTCTGCCTGACCCACTCGACGAGCGCGTCGTCGACCTGCTCGGGTGTGGCCCCGTCGAAGACCGCGGTCGCGATCGGGGTGGGACCGTTGCCACCGCCATCGAAGACCCCGTGGAATGCGGCCCAACCGAGGTGTGTCTCGAGCACCTGGCCGATGTTCATCCGGCTCGGGACGCCGAGCGGGTTGAGGACGACGTCGACGGGCGTGCCGTCCTCGAGGAAGGGCATGTCCTCCTCCGGGACGATCTTTGCGATCACGCCCTTGTTGCCGTGGCGACCCGCGAGCTTGTCGCCCTCGGCGACCTTGCGCTTCTTGGCGACGTAGACGCGCACGAGCTCGTTGACGCCGGGCGAGAGGTCGTCGCCGGCCTCGCGCGAGAACGTCTTGACGGCAATCACCTTGCCGCCCTCGCCGTGGGGGACCTTGAGCGACGTGTCGCGGACCTCGCGCGCCTTCTCCTTGAAGATCGCGCGGATCAGCTTCTCCTCGGCGGTCAGCTCCGTCTCGCCCTTGGGCGTCACCTTGCCGACGAGCAGGTCGCCGGAGCCGACCTCGGCCCCGATGCGGACGATGCCGCGGTCGTCGAGATCCTTGAGCGACTCCTCGGAGCGATTGGGGATGTCGCGCGTGATCTCCTCGTCGCCGAGCTTCGTCGCACGGGCGTCGATCTCGTACTCGTGAATGTGGATCGACGAGAGCACGTCGTCCTTGACGAGACGCTCGGAGACGACGATCGCGTCCTCGAAGTTGTAGCCCTCGAACGGCATGAAGGCGACGAGCACGTTGCGACCGAGCGCGAGCTCGCCCTTCGAGGTGGAGCTGCCGTCGGCGAGCACGTCGCCGGCGCTGACGCGCTGGCCGAGGTGGACGATCGCGGTCTGGTGGATCAGCGTGCCCTGGTTCGAGCGCATGAACTTGACGAGGCTGTACTCGTCGCGGCCGTCCTTCGTCTCGACCACGATCCGCTCCGCGTCGACGTCGACCACGACCCCGTCGCGCCCGGCGAGCACGACGTCGCCGGTGTCGACCGCTGCCCGGTACTCGAGCCCGGTGCCGACGAGCGGCGGATCGGCGATCAGGAGCGGGACCGCCTGGCGCTGCATGTTCGAGCCCATCAGCGCCCGGTTCGCGTCGTTGTGCTCGAGGAACGGGATCAGCGCCGTCGCCACCGAGACGAGCTGGGCGGGGTTGACGTCCATGTACTGGATGCCCTTCGGCTCGGCGGTGACGTAGTCGCCCGCCCCGGCCCGGCAGAGCACCTGGTCGTGGAGGAACTTCCCCGTCTTCGGGTCGACCGGCTCGTTCGCCTGCGCGATGACGTACTTCTCCTCCTCGCTGGCGTCGAGGTAGACGATCTCGTCGGTCACCTTGCCGCCCCGAACGACCCGGTAGGGGGTCTGGACGAAGCCGAACTCCGACACGGTCGCGTAGGAGGCGAGCGAGCCGATCAGGCCGATGTTCGGGCCCTCCGGCGTCTCGATCGGGCACATGCGGCCGTAGTGCGTGGGATGCACGTCGCGGACCTCGATCGGCGCGCGCTCGCGCGTGAGGCCGCCCGCGCCGAGCGCGGACAGCCGGCGCCGGTGGGTCAGGCCCGCGAGCGAGTTCGTCTGGTCCATGAACTGCGAGAGCTGGGAGGAGCCGAAGAACTCCTTCAGCGCCGCCTGGACGGGCCGGACGTTGATGATCGTCTGCGGCGTGATCGTGTCGACGTCCTCGGTCGTCATCCGCTCGCGGACCACCCGCTCCATGCGGTAGAGGCCGACCCGGAACGCCTCCTGGATCAGCTCGCCGACGGTGCGCAGGCGGCGGTTGCCGAAGTGCTCGTACTCGTCGAGTTCCTTGCGGATCGGATCGCGGGAGAGGCCGATCGCGTCGGCGGCGTAGTCCTTCGAGTCCTCGGGAACGCCGAGCCGCGTCGGCAGCTCGACGAGCCTCTTGACGAGCGCGACGATGTCCTTCGTCGTGAGCACGCGGACGTCCTCGGGGACGTCCAGCTCGAGGCGCTGGTTCAGCTTGTAGCGGCCGACCTTCGTGAGGTCGTAGCGCTTCGGGTCGAAGAAGAGACCCCGCAGCAGGTTGCGGGCGTTGTCGAGCGTCGGCGGCTCGCCGGGCCGCTGCTTCTTAAACACCTCGATGACCGCCTCCTCCTCGCGCGTGGAGGGGTCCTTCTCGAGCGTGTTGACGATGTAGACGGAGTCCCCGAACAGGGCCAGGATCCCCTCGTTCGAGGAGGTGTCGAGCTCCCAGCCGGTCGACGGGTCCTCGCGTGGCAGCGCCCGCAAGAGCGTCGTGACGGGCAGCTTGCGCTTGCGATCGATGCGGGCGTAGACGATGCCTTTCTTGTCGATCTCGAGCTCGAGCCACGAGCCGCGCGACGGCATCAGGTTCGCCGTGAAGACCTGCTTCGTCGGATCCTTGGGCTCCATCAGGTAGGCGCCCGGGCTGCGCACGAGCTGGGTGACGATCACCCGCTCCGTGCCGTTGATGATGAACGTGCCCTGCTCGGTCATCATCGGGAACTGCCCCATGAAGACCGTCTGCTCGCGGATCTCGCCCGTGTCCTTG
This sequence comes from Thermoleophilia bacterium, assembly GCA_020845695.1. Next base: position 176,280 of record JADLFG010000042.1, on the reverse strand, counting down.
TTCACGAACCGGACGACCATCGAGAGCGGGGACTCGTACGTCTGGTCTTTCTCGCGGCACTCCTTGATCGAGGCAGCGGGCTCGCCGAACTCGTACGAGCCGAACTCCACGGCCAGCGAGCCCGTGTAGTCCTCGATCGGCGAGATGTCGTCGATCGTCTCCCTCAGGCCCTCGTTCAGGAACCACTCGAACGAGGCCTTCTGGATATCGATCAGGTTGGGGACTTCGAGAACATGGTCGAGACGCGAGAAACTCTTGCGCTCACGGCGAGCGGCGACCTTGCTGGCCAAAAGCGGCGACCTCCCTCCGGGCAGGGTCGAACGTACAACGGGCGTGCAGACACGCGAAACGGCGGCGCGACTTGCAAGCGTACCAGAGACCCCGGCGCGCTCGCAAGCGCGGCCCTTGCGGGGCCCGCACGCGTTCCACAGGACTGTAGACCGACCTGTGGAAAAAGGCAAGTAGGGGCGGAACTTGTTCCGCCCTCCCGGGGCGGGGCAAACGGGCGGGACACGTCCCGCCCCACACCCTCACGCGACCGCGCCCACCCAGGCAGACCCGAACCCGACCCGGCCGCACCCGCCGGCACGGGGGAGGGCGGGACTTGTCCCGCCCTCCCCCGCCAAACGCAACCCACCCTCCAGAAGGACGACAGACGACGGAGACCGGGCAAGAACCCGGCCTCCGGCGGCCCGGGCGGGACACGCCCCGCCCCGCACCCTCACGCGACCCCGGGCCGGCCGGGGCCCGGGCACGTCCCGCCCCTACCGCGTCGCCCGCGTCGCGGCCCGCGGCACGGGCCTCGTGCTGCCGGGATCGACGCAGGTCGAGTCGGCGACGACGAACCACTCGTCGTGGCTCGGGTTGAACTCGTCCGGCTCGACGTAGTCGAGCGCCGAGGTCAGGTGCTCGTCCCAGCTCGAGTCGACCCAGATGTACCCGAACTCGTCGTCGCCGCTCGTGTCGCCGTACCGGCCCACGGGCATCACGTACTCGCAGTCGTTGTACTCCTCGAGGTCGGCCACGCGCGCCTGGAGGGCCTTCACCTGGCCCTGGAGCACCCGCACCTGCGAGGCGAGGCTATCGGCACGCTGGGACGACTCGGTTCCGGCGACCGCGCCGCCGGTCAGGGTGCCGACCACCACCGCGACGGCCACCAGCATCGCGATCAGGGCCGCAACCGGGCCGAGGCGCCTGGCGCCGGCGGACTGCTCGTTCGGACGGGGTTCCGCGCTCATCTCGTTCTCCTTCTGCTCGACGTTCGGCGAACCGAGGCCAGCTTGCGAGACCCGGCTTACGATCCGCTTACGCCAGGCAGGAAGACGAGACACGGCGGAGGCCGGGCGGAACAAGTCCCGCCCCCACACCCTCACGCCACCGCGCCCACCCAGACAGACCCGAACCCGACCCGGCCACACGGGGGCCCCGCAGAGGCGGGACTTGTCCCGCCCTCCCCCGCCAAACGCAACCCGCCCTCCAGACGGACGAGAGACGACGGAGGCCGGGCAAGAACCCGGCCTCCGCGGCCCGGGCGGGACACGCCCCGTCCGTACACCTCACGCGGGCCGGGGGCATGCCCCGCCCGAGGGCGCAACCAGCCCCGCCCCAGGGCGCAACCAGCCCCGCCCCTACTTGAGCTCGACGGCCGCTCCGGCCTCCTCGAGCTGGGCCTTGATCGACTCGGCCTCGTCCTTGGCGACGCCCTCCCGCACGGCTGCCGGCGCGCCGTCGACCAGGTCCTTCGCCTCCTTCAGGCCGAGGCCCGTGACGGCCCGCACGACCTTGATCACCTGGATCTTCTTGTCGCCCGCGGCCGTGAGGACGACGTCGAAGTCCGTCTTCTCCTCGGCCTCGCCGGCGCCATCGCCGCCCGCGGCCGCGGCTCCCACCGCCGCCACGGCGACCGGAGCGGCCGCGGTGATGCCCCACTCCTCCTCGATCTTCTTCTTCAGCTCGACGAGCTCGAGAACGGTCATGCTCCCGAGCTGCTCGAAGACGGTGTCGACTGCGCTCATTCCTCGTCCTTTCCCTCCGGCTCCTCTGCGGCCGGAGCCTCGTTCTGATCCGTGGTCTCCTCGTTCGCTTCGCTCGCCTCCGGCTGCGCCTCGGGCTCCGGCTCGGCCGCAACGGGCTCGGCCGTCGCGGCGCCCGGGCCGAGCTGCTCGATCCTCGCCTCGATCAGCCCGACGAGATCCGTGAGCGGGGCGCTGACAAGCCCCAGCACCCCCGTCAGCGGCGCCACGACCGCGCCAAGCACCTGGCCCCGCAGCACGTCGACCGGCGGCAGCGACGCGAGCTGCTTGACGTCGTCCTGACCGACCGCTCGGCCCGCGAGGACGCCGCCCTTGAGCTCGAGCCGACGCGTCTGGCGGGCCGTCTCGTCGAGTGCCTTCGCGGCCGCCACCATGTCACCGTCGTGAACGAACGCGATCGCGGTCGGTCCGGTCAGGTGCTCGAGCAGCGCCTCGACCCCGGCCGCCTCAGCCGCGCGGCGCGTGAGCGTGTTCTTGACCACCGTGAGCCGCGCGCCGCTCTCGAGCAGCCGCGTGCGCAACCCGTCGAGCTCCTTGTGCGTGAGGCCCCGGTAGTCGGCGACGATCAGCGTCTCCGCCGCGCGCAGCCGCTCGGTCAGCTCGGCGACGATGCGCTCCTTGTCCTGCTTCAGCATCGCCGGCCCCCGAGCCCGAACCTCTCTTCCATCGCGTCTCCTCCTCTCGAGACACGAAGCCCGCCGTGAGGCGGGCAGCAGCGAGGATCGGGATCCCCGTGTCCACCGCCTCGACCGGACTTCCGCCCTTGCGGGCCGCCGGTTGTCTTCGGCGAGAGCGTCGTGTCGCTGGTACGTCGCAGGGTAGCGGTCCCGCTCAGGCGGAGACCGGAGCCTCCTCGAGCTCGGCGGTGATGTCCCGCGTGCGGGCCGGGTCGACCTTCACGCCCGGGCCCATCGACGTGGTCACCGTGATCGAGCGGATGTAGCGGCCCTTCGCCGCCGCCGGCTTGGCGCGGACGATCTCCTCGACCACCGCCGCGTAGTTCTCGAGCAGCGCGCGCTCGTCGAAGCTCCGCTTGCCGATCGGCAGGTGCACGTTCGCGCCGCGGTCGGTGCGGTACTCCAGCTTGCCGGCCTTCGCGTCGCGAACCGCCTTGGCGACGTCGAACGTGACCGTGCCCGTCTTCGGGTTCGGCATCTTGCCCCGGGGCCCGAGAATGCGGCCGAGCTTGCCGACGACGCCCATCAGGTCCGGGGTCGCGATCGCGACGTCGAAGTCGTCGAAACCGCCCTCGATCTGGGTTGCGAGGTCGGCCGAGCCGACGACGTCGGCGCCCGCGTCCTCCGCCTCCTTCGCCTTCTCGCCCTCCGCGAAGACGGCGACACGCAGCTCGCGTCCCGTCCCGTGCGGGAGCATCAAGGTGCCGCGAAGCTGCTGGTCGGCGTGACGCACGTTCAGGCCGAGATTGAAATGCGTCTCCACGGTCTCGTCGAACTTCGCGAGCTCGAGCGACTTCAAGAGCCGGATCGCCTCGAGCGGCGTGTACGCCCGCTCGCGATCGACCTGCGACCGCGCGGTCCGGTAGCGCTTCCCGCGGTCGGCCATCAGTCCTCCACCTCCACGCCCATCGACCGGGCCGTGCCGGCGATCACGAGCATCGCCTGGTCGACATCGCGCGCGTTCAGGTCGACGAGCTTCGTCTCCGCGATGCTCCGAAGCTGCGCCTGCGTCAGGCGCCCGACCTTCGTCCGGTTCGGCTCGGCCGAGCCCTTGTCGAGCCCGAGCGCCTCCTTGATCAGGACGGCGGCCGGGGGTGTCTTCGTGATGAACGTGAACGAGCGGTCCTCGAACACGGTGATCTCGACCGGCGTGATCCGCCCGTTCTGGTCCGCGGTCTGGGCGTTGAATGCCTTGCAGAACTCCATGATGTTGACCCCGTGCTGGCCCAGCGCGGGGCCAACGGGCGGTGCCGGGTTCGCCTGCCCGCCGGGGATCTGGAGCTTGATCGTCGTCAGTACCTTCTTGGCCATTGTCTGCGTCCTCGGGCTCGGGCCGGACTGGCCCTGCCCCTACGGTATCCGGCCGGATTCGCCCGGCCCCTGCGTCAGTCGATCTTCTTCACCTGGTCGAAGCTGAGCTCGACCGGCACCTGCCGCTCGAAGATGTTCACGAGCACCTTGAGCTTCTGCTGGTCAGAGTTGACGTCGACGATCTCGCCGTCGAAGTCCGACAGCGGCCCCGATGTTACCTTGACCGACTCACCGAGCTCGAACTGGGCGATCGCCCGCGGCCGCTCCGCCGCCGTCGCCGTGTGCAAGATCCGGTCGACCTCCGGCTTGGAGAGCGGCACCGGCGTGGCGCCCGAGCCGACGAACCCCGTCACCCCCGGCGTGTTCTTCACCACCGACCAGGAGTCGTCCGTCAGCTCCATGTTGACGAGCACGTAGCCGGGCAGCACCCGCTTCTCCGTCTGGACCTTCTGGCCGTCCTTCGTCTCGACCACCTGCTCGGTCGGTACCACCACCCGCCGAAACGACGGCTGCTGGTTCATCGAGACGATCCGGTGCTCGAGGTTGGCCTTGACCTTGTTCTCGTGCCCGGAGTAGGTGTTGATGACATACCACTGGAACATTCGGTTGTACCCCGTGAACTAGCGGAGGAGGACGTCGCGGACGAAGCGGCTCAGCGCCTCGTCGGCGGCCCAGAGGAAGAGCCCGACGACGGCGATCGCGATCAGGACGACCACCGTGGCCGAGACGAGCTGCCGCTGGCCGGGCCACTCGACCTTCTTCAGCTCGGCGGCGGACTCGCCGGCGAAGGCCTTGATGCCGCCGCGGCGCTCGCGCTTCTGCCCGGTCTGCGCCTTGACCTCGCCGACCGGCCGCACCTGCTGGCGGCGCGCCCGGGAACGCTCGGCCGCCGATGCGACGGCCGGCGCCTGGAAGTCCTTGCTGCGGCGCGTGCGGGAGCGAGCCACGGCAGGATCCCTAGCGGGTCTCCCGGTGGGCGGTGTGGCGGCCGCACCAGCGGCAGAACTTCGAGAACTCGACCCGGTCGGGCGTGTTTCGCTTCGACTTCGTGGTCTGGTAGTTACGCCGCTTGCACTCCGTGCAGGCAAGCGTGATCGCGACTCGCACTCCGGTTTTCGCCACTGTGATCTCTCTGTTCGGGTTGACGGGCGGTGCAGTAGCGGCGGGAGGACTCGAACCTCCGACACGCGGATTATGATTCCGCTGCTCTAACCAACTGAGCTACGCCGCCGCGCCGGGCGCAGTGTAGCAAGCCGCCCCGGCCCGCAGTACGGGTCGCGGCGTGGTCGCATTATGATCCGCGCATGCCGATCGACGGCGCCGACGTGCTCGCGCGCATCCCCCTCCTCGCCGGGCTCGACCGCGGCGAGCTCGAGCAACTCGCCCGCTCGTTTCGCGAGCGGACGTTTCCGGCAGGCTCGGTCGTCACGCGCGAAGGCGAGCCCGGAGTCGGCTTCTTCGTGGTCGTCGAGGGCTCCGCGACCGTCTCGGTCGGCGGTGAGTCGCGGGGCACGCTCGGCGCCGGCGACTCGTTCGGGGAGCTCGCCCTGATCGACGAAGGCCCACGGGCGGCGACGATCACGGCAACGTCCGAGCTGCGCTGCATGGCGCTCTCGGCCTGGGAGTTCCGGCCGTTCGTCCAGGAGCACCCGACGGTGGCCTGGACGCTCCTGAAGACGCTCGCCCGCCTCGTGCGCGAGTCCGGCGGGTAGATCCGGTCACTCAAACGACGTTCAGCTCGGCCCTCGTCGCGCCCGTGGCGAAGCGCTCGACCGCGAACGGCGTGAGGTCGAACAGCGTCGGTCGCCCCAGCGCGAGGTCGGCGACGTGCTCGCCCATCACGGGGCCCTGCTGGAACCCGTGGCCGGAGAACCCGGTCGCGTAGACGAGACCGGCCGGCTCGTCGGCCGTCCCCACGATCGCGTTGCGGTCGGGGCTCAGCTCGTAGTAGCCCCACCAGCCGCCGCGCACCTCGAGCTCGGCCATGAGCGGCAGCCGGGCCGCCGCGACCGGTGCCAGCTCCTCGAGGCTTCGCTCGCGCCCGCCGAAGAGCAGACCCCGGCCCTCACGGTGCAGGTAGAAGCCGCTGGCGAAATCGATCGTCAGCGGCAGCTCCCGCGGCAGCGAGTCGCCGGGCGCGGTGTGGAAGACGTGCCTGGGCTCCGGGTCGACCGGAAGCTCGAGCCCGGCCGTCCCGGCGAGCTCCCGTGACCAGACTCCCGCAGCGAGGATCACCCGCTCCGTCGCGATCGTGCCGGAGCCGGTCTCGACGCCGGTGACCCGGCCACCCGCCGTGGCGATCCGGGTGGCGGCGCAGCCCTGCAGGACCGTGGCGCCGAGCCGAGCCGCCGCGGTCGCGTAGCCCTGGACCGCCGCCTCGGGCGTCGCGTACCCGTCGAGCGGGCAGAACGTGGCCGCCAGGAGATCGTCGATGACGAGGCCGGGAACGATCGCCGCGGCCTCGCCGGGGTCGAGGAGCCGCGAGGGGACGCCGAGACGCTGCTGGAGCTCGAGCGAGCGGCGAAACGAGGCCACGTCTGCCTCGCGGGAGAGCAGGAAGAGGTAGCCCCACTGCTTGAAGTCGATCTCCCCGCCCGGCTCCTCGGCGAACCGCTCGAAACGGCGGATGCACTCGAGTGCGATCCGGATGTTCAGCTCGTCGGAGAACTGGGCCCGGATCCCGCCCGCGGCCTTGCCGGTCGAGCCCGCGCCGAGGGTGTCGCGCTCGAGTAGGACGGCATCGGCGCAGCCGGCCTTGGCGAGGTGGTAGAGGGCGCTCGCCCCAGTGATGCCGCCGCCGACGACGACGACCGCGGCGCTGACAGGCAGCAGCATCAGTAGCGGCCGATCTCCCTCAGCCGCTCGTCGGAGATGCCGAAGTGGTGCGCGAGCTCGTGCAGGACGACGTGCTGCACGCGCGCCTTGAGCACGGCGGGGTCGCGGCCGTAGAGCCGCTCGAGCGGCCGGCGATAGATCGTGATCCGGTCCGGCAGAGCGAGCACGTAGCCGTGCGTGCGCCGGGTCAGCGGGACGCCACGGTAGAGGCCGAGCAGGCCGGGGCGGCCCGGCTCCTCATCGGCGACCGCGATGCCGACGTTGTCGACGCGACCGGCCAGGTCGGGTGGCAGGGAGGCCAGCGCCTCCTCGACCCAGGCGACGAGCTCATCCTCGCTGACGGCCTCCGCCATCCTGGAGCGAGGATAACCGAGAGAATCGCGGCTGCCGTTGAGCCCGCTTGCCCTCGCAGCCCTGACCGTCCAGGCCGCCGCGCTCGCCGGCTGGCTCGTCGTGCTGCTCGCGCGCGCACGCGCGTGGGACCTGCAGCCGATCGCGGAGGACGCACCGGAGCCGCCGGAGCCGCCGGCCTGGCCGCGCGTGCACGTGCTCGTGCCCGCGCACGACGAGGCGCTCTCGCTACCGGAGACGCTGCCGGCGCTGCTCGCGCAGGACTACCCGGGCCCCTGGCGGGCGATCCTCGTGGACGACCGCTCCCGCGACGGCACGGCAACGGTCGCGAGGCGGCTCGCGGCGGGAGACCCGCGGCTGACCGTGCTCGAGGGCGGGGCGTTGCCTGCCGGCTGGGTCGGCAAGGTGTGGGCGCTCGAGCAAGCGGCGGCGGAGAGCGCCCTCGACCTCGAGCCCCCGGCCTACCTGCTCCTGACCGACGCCGACATCCGCCACGCCCCCGGCTCGCTCGCCAGGCTCGTGGCCGAGAGCGAGTCGAGCGGTCTCGCCCTCAACAGCCGCATGGCGAGGCTGCGCTGCGTCTCGGGGCCGGAGCGGCTCCTGATCCCCCCGTTCGTCTTCTTCTTCAACCTGCTCTACCCGCAGCGCCGGGTCAACGACCCGGCAAGCCGGGTGGCGGCGGCAGCCGGGGGCTGCGTGCTCATCCGCCGCGACTCGCTCGAGCGCGCGGGCGGGCTGGCCGCGATCCGCGGCGAGCCAATCGACGACGTCAACCTCGGCCAGCGGGTGAAGGCACTCGGAGAGCCGATCCGCCTCTCCGTCAGCCGCAGCGACGTCGCCAGCGTGCGCGAGTACGGCTCGATCGGAGCCGTGTGGAGGATGGTCCGGCGGACCGCGTTCGACGAGCTGCGCTACTCGTGGGCGCTCCTCGCCGGCACGCTCGCGGCGCTGGCGGTGCTGTTCGTGGCTCCCCCGGCCGGCCTCGCCGGCGCGATGGCCGCCGCGGCCCTCGGCGCCCCGGCCCCGGCGTGCACCGCCGTCGGGGCGCTCGCGCTCGCCGCCTGGGCGGCAGCGACGGCCGCGTTCGTTCCGGCGACGCGCTACTTCGCGCTCGGGCTGGGCTGGGCGCTGACGCTGCCGCTCGCGGGCGTGCTCTTCGGCGGGATGACGCTTGACTCGGCGCTGCGCTCGAGACCGCCCGCCTGAGCGCGAAGCAGCCAGACCGTGACGACGAAGCAGAAGGCGCAAAAGAAGAGCAGCCCGACGAAGCCGAGCGTGTAGCTGCCGAAGAGGTCGTTGACGAGCCCCATGACGAGGGGCGGGAAGAAGCCGCCGAGGCCGCCGGCGGCGCCGATGATGCCGGCCGCGGCGCCCGTATCGTCGGGGAAGTACGCCGGAACGAGCTTGAAGACGGCCCCGCTGCCAAGCCCGAAGAACGCGGCGAGCGAGAGGCAGGCGATCGTAACCGGCACGATCCGGGGCGTCGGGGAGATGGTCGCGAGCGCGGCCGCGTCGACGGCGATCCCGGCGAACGCGATCACGAGGATCGCGTAGGCGCCGAAGCGGTCGGAGAGCCAGCCGCCGACCGGCCGGGTGGCCGTGGCGACCGCGGTGAATCCGGCCGCGCGCAGGCCGGCGTCGACGAGCGAGAGATCGAACCAGTCGACCAGGAGCTTCGGCGTGAAGATCGCCATCGCGATGAAGCCGCCGAAGCTGACGAAGTAGAAGAGCGAGAGCCGGTAGAGCGGCAGCCCCGCGTGCAGCACTTGGCGGTAGCCGCTCGGCGCCGGCCGGCTCGGGGCGTCGCGTGCGAGCCCCCACCACGCGAGCGCGCCGGCGGCGAGCAGGACGGCGACACCGAAGCCGAGCACGCGCCGGCCGCCGAGGTGGTCGACCACGAACGGGGCTGCGAACGCGGCGATCGCGGTGCCCGCGTTGCCCATCCCGTAGATCCCGAGCGCGACGCCCTGGCGGTCCCGCCCGAACCAGCCGGCCACGAAGGGCACGCCGACCGCGAACGAGGAGCCGGCGATCCCGAGCAGGAGCGCCGTGCCGACGAGCGCCCAGTAGTTGTCGACGAGCCCGAGCAGGATGCAGGGGGGCACCGACGCGAGCAGGAGGCCGGCGAAGACCCGCCTCGCCCCGTAGCGGTCGGTCAGCGCCCCCATCGGGATCCGCAGCAGCGAGCCGAGGACGACGGGGATCGCGATCAGGATCGAGGTCTCGAAGCTGGAGAGGCTCCACTCGTCCTCGAACTTGCGCGCGAGCGGCGCCACGAGCCCCATGACGGTGAAGCAGAGCCCGAACGCGAGCGTCGCCAGGGCGAGGCCCCGCAGGGCCTCCCGGCTCACCGTCGAGGGGGCCCGCTCATCCATGGGACCGCACGGTACACCGCCCGACCGCGGGGGGCGAGCGGGTCCGCGACGCCCGCGTACGCTCGGCCCGTTTCGCAATGCCGAGCATCATCTTCCGCTCCATCACGAAGTGCGGGATCCCGAGCAGGAGCTCCCGTCGTGCACGGCAGACTGCGTTCCAGCAGGTCAGACCGGGTCGAAGCGCCGCAGGGCGAAACAGGCGAGCACGACGCAGACGAGCGAGATCGCGCCGAGCGCCGCCAGGTTGCGCAGCCAAGCGCCCGGCTCGTGGTTCCAGAGCCGCTCGCCGCGGTTCTCCTGGCTGAGGACGTCGACGATCCGCTCCGGCTTGCTCAGGTCGATCGTGGGCAGCTTGCGGCCGATCGCGTCGATCGCCTGGAGGCGGTTCAGCTCCGACGTCGAGGCGCCGGCGCCGAACCCCCAGGTGAGGCTCGACGTGTACGAGAGCTCCCGCAGCACCGGCTTCTCCTCGGCGGAGGGGAAGACGCCGCCGGAGCCGAGCAGGAGCTGAATCGTCAGGATCGCCGGCAGGACCGCAACCGCGACGTTGACCGAGGAGGCGAGCGAGGAGACGAGCAGGCCGAGCGCCACCGCGGCGATCCCCGTCGCGGCGCCGGCGACGATCAGCTCCCCGAGCGGCCAGCCGAGCAGGACCGCGTCCGCCGGGCCGTCCTGGGCGGCGACGGCGATCGGGACGGCGATCGCGGCCTGGACGGTGACGATCGCGCCGAGCACGAGCAGCTTCGAGAGTACGTACGCGGGGATCGAGAGACCCACGGCCCGCTCGCGCTTGAACAGGGGCTGCTCCTTGACGATCTCGCGGATCGCGTTCGCCAGCCCGAGCAGGGTCAGGCTGAGCATGACGACGAAGAGGACGAGCGACGCCTGGGAGACGAGCCGGATCTCGGGCAGGGGCGGCGGGGACAGCTCCCCGCCCGGGAGCCGCCAGAGCACGATCAGCCCGAGCAGCGGCGCCGAGAGCCCGAGCATCGCCAGGTTGCCGCGGTCGCTCGCGAGCACCCGCCCGTAGCGGCGGGTCAGCATCGAGAGCTGCCGCCACCAGCTCAGCCGCCCCGGCGGCGGGCCGATCGCGGCCGGCTGCCGCGAGCCGGCCGCGTAGCCGGCGAGCGGCTCGAGCAGGTAGCGCCGGCCGACCTCGCTGGCCGCGAAGCGATCCCGCCACTCGACGGGGTCGCCGCCCGAGAGGCTCTGGAAGACCCCCTGGTAGTCGGCTCGGTCGAAGTAGGCGAGCGCGAGCTGGGGTGGGCCGAAGAACGCGGCCCGCCCGCCGGGGGCGAGGAAGAGCACGCGGTCGCAGAGGGCGAGGCTCTCGACGCTGTGGGTCACGACGACCACGGTGCGGCCGGCGTCGGCGAGCCGGCGCAGGAGCTGCATCAGGCTGCGCTCGAGCCCGGGGTCGAGCCCGGAGGTGGGCTCGTCGAGGAAGAGCAGCGCGGGCCTCGTCAGGAGCTCGAGCGCGACGCTGACCCTCTTTCGCTGGCCGCCCGAGAGCTTGCGGACCGGCAGGTCGCGGCGCGCGGTCAGATCGAGCTCGGCCAGCACCTCCTCGACGCGGGCCCGGCGCTCGGCGGCGGTGACGTCGGGCGGGAAGCGAAACTCGGCCGCGTACTCGAGCGACTGGGCGACCGTCAGCCCGGGGTGGACGACGTCGTCCTGGGGCACGAAGCCGATCCGCTGGCGGACGGCGTCGTAGTCCGCGTAGAGGTCGCGCCCGCCGAAGTAGACGCTGCCGCGGGCGGCGGGCCTGAGCCCGGAGAGCGCGCCGAGCAGCGTCGACTTGCCGGCTCCCGAAGGGCCGACCACCGCGAGCAGGGTGCCCTCGTCGATCGCGAAGCCGACGTCGTCGACGAGGAGCGAGCCCGCCCCGGTCTCGACAGAGATGCCGGCCGCGGCCAGTGCGACGGCGCCGCCTTCCCGCTCGAGCTCGAGGCGCGAGCCGACCAGGCGAAGCTGGAAGCGTCCGATCCCGACGAGGTCCCGCTCGGTCAAGGCCGCCTCCTCGATCTGGCGGCCGTTCACGAACGTGCCGTTGAAGCTGCCGAGGTCGGCGAGGACGTGGCGCCCGTCCGCGAGCCGGCGCAGCTCGGCGTGGTGGCGCGAGACGAGCAGGTCGTCGAGCACGAGGTCGTTCGCGGAGCCGCGCCCGATCCGGAACGGGCCCGCGACCCCGGCCGGCTGCGGCGGCGGTGGCGCCCCGTCGAGCGGTGTCAGCCGCAGCCAGGGGCCGAGCTCGGGGTCGCCGAGCCGCACCGTCGTCTCGGCGACGATGCTGAAACGGTCGAGTCGCTGTCCGTTGACGTAGACGCCGAAGCTCGAGCCGGCGTCCTCGGCAACCCAGCAGTCGCCCACCACGAGCAAGCGCAGGTGCTGGCGGGAGACGCGCGGGTCATCGATCCGCAGCTCGGCGGTCGAGTGGCGACCGACCGTGACGACGGTGCCCGCCGCCGCCGTGAGGCGCCGCTCGGCGCTCTCGATGTCTAGCCGTGGGCCTGCCACCTCGGTTGCTCGCGCCCCTTGCTTTCGCCCGGAGGGAGTGTAGGGTGAGCGTACGCCATCCTCTCCCGCGGGGCCAGACGACTTGACTCAGTACATCGGACGGTATCGGGCCGAGAGAGTGGTCGGCTCGGGCGCGTTCGCGACCGTGTGGCTCGCGGTCGACGAGACGCTCGGCGCCGAGGTCGCGATCAAGGTGCTGGCCGAGAACTGGGCGCACGACGAGGAGGTGCGGCGCCGCTTCATGGAGGAGGCACGCATCCTCTGGCGCGCCGACTCGGACCACATCGTCCGGATCCACAACGTCGACGAGCTGCCCGACGGGCGGCCGTACTTCGTGATGGACTACGCCGACCGGGGCACGCTCGAGCGGCGGATGGCCGGTCGCGCCGGGGCGAGCCGCCCCTGGGCGGTCGAGGAGGTGGTCGAGCTCTCGCTCGCGATCGCCGACGGGCTCAAGGTGGCGCACGCGCTCGGGATCGTCCACCGCGACCTGAAGCCGGCCAACGTGATGTTCCAGTCGGTGCCGGCCCACCACGGCCAGCCGCGCGACGAGCGGCTCGTGCTGACGGACTTCGGGATCGCGAAATCGCTCGCCCGCTCGCGCGGGACGACGATCGCGACCGGAACGCCGCATTACATGGCGCCCGAGCAGGCGGACGGCAGGGCCGACGAGCGCAGCGACGTCTACGCGGCGGCGGTGATCGCCTACGAGCTGCTCGCCGGGCGCGTGCCCTACCCGTACGACTCGTTGCGCGAGCTGCTCGTCGCACACCAGGCGGGCCCGCCCCGGCCGATCGCCGAGCTGCGACCCGACGTTCCCCCCGCGCTCGCCGCGGCGATCGAGCGCGGCCTGTCCGTGCGTCCCGACGACCGCTGGCCCGACGCCACCGCCTGGGCCGGCGCGCTCGCCGGAGCCGGGGCGCAACCGCCCCCGGCGGCGGCCGGGCTCCCGTCGGACTTCCAGGCAACGGTCGGCCCGAGCGCGCTCGCGGCCGCGGCTGCCGCGGCTGCCGCCGGCTCAGAGCCGCCGCCGCCGCCAGCGCCCGGGGCAACGCCGCCGCCCGCCCCCCAGCCCGCGTACTCGGCCCCGCCGCCACCACCGCCCGCCGGTCCCCCGCCCCCGGCCCCGCCGGGCGGCGACGGCCGGCGGCGGCGGCGCTGGTGGCGGATCGCGGTGCCCGCGCTGGCAGCGCTCGCGATCGCGGGCGCGGTCGTCGGCGTGATCGTCGCCGTCGGCGGCGGGGAAGGGGACGCCCCCGACGTGACGGAGATCCTGCTCGAGCCGGTTGCATCGGTCGGCCAGGATCCCTTCTCTCCCTCCGTCGTGCCGAAGCCCGGCGACGACGTCGAGATCGCCGCCGACGCGGACCTGCCCGAGGAGATCGCCGAGCGGATCGCCGGGGGCGCGGAGGCCGCGGGCGAGGTCGTCGACGAGATCCTGACCGGCCTCAACCCCGAGCCGGGACGCAGCCCCGGCATCGACCTGCCCGAGCTGAACATCCCCAGGGCAGAGCCCGGACGGGTCACGAGCGTGTCGGGCGCAGCACCCGGCCTCTACGGCGGCACCCAGGTGATCAACGTCTGCGACGTCGAGCAGCTGATCCGCTTCCTGACCGAGAACACCGACAAGGCCCGCGCCTGGGCCAGGGTCCAGGGGATCGACCCGGGCGAGATCCCCGCCTACCTGCGCGGCCTCACCGACGTGATCCTCCAGGCCGACACCCGGGTCACGAACCACGGCTTCACGAACGGCGTCGCGAGCGCGATCGACTCGATCCTCCAGGCCGGCACCGCCGTCCTCGTCGATGCGTTCGGCGTCCCGAGAGTGCGCTGCTACTGCGGCAACCCGCTCTTGCCGCCGAGGGTGACCGCGGGCACGCCGAAGCTCAAGGGCGACCCCTGGCCCGGCTTCACGATCGACGCCACCGTCGTGATCACGCAGACGACCGTCGTGCCCGAGTTCTCGATCGACGACCTCCTCACCGACGACTTCGTCTTCCGCCCGCCCGGAACGCCGGCCGCCGAGGCGACGCTCGAGCCGACCGTGATCGAGGCGCCGCCGGTCGAGACGGAGACCGTTCCGCCCGCCACGACCGAGGCGCCGCCCACGACCGAGGCGCCCCCGGAGACAACCGAGCCGCCGCCCGTGACCGAGACCGAGCCGCCGCCGGAGACGACCGCGACCGAGGAGCCCGAGGTGCTGTCGTCGCGCGACTACTGCACCGCGCTCAAGGAGTACCTCGCGATCGACGACTCGTACAACAGCGACTCGGACTCGGCCGAGTACCGGGCATTCGTGAGAGGCGCGCTGCGTGACCTCGCGAACATCTCGCCGCCCGAGGTCAAGGAATCCTGGACCTGGTGGCACGAGCTGTACGAGCGCGACCCCGACGGCTACTGGGACGGCGAAGCCTGGACGGACGAGGATTCGGCCGAGGCGGAACGCCACTTCACGAACATCACCACCCACGCCGAGAACGTGTGCGGCATCGCGGAGTGGGGGTAGCGGCGCGACCCAGGCAGGCCAGCTCGGGGTCGTTTCGCAGTTGACGTGAAGATCACCGCCGTCGAGTGCCACGTCCTGCTCGATCCCGGCTTCGAGCCCGAGGCGACGAGCTCGGCGCAGGACACGATCGTCGTCGAGGTGCACACGGACGAGGGTCTCGTCGGGATCGGCGAGACCGACCTGAACGCGTGGGTCGCGAGAGCCCTGATCGAGGCTCCGGGCACGCACACGATGGACCGCGGCCTCGGCGCGATGCTGGTCGGCGAGGATCCGCTCGATCCGGAAGGCGTCTGGGACCGCCTCTACGTCGGGACCGCCATGACCGGCCGGCGCGGCGCGGGCGTGCACGCGCTGGGAGCGCTCGACCTCGCGCTCTGGGATCTGCGCGGCAAGGCCGAGGGGAAGCCGTGCTGGCAGCTTCTCGGCGAGCAGGCCCACGACGACCTGCGCCCGTACGCGTCGCTGATGCCGCAGGTGACGACGTTCGAGGAGTACGTGCCGGCGCTCGTGGAGCTCGCGCTCGAGTCGCGGCGGCTCGGCTTCCGGGCCGCGAAGCTCGAGATCATCTTCGACGGGCCGTACGCGAACATGGGCCTGCGGGAGCCGGACGAGCGGGTCACCGAGACGATCGCCGCCGCTCGCGCGGCGGTCGGCCCGGACTTCACGCTGATGGTCGACGTCGGCTACGCGTTCGACTCCGTCGAGCGGGCGGCGCGCGCGATCGAGGCGTGGGAACCGTTCGATCTCTTCTTCGTCGAGACGCCGCTCTGGGCCGACGATCTCGCCGGCTACGCGGAGCTCGCCGGGCGGACGCGGACGAGGATCGCCGCGGGCGAGTGGCTGTCGACCCGCCACGAGTTCGTGGAGTTGCTCGACCGCGGCCTCGTCTCGGTCGCCCAGCCGGACGTCGGGCGCGTCGGCGGGCTGACCGAGGCCCGGCGCGTCTGCCGGCTCGCGGCCGCGCGCGGCCGCGAGATCGTGCCGCACTGCTGGAAGACGGGGATCTCGGTCGCCGCCGCGGCGCACCTGGCCGCGGTCACGCCGCACTGCCCGTACTTCGAGTTCCTGCCCGGCGCCCTCGCCGAGTCGGCGCTCCGGCGAGAGCTCGTCCACGAGGAGCTCGCGCTCACGGACGGGCGCCTCGCGCTGCCCTCCCGCCCCGGCCTCGGGGTCGAGCTCGACCGCGACGCGCTCGAGCGCTTCGAGGCGGCCGCCCGCCGGCTCGAGGCGGGCAGATCGTAGACCTCACTCGAGAAGGAGGACCGATGCGCTCCGTCGTCGTCACCGGCGCCGCCGTGGGAATCGGCCAGGCGACCGCCCGGCGGCTCGTCGCCGCCGGCGACCGGGTCGTCTGCGTGGACTGGAACGGGGAGGCGCTCGAGACGGCGGTGGCCGAGCTCGGCCCCGCAGCCCTGCCCCTGCAGGGCGACGTCGGCGACTGGGATACCCACGTCCGGGCCGCCGACCTCGCGGAGAGCGCGGCGCCCCTCGGCGCCTGGGTCAACAACGCCGGGATCGACATCGCCGGCGGGGCACACGAGGTGACGCCGGAGGAGATCGAGCGCGGCCTGCGCGTGATCCAGCTCGGGGTGATGTACGGGACGGCGATCGCCGTGCGCCGGCTGCTCGCACGTGGCGGCGCGATCGTGAACGTTTCCTCGATCCAGGGGCTCTGCGCCTTCCCGGGCTACTTCACGTACCAGTCCGCGAAGGCGGCCGTGGCGATGCTCTCGAAGGGCGTGGCCGTCGACTACGGCCCCTTCGGCATCCGCTGCAACGCCGTCTGCCCGGGCTCGATCGAGACGCCGATGACCTTCGCCGCCTGCCCGCCCGGGATGTCGCTCGAGGAGTACCTGGCCGGGGAGGCGCAGCTCGCCCCGCTCGGCCGGACCGGGAAGCCCGACGACATCGCCGCCGTGATCTCCTTCCTGCTCTCCGACGAGGCCTCGTTCGTCACGGGGGCCGTGATCCCGGTCGACGGCGGCGCAACCGCCCGCTGCTACGCGTACCCGGTCGCCGACGAGCTGCGCGAGGCGGCGGAGCGGGCGTGACCACGATCGCGGCCGTGGACGTGCTCGTCGTCGGGGCGCCGGCCGGGGACGACAGGGTGATCGACAGCACGCTCGACACCGCGCTCGTCCGGGTCACCTCCGAGGACGGCCTGACCGGCTTCGGCGAGGCGGGGGCCAGGTCGGCCGCGGTCAGGGCATTCATCGAGGAGCGGGGCTCGTGGGCCTGGGATCGCAGCATCCACGGCCTCCTCGTCGGCCGCGACTGCTCGGACCCGCGCGCGCTCTGGCGCGAGCTGTACGAGGGGACCCGGTGGTCCGGTCGCGCCGGGCTCGGGCACGTGGCGCTCGGCGGCGTCGACATGGCGCTGTGGGACCTGGCTGGCAAGGCCGCGGGGCTGCCGGTCTGGCGGCTCCTCGGCGGCGAGCGCGAAGACCCGATCGTCCCCTACGTGACCATGTACCGCGGCTCGACGCCGCTCCGCGAGACCATCGCGGACAGCATCGACCTCCTCGACCGCGCGCGCGAGCTCGGGTTCAGGGCGGCGAAGATCGAGGCGCTCGTCGACACGACGGCCGACGAGGACGAGATCGTCGAGCTGGTGCGGGCGGTCCGCGGCCACGCCGGCCCCGACTTCACGCTCCTCTGCGACGTCGGCTACCGCTGGCGCGACGCGGAGGAGGCGATCCGCTGCGCGCGCCGGCTCGACGGCTTCGACCTCTTCCTGCTCGAGGCGCCGCTCCTCCCGGACGACCTCGACGGCTACCGGCGGCTGTGCGAGGCGGTCAGGACGCCGATCGCGGGAGCGGAGCTGGTGACCTCGTATGCGGAGTGCACCGGGTTGCTGGAGGCCGGGGTCCCGATCCTCCAGCCGGGCTGCAACCGGCTCGGGGTGACCGAGACGGATCGGGTTGCCCGCCTCGCCGGCACGCGCGGGCGGCGGGTGGTGCCGTTCGGGTGGTGCGCGACCGCCCTCGGCGTCGGAGCGCTCCTGAACGTCGCCCAGGCGAACGGGAGCGTGGCGCTCGTCGAGTACGCACCGCCAGCCCTCTACCCGGAGGCGGTGCTGCGCAACGAGCTCGCGGGGCCGGAGCCGCGACTTCGTGACGGCGCGTTCGAGCCGCCCGCGGCGGCGGGGCTCGGCGTCGAGGTCGACGCGGAGGCGCTCGCGCGGCTGACGCGCCGTTAGGCGGGCGCGAGGGGGCGCACGTCGCCCGGGGGTGACGGGCCGGCGACGCCGTAGACCGTGGCCACGACCTCGGTCTCGAGCACGGCGCCCGGGGCGAGCGTGGCCGCGGTGCCGGACTCGATCGCGGTCGCCAGGCTGCCGGGAGGGCCCGTCGCCGGCTCCGTCAGCAGGAAGTGGTGGCCGCGCCAGCCGCCGTAGACGCCGAACAGCCAGACCGTCGGGAACACGGAGCGGTCGAAGGCGAGCTCGAGGCCGACACCCCGCTCCGGGTGGCTGACGGCGCACCAGCCGTCCGCGAGCTCGCGCGTCCACAGCCACTCGGTCAGCCCGCTCTCGGGCCCGGGCAGGCGGCTGAGATCGCTCTTCCCGGCGGCACCGGGCCAGGGATGGTCTGTGGCGCCGAGCGGTGGGCGCCCGACGTAGGGCGGCTCGACGGCGATCCGGGAGGCCGGCAGGTGCAGCACCGAGCCCGGCTCGAGCGCGTGCGCGACGTGGAGGCTGAAGACGAACGCGATCGGTCGCGGGCCGACGTTCGTGAGCCGGTAGCGGGCGCGAAGCTCCGGCCGCCCCTCCGCGAGCGTCAGCCACTTCTCGACGAGGCACGGGAGCGACGGGCTGAACCGCCGCAGCTGCAGCGTCGCCGAGTCGCCGCTCTCGTCGGTGACCGCGCATTCCCAGGGGCCGATCCAGAGGTCGCCGTGGTCGTGGATCGCGTTCCCGTCGACCGTGCAGGCGGCGTCGGTCGGGAACAGCTCGTCGAAGCCGCCGCACCAGACGTCCTCGAACGGCGCGCCCGCATGCCCGCGCACGAGCGGCACGCGCGGGTTCTGCCAGAGCAGGTTGAGGCCCGTCGGGCGGTGCACGAGGTCGAGCACCTTGCCGCCCGCCTCGGGGAAGACCGAGACGAGGAGCTCGGCGCTCTCGAGCCCGATTCCGGGGACGCCGCCGCGGGCGAGCGCGCGGTCGACGATCACAGCAGCTCAGCCCTTGACCGCGCCGGCGGTGAGGCCGCGGATGAAGAAGCGCTGGCCGAACAGGTAGAGCAGCACCATCGGGACGACCGCCAGCACCATCCCGGCCATCGTCACGGGCACGTCGAGGTTGTAGCGGGAGCGGAACACGGTCAGGCCGACCATCAGCGTCTTCAGCTCGTCCGTCGGCAGGAAGACGAGCGCGATCAGGAGCTCGTTCCAGACGAACAGAGAGTTGACGAGCACGAGCGTCAGGACGGCCGGCAGGGACAGTGGGAGCACGATCCGCCAGAGGATGCGCAGGTGCGAGGCCCCGTCGATCACGGCCGACTCGAACAGCTCCCGCGGAATCGCCCGGAAGAAGCCGGTCAGCATGTAGACGGAGAACGGCGTGACGAGCCCCGCGTAGATCAGCAGCACGCCGTGGTAGGTGCCGACGAGGTCGAGCTGGGTGAACAGGACGAACAGGGGTATCAGCATCACGACGGGCGGCACGACCATGAGCGCGACGTTCACGGCCAGCAGCGCGTTGCGGCCGCGGAACGTCATGCGGGCGATCGCGAACGCTGCCAGCGCGGCGACCAGCGTCGACAGCATCACCGAGGAGCTCGTGAGGATGGCGCTGTTCGCGAACCAGTTGACGAGCTCGCCGCCACGAAACGCCTCCTCGAAGTTCCCCCACGCGAGCGGCCAGGGGAGGCCGAGCTTGTCGTCGAGGTACTGGTTGCGGCCCTTGAGCGCGGTCGCGACCATGAAGTAGACGGGGTAGAGAGCGAACACGGCGGCCGCGATCAGGACCGCCTGGCGGAGCGCGACCCGCAGGCGGCGGCGGACGCTGCCGCCGGGCCGGACGGGGCGGTCGCCGGCGAGGGCGGCCTCGCTCATTGGGCCGCCCTCACGCGACTTCCTCGGCCGCCGCGCGCGCCCGGATCCGGAACAGCGCTCCGATCAGGACGAGCGTGGTCAGGAGCAGGAGCACCGCGACCGCGGCCGCCATCCCCGGCAGCGAGTTACGTACCCCCTGGTTGTAGATGTAGAGCTCGACGATGCCCGTCGCGCCGCCCGGGCCGCCGGACGTGAGCGTCCAGACGTACGCGAACACCCACGCGAGCATCGTGATCGTGGCGACGACCGCGTAGAACTCGATCGTCCCCCTGACCTGCGGGATCACGACGTGGCGCAGGCGCTGCCACCAACCGGCCCCGTCGATCCGGGCCGCCTCGAGCTGCGCCTCGTCGAGGGTCGTCAGCCGGGCCAGGAACAGCACGATCCCGAAGCCGACCTCCCGCCAGACGATCACGCCGAGCACGCTCCAGAGCGCGATGTCCTCGCTCCCGATCCAGTCGAGCGCGAGCGCCCCGAGCCCGATCGAGCGCAACGCCTCGTTGAGCACGCCGTTCAGCTGGAGCAGGTACCCGAACACGATCCCGACGACGGGCACCGCCAGCACGTAGGGGAGGAACACGGTCGAGCGGTAGAAGCGCCAGCCCCGGACCTGCTCGAACAGGAGCACCGACACGAGCAGGGAGATCGCGACCAGCGCCGGCACCGCGAGCAGGAGCAGCGCGCTGTGCTTCGCGGCCAGCCGGAACGTCGGGTCGTCGAGAACGAGCCGGTAGTTGTCGAGCCCGACGAACGGCCCGCTCGCGCCCCGGATGAAACGCATGCTGAAGTCGAAGACCCGCACGATCGAGTAGCCGAAGACCAGGCCGAGCAGGCCCAGCATCGGCAGGACGTACAGGTACGGAACCCAGGGGCGGGTTCTCAGCATCGCGGGCCGTGCCGGCGGTTGACGCTAGACCGCCAGGTCCTGCGACCAGGTTGCGTAGTTCTCGACGAGATCCGGGTTCTGGGCCTTCCACTTCTCCGTGATCTCCGCCGCGAGCTCGCCCGCCTCCTCGCCGGTCATGTTGCCGGCGAGGATCTTCTGCGTGGCCACGAACATCGCGTCCGTCCAGAAGAGCGTCGGCATCATGTTCGGGAGGTGGGGCGCCAGCTCGGACGAGCTCCAGACGTCGTGCACCGCCTTCAGCGTCGGGTTCGTGATCGCCGCCGCGTCGAAGGTCGTGTTGGACGGGATCTGCTGGCAGACCTCCCACAGCCGGGTCAGGCGCTCCGGCGTCTGCATGAACTCGAGGAAGGCGGCGGCGCTCTCCTTGTTCTCGGAGCCGCTCGCGATCCCGAGCCCCTGCGCGTCGAGCACGGGCAGGCCGGCCATCTTGCCGGTGCCCGAGTTGGGCCAGGCCATCCAGCCGACCCCGTCCTCGCCGAGCTGCTCCTGGGCGCCAGGGATCTGGGTCGTCGTGTTCGGGACAATCGCCAGCTTGTTCGTGGTCATGAGCTGGATGCCCTGGTAGAGCTCGAGCGAGTTGATGTCGTCGTTGATGAAGCCGAGGTCGTGCAGCTCGCGCAGCTTGATCCAGAAGTCGTGGTACCTCGGGTCCTGCCAGTCGAGCTCGCCGATGAAGAGGTTGATCGCGTCGGCCGGCGTGTCGAGGTTCTGGGCGAGCATGCCGCCGAGCCACCACTCTCCGAGGTAGCCGTCCTTGACACCGCCGCCGAACGGGTTCACGCCGCTCGCCTTCAGCTTGTCGCAGGCGTCCAGGAACGCGTCCCACGTCGCCGGCGGCGAGTCGGGGTCGAGGCCCGCCGCCTCGAACAGGGCCTTGTTGTACGTGAGGCCCATGCCGATCGCGTACCAGCCGACCCGGTACTGCTTGCCCTGGTAGATCGAGAGCGGGGTGGCACCGGACTGCTGCAGCACCTCGTCCGGGACCAGCCCGTTCAGCGGCTCGATGTACCCGTGCCAGACGTTCTCCATGTGGTAGATGCCGTTCCAGAAGTACTGCAGGTCCGGCGGCTTGCCCGCCGCGGAAGCGTCGGTGAACTGCGGGATCACGTTGCCGGTGTCGAGCAGGGTCGTCTCGACCTTCGTCCCGGTCGCCTTCTCGTACGCCGCCACCGACTCGTCCACGTACGTTTGGAGCCCCGGCGCCTCCTGCTCGCCCCACCACCACCAAGTGAGCGTGCCGCCGCCCGTCGGGGCCTGCGTCTCGGGTGCGCTCGTGTCGCTCGGAGCCTCGGCGGTCGCGCCCTCGCCTCCGCCCCCGTCGTCGCCTCCGCACGCGGCGAGGATCGGCGCCAAGCCGGCCGCGGCGAGCCCGCCGCCGGCGAGCTGCAGGAAGCGGCGCCGGCTCAGCATGTGCCTTGTCCTCTCGTCCACTGTCCCCCCTTTCCGTCGCTTCCGTCCCTGAAGCCGGTCTGGCGGAGTTGCTCGATCGCCGCCGGCTGATGCCTCCACGCCGCCGCAATCTCTCGCCCGGGCGGGGCATGCCGGTTGCCGGTTACCCACCGGGCCCCGACTATGGCACGGCCGTCACGCCGCCGTCAAGGGCGCCGCCGGAAGCTCTCGAAGCGCGCCGGCAGACGAGTGCGCACACGATTGCCCGGCCGCCCGCTCGCGGTGGCCGGGGCAGGCGCCCGGCCGCGCCTCGCGGGCCGGCGGGCGAGCCCGTTCTCGACCGTCCCGGGCGTCCTTGACACGTCCGCGCCCGGCGCTCTAGTGTCGCCGCGGGCCGACCGTCCGACCGGCGACGGCGCCCGCCCCCGCCCGGAGGAGGCGCCGCGATGAAGATCACCGCCGTCGAGCCGATCGTCCTGCGCTCGCCCGGCCTCGACACGTCCAGAGCCGACGCGAGCCAGGACGCGCTCGTGCTTCGCATCCACACCGACGAGGGCATCGTCGGGATCGGCGAGGCGAGCAGCTCCCCGTATCTCGTCCGCACCGCGATCGAGATGCCGTCCTCGCACGCCGTCGCCCGCGGCCTGCGCGAGCTCCTGATCGGGGAGAACCCGCTCGAGCTCGACCGCCTCTGGAAGCGGCTGTACGAGGGCTCCGCCTACTACGGGCGCTCGGGTGTCGCGCTGCACGCCATTGCCGCGATCGACATGGCGCTCTGGGACATCGCGGGCAAGGCGACCGGGCGACCGGTCTCCGAGCTGCTCGGCGGCGCCCGCACGAGCGAGCTTCCCGTCTACGCGAGCGAGGTGATGCCCGAGACCGAGGACGAGGTACGCCAGATCGCCGGGCGCGCGGTCGCGGACGGCTACACGGCGCTCAAGCTCGGGTGGGGTCCGCTCGGCCGAGACCTCGACCACGACGAGCGGCTGATTCGCGCCGCGCGCGACGTGCTCGGCCCCGACCGCTCGCTGATGATCGACGGCGGCCAGGTCTACACGCTCAAGCGGGCCGCGGAGCTCCTGCGGCGTGTCGAGGATGTCGAGCTGTACTGGTTCGAGGAGCCGTTCGCTCCGGACGACTACGAGACCTACCGGCGCCTCGCGGACGCCGCCGCGATCCGGATCGCGGCCGGCGAGGCGGACGCGACGATCAGGGCCTTCCACGACCTCGTCGAGCGCGGCCACGTCGATGTGCTCCAGCCCGACCTGGCGCGGACCGGCTTCACCGTCGCCCGCCAGATCGCCGACCTCGCGCACGAGCGGCGCGTCGAGGTCGTGCCGCACTGCTTCGCGACCGGCATCCTCGTCGCGGCCTCGCTCCACTTCGCCTCGACGCTCGACCGGTCCACCTTCTCCGAGTACTCGGTGGCCGGCTCCCTCCTCGCGAGCGGTCTCCTCGCCGAGCCGCTCGCCTTCGCCGGCGGCCGGCTAGCGGTGCCCACCGGCCCCGGGCTCGGGATCCAGCTCGACGAGGAGCTCCTGCAGCGTCTGCGGCTCGACGGCTGAGCCGCGCGGCCTGGCCGACGGCGACCCGCTGCGCCCCCGCCCGGGCCGCCGGTCACGGCCGCGGCGGCTGGAACAGCTCGACGACGATCCCGTCGGGATCGCGCAGGTAGAGGCCGCAGCCGCCCTCGTTGCGGCCGTGGTCGATCACGACGGGCTCGCCCAGGAACGTGTCGACGCCATGCTCGCGCAGCCGCGCGTGGAGGCTCGCGAGATCGTCGACGAGCAGGCAGACATGCGTCACGCCGACGAGCCTGGGCTCGAGCTCGACCGTGCGGGGGCCTGGCGAGAGGTACTGGAACAGCTCGAGGTGAAACGCGGAGCCGGGCGGGCGGGCGAGCGCGAATCGCACGTGCGTGTCCGGGTAGCCGACGATCGCGGCGAAGTAGCCTCCCCGCCGCTCGCCCCGCGCGAAGACCTCGAGCCCGAGCAGGTCGCGGTAGAACGCCAGCGAGCGGTCGAGATCGGTGACGGTGAGACCGGCGTGCTGGACGGCGTTGACCACCGGGGCCCGACTATGGCACGCTGCGCCCGGACGAGTCAAGCGTTTGCGTAGCCAGGACGGAGGCACCGATGGGCGTGCTCGAGGGTAAGGTCGCGATCGTCACCGGCGCCGGCGCCGGGCTGGGCCGGGCGATCGCGGAGGAGCTGGCGCTCGCGGGAGCCGCGATCGCGGTCGCGGAGCTCGACGGGGCGGCGGGCTCGCGGGCCGCCGGCGAGCTCGAGCGCCTCGGCGTCGAGGCCCGCGCCTACGCCACCGACGTCTCGCGGCGCGAGCAGGTCGACGCGACGTTCGCCGCGGTGATCCGGGAGCTCGGGCAGGTCGACATCCTCGTCAACAACGCCGGCATCAGCCGCATCGGGCCGCACACCGAGGACGTCACGGACGAGGACTGGAGCGACTCGCTCGCGGTCATGCAGACCGGGGTCTTCTACTGCATGCGCGCGGCCGGCAGGCACATGCTCCCGCGCGGCTCCGGCTCGATCGTCAACATCTCGTCGATCCGCGGCTTCGCGCCGAACCCGGGCCGGCTCGCCTACTGCGCCGCGAAGGCCGCGGTGATCATGATGACGCGGGTGACGGCCGGGGAGTGGGGGCCGCGAGGCGTCCGGGTCAACGCGATCTGCCCCGGCGCGCTGCGAACGCCGATGTGGGACGCGGATGTGGCGAGCGGGGCGATCGACGAGCGGGCCTACCTCGAGCACATCCCGGCCCGGCGGCTCGGCAGCCCGGCCGAGGTCGGGCGGCTCGCGGTCTACCTCTGCTCGGACGACGCGTCGTACGTGACGGGCTCGGTGCTCACGATCGACGGGGGCCTGACGGTCATTCCCGCGGCCTGACCGGCCCGCTCAGAGCTCGAGCGCGTGCCCGGAGAGGATCTCGCAGCCGTCCGCGGTCACGAGGACGACCTGCTCGACCCTCACCCCGCCGCCGTCGCCGTAGCTGCCCGGCTCGAGCGCCACCACCATGCCGGGCTCGAGCACGGTCTCGCCTCCGGGCACGATCCGGGGCTCCTCGTGGTAGGCGGTGCCGAGCCCGTGGCCGGTGTGGTGCGGGTACTCGAGGCCGGGGCGGATAGCGGCGTCGAGCTCGCCCGCGCGCGCGCCCGGACGTACGGCCTCGACGGCCCGCGTCAGCGCTTCCCGCGCCTTTCGGTGCGCCTGCGCGAGCGGCGCGGCGGGCTCGCCGCCGACGGCGAACGTCGCGCAGCAGTCCCCCCAGTAGCCAGCGAGCCGTGGCACGAGGTCGCAGAGGACCGGCTCGCCGGCGGCGAGGACGCGCGGGCCGGGCGGGCCGCCGACCTCGGCCGTGCGGGGGCCGGAGACGAGATCGGCGAGCAGCGGCGTCCGCGCTCCGGCAGCCAGCTCGATCGCCGCCCGGATCGCCGCCCACAGCTCGAGCTCGGTCAGGCCCGGCGCCGCGACCTCGCGAGCGGCGCGCTGGCCGGCATCGCAGAGAGCGATCGCCGCCCGGATCGCGTCGAGCTCGTCCGGGTCCTTGACCGCGCGCGAGCGGGCGATTGCCGCCGTGACGTCGACGAGGTCGAGTCCGTGCGCGAGCGCCGCCGGCAGCGCGCCCGGCTCGGTCGCGACGCGCCTGCCGCCGACGGCACGGGCGAGCGCCCGGGCGGCACCGGCGACCGGCTCGAGCGGCTCGACCGTGAAGCCCGTGTAGGTGACGGCCCGGCAGCCGAGCTCGGCCGCGGCGCCCGCGTCGTCGTCGCTGACGACGAGCGTGGGCGGCTCGCCGTTCGCGAGCACGGCGAGAGCGGGGAGCGAGAAGGGGCTGGGGCCGGTCTCGATGTCGCCGACGAAGCCGGTCAGCCAGGTCACGGTGCTCGGGTGCGCGGCGAGCAGCGCGTCGGCCCCGGCGGTCCGCGCCAGCTCGAGCGCGCGCTCCTGGCGTGGCGTCATCGCAGCGCCAGCCTACCGTGCCGGCGGCCCGGCCGACGCTCGCACGACGAGCTCGGGCGGCGCCGCGACCACCAGGTCCGCCACCGCCTCGCCGCGCAGGAGACCCAGGAGCCCGCCGACCGCCTCGCGACCCATCTCGGCGAGCGGCATCCTCACCGTCGTGAGCGGGGAGTCGAGGTAGGCGGCGCAGGGCGAGTCGTTGAGGCCGACGAGCGACAGGTCCCGGGGAAGGCGCAGACCGAGCCGCCGGGCGGCCGCCATCGCCCCGGCTGCGGCGCGAACGCTCCCGGCGAAGAGCGCCGTCGGCCGGGGCTCGAGCGCGAGCAGGCGCGCGGCCGCGGCGTCGCCCCCCGCCTCGTCGAACGGCGCCTCGGCCACCCACTCCGGCCCGAGCTCGATCCCCGCCGCCCTGAGCGCGGACGCGTAGCCGCGCAGGCGCCGGCGGGCGGTGTCGGCGAGCTGCGGGCCCGCGACGTGGGCGATCCTGCGATGCCCGAGCGAGATGAGGTAGGCGGTCGCGAGCTCGGCGCCGGCCGCGTCGTCCACGGTCACGCTCGGGATTCCCAGGGGCTCGCGGCGGTTCACGAGCAGGGCGGGAACCCCTCCGAGATCGACCCGGCCCGGCGTCTCGCTGGTCGCCATCCCGACGAGCAGCCCATCGATCCGGCCGTGGAGGTCGGGCACGCGGTCGGAGGCCGGGCCGTGGGCCACGAGCAGCACGTAGCCCGCGACAGCCGCCGCCTCCGCGGCTCCAATCGCGATCGTCGCGTAGCCCGCGTTTGCGAGGTCGGGGACGATCATGCCGATCGCCATCGTCCGTGCCGTCTTCAGCGCTCGCGCGGCCCGGTTGGGCCGGTAGCCGAGCCGGGCCGCGTGCTCGAGCACCCGCTGGCGAGTCTCGGGGCGGACCGAGAGCCGGCGGTCGCCGGAGAGGATCCGGGACACGACGGAGGCGTCGACGCCGGCGGCTGCCGCCACGTCGCGCAGGCGCGGCGCTCGCGTCACCGGGCGCACCCGCACGGGTGCCTTGACATCGTCACGGGCGGCATTCTAGGGTCGTCAGGCAATCGTATGACCTGGGACGCCTGAGCCGGTGCCGACGACGCTCGACTGCGAGCTGCTCGGCGACCTGTACGGCACCCCCGAGCTGCGGGCGATCTTCACCACCGGGGGCCTGCTCCAGTCCTGGCTCGACGTCGAGCGGGCGCTGGCCGAGGCCGAGGCCGAGGTGGGCGTGATTCCAGCCGAGGCGGCCCGGCGGATCGCCGCCGAGGCGGACGCGGCGGCGTTCGACGTCGAGGCGCTCCGCGGCGGCGTCGCCGCCTCGAAGCACCCGCTCGTGCCGCTCGTCCGCGCGCTCGCCGAGCGCTGCGGCGAGCACGGTGCCTGGGTGCACTGGGGGGCCACGACGCAGGACATCGTCGACACCGCCCTCGTTCTCCAGGCCCGCCGGGCGCTCGAGCCGATCGGGCGCGACCTGGCGCGGGCGATCGCGGCGGCGGCCGTTCTGGCGCGCCGCCACGCCGACACGCCGATGGCGGGACGAAGCCACGGCCAGCACGCCGTGCCGATCACATTCGGGCTCAAGGCGGCGACCTGGGCGGACGAGCTCGGCCGCGCCCGCGAGCGCCTCGACCGGGCTGCTGCGGGCGCGTCGGTCGCCCAGCTTGCGGGCGCCGCGGGCACGCTCGCGACGCTCGGCACTGCCGCCGCCCCGGTCCGCACGGCGTTCTGCCGCCGGCTCGGGCTCCGGTGCGCGGACGTCCACTGGCACGCGACGCGCGATCGCCTGCGCGACCTCGCCCACGCGCTGATCGAGGTGTCCGCGGCCGCGGAGCGGATCGCGGCCGAGATCATCCGGCTCCAGTCCACGGAGGTCGCCGAGGTCCGCGAGCCGGCGACGGAGGCGCACGTCGGCTCCTCGACGATGCCGCAGAAGCGGAATCCGATGACGTGCGAGTACATCGTCGCGAGCGCCCGGCTCCTGCGCGGAGCGGCCGGGGTGCTCACCGACGGCCCCGCGCACGCCCACGAGCGCGACATGCGCTTCTGGGCGGCGGAGTGGGTGGCGCTGCCCCAGGCGTTCATCCTCGCGGGCGGGCTGCTCGACAAGCTCGCCCACGTGCTGGAGGGGCTCGAGGTGGACGGGCGGCGGATGCGGGCGAACCTCGACTCGACCCGCGGGCTGATCATGGCCGAGGCCGTGATGATGGCGCTCGCGCGCACGCTCGGCCACGAGCCGGCGCACGAGCTCGTGCTGCTCGCCGCCCGCCGCGCGGCAGCCGGGGAGCTCCCGCTCGGCTCCGCGCTCGCGGAGGACAGCCGGGTGACCGCGCGACTCGGGCCGGCCGAGCTCGAGCGCCTGCTCGAGCCAACCTCGTACCTCGGGCTCGCGGCCAGCTCGGCCCGGGCCGTCGCCGCCCGCCTGGAGAGGAGAGCCCCGTGAAGATCACCCGTGTGGAGCCCATCGTCCTGCGCCTTCCCGCCGTCGATGCCGGTCGCGCCGACGGCACGCAGGACGCCTTCCTGGTGCGCGTCCACACCGACGAGGGCATCGCCGGCATCGGCGAGGCGGACACCGCCCCCCTGGTCGCGGCGGCGATCGTCTCGATGCCGCCCTCCCACGCGATCGCTCGCGGCCTCGGCGAGCTGCTGGTCGGAGAGGACCCGCTGGCGATCGACCGGCTGTGGCGGCTGATGTACCAGGGCTCCTCCTACTACGGCAGGAGCGGCGCCGCACTCCATGTGCTGAGCGGGGTCGACATGGCGCTCTGGGATCTCGCGGGCAAGGCCGCCGGCCGGCCGGTCTCCGACCTGCTCGGCGGCTCGAGGCTCGACCGCGTCCCCGTGTACGCGAGCGAGGTGATGCCGCAAACCGAGGACGGGGTGCGCGCGATCGCGGAGCGGGCGGTCGGGGCGGGCTACGGGGCGCTGAAGCTCGGCTGGGGCCCGCTCGGGAGCGACCTCGCGCACGACGAGCGCCTGATCCGTGCGGCCCGGGACGTGCTCGGCCCCGAGCGCGACCTGATGATCGACGGGGGCCAGGCGTACACGGTCAAGTCGGCGCGCGAGCTCCTGCGGCGCGTCGACGACGCCGGCCTCTACTGGCTCGAGGAGCCGCTCTGGCCGGACGATTACGACGGCTACCGCCAGCTCTCCGATGCGGTCGCGACTCGGATCGCGGCGGGTGAGGCCGACACCACGATCCGGCCGTTCCGGGAGCTCGTGGAGCGGGGACACGTGAACGTGCTCCAGCCCGATCTCGGCCGCTGCGGCGGCTTCACCGTCGCCCGCCGGATCGCCGAGCTGGCCTGGGAGCGCCGGGTCGAGGTGGTTCCCCACTGCTTCTCCTCCGGCGTCCTCGTCGCCGCCTCGCTCCAGTTCGCCTCGACGCTCGACCGGCCGACGTACTCGGAGTACTCGGTCGCCCCCTCCCCGATCGCGGGCGGCCTCGTCACCTCCCCGTTCGTGCTCGACGGCGGTACACTCGCCGTGCCCGCGGGGCCGGGGCTCGGCGTCGAGCTCGACGAAGACCTGGTGCAGCGCCTGCGAGTCTCCTGATCATGGCCAGAGTCGTCTTCGATCACGTGACGAAACGGTTCGGCGACACGGTCGTCGCCGTCGACGACCTGTCGCTCGAGATCGCCGACGGGGAGTTCATGATCCTCGTCGGCCCCTCCGGCTGCGGCAAGACGACCGCGCTGCGGATGGTCGCCGGCCTCGAGGACATCACGTCGGGGGAGGTCCGGATCGGCGAGCGGGTCGTGAACGACCTCGAGCCGAAGGAGCGCGACGTCGCGATGGTCTTCCAGAGCTACGCGCTCTACCCGCACATGACCGTCCAGGAGAACATCGCCTTCCCGCTCAGGATGCAGAAGCTGGCGAGGCCCGAGGTCGCAACCAGGGTGGGTGAGGCGGCGCAGTTGCTCGGACTCGAGGAGCTGCTCGAGCGAAAGCCGCGGGAGCTGTCGGGCGGCCAGCGCCAGCGGGTCGCGATGGGCCGCGCGATCGTCCGCCACCCGCGGGCGTTCCTGATGGACGAGCCGCTCTCGAACCTGGACGCGAAACTCCGCGTCCAGATGCGCGCGGAGCTCGTGCGGCTGCACCGCCGCCTCGGCGCCACAACCCTGTTCGTGACGCACGACCAGACGGAGGCGATGACGCTCGGGCAGCGCGTCGCCGTCCTCGACCGCGGTCTCCTCCAGCAGGTCGACACGCCGCAACGTCTCTACCAGCGGCCCGCGAACACGTTCGTCGCCGGCTTCATCGGCTCGCCGCCGATGAACTTCCTCGCGGGTACGCTCGCCGCAGGGACGGTCGAGGCGGGCGGCCACCGCTTCGAGCTGCCACAGACCGTGCGGGAGAGGCTCGAGCGCGACGGCGGCCCGGTGCTGCTCGGCATCCGGCCCGAGGACTTCCACGACGCCCGGCTCGCCGACGGCTCCGGGGTGACGCTCCCGGCCGAGATCGAGATCACCGAGCAGCTCGGCCCCGAGACGTACGCGTACTTCCGCCTCGACGGACTCGAGGCCGCCGAGGTCGGCGAGCGACCGGTCGAGCTCGCCGGCGCGTTCGCGGCCCGGCTCGACCCGCGCACGAAGGCCGCGCCCGGCGAGCGGCTGCTGCTCGTGCTCGACGTCGACCAGGTGCACCTGTTCGACGCCGACAGCGGCCGCTCGATCCTGGGCGGCTGATCGGGGCGGCCGGGACGCTCAGCCCGGCCGGGACCAGGCCGGCGCGGCGAGGCCGGGGCGCGCCGCCCGGTCGCCGTCGCGACCGTCGCGGGTCACGATCGGCGGGATGATCACCCCCGGACAGACGGCCGCGCCCGGGCTCTGCGCGACCACGGTGCCCGGCGGCGGGCACTTGTGGAAGTCAGCCCAGCCCGTGATCGAGAGCTGCGTGTAGGGCCCGATGTGGGCCGGCTTCGGAGTGACCGTGCACGCGAACGTGGCCTCGGGCGTGGCGACGAGCTTCTCCGGGAACTCCCAGCCGCATATCGAAGCCGCCCAGCCCCCGAAGTAGTGGCCGGGCGTCGGCTCCGCGCGGATGTGGACGGTGGTGCCGATCGGCAGCGACAGCACGGCTTCCGGGTAGTCGATGTCGTAGCCGCTGACGAGCTGGGCGACGCTCGCGGTCACGGTGCCCCAGATGGCGCCGCAGGCGCAGATGCCCCGGACCTGCACGTGGACGTCGACCTCCTCGTCGCCGGGTGGCTCGGGGTCGCCGCCCGTCGCCTCCTCGATCTTCGGTATGGCCTCGCCTGCCAGGTCGCGGGTCACGTCCCGGAGCTCCTCGATGAAGCCGTCCCAGTCGTCGGTCGACCCGCTGAGTGTCTTCACGGCGACCACGAACCCGTCGCGGTCTCTGACCCTCAGCTCGAGCTGAATCGTCCCGCTCGCGTCGTAGGTGCCGTCGCCGACCAGGAAGAACTGCGCCTTCGGCATCCGGAGCTCGTACTTCTCGGCCATACGCCCCTCGTCGGAGAGCTTCGCCTCTTTCCGCAGCGCCTCGATGACCTTGCGCTCCCGCGAGACGAGCCGCATCCCCTTCGCTTGGAGCGCCGGGAGAACGCGCCCGATCACCGCGTCCTGTACGGGCACCTCCTCCCCCGCGAGCCCTTCGACCGGGCTGAGCTGGATGTCCCCGATCGCGACCACCGGTCCGCCCCCGGCGGTCTCTTGCCGGCTGCCAGCCGGGCCGGCGAGGGTTCGGGCGACGAGGTCGGCGCGGGCCGTCCGGCCCGCTCGGGCGACGATGAGGCGGCTCGTCCTCATGACGGAGCGGCCGTCCGTCGCGACGGCGCTGGCCACGATCAGGTACAGGCCCGGCTTCACGCTCAGCCCGTAGCTCGACCCGCCACCGAGCTCCTTCGAGGCCATGATCCGACCGCTCGTTGCCTGCACCGCCCGTACGGACGCGAACGCGCGCTCGCCGGCGAGGGGAAGCCCCCGCACCGTGCCCTGGATCTGGGCCGCGGAGGCGGCTCCCGCCGGCCGCGCGTCGAGCAGGGCGAGGACGGCCGCGAGCGCGAGCACCCAGTGGAGCGGTCGTCCGCTACGCCGCATCGGCAGACCTCCGGGTCAGCGGGCACGTCCGACGCTCGGAGGCTAGCGGAGATCAAGCCCGCCTTCAAGGGGCCCCGGAGAGCCTCGGGGCCGGCGGCGGCGTGCCCGCGCTGGCGGGAGCCCGGGCGGGACCTACGGGCCGAGCCGGGCGGCGAACGCGGTGATGCGGCGGGTGGCCTCGGCGAGCAGCTCGTCGTCCGCGCCGAGGCCGATTCGTACGTGGTCGACGCCGCTCGGGCCGAAGCCGTAGAGCGGGATCACCGCCACGTTCTCCTCCTCGAGCAGCCGCAGCGCGAACGCCTCGCCGGAGAGGCCCGTCCCCCGCACGCCCACGGTGACGAACATCCCGCCTTCGGGCGGGTGGGCGTCGAGGCCGGCTGCAGCCGCGAGGCCGCGACAGACGAGCTCGGCGCGGCGCGCGTAGGCCTCCCGCATCGCGTCGGTGGCGGCCTCGTCGGCGAGCGCGGCAACGCCGGCGTCCTGAACGAACGGCGGGCAGCCGAACAGCATCGACTCGAGCAGGAGCCCGAGCCTCGCGGCCACCGCGACGGGAGCGACCGCCCAGCCGTGCCGGAAGCCGGTCATGGCGTGCGACTTCGACACGCTCCCGAGCGAGACCGCGAGCTCCTCGGCCCCGTCGAGCGCGAGCACACTCGCGTGCGGTCGCGCCCACGTCAGCGACGCGTAGACCTCGTCCGCGACGAGCCACGCGCCCGCACCGCGGCAGACGGCCGCGATCTCCTCGAGCTCGGCTGCCGACAGCACGGCGCCCGTCGGGTTATGGGGGGAGTTGAGCAGAACGACCCGGGTGCGCACGGTCACGGCGCTGGCGACGTCCTCGGCGCGCACGTGGAACCCGTTCTCGGGCCGCAGCGGCACGTTGACCCGCGCCGCCCCGGCCGCCGCGAGC
Organism: Thermoleophilia bacterium; assembly: GCA_020845695.1. Next base: position 143,369 of record JADLFG010000042.1, on the reverse strand, counting down.
ACCCCGGGGTAGGTGGAGTACGTGGGCTCGCCGACGATCACCTCGTCGCCCTCGCCGGCCAGGCAGAGCATCGTCGCGAACAGCGCGGCCTGGGAGCCGGGGAAGAAGACGACCCGCTCGGGATCGACCTCGCGCCCCGCCTGGAGTCCCGCCCGCCGGGCGACCGCCTCGAGGATGGGGCGCTCGCCCCGGGCCGGCGCGTAGCGAGTCCGCCCGGTGCGCAGCGCCTCGACCGCCGCGTCGACCGCCGCCGGCGGCGGCGCGAAGTCGGGCTCGCCGAGACTGAGCATGATCACGTCGTGCCCGGCGGCCTTGCGCTCGCGCGCGAGCCAGTGGACACGCCAGCTGTCGTCGTCGGTCGCGGCGATCCGCTGGGCGAGCGGGGAGAAGCGCGGCGGGGGGGGCGTGGGGCTGCCCATCGGGGGATTCTCGCTCATTCGCGCGGCCGGAAGCGCCCCAAACGCGCGGGTTGGGGTCAGCGCCCGCTCGCGAGCCGGTCTGGCGACGGCTCGAGCACGATCGCGACGACGCCGTCGCCCGCGGTGTCCGGGCCTGCAGCCGGGACCTCGCCGACGGCACCCCGAACGGTCACGACAGCGTGCCCGGCCGGCGCCGACGGCGACAGGCCGGGCAGGCGCCTAGACACGCCCCCGGCGAGCCGGCGGGCCACCTCGGCGACCGTGCCGTCCGTACCCGCGGTGTCTGACTCCTCGGCTGATCGGGCCCGGTCGCCCGCCTGCGCGGCCCCCCGGAGCACGAGGACGGGAACGGGCCCGGCCGCGATGGGGTGAGACGGCTCATCGATCACCGCGAGCGACAGCCCGTCGGCGTGCACGGCGCAGGCGACACCGTCCTGCGGGGTGCCGTGGATCTCGGACCTGACAGTGGCGTCGAGACCGTGGCGTGACAGGCGCTGCGCGAGCGCGGCCAGCTCGGTCGCGGCCGGGGCCGCCTCGTCCCTCATGCGAACGATCACGAGCTCGGCCTGACCGCCGTCGGGCCTGGCGAGCAGCGAGACGATCCGGAGCGCGGCGTCGGACGGACCACCGGGCCGGGCAACCAGGACCACCTTGCTGCCGAGCGGGGCGCTCCGCTCGGCTCCCCCCGGGATCCGGGTCACCACCCGCTGGGCGAGCAGCGTGGAGACGACGATGCTGACCAGGATCAGGACGAGGACGGCGTTGACGACCGAGACGCCGAAGAGGCCGATGTCGAAGCCGATCAGCGTCGCCGCGAGCGTTGCCGCCGCCTGGGGCGTCGTGAGCACGAACAGCGCCGCGCGCTGCGGTCCCGCGAAGCGCATGAGCGGACCGGCGACCCAGGCCGCAGCCGCCTTGCCCCCGAGACAGGCGACGCAGATGAGCGCCGCGAGCCCGAGCGTCCGGCCGGTGAGCATGACCGCCGGATCGAGCAGCAACCCGACCGAGACGAGGAAGACGGGGACGAACACCGCCGCGCCGAAGAACTCGATCCGCTCCATCGACGGGCCCTCGTTCGGCACGAGCCGGTTGAGGGCGAGCCCCGCGAAGAACGCGCCGACGATGCCCTCGATCCCGAACACCTCGGCCAGGATCGCCATCAGCAGGAAGGAGACGATCGCGACCAGGTAGCGAGCGACGCGGTCCCAGCCGAAGAGACTCAGCGCTGCCGCCGCGATGCGCGGGAGGACGAAGAGCCCGAAGACGAGCAGTACGACGAGACCCACGCCGATCTGCGCGATCACCCCGCTCGTCGACCCCGAGCCCGTGGACGTCCCCGCGACCACGGCGAGGACGACGAGCGCCAGCGTGTCCGTGAGCACGGTCGCGCCGACCGCCGACGCGACCGCGGGGTTACCGCTCAGCCCGCCGTCGCGCAGCATCGGGTAGGTCAGCAGGGTGTGCGACGCCAGCAGCGAGCCGAGCAGGCAGGCCGCGGCCGTCGACCAGCCCAGGGCCCAGCCGACCGCCACCCCGGCCCCGAACGGAAGCGAGAAGGTGAGGAGTCCGAAGAGCACCGCCGCGCGCCGGTAGGCGCGGAGTACGTGCAGGTCGAGCTCGAGCCCGGCAACGAACATCAGGTAGAGCAGGCCGAGCTGTCCGAGGGCGGGCACCGTCTGGTTGCCCGCGCCGATCAGGCCGAGCCCGTGCGGCCCGATCAGCCAGCCGCCGATCAGCAGCCCGATCAGCCCGGGCAACCCGATCCGCCGGAAGGCGATGGGGCCGGCCAGGAGAACCGCGAACAGGACGAAAAAGTCGAGCACGGCTCCCTCCGGCACCTCGAGCTCGAACGCGAGTGCGATCCTCACGTCAGTCGTCCGTGCGGATCAGGGGCACGTCTTCACTGCTTCGCCCGAGCCACCGCGAGACGAGGCCGTCGATCGTGCCGTCGGCGGCGAGGGCGCGGATCGCCGAGTCGACGACCTCGAGGTTCCGCGAGCCGTCGGGAAGCACAGCGGCGAGACCCTCGCCGCCGCCGAGCTGGGCGATCACGGCGAAGGCCTCCGGCTCCGCGCGCGCCAGCCCGAGCGCCACGGGCAGGTCGAGCAGCAGCGCGTCCGCGTGGCCCGCGCGCAGGGCCGCGAGCGCCTCCGCGCGGTCCACGACCTCGAGCGGCGGGTCGTTCGGCCGGACGCGCCCGCGAACGATCGGCGTCAAGGTCGAGACGCGCGAGATAACCCACCGAAGCTCCTGGAGGTCGGACAGATCGGCTGCCTCGACGCCCGCGCGCACGAGCACCCCGGGCTGCGCGGCCAGGTACGGAGTCGTGAAATCGGCGACCCGCTCGCGCTCGCCGGTCGGCGTCATCTGCGCGAGTGCGAGGTCGGCGCCACCGAGGTCGCCGGCGGCGATCCGCGCGAACGGCACCTGGACGACGCGGACGCGCCCGAGGCCGAGCCGCTCCGCGAGCGCCGCGGCGAGACCCTGCTCGAACCCGCCGCTCGGCGCAGCCGGGTCTCCTTCCCAGAAGCCGGGCGCCGGCAGGAACGCGGTGGCGACGGCGAGCACGCCCCGGTCAGCCGGCTCGAAGGCGAGACCGGTCGCGCCCTCCTCCCCCGCGCAGCCGGCGAGGGCCAGCGCGGCGAAGACCGCGACCGCTCCCGCAGCACCCGGCCCGCGGCGGGCGGTCAGGCCACCGGCAACCCGGCGCCGCCAGCGCGATCCCGCAGCCCGGCCGGGCCACCGGGAGAACCGCCGGCTCGCCCTCGGAAGGAATCGTTCCCCGAACCGCCGCGACTGCACCCCGGGACGATAATCATCACCGCGCAGCCCCGCCCCGGGGCGGCCGCCCGGATCGAGAAACCGGCCTCGCCCTCGCGGCCGCGGGCGGCGGGCGGCAGGCGGCAGGCGGCGCAACGTGGAGGAGCTGACCCCTCAGCGGCGGTAGCGCCAGACGCGGCTCTGCTCCGTCATCAGGATCCGCTCCGAGCCTTCGCTCTCGCCGACCGCGAGGGCGACGTCCACGGGGTTGGCGAGGCCGTCGAGCTCGAGCTGAGGCCTGAGCGACACGGCCCAGGTCCCCCGCCGCAGGTCGAGCCGGAGACCGTGGATGCCGCCCGGTTGCCGCTCCCCGTCGTAGACGCACGCCGTGCCGTGGCGCCGCAGCCTGAGAGCGGTGCCCGGGATCGTCTGCGCGAACACCTCGCCGAGCGCGAAGGTCACGTCCTGGCCGCAGGCCGGGCTGCCGCCGCCGGCCGCGAGCTGCCCGGCAGGCCGAGCGCGGTCGCCGTGGCCGCCGCGGCCGAACCGAACCATCGCCCAGTCGGTCGACACGAAGAGCGTGTCGTCGAGCGCGGCGACGGGCTCGCCGGCCTGGTGATCGAAGCGCAAGCGGCCGGGCAAGCGCCAGCGACCCGAGCGCCGTCACGAAGCCCGTCTCCGCGGACGCCCCCTCCCCGTCCCGTGCCCCCAGTCGCCCGACACGACGTTGCAGAGCGACGCGAGTCCAACGAGTCGCACGAGGCTGCGCGCGGCCGTGCCCGAGCAGTGATGAGCGTCGCCGAGGAGGAGCAGAAGGGGCTCCGGGAGCCGCCGCAGCGCGGCGAGAGCCGAGTCGACTGCGTCGTCGGGCTCCCCGCCGGGCGCCGCGACCGCCTCGGCGGCGGAGGCGAGGCCGAGGGCGCGGAGCGCGCCCGCGAGCCGGGCCGCGAAGAGCTCGGTGGCCTCGTCTCGCGGCTCGAAGGCGACCGTCAAGCGCGACAGCCCGAGATGCTCGGCGAGCTCCTCGGCCGGGGAGGTCCTCCCGTAGCCCCCGCCCGCCTCCACGACCCCCGGACGGCCGGGCTCGAGCCGCCCGACAAGCCGCGGCCGGTGGACATGGTGCCGAGGGAGCTGCCGCACGACGCCTCGCTCGACCGAGAAGTCAAAGCGTAGGCGCCACCGGGAGCCGGGTCAATGGGCGGGCGACTCATGCCTGACGGACTCGGACGGCGGAACGTGGCTGACCATCCTCCGCCGGCCCGATTCGCTATAACACCCATCGTTGGCGAGCACGCCAGCCGGGGAGGAGCGCGATGGGGGAGGACACGTGAGCGTCGACGGCCGCACGCGCTGGCTCGCGCTGTACGTGCTCTGCCTCGGCAGCCTGATGATCGTGCTCGACGGGACGATCGTGAACGTCGCGCTGCCGTCGATCCGCGAGGACCTCGGCTTCTCCGAGACGTCGCTCGCCTGGGTGGTGAACGCCTACCTGCTCACCTTCGGCGGCCTGCTCCTGCTCGGCGGCCGGCTCGGCGACCTCTTCGGCCACCGGCCGCTGTTCCTCTCCGGCATCACCCTCTTCACGCTTGCGTCGCTCGCGTGCGGGCTCGCCACCACGCAGGCGCTCCTCGTCGGTGCCCGGGCGGCGCAGGGGGTCGGCGGCGCGGTCGCGTCCGCCGTCGCGCTCTCCCTGATGATGACCCTGTTCACCGAGCCGGCCGAGCGCGCGAAAGCGATGGGCGTCTTCGGCTTCGTCGCAGCCGGCGGGGGCAGCATCGGCGTGCTGCTCGGCGGCGTCCTCACGGACGTCCTCGACTGGCACTGGATCTTCCTCGTCAACATCCCGATCGGCGCCCTCGTCTGCGCCCTCTCGCTGCGGCTGCTGCCCGCCGGCGGCGGCTCGTCGGCGGCCGGGCGCCTCGATGTCGCCGGCGCGGCGACCGTGACCGCCTCGCTGATGCTCGCCGTCTACGCGATCGTCAAGGGCAACGACGCCGGCTGGGCGTCAGCCAGAACGATCGGCCTGCTCGCGGGCGCAGCCGCGCTCATGCTGGGGTTCCTCCTGATCGAGGCGCGGTCCCACTCGCCGCTGATGCCGCTCCGCCTCTTCCGGCTGCGCAACCTCGCGACCGCGAACGTCGTCGGCGTCCTCTGGGCCGCCGCCATGTTCGCCTGGTTTTTCCTCTCCGCTCTCTACCTCCAGCTCGTGCTCGGGTACAGCCCGCTCGAGGTCGGGCTCGCCTTCCTGCCGGCCAACCTGATCATGGGCACGCTCTCGATCGGGCTCTCCGCCAAGCTCGTCATGCGCTTCGGCATCAGGCCGCCCCTGGCAACGGGGCTGCTGCTGGGCGCCATCGGGCTCACGCTCTTCGCGCGCGCCCCGATCGACGGGAGTTACGCCGTCGACGTCCTCCCGAGCATGATCCTGCTCGGGCTCGGCGCCGGGATCGCGTTCAACCCATTGCTCCTCGCCGCCATGGGCGACGTCGAGCCGACCGAGTCCGGCCTCGCCTCGGGAGTCGTCAACACGTCGTTCATGATGGGCGGCGCGCTCGGCCTCGCGGTCCTCGCCAGCCTCGCCGCGTCCCGCACCGACAGCCTGCGCGTCGCCGGCGACGGCGCGCTCGCCGCCCTCACCGGCGGCTACCACCTCTCCTTCCTCGTCGGCGCCGTCTTCGCGATCGCGGCGGCCGTGGTCGGCACCGCGCTCCTCCGGGCGGCGGTCCCGGCTCCTCACGGGCACGCGGAGGTGAGCGGCGCGCCCGCGGTCGCGGAGGCCGAATAGGGGATCCGCGCGGCCCGTGCTACTTGATCAGCGTCAGCATCTTGAACATCGGCAGGTACATGCTGATGATGATCACGCCGACCATGAGGCCGACGCCGATCATCATCAGCGGCTCGATGATCGAGGTCAGCGACTGGATCGAGGAATCGACCTCGTCCTCGTAGAAGTCGGCGATCTTCCCCAGCATCTTCTCGAGCTCGCCCGTCTCCTCGCCGACGCGCACCATGTGGGAGACCATCGGCGGGAAGATCGGCGCCTCCGCGAGCGGCTGGGCGATCCCGGCGCCCTGGTGGACGCGCTCGCGGATATCGACGACGGCGCCCTCGATCAGGCTGTTGCCGGACGTCTGGCCGGTGATCTCGAGCGCCTGGATGATGTCGACGCCCGCGCCGACGAGGCTCGCGAGCGTGCGGCTGAAGCGTGCCATCCCGACCTTGAGCACGACCGGCCCGATCCCCATCGGGATCCGGATGCGAAAGCGGTCCCAGTGACGACGACCGGACTCCGTGCGCTTCCAGCGGAAGAACGCCCAGATCGCAAGCGCGATCGAGGGGAAGATCAAGTAGTAGTAGCCCCGAATGGCGTCGGAGGCCTTCACCACCAGCTGCGTCAGCATCGGCAGCTCGCCGCCGAGATCCTCGAAGATGTTGACGAAGATCGGGACGAGGAACATCAAGAGCCCGACCAGGACGAGCGTCGCGAACGTGAGGACGGCGAGCGGGTAGATCATCGCGCCCTTGACGCGGCGCTTGATCTTCATCTCCTTCTCGATCTGGTGGGCGACCCGGTCGAGGACGATGTCGAGGATGCCGGCCGCCTCGCCCGCCTGCACCATCGCCACGTAGAGGTTCGAGAACACCCTCGGGTGGCGCGCCATCGCCTCCGAGAGGAGCAGGCCCCCCTCGACGTCGCCGCGGAGATCGGCGATCACCGCCGCCAGGTTCTTGTCCTCGGTCTGCTCCTCGAGGATGGTCAGGGCCCCGACCACGTTCAGGCCCGACTCGATCATGGTCGCGAACTGGCGCGAGAACACCTGGAGCGAGCGCGCCTTGACCTTGTTCACGACCGCGCGCAGCCCCTCCTGGGCCTCGCCGCGGCGCTCGCGCAGCTCGAGCGCGAGCAGCCCGCGGCCACGCAGGACCTCCTGCGCGGCCGTCACGTCACGGGCGTGGATCTCGCCGGCGAGCTCCGAGCCGGCCGCGTTGATCGCGGTGTAGGCGAACGAGGGCACCTTCACCGCTCCTATCGGCCTCCCGCGCGGGCTGCTTGAGCCGCCGCTCCCCCGGCGGCGGGGCCGGACTCAGGTCAGGAGCCAGCCGCCGTCCACGTCCAGGTTGACGCCGTTCACCGCCCGGTTCTCGAGCAGGAACCGCACGGCGTCCACGACGTCCTCCATCCGCGCCAGCTGGCCACCGGGAGTGCGGGCGCGCACCCCGTCCAGCACCGCCGCGGGCTTACCGCTCCAGGCGGGGCTGTCGCCGACGATCCCGGGATGGATCGCATTGAACCTGACCGGGGCCAGCTCGACCGCGAGCGTCCGCACGAGCGCCGACACGCCGCCGTTCACGGTCGTGATCGTCGTCGACCCCGGGTAGGGGCGGTCGCGGGCGAGCCCGCCGAAGACAACGACCGACGCGTGCTCGGTCAGGCGAGCCGCCAGCGTGTGCACGACCTCGGTGTAGCCGACGAGCTTCAGGGTGACCAGACGTGTTGCCCGGGCCACGTCGTAGGCCCGGGCCGAGTTCTCGTCCCGCTCGATTGCCGCCAGCACGAGGTGCTCGACGGCACCGACGTCGGCGAGCGCCGCGGCGACGAGCTCCGGCTGGGCGAGATCGAGCGCGAGCCCACGAGCGCCACCGCCGAGCTCCTCGGCGATGGCACGGGCGCGCGCCGCGTCCCGGCCGGTCAGGACGACCTCCCGGCCGCGCTCGACGAACGCGCGCGCGACCTCGCGGCCGATGCCCGACGTGCCCCCGACCACGACGATGCCCGAGCGCTCTGCCATGGCCCCCTACCGGCCCCGCCCCGCGGCGGCGGCCAGCGCTCCCGTCAGGTAGTCCCAGTCGCGGTCGAAGCGATACCAGTGACGCGCGGGCGGCTGCGGGGCGGCCGTCTCGAGCCAGCGGACCGTGCGGGCGCTCGTGTTCTCGAAGGCGTGGATGCAGCCGACGCCCGTCCAGAACGTGTCGCCCTCGCGCAGCGTGTAGCGAGCGCCGTCCGCGACCGCCTCGACCTCGCCCTCGAGCATCACGTACGACTCCTCGAGCGGGTGGTCGTGCGGCTGCGCGATCCCGCCGGGCTGGTACTCGACCATGAACATCAGCCCGAGGTGGGCGTCGAGCCGCTGGTCGACCAGCATCTTGACCGTGATGCCGCTGTAGGCGAGCAGCGCCGTCGCCATGCTCGCGGAAACCGTCGGAGCGTCCACAGGCGCGCCCGCCTTCAGGCGGTCCAGGTCAAGCTGGCCGTCGTCGAGCCGGAACAGGTGGCGCGAGCGCGGATCGCGGATGTCCAGAGACGTCTCTTCGAAACGCAGCGGAGCGCCGGTGAAGAACGTGTCGGCCGGGAGATCGGGGCCGCGCGGCTGCGGCGACTGCAGCTCGATCCACCGCGCCTCGCCGCCCGGCGGACCGAGCCAGGCGTGCGGCACCCCGACCGGCACCACCCCGCAGGTGCCAGGCACGAGCCTGGCACCGCGACCGTCGAGCACGAGCAGCGGATTGCCCTCGAGGACGAAGAAGCTCTCCTCGAAGGAGTGGAGGTGCGGCTCCACCTCGCCACCGGCCGCGAGCGCGCAGAGCCCGACCGTCATGTGCACGGATCCGGCGGCCCGGTCGACGAGCGCGCAGCGGCGAAACCCCCGCGCCCGCCCCGGGTACGCCCGCTCCAGCACGACGTCTCCTGCACGCAGCACGTGGTGCATGCCCGGATGTTAACCCAGAAGCGACATCGTCAGCGATCGTTCAGGCCCAGGCTACAGCGCTGCTATGATCGGCCCCGGCGACGCCATGGCCAAGCCCGAGCGGGAGCCAGATCGATCCCGGCCCGACGGCGACCCCGTCGCGACCGGGCCCGTGGCGCTCGGCGCTCGCCTGCGTGCGGAGCGGGGGAGCGCCGGCGTCACGGTCCGCGGCCTCGCCCGGCGGGTCGGCGTCTCCCCGAGCCTGATCTCGCAGATCGAGCGGGGCCGGGTGATGCCGTCGGTGGGCACGCTGTACGCGATCGCGACCGAGCTCGGGCTCTCGCTCGACGGCCTCTTCGCGGCCGCCGCCGGCCCGGGCCCCGAGGCCCGCGCTCCCGCCGGCGGGCCCTCGCCGGTGCAGCGCCGGGGAGCCCGCACCACGATCAGCCTCGCCGGCGGCGTGCGCTGGGAGCGCCTGACGGCCTCCCCCGACGACGAGGTCGACTTCCTCCACGTCGTCTACGAAGCGGGTGGCGCGTCCTGCCCCGAGGACTCGCTGATCCGCCACGGCGGGCACGAGCACGGGTACGTGATCAGCGGCCGGCTCGGCGTCCGCGTCGGCTTCGACGAGTACGAGCTCGGCCCGGGCGACTCGATCTCGTTCGCCTCGACCACGCCGCACCGGCTCTGGGCGATCGGCGCCGAGCCGGCGCACGCGCTCTGGGTCGTCCTGCGCCGGCACGGCGACGCCCGCGCGCAGGCGCCGCCGGCCTGAGACGAGGCTAGCCCCCGGTCACCCAGCCGGGCTGACGGCGCGTGTAACCGAGCAGGTAGTCGCGCGAGCGCTCCGCCAGACCTCTCAGCCTGCCGAGATCGACGCCCACCAGCCTGCCGTCCCGCTTGAGCGCCCGGCCGCTCACGAACACCGTGTCGACGTTCGAGGTGTCGGCGGCGAGCACCACCGTCGCGACCGGGTCGATCAGGGGCAGCGTGTTGATCCGATCGAAACGCAGCAGCACGACGTCGGCCTTCTTGCCGGGGGTGAGAGACCCCGTCCGGTCCTCGACGCCGCACACCCTCGCCCCGTCGATGGTCGCGAACTCGAGGATCTCGCGCGCGCTCACGAGCGGCGGCGTCTCCGCCAGCTCCTCGTGCCAGCACCGGTCGTGGACGAGAGCTCGCTCCGTCGCGAACAGCGCCCGCATCTGCGTGAACAGGTCACCGGGGGCGCTGGTCACGACGTCGACGCTGATGCTCGGGCGCAGCCCGTGCGCGAGCAGGCGACCGGTCGGCGGCAACCCGTGCCCCATCTGCATCTCGACCGTCGGGGCGACAGACGTCATGCCGCCGGTGTCGGCGATCCGCTGGAGCTCGTCGTCCGTCAGGTAGTTGCAGTGGATGTACGTCGTGTCCGGGCCGAGCAGGCCGAGGCCGTCGAGCTGCTCCACCATCCGGAAGCGACCGGCGACGGAGCCCATGCCCACGTGCACGCTGATCGGCACGCCGAGCTCGCGCGCGAGGCCCCAGTCGTGCTCGACCACCTCGGGCACGCAGAACCCCGGGCCGCGCGTCGCCATCGCGAGCGTGAGCAAGCCGTCGTCCGCGGGGAAGTAGCGGTCGCGCACGCGCCTGATGTCCTCGGGCGCATTCAGGGTGCTCGAGAACCACCAGTCGGCGAGTGACGTGTTCGGGTTCCCGTAGCAGTAGACGGCGCGCAGGCCGGCCTCGCGCAGGCCCCGGATCGCCTCGTCGCTGTGGTCCGGCGTGTTGTTGATGTGCGACCAGTCGAGCAGGGTCGTGATGCCGGCGTCGACCGCCTCGAGCGAGCCGAGCAGGTTGCCCGCGTAGACGTCCTCGGGCCGGTACGCGGGCGCCAGCTGGTCGAGCACGACGTCGAAGTAGTCGTTGAGGGTCGCGTCCGGGGCGACACCCCGGATCACGGTCTCCCACGTGTGGCGGTGCGAGTCGACGAAGCCGGGGATCACGATCGCGTTCGAGGCATCGATGACCTCGCAGTCGGACACCTCGAGGCCGGGCCCGACGGCGGCGATCGAGTCGTCCTCGATCAGGAGATCCCCGCCGTGGAGATCGCCGACCCGCGGATCCATGCTCAGGATCAGGCCCCCGCGAAGCAGCGTGCGCTGGCTCATCCCTCCTCCTTCCCTCGGTCGCTTCCTCCCCCACCCGCGGCGGCCGGCCGGAGATCGGCGCCCCTGACGTACACGGTGCCGGCGACGAGCAGCTCGTCGGCGGGGAAGCGGGTGATCACGTCGCAGCCCTCGGCGGTGACGACAACCTCCTCCTCGATCCGGGCCGCCGACCGTCCGTCACCTGCGGGGCAGTACGTCTCGAGCGCGAACACCATCCCCGCCTCGATCTCGACCGGGTCGGAGAAGGAGTGCAGCCGCGAGATCATGGGCGCCTCGTAGAGGCCCACCCCGAGCCCGTGCCCGAACTGGAGCCCGAAGCACGACTCCTCGTCCGGGAAGCCGAGCTCCCGCGCGGACGGCCAGACCGCCGCGATCCGGTCGGTGGTCGTTCCGGGCCGCACGAGCTCGATCGCCGCGTCCAGCCACTCGCGGCAGCGGCGGTAGGCGTCGAGCTGGACCGCGCTGGCGCTGCCGATGTTGAACGTGCGGTAGTAGCACGTCCGGTAGCCCATGAACGAGTGGATGATGTCGAAGAAGACCTGGTCACCCGGCCTCAGCAGGCGGTCCGAGAACACGTGCGGGTGGGGGTTGCAGCGGTCGCCGGAGACGGCGTTGATCGCCTCGACCTGCTCCGAGCCGTGCTCGAAGAGGAGCTGCTGGGCGCGCGCGACGACCTCGTGCTCGCGGACGCCCGGGCGGAGCATCCGGTAGATCTCGTCGTACACGCCGTCGACGATGCCCGCGGCGTGCTCGAGCAGAGCGATCTCGTCGGCCGTCTTGATCCGTCGCGCGGAGAGCATCACCCCGGTACCGTCCGTCGTTCGCACGTCCGCCCGGGCGAGCGCCTCGAGCGTGACGAGGTCGCTGACGTCGACGCCCAGCGGCTCGTCCTCGAGGCCGCGCGCGGCCAGCTCGGCCGCGATGCGCCGGCCGAGCGCGTCCGGGACGCCGGTCGCGACCGGCATCGCCCCGCGCATCGGCGTCACGCCGGCGCGAAAACACGTCTCGGGCAGCCAGGGCGCGTAGAGCTGGTGGTGGCGCGCGGCCGAGCCGAAGTCCCACAGGATCGGATCGTGGTCGCGGGCGAGCAGGACGTAGCGGGCGTTCTTGTCGCGCGCCCACTCGCCGATGTGCGTGCTCGTGACGTAGCGGATGTTGTTCGGGTCGAAGAGGAGCAGCGCCCCCAGGTCGGAGGCGCGGAGCGCGTCCTGAGCGCGCCGCAGGCGCTCGGCGCGCAGGCGGGCGAAGTCGATTCGCTGCTCCCAGTCGACGGCCATCGTCGCCCCCCGGGAGGCGATGCGAGCCCGGTCGGTCATGTCAGGGTCCTCCCTTTCGCTCTGCCGGCGTCCGCACGCATCGCCTCGGGGCCATCAGCCAGCGGCGCCCGCGACGGGCGCGGGCAGGCCGGCGTCCTCGCGCAGCCGCAGGAGCAGGGCCATGAAGTCCCGGTCGCGGTGGCCCCGCTCGTTCGCGTCGAGCAGGAGCCGCTCGAGCTCCTCCGTGACCGGGAGCGGGACACCGGCCGTCAAGGCCAGCTCCCGGACGAGCGCGACGTCCTTCAGCATCATCGCGGTCGTGAACGTCGCGGAGAAGTCGTCGGCGAGCAGCGGCTCCGTCTTGTAGCGGACGAACGGCGAGCCGACGGCCGACGCGCCCATCACCTCGAGCAGCGGGGCGCGGGCGACGCCGCAGGCCTCGCCGAGCGTCAGGGCCTCCGCCATCAGCTCGGCGGTACCGCCGATCATGATCTGGAGGGCGAGCTTCACGACCCGCGCCTCCTCGGCTCCGCCGACGTGGTGGAGGTTCGGCCCGATCGCCCTCAGCAGGCCCTCGTGCTCGTCGAACGCCTCGCGGGGCCCGGAGACGATGATCGTCAGGTTCCCCGCCCGCACCACCGCGGGATTCCCGCTGACGGGCGCGCGCAGGTAGCGAACGCTCGCGGCCTCGGCGGCGGCGGCGACGCGACGGGACACGCCTGGCGAGACGGTGCTGAGGTCGACGAGCGCGGAGCCAGCGCGCGCGCCCCCGAGTACGCCGGCGGAGCCCAGCACGATCGCCTCGAGCGCCGCATCGTCGGCGAGCACGGTCAGGCACGTGCCGCCGCGCGCAAGCAGCTCGGCCGGCGTGGCGGCGACGAGCGCGCCCCGCGCCGCCAGCGGCTCCGCCCGCGCCGGGGTTCGGTTGTAGACGGTCAGGGCGTAGCCCGCCGCGAGCAGTCGCTCCGCGATCGGAGCGCCCATCAGGCCGAGCCCCGCGAGAGCGACCCTCGCCGCCACGACTGTGCAGTATAGATGAACGCGTCGCCCGGATCGGCGCGCGCGAGCCTAGCCGATGCTCGTGACCTTGATCGTGAAGCGGGCACCGTCCGGTTGGCTGATCAGGGTCACCGACTCGCCCTCGGCGAGGTCGAGCGTCTCGACACCGTTCGAGAACGACCCGGACGCGAGACCGATCTTGACGACGTCACCCTCGATCGCGACGACCTTGAAGGCCGGGTCGGCGGCCGGGAACGGGTCCCCGACCGCGACCACGATCACGTCGCCGTTGACGGTGAGCGTAACCTCCGTGGCCGGGTCGGAACCCGAGGAGGTGTCGCCGCCGGTGGCCGTGGTCGGGTCGGAGGAGCCGCTGCTCGTCGAGCTCGCCGTCGCCGAGCTCGACGTCGCCGAGGTCGAGGCACTCGTCGAGGCTGCCGACGTGGTCTCCTCGTTCGGCGAGGAGCCATCGGCCGACTCGTCCCCCTCGGTGTCGTCGACGAGCTGGACGAACGGGTCACGGGCCTCGAAGCGGGTGAACGAGACGAGGTCGGCGTCAGCCGGCGTCGCGGGAGTGTCCGTGTCTGCGATGCCGTCAGCGGCCGCGAGTGCCGCCTGGGCATCCGGCGCCGGCTGAGCCTCCCCGGTCGCCGTCGGCGGCCCGTTCGGAGCCAGCTCCTCGAAGCCCTGGACGACTTCCCCCTGCTTCGCCTCGGTCGCCTCCTTCGCGTCGCCGAGCTGCCTCATCAGCCGGGGCCCCTGGAACACGGCCAAGGCGATCAGGACCGGCAGGAGCAGGAGGAGCGCCTTCTTGCTGCGCGCCTCGCGCTGCTTGCGGGCGAGCTCCTCCGACTTCGCGGGCCGCATCAGGGCGCTCCCTCCGCCTGGCCGCCGCCCTCGCCCACCGTGACCGTGGGGGGCGCGCCGGGCTCGGTCGACCCGGCCGGCTCGGTGCTCGTCGCGGTCGTCCCGCTCGTCTCGGTCGGGCCCGGCCCGGCGGTCGCGGTCTCCACCACCAGCGCGGGATCGACTCCGTACTGGTAGGCGGTCACCGTCAGCGCGGCCTTCACCTGCGGGAAGCCGTCGGTCCCCTCCTGGAGGTTGATCGACGTGATCGCGAGCAGGCGCCCATCGGCGTTGAGCACGCCGTCCCGGACGGTGACGAGGTGGCGCAACTCGAACAGCAGCTCGGTCAGCTCGTAGTAGCTCCCCTCGAAGGAGACGTTGATCGGGACGGTCATGTAGCCGCTGCCGACCGTCGCCGTCCCCGGCTCGATCGACGCGAACTGCACGCCCGCCTCGGACGCGGCGATGTTCAGCTCGAGGATGATCCCGGGCATGTCCAGCTCGTCCGGCATCGCCTTGGCGATCGTGACGAGGTCGGCGACGCGGATCGCGGCGGCAGCGTCGTCGCCCGCGGCTGTCTGCGCCAGGCGCGTCGCCGCCACGATCTGCGCCTGCACGATGGCGACCTCGGCGTCGACCTTGGCGAGCTCGTCGCGCTTGGGCTTGATCGCGAACAGGTAGCCGGCGACGGCCACCGCCACCACGAGCGCGCCGGCAACGGCCCAGACCGGAACGCGCCCCTTCACGAGACCACCCCGGCGGCCTCTGCAAGCGTCGCCACGACCGTGAACTGGACGACGTCCTCGCCGCCGACCTCGACGGTCGTGGACGACTGGAGCTGAACGGAGACGAGCTGCGGGATCACGGCGAGCCGCGCCATGAGCTGGGCGACGCCGGACTGATCGGCCGCGTAGCCGGCGACGGTGAGGGTGGGGGCGCCGGCTCCCGGGAGCGTCAGTCCGGTGGTGGGATCGACCGTGCTCCCGGCGGGCGTGGACGAGAGCGACTCGAACCAGACGCCCTCGGGCAGGGTGAGGGAGAGCTCCCGCAGCAGACGATCCCAGGCGACCCGTCCGTCGAGCGCTCCGGCGAGCGCGCCGACGCGACCGAGCGCCTCGCCCGTCAGCTCGACGCCGCTGTCGGGCTCGGCGAGCGACGCCGGCGTCTCCACCGCGGCCGACTGGGCCTTGAGATCCTCGAGGTCGCCCTGACGCTCCGTCAGCTTCGTACGCTCGTACACGGCGAGGAACGAGAGGCCGCCGGCGACGAGAACGCCGAGTACGGAGACCGCGACGCCGGGCAGCGACAGACGCCGATCGCGGGTCTTCTCGCTCTCCCGCGGCAGCAGGTTGATCGCGCGGGCGAGCGGGACGTCCGGGACGCCGCCCGCGCCCTGCCCGCTCCCGCGCCGGCTCGCCCTCGGCTCGACCGGACGCTCCCGCCGCTTCGGGGCGTCCCGGCGCTCGGGGCCACGCCGCTCCTGCGCAGGCTGCTGCCCGCCGGCCCGGTGCTTGCCGCCGATCCGGAGCTCCTTCTTCCACGCGCTCGTGGCTGCGACCGGCGCGGCCGGTACGGGGTCGGCTTCAGGCTCACCGGCGACCGGCGGCTCCGCTCGACTCGGTTGCTTCCCGGCCTTCGGCTGCCTGGCGCCGCGGCGGAAGAGCTCGGAGGCGCGGATCTCCTTCTTCCACACGCTGACGGGCGCCACGGCTGCCGCGGGTTCCGCGGGCTCGCCCTCGGCGCCCTCGGCGGGCGCAGCCGGGGCCTCGCCGGGGACGGGCTCGCCCGCGTCCGGTTCGCTGCCGTCGCCGGCGAGTCCCCGGGGGACGGCGGGTGCCGTCTCCTCGGGAACCGTTGGCTTCAGGTCCCAGGCGGTGGGCTCGCGCGCGCCGCCGGGCACGGGCTCGGCCGGCTCGGCTGGCTCGGCTGGCTCGGCCGGAATCGTCTCGATCTCCGCGGGCTCCGCCGCGAGCTCGGGGCCGGCCGGGGCGGCGCCGACCGCGGCCGGGGCAGCGTCGCCGACCGCCCGGGAAGCGGGTGCGGGTGCGGGCCCCGGCTCGGGGGCCGGGATCTGCTCCTCAGGCGGCTCGCCTGCCGGGGCGGGCACATCCTTGGCCCTGCGCTTGCCGAACAGGTGGATCTCCCTCTTCCACACGCTCACCTCGGCGCCCGAACCGGCAGCCGGCGGGACCGCCGCAGCGGGCGCAACCGGCGGGGACGGCTCGGCCGGCACCGCGGACGGCTCGGCCGGGGCGGGCACATCCTTGGCCCTGCGCTTGCCGAACAGGTGGATCTCCCTCTTCCACACGCTCACCTCGGCGCCCGAACCGGCAGCCGGCGGAGCCGGCGGAGCGGGCGGCTCGGAAGCGACGGCGGGCGCGGACTCCGTGCGGGGCGGCCCCGCCGGGACGGGTGGCGCTGCGTCCGGAACGTCCGCGAACACCGCCCAGACAGCCGGATCCGGAGGCAGCTTCGGCGCGCCTTGCGGGACGTCGGCGAACGCCGCCCAGGCGGGCGGCTCCGCCGGGGCTGAAAGCTCGGGCGCACGCTCGCCTGCGCCGGGCGTGGCGCCGCGGCGGAAGAGATCGGAGACGCGGTATTCCTTCTTCCAGTCCACCTAGAGACCCATCCCCAGCCCGATCGGAACCGCGAGCGACGCGTCGGGATCGCCGCCCTTCACCTTCTTGCTCGAGCCGAGGTTCACGGTCGGGTCGCCGACGCGGACGGTCACCGCCGTCATCTGCTCGAGCGCGGCTGCCAGGCCGCCGAGCTGCGAGGTGCCCCCGGCGACGACGATCTCGCGGAGGTCGAGCGAGCCCGGCTGGCTCTGGTAGAACTGGAGCGAGGAGACGAGCTCGCGCGCGAGCCCGCGCAGCGCGTGCAGCATCGCGTCGCGAGCGCGCGCGCCCTGCTCCTCGGAGAGGTCCTCGGATGCGTCGGCGCCGTCGAGCCGCAGCGAGCGCTTGATCCGCTCGGCCTCCTCGCCCTCGACGCCGAGCTCGCGCGCGACCGCGGCGGTCAGCTCCGCCCCGCCCCAGTCGATCACGCGCGTGAACTCGCACGTGAAGCCGTCCGACACGCCGAGCGTGGAGCGCTCCGACCCGATCGACACGGCGACGAGGGCGGTCGAGCGCGCGGCGGCTTCGCCAGCACCGGCGAAGGGCGTCAGCGCGCGCAGGAGCGCGAACGCCTCGAGATCGACGCCCACGAGCCGCAGGCCCGCGTCGCCGCACGCCCGGACGTAGCCGTCGATCAGGTCGCGGTACGCGACGACGAAGAGCACGCGGCGCACGGTGGAGCCGTCCTCGCCGGGAGCCTCGGAGAGGAGCTGGAAGTCGAGCACGGCCTCGTTGAGCGGGATCGGCAGCGCTTCCTGGGCGCGGAAGCGAACCGCGTTGGCGAGCTGCTTGGGGTCCTCGACGCCGGCGACGTCGATCGTGCGCACGCCGACACGGTTGTTCGCGACGCCGACCCGGACCGCGCGGGTCGGTAGCCCGTGCGTCTTGAAGAACGCCTTCAGGGCGGCTCCGAGCCCGTCCGGATCACGGACCTCGCCGCCCGCGACGATCCCGCCTGGGAGCGGCTCCGTCGCCACCTGGAGCAGCCGGGCGGAGCCGTTCGTGGCCACGCGCGCGGCGGCGAGCCCGGAGGCGCCGATCTTCAAGCCGACGATCTCGCGCGCCATCCGCTCCCCTACGACCCCGCCGTCCTCAGGCGCGCCTGCAGCGGCGACACGGTCGTGCCCCCGCCGCGGCCCCGCTGGATCAGCTCGAGCAGCTGCGCCGGGCGGCTCGAGCGCGAGAGGGCCATCTCCTGCGTGACGTAGCCCCGGATCACGAGATCGACCAGGGACTGCTCCATGGTCTGCATGCCCTTCTGCGACCCGGTCTGCATGACCGAGTAGACCTGCTCGATCTTCCCCTGGCGGATCAGGTTTCGGATCGCGTCGTCCGGGATCAGGATCTCGCACGCGGGCACGCGCGCGCGACCGTCCGCGGTCGGGAGCAGGTTCTGGGTGACGACACCCTGGAGCGTGGCGGCGACCTGCACCCGGATCTGGCCCTGCTGCGCCGCGGGGAACACGTCGATGATCCGGTCGACCGCGGAGGGGGCATCCTGCGTGTGCACCGTCGCGAAGACGAGGTGGCCCGTCTCGGCCGCGGTCAGGGCGGTCGCGATCGTCTCGAGGTCGCGCATCTCGCCGAGGAGGATCACGTCGGGGTCCTGGCGGAGCGCGCCGCGCAGAGCCTCGGAGAAGCTGGTCGCGTCGGGCCCGATCTCGCGCTGGTTGACGACGCAGCGCTTGTGGCGGTGGAGGAACTCGATCGGGTCCTCGATCGTGACGATGTGGTCGGTGCGCGTCTCGTTGATCCGGTCGATCATCGAGGCGAGCGTCGTCGACTTGCCGGAACCGGTCGGTCCGGTCACGACCACGAGTCCGCGGGGCCTGGCGGCCAGCTCGTACAGCGTCGCCGGCAGGCCGAGCTCCTCGAGCGGCTTGATCGTGCTGGGGACGAGGCGGAAGGCGCCGGCGAGGCTCGCGCGCTGGAAGTAGATGTTGACGCGGAAGCGGGCGAGACCCGGGAGCGAGTAGGAGAGGTCGATCTGGCGGCGCTGCTCGAGCTCCTTCTGCTGCTCGGTCGCGGTGATGCCGTAGAGCAGCTGCTGGGTCTGCTCGGGCCGCAGCGAGGCGAACCCGTCGAGCCGGTCGAGCCGGCCGTTGACCCGGATCACGGGCTGCGTCCCCGTCGTGATGTGAAGATCGGAGGCGTTGCGCTCGACGACGATCTCGAGCAGCTCGTCGATCGAGTAGGAGTCGCGCACCTCGCCTTCGGCGGAGGCGCTCGCGGTTGCCCCGTCCATGGCGCTCTCATCGGCAGGGAGCCGCGGATCCCTTAGCGCGCGCACCCGTACCGCGGGCGGGACCGGGGCCGGGCAGGGCCGGCGCCACGGGCGCCCGCTGGCCGTCCGGACGCCCGGGGCGCCCGGGCTGCGAATCCCCCGAACGCGGCATTCCTCGCGTGCCGGGGGGGCCGATACGGAAGGCGACCACCGAGACGCGGCCTTCACACGGATGAAGCCCGCGCTACACCGAGGAGGCGGCTCTCATGATCGAAAGGCTTCGCAAGCGGATCGCGACGGGAGAGAGGGAAGGCGGCTTCACGCTGATCGAGCTCCTCGTCGTGATCATCATCATCGGCATCCTGCTCGCCATCGCCGTGCCGAGCTACCTCGGCTTCCGCGACCGGGCGAACCGGACCGCCGCCCAGGCGAACGTCCGCTCGGCCGTCCCGGCCGTCGAGGCCTACTACGCGGACAACGGCACCTACGTCGGCATGGACATCGCCGCGCTGCGCGCGATCGACGCCGGTGTCTCGGTCACCATCGCCTCGGTCGGCGCCGCCACCTACTGCATCCAGTCGGCCGTCAACGGCGTGACCTGGAGCAAGAACGGCCCGGCCGCCGCGATCGTGTCCGGCGCCTGCTCGTAACCAGACCGCTCTCTGCAGACCCGAAGGGGCGCGGGAGACCGCGCCCCTTCTTCGTCTGGCGGGTCGATGGCCTTCCGGGAGCGACCCCGGCCGCTCCCGCGTGAGAGCGTCAAGGTGAGGCACGTCCGTGCCGATAGGGGAGGTATGAGGACACAGATTCGCCTGCGCCTCTTCCTTCCCCTCCTCGCCGTCGCGCTTGGCGGGCTGGCCGCGTTCCAGCTCGGCCTGCTCGACCGGGTCGGGCTCGGGCCGGGGCAGGCCGAGACGGTCGCCGCCAGCGCCGCGGGGGGCGCCGAGGGCGATCCCTCGAGCGATCCCGTCACGACCGGCTCCCCCACGCCCGCAACCGGCGAGGCCGCGCCCGCCGGAACGGAGGCCGCGGAGCCCACCGAGGAGGCGGCGCCCACCGAGGCGGGCGCAACGGAGGACGGCACGGCGGGGCAAAGCACCGGGACGAGCTCGGGTGGCATGGCGGAGCTCGAGTCCGCGCTCGAGCGACACAAGGTCGTCGTCCTTGTCGTCTACACGCCGGGATCGTCGGTGGACTCCCTCGTCGCCCAGGAGGGACGCCTCGCCGCCGAGGACGTCGGCGTCGGCTTCGTCTCCGTCAACGCGGCGAAGGAGAAACAGATCGGCGAGCTCGCGCTCGAGTACGACCTGAGGCTGACTCCGACCGTACTCGTCTTCCGGCGCGGCCCGACCGTCGTCAACCGCTTCACCGGCTACCTGGATCGCACCGCGATCGCGCAGGCAGCCGCAACGGCGAAGCGCCCGGCCTGAGCACACCGCCGCCGGGCCCCGCGCCGGAAGCCAACGGCTGCGAGGACCTCCACCGCGGCGCAAGAGTAGGTCGAGCGTGCGCCACAGGCGGACCCGGTCGGTGTCCTGCTGCCAGGCCATGACCATGACGTCGGGGGCGAGGTCGCCGTCGAGGTGCTCGAGCGACAGGCCGGTGAGGTCGAAGTCGGGGGCGGCCACCTCCACGGCCGGGTACGTCCAGATCGCGTCCTGGACGCCGTAGTGGTAGGAGCCGTCTTCGGGGGCGGCGATGTCGAAGTCGCCGGTGGCCGCGTTGACGGCGGCGACCCGGGCGGGCAGCCCAGCCTTCAGGCTGGCGATGGCCGCGTCGACGAGCAGTTCGAGGCGCACGCCCCCGGGTATCGGCCCGGTCAGAGGCCGGGGCGGCGAGTCAGGTCGTCGACATGGTCGTCGGCGGCCCGGTCGAGCTGGATCCGGGCGGTGATCGGAAGCGACGACGGGATGATCGGGCGGGCCGGCATCCTGGTGGTGCCGTCCTGGTGCCAGCCGGCCTTGAAGTCGACGATCCTGAGGGTGAGGCTGTCCGCTGTCGCCTGCCGCTGCGGGCTGCTCGCGGCCCGTCGGAGCTGCCCGGTCGCGTACAGGATCCCCCGGCCCGGGAAGCGGCCGGCCTTCGCGAGCGCGTAGCCGGGCGACAGCGGCGCCCACGGCTCGCCGCCCCAGGCGCCCTCGGTCGCGAACTGCTCCCCCATCCACTGCACGAACAGCGGCACGACCTTCGGCCAAAAGGGCGCAGGTCCCGGAGAAGGACGGCGAGCTGGCCGAGGCGGCGCTCGGCCTCCTCGTCACCCCTGACCTCGACGGACCAGTCGGCCACGCCCTAGGTGTCGGCGCGGCGGGAGGACAGGCTCAGGCGGCGGACGCGCGGGAGCGCCGCCGGGGCGGGAACCCGTGGCGCCGAAGGCTGAGCGCGAGCACCTTGTTCGGCTCGTGAGTTGTGAGCCACTCTGCGACCGCTTGGCGCTGCTCCTGCTCGGGGGACTTGAGCACTCCGAGCTCCGCGAGCAGTTGTCTCAGCGTCAGCAGAACGGGCTTCTCGCCCGGCCGCTGGACCCAGATGTCTTGGCTGAGAAGGCTCAGGAGATCAACTCGCAGCTTACGATCGTGTGGACGCCTTCGCGGCGCACTCCTGTAATGAGGATACGCGTCGGATCGGGGAAGAGCAACTCGGCCTGGCGGCGCAGCCGCGGGTCGCCGGCGAGCGCCACCCACGCGGCAGACGCCTCGGCTGGCACGGACACATCGAGGAGCACGCTCTCTGCTGATCGGGTGCGGCTAGTGAACTCGTCGACCGCGACCTGCCGCCTGATGGTCGTGGCGAAGTAGCCCCGCAGAGCAAGCTCGGCACCAAGGACCTCGTCGACGCGATCGAGCGGAACACCCAGCTGAAGCTCTGCTCGGCGGGCGCCCCGCCACACTCGGAGCGGAAACCTGATCTTCCCCTTCGCGATCGCGGCGTCGAGGCTCTCGCTGACCCTGGCGACCATCGCGGCCTCGGCATGGCTCAGCGAATCCACCGGGCGCCGTCCTCGACGCACGTCGTTGATCAGCCGGTACCGCAGGTCCGTCGCCTGGTAGATGCGGATCGCCTCCCGCTCCGCGGTCGTCAATCCGGCGGCCCACACGGAGAAGTCCCGATCGAGCTGGGCGATGATCCGCTCCTCATCACCAGGCGGCTCGAGCGGCCCGCCCGGCGGCGCCGGCGGCTTTCCTCCGCCTGCGCCTCCCGCCCCGCCGCCGCTGGGCACGGGCGGATTCTGACCGGGCCCGGCCGCCCGGGTCGGGACGAGCCGGCAGCGGCAGCGGCCGTCACCGAGGCAGCGCGGGTTCGGGCCGAAGTCGGGGAGGTCGGCGTACGCCTCCGCGAGTGTCCGGTAGGTGCGGCCGTCTTTCGCGCGGCACTCGACGCAGGTGCCGGCGTCGAGGACGGCGGTGTACTGCCAGCCGTCGAACAGCCCGAGCGCGTCAGCGTCCTCGAACGTCGCGGCCAGCCCTGACGCGAACGCGCCGGAGACGACGCGGCTGGCCGCGTCCCTGGCCCCGGCCACCCGCATCAGCCGCCTGCGCACAGCCTCCCCGGCCAGCCCGCCGACGTCGGCGGCGACCGCTTCCCGCTCCATCCTCACCGTGAGGCGCCCCAGCCCGTCGCGTAGCCGCTGAACGCTCGGCCCCAGCCGGGGCTCGACCGGGTCGACAGCGAACCGGTGCGGCGGCTGCGCCCCCGTCGACCGCATCTCCCTGAGCGCCTGCCGGCGCCCCTCCCGGTGCAGCGCCTCGAGAACCGCGAGCATCTCCCCGGTCACGTCGAGGCGCAGCCTGAGGCCGCGCAGCATCCGCCTGACGGCGCGGCGCTGCTCCCGGTCGATCGCCTGCTCGAGTTGATCCTTCGCCCGCTCGAGCGCGCGGTCGATGGCGGCGACGTCGATGTGGAGCTCGGCTGCTGTGAGGGCCCGGCCGAGCTGCCGCCCCGAAGAACGCCCGCTGCCGCGAGGCGAGCGACATCGGACCGCGGCCGCGCGCTGCTCGGCGGCGGCCCCGTACCCGGTCGCGGCCAAGACCGTGAGGAGAACCCAGGGGGCCGCCGTCCGTTGGGCGGAGGACGAACACGACATGCCACCACCGACCCCAGACGTAGACGGCGCCGTCCGGGACCCGGACGAAGTCAAGGCCGTGGACGGCGGCGAACACCGGCTTCACCGCGGAGACGCGGCCGGCGGCGAGCGCGCGGGGAATCAGCCGTTCCGCCCGGTGCACCTGCCGGCCGTCAGGTCACCGCGCTCGGCGCTGCCGCGCGGAGCACAGGAGTCTGACCCCAGGATCGATGCAAGGGGTCAGACCCCGGGGTCAGACCCCCTACTGCGACGGGACTCAGATCTTCGGCGCCGCGCTCGGAGCCACGCCGGCTCGCGGGGCACGACGGCGCCGGGGTCTCGGCGCCGGGGTCTGACCCCGGGGTCTGACCCCGGGGTCCTGCGCCGGGACCTGTCAGACGAGGACGCGGCCGAGCTCCTCGAGCGAGGTCAGGCCCGCGAGCACCTTGTCGAGGCCGTCGTCCCAGAGCGTCCGCATGCCGCCCTCGATCGCGGCCAGCTCGATCTCCTCGCGGCTCGCGTGCTGCGCCGCCAGGCGCTCGAGCTGCTCCTCCATCACCATCAACTGGAAGATCCCGACCCGGCCCCGATAGCCCGTGTGGCTGCAGCGCGGGCAGCCGCGCTTGCGGTAGAGCGGTGCGCCGTCCGCGGTCGCGATCTGGGCGCGGGAGAAGCGGGCGGCCGCAAGCTCCTCGGGCGAAGGCGCGTACGCCTCGCAGCAGTGGGAGCAGAGCCGCCGCGCGAGCCGCTGCGCGAGCACGGCGGTGACGGCGGAACCGGTCAGGAACGGCTCCACCCCCATCTCGTTGAGACGCGTGAGCGCCCCCGGCGCGTCGTTCGTGTGCAGCGTCGAGAGCACGAAGTGGCCGGTCAGCGCCGACTCGATCGAGATCTTCGCCGTCTCGACGTCCCGGATCTCGCCGACCATGATCACGTCGGGATCGGAGCGCAGGATCGTCCGCAGCGCGGTCGCGAACGTCAGGCCCGCCTTCGGATTGACCTGGACCTGGTTGACTCCCGCCAGCCGGTACTCGACGGGATCCTCGACCGTGATCACGTTGATCTCCGGCCGGCTGACCACGCTGAGCACCGCGTACAGCGTCGTCGACTTGCCCGACCCCGTCGGGCCCGTGACGAGCAGAGCGCCCGTGGGCTTGCGCACGATCGCCTCGAGCACGGAGCGCATCGCCTCCGACAGGCCCAGCTCGACGAGCGTCGGCGGCCGGCGCGACTTGTCGAGCAGGCGCATCACGACGCCCTCGCCCTCGACCGTCGGCAGCACCGCGACGCGGATGTCGAGCGGCCGACCGGCCGTTCCCGCCGCCAGCGAGATCCTCCCGTCCTGCGGCTTGCGCCGCTCGGCGATGTCGAGCTTCGACAGGACCTTCAGCCGGGTCGTCACCGGCGAGGCAAGCCGCTTCGGAAGCCGCTGCATCTCGTGGAGGATCCCGTCGATCCGCATCCGCACGACCAGGGAGTCGGGCAGCGGATCGAAATGGAGGTCGCTCGCGCCGTCCTCCGCCGCCTGGAGGATGATCGAGTTGACGAGCCGCACGAGCGGGGCGTCCGAGATCCCGTCTTCGGCCTCGAGATCCTCGCCGGTCTCGGCGGCGTCGCTCTCCTCCTGGACGATCGCCGCCCGCTCCCACATCTCGGTGGTGCGAACGACGCGGCGCAGCTCGAGCTCGATGTCCTCGCGCGGCGCGATCGCCAGCTCGAGCGGATAGCGGGTCGACAGCCGCAGCTCGTCGATTGCCTGCACGTCGGTCGGATCGGCGATCGCGACCCTGAGCCGCCCGTTCTCGAGCGCGAACGGCAGCGCGGTGGCGCGCTCGAGGATGTGGCGCGGCACCGAAGACGCCGCCTGCGTGTCGATCGGGACGTCGTGGAGATCGACGAACGGTAGGCCGTGCTGCTCGGCGAGCAGCCGCGGCACCTGGCCGGTGTCGACGATCGCCTGGGCGAACGAGTCGCCGCGCAAGCGGGCACGGACGGCCGCGAGCCGATCGGGTGAGAGCAGCCCCGTCGCCGCCACGAGATCGCCGACGAGCTGCCCGATCGACCGCTCCGGCTCGGGGCCCGGCTCCCCGACGTTCCCGGGCGGGCGGGGTGCGGCGCGCAGCGGCGCGGGCGCCTCCTCCTCGGAAGGGGCGCCCGGCGAAGCAAGCCAGCGCCGGCGCTCTCTCACGGTGCAGTTATCGGCTCAGCCCGGCCCGTTCGTGAGCGATCAGGCGGCATGCCGCCTGGCGGTCAGAACAGGCCGAGATAGCCCGACAGGATCCGCTCGCCCGCGAACAGGGCGATGACGGAGCCCAGGGCGAGAAACGGGCCGAACGGGATCGCGACCTTGCGCGCGGCGATGCCGTGGCGGGCGAGCAGCACCACCCCGACCGCGAGCGCCGCGAGCATCCCGACCATCATCGCGACCGCGACGGGCCTGCCGAGCGCGGCCCCCATCAGGAGCGCGAGCTTCACGTCGCCCATGCCCATCCCCCGCGGGTGAACGAGCACGGCCGCGAACAGGAAGCCGGCTGCGGCCAGCGCCGCCAGCGCCCAGTCGAGCGCGCGATCGGGAAACAGCGCGATCTGGGCGGCCAGCACTCCCGCGGCGGCGGGGAGGACGATCACGTCCGGGATGATCCTGCGCTCCAGGTCGATCGCCGAGATGACCACGAGCACGGCCACGAAGAACGCGGCCACGAACGCCCGGCCGCTCAGCCCGAAGCGCGCGAAGCAGGCGGCGACGAGCACCGCGGTCAAGAGCTCCACCAGCAGGTATCGGATCCCGATCCGCTCGCCGCAGCGCCGGCAGCGGCCGCGCAGGAGCAGGTAGGACAGGATCGGGATGTTGTCGTACCAGGCGATCGCGGCGTCGCAGGAGACGCAGGACGAGCGTGGCCGGGTGAGCGAGCGCTTGAGCGGCACCCGGGCGGCGACCACGTTCAAGAAGCTCCCGACGGCGAGAGCCGGGGCGAACGCGAGCGCTGCGAGCGAGAGCTCCATCCTGCGTCGCTCATCGGCAGCGCAGCTTGCTGCCTTGAGCGCTCACACGCCCGCGGGCCGTCCCGGCGGGCGCGAGCTCACGGCGTCGAGAGCCGCCGGACCTCCGCCAGCGCCGCGCGGGCCTCCGCCTCGCTCGAGCCGCTCCAGCCGAACCGGCGCTGAACCTCTTCGTCGACGCGGATCAGGACCCGGAGCGCCTCGGCCCCGCGCCACCAGCCGAACCGGGCGCCCGTGACGACCCAGGCGTGCTGGTAGAGGAAGTGCTCGGCCAGGGCGTCGCTCGGACCGGCAGCGGCCGCGATGCGGCGCTCGAGGTTCCTGGCCCGCTGCGGCAGGGGGATCTCGTCGCGCGGCTCGCGCGGCGCTCCTGGGGCGACGAACGCGCGCGGGCGCCTCTGCCGCTCGCTCTTCGCAGGCTCCGCGGCCGGCTCGGACGCCGCCGGGCTCGCCGCCGAGGCCTGCTCGGCGTCGATCGTCTCCGGAGCCGCCTGGCCCTCGTCGCCCCCCTCGGCCGCCGGCGACTCCTCGGCCTGCGCAGGCTCCGTCCCCTCGGAGGCTGACTCCGCCTCGGTGCCGGTCTCGCCGCGCTCCTCGGAGGCCTCGTCGTCCCTTCGGGGCGCCGTCTCCGTTCCCTCCGCCTCGCCGCCGGACACGGGCACGAGCTCGCTGCCCGCGTAGGGCGACGCAGCCTGCGGTACGCCCCGCTCGTCGTACTCGGGGTTCGCCTCGAGCTCGAGCACGATCGTCGGCGCGCCCGTGTCGACGACCTGGGTGCCGGGCTTGACGCTCTGCTCCTTGACGAGATTGGTCGCGTAGCCCTCGACCTTGCCCTTGACCTTCCAGGCGAAGCCCGCGTCCTCGAGCACGCCCTTCGCGAACACGTACGGAAGCCCGCGAACGTCGGGCACGAGGAGCGGCCCCGTCTCGAGCGTCTCGGTCGTCGCCGGCTCGGGGGGAGCGGCCGGCGGCGTCTCCGCCGGCGCCTCCGCGTCCTGGGCCAGCGTGAGCGTGGCGGTGCCGAGCAGCCAGACGACGATCAGAAAGGCGAGCCGAACGGCAAGCGTGCGCACCCTCCGTGAATCGGCAACCGCGCCCCCGGCCTTTACCCCTGACGTGCGGGATCCGCGCCCGGCCCGCCGTGCTCCCAGAACGGGCGCACGAGCCCGCGCTCGGTCGCGACCGCGCGTAACGCGAGCATCGCCGTGTACGTGGGTAGCACCGCGAGCTCGCCACCGGGTGGAACGAGCTCGAGCCCGCGGTCGAGCGCCCGGCCGAGATCGTGCGCGATCTCGATCCGGCCGGGGTCGAGGCCGCCGTACTTGAAGCGTAGCGCGAGCTCCTCGGCCCGCTCACCGCTCGCGACGAGACGCTCGAGGCGCTCGCTGAGCGGCTCGAAGTCGACGTCCCAGATCCAGGAGACGTCACGTCCGTCGGCGATCTCGTCATTCAGCGCCACGACCGCGATCGCGGGCGGCCCGCCGGCGACGAGCGTGCGGACCGCCTCGTTCGCGCCCGCGGGGTTCTTGATCAGCAAGACGAGCGCGGTGCGCCCGCCGACCGCGATCCGCTCGAACCGCCCGAATGCGGGGCGGAAGCGAGCGAGGCCCGCCCGCACGTCCTCGAGCGTGGCGCCAAGGGCCAGCGCGAGCGCGGCGGCGGCGACCGCGTTGTAGACGTTGTAGAGGCCGGGCAGCGTCAGCTCGATTCGCGCGGTCCCCGCCGGCGTGACGAGGTCGAAGGCGACGCCGTCGAGGCCGTCGAGGTCGATCGAGCGCGCGGCGACGTCGAGGGAGGGCCGGCCGAGGCCGCACGCGGGACAGCGGTAGTCGCCGAGGTGTCCCACGTACGCAGCCTCGTACACGTGGGGAGACCCGCAGTCAACGCAGTACTTCGAATCGGCCGCGTGTTGGAGCCGACCGCGGGCCGCCGACGGGTCGTCGAGCCCGAACGCGACCGACCGCCCGTGCCCGCGGGCGAGCGCGGCGAGCGCCGGGTCGTCGGCGTTGACAACCGCGACCGCCGCCGGATCGAGGCCCGCGACGGCCGTGCGCCAGCGCTCGGCGACGAGCTCGAGCTCGCCGTAGCGGTCGAGCTGATCGCGGAAGAGGTTGCCCAGGCAGAGCGCGCGCGGAGAGAGCTGCCGTGCGATCTCCGGCAGCGCCCCCTCGTCGACTTCGAGCAGGGCGAGCTCGGCCGCGCCGCGAGCCTCGAGCAGAGCCGACGCGACGCCGGAGAGCAGGTTCGCCCCGGCCCGGTTGTGCGCGAGCCGGTGGTGGGCGCCGAGGATCTCGGCGGCCATCGCCGCCGTCGTCGTCTTGCCGTTCGTGGCGGAGACGAGCGCCGACCCGAGCGGGAGCTCGGCGGCCAGCCGCCCGACCGCGCCGGCGTCGAGCGCGACCAGCACCTTGCCGGGGAGCGTCGTACCGCCGCCTCGGCCCGCGAGCCGGGAGAGCCGGCCGCAAGCCCGGGCCAGCGCGATCTCGGTAGCGAGGCGCATGCCGGTATTCTCGCGGCAGGCAGGCTTCCACGCGGCCGTCGCGAACTCCCGGAGCCATGGGGGCTCGCGCGTGATCGGCGTCGAGACCGGCCCGGTGTCCGTCGCCGGAGGGACGGCGGGGGCGCTCGCGCTGCTCGCGGCGGCCGGCGCGCCCGATCCGTACACGGCCGCCCACTCCCGCCGCGTGCGGCGGCTCGCGCTCGCGCTCGGCGAGGAGCTCGAGCTGCGCCCGGACGAGCTCGTCGCGCTCGGCCACGCCGCGCTCTTCCACGACATCGGCAAGCTGGCGGTCCCCGCCGAGATCCTGCTCAAGCCGGCGCGCCTCGACGAGGCCGAGTGGGTGCTGATGCGCCGCCACTCCGCCGACGGTGCCGAGCTGGCCGGCTCGCTCGGGCTGCACCGGGACGCGGTGCCGGCGATCCGCCACCACCACGAGCGCTTCGACGGCGGCGGCTATCCGGACGGGCTGGCCGGCGAGGCGATCCCGCTCGCGGCCCGGATCATCCACGTCGCCGACGCGCTCGACTCGATGCTGACGACGCGCCCGTACCGCTCGGGACGGCCGGCGCGCGCGGCCCTGACGGAGCTTCGCCGCGAGGCCGGCGCGCAGTTTTGCCCCCGCTGCGTGGCCGCGCTCGAGCGCCTGATCGGCGGGGGCGCGCTCGCGGACCTCGGCCTGCCGCCCGCCTCGCTGATCGCGCCGGTCGCCTGAGCCGGGGCGACGCCCCGGTGCCTCGCGCGAGCAGCGCGTGCCCCGTCCGGGCGTGTCCCCCGGCGCCGGCCGGCTGACGCGTCCCGCCCGGCGTGGGACCGGCGTCGTGCCCCGCCCGGGCGTTCGAGGCCGGCTGACGCGTCCCGCCCGGCGTGGGGCCGGCTCGTGCCCCGCCCGCATGTAGGGGCGGGACTTGCCCCGCCCGGGGGTTCGAGGCTGGGGCGACGTCCCCCCGGCGTGGGGCCGGCTCGTGCCCCGCCCGCATGTAGGGGCGGGACTTGCCCCGCCCGGGCGTTCGGGGTTGGGGACACGTCCCGCCCCCACATCGATCGCCGCGACCGCTCCCGGCCGCCGGTCTGGGGCCACGCGTCCCGAGCGGTCGCGCTAGCGGCTGAAGAGGACGAGGCCCTCGTCCTCGGCGAGATCGGCGCCCGCGCTCGGATCGGTCACGACCGTGAACAGCCGCCCGGTGTCCGGCACGTCGCCGATCCCGCTCACCTGGCTGTAGCGAGCCCAGCCCCACACCGGCCCGTACGTCGAGAGCCGCGCCACCCGCACGACATCCCCCGTGCGCGGCGCGTGCACGAACAGGTCGTTGCCGAGAGCGATCGCGACGTGGTCCGTGTCGTTGAAGAAGATCACGTCGCCCGGCAGGTAGCCGCCCGGCGGGTCGCCGCCGCCCTGGGCGGGACCCTGGCCGCGCGTGGCGCCGGGGGCGCCTGCGGCGAGCTCCCACTGGGCGCCGGTCCAGTCGCCGACGTAGAGGCCGGCCCCGTTCGCGTACGACCACGCGACCAGGCTCGAGCAGTCGAAGCCGTTCTCGAGCCGCGGCTCGCTGGAGGCCATCTGATCGAGCGAGAAGCCGTGGTTTCCACCCCAGCGGTAGGGAACGCCGATCTGCGCGAGCGCGTAGTCGACGACCCCCTGCGCGGCCTCGGTGGGCGCGGGCGGCAGCAGCCCGTCGAGGCTGCCCGAGCCGAGCTCGGCCCGGGCGAGCGCCAGCTCCTGCTCGAGCCGCGTGACCTCGGCCTCCGCCTGCGCGAGCTCGTCGCTCGCCTGGCCGAGCGCCGCCTCCCGCGCCGCCTGCACGGCGGTCGCGTCGGCGAGCCGTGCCTGGGCCTGCTCGAACGCGACTCCCGACCTGGTGGCCGCTTCGGCCACGGCCTGCTCGGCTGCGACGAGGTCCCAGCCGCCGCGCTCGAGCTCGGCCTCGAGCTCCGCGATCCGGGCCGAGAGCTCTCCGGTCCTGTCGCCGGCCGCCAGCAGCTCGGCCTCGAGCTCCTCCGGTGTCGGCCCCTCGGGCTGCACGGCGAGCAGGCCGAAGCCGGCGCCGAGCGGGTCGGCCGCGAAGCGGGCGGCGCCGGCGAGGACGGCGTCCACGTAATCCTGCGAGTGGTTGTAGGAGAAGACCGCGGCCGGCAGGTCCTCGTGCGCGCCGGAGGCGGCGAGGTAGCGCGCCGCCGAGTAGACGGCGTCGGTGGCGTTCCACGGGTCGGCGATCCCGTCGCCGTTCCCGTCGACGCCCCAGTCGTGCCAGGTCGAGGGCAGGAACTGCATCCGGCCGACCGCGCCCGCCGAGCTCGGGCCCATGTCCTGCCCGAAGCTCGACTCGATCCGCATGATCGACGCGAGCACCTCCCACGGAATCTCGTACGCGGCGCCGGCCGCGCGCCACAGCTCGAGGAGCTGCTCGTAGCTCAGGACCTGCCGCTCCGCCGGCGGCGTCGAGAGCTCGACCGGTTCGATGATGGTGCCCGGGGCGTTCGGGACGCTCCAGGCCGGCAGGGAGGCGGCGTCGTCGGAGACGATCGTGAACGTGGCTGCGCTCGAGCCGCCCGCGAGCGCGGCCGCGGCGGCGAGGGCGATCGCGAGCGCTCGCCTCACGACGCGGAGACGCGAAGGCTCGACGGGGACTCCCACGGATCCTGGACGTGCAGGGCGTCCACCTCGACGGCAAGCCCCTCGCCCCGCTTCGCGGCGTGGCGGGCCCGCCGGGCGTGCTGCAGCGCGAGTTCGAAGTCGTGGCGGTTGGAGGCCGCGGCCGCCGCGACCTCGTGCTCGACCTGCCCGTCGATCACGAGCGCGACGAGGTGTTGCATGAAGCTCTGCATGTGGTGCACAGCGCCTTCCGCGATCGCCTTCGGGATCCCGTCGGTCTTGGCCGGCTCGCTGATCAGCTCGGCGATCCGGGCCGTGTTGATCATCACCTCGACCGCCGCGATCCGGCCGCCGCCGGCCTGGGGCATCAGCCGCTGGCTGACGACGCCGCGCAGAACGCCGGCGGCGATCTGGCGCACCAGCATCTGCTTGGTGGGCGGGAACAGCTCGATCAGGCGGCCGATCGTCTCGGCGGCATCGATCGTGTGCATCGTCGAGAGCACCAGGTGCCCCGACTCGCCGGCCTGGAGCGCGGCCCGCGCCGACTCCTCGTCGCGCAGCTCGCCGATCAGGATCACGTCCGGGTCCTGGCGCAGCACGCGCCGTAGGCCCTCCGCGTACGTCTCGGTATCGAGCCCGATCTCGCGCTGGTTGACGATGCAGTGCTTGTCGTCGTGGACGATCTCGATCGGATCCTCGAGCGTGACGATGTGCTGGCGCCGCGTCGAGTTGATGTGGTCGATCATCGCCGCGAGCGTCGTCGTCTTCCCCGAGCCGGTGGCGCCGGTGACGAGGATCAGGCCGCGGTACTCGTCGGCGAGGCGCTGCACGCCGGTCGGGAGCCCGAGCGCCTCGAACGTCGGCACCTCCCCGGGGACATACCGGAACGCGAATGAGATCGAGCCGCGCTGCCGGAAGCCGTTGACGCGGAAGCGGCCGACCCCGGGCGCCGTGTAGGCGGTGTCGAGGTCGCCCGCCAGCAGGAAGTGCTCGCGCTTGCGCGGCGTCCGCTCGCTGACCACCTCGAGGACCGCCTCAAGGTCGCCGTCGCCGAGCGGCTCGCACTCGGCCAGCGGCTCGAGCTCGCCGTCGACGCGGATGACGGGTGGCGAGCCGTACTTCAGGTGGAGGTCCGAGCCGCCGCGCGTGAGCGTGCGCGCGAGCAGGTCGGTGACGTCGATCGCCATGCTTTCCCGCGTATCGGAGCCGCCGGGCGCGGTCTTTAGCCACATCCCCCTTCCACCCCGGCTGCAGCCCGGCCCGCGCTAGACTGTGCGCCCCCTGGGGGAGTTCCCGAGTGGCCAAAGGGGACCGGCTGTAAACCGGTTGGCACCGCCTTCGGAGGTTCGAATCCTCCCTCCCCCACTGCCCCGCCCGCGAGCGGCCACCTTCAAGCTCGACCCGAGCGTGAGGTCAGAGCGCTGGTGGTGCCGTCAGCGCTCGACGAGCCGGTTGATCACGTTCACGAGGATCACGAGCAGGAACACGAGCGGGACGATGAACCGCCCGAGCCCGCCGCGCGGCCGCTGGCCCTCGCTCCCGGGCTCCGCCCCCGGGGCGGCCCCGGCCTCGTCCGGCACCCAGTCGCCGGTGGCGACGATCTCCTCGCGCTCGACCTCGGCCTCCTCCCGCCGGGTCGGCGGAGCCTCCCGCAGCGCGGCCGGGGCGGCAGCCGTCTCGGCGGCAGCCGCCGGAGCGGCGGTCGCCACGGCCCGACCGCCGCTCGAGCGGAGCAGCTCGAGCAGCCGCTGCGCCTCGCGCTGCTCGCCCGCCTGGTCGCCCCGCGCGATCCGCTGCGCGACGCGCCCGATCCGCTCGAGCGTCCGCGTATCCCCGGCGACCCGGGCCGGCTCGACCGCGTTCCAGAGGTAAACGAGCGCCTCGTCGGGTCGTCCGCGCGCCAGCGCGCGCTCGGCCTCCTTGACGTCCTTCGCCATCCCTGCCCGCATGGTCCGAGACCCGGCCGCCCGTCCGTGACGGGGCCGGGGTAGAATCGAGCGCGCGCCCTCTTAGCTCAGCTGGCAGAGCACCTCCATGGTAAGGAGGGGGTCGACGGTTCGAGTCCGTCAGAGGGCTTTGCCGGCGTGCGGGCCTGACGGTCGGCTGGAGTCTCTCCGGACAGCAGGTTGACGCCATCAGGGAAACCGGCGGGGACTCGAACGGGCCTCGCCCGAGAGGCTGCGAACGCGGGAGATCGCGAGGAAAGGAGAGCCGCAGGTGAGCTACAAGTCGATTCTCTACGAGCTCGACGATGCAGTCGCGCTGATCACGCTCAATCGGCCGGAGACTCTCAACGCGATCTCGGCAGAGCTCGAGCGGGAGCTCCACCACGCGCTCCAGACGGCGGACGAGGACGCGCGCGTCCGAGCCGTCGTCCTCACCGGTGCGGGACGGGCGTTCTGCGTCGGCTACGACATGGGCGATGCCGAGATCGGGCCCGCGCATCCCGATCCGGAGTCGCCCGGCGACTACGTCATGCACTGGTACGGACGCAACGCCAAGGAGATCGCCCATCTCCGCCAGATCTGGTCGCTCGGGACGCCGGTGATCGCCGCGATCAACGGCTACTGCATGGGCGGCGGGCTCTGGTATGCGCTGGCCTGCGACATCTCGCTCGCGTCCACACAGGCGGTATTCGGCCAGCCCGAGGTGCGCGGGATCGCCTCGACCACCTTCCTGCTCGCCGCCCTGGCGGGCTGGAAGGCCGCCAACCGCTACGGCTTGACCGGCGACCACTTCGACGCGGCCGAGGCGCTGCGGCTCGGCGTCGTCAACGAGGTGGTCGCGCCCGAGGAGCTGCTCCCGGCCGCCACGGCGCTCGCCCGGCGCATCGCCCGCGTGCCCGAGGCGTCGGTGCGGATCAACAAGGCGATCACCATGCTCGGGCTGAGCGCGGCGGGCGTCGAGACGGGCCTGACCCTCAACGGGGCGCTGAACGCCGTCGTCCATTCGGTCTACGGGCGCGAGCGCCAGGAGCTCGACCGGGTCTTCGAGGCGGAGGGCCTGCGCGCGATGTTGCAGGCGAGAGACACCCCGTTCCTGCCGGAGCCGTTCGGGCCGAGAGCGGCCCCGCGGGAGACAGCGGAGGACCGAGGCCGGCCACGGGATCCGGGAGCGGAGAACGTATGAGCGCGGGAGCGACGGGGAATCGGGGGGTCGGCACGCTCGTCGATCCGGGCAGCGTCGTGATCGTGGGTCTGTCGCCCAAGCGCAGCGGCCACGGCTGGGACGTCCTGCGTAACCTCCGCCGCGGCGGCTTCTCCGGAACGATCCTCGGCCTGCATCCCAGCGGCACCGACGTCGACGGGGTGCAGGTCAGCCGGCAACCGAGCGAGCTTCCGACCGCGCCGGAGGTGGCGGTGATCTGCACGCCGCAGGAGACCGTGGTCGGGCAGCTCGAGGCGCTCCTCGAGATCGGCTGCCGGTCGGCCGTGGTATTCGGCTCCGGGTTCGACGAGGTGGCCGGCGGCGAGGCCGGGGCCGCCGCGATCCGCGGCCTCGCCCGGACCTCCGGCCTCAGCCTGGTCGGCCCGAACTGCCTCGGCCTGATCAGCGTGGTCAACAACGCGTGGCTGACGGCGGTCCCCCTGCCGGAGCGGCTCGAGCCGGGTCGCGTCGGCATCGTCTCGCAGTCGGGCTCCGGCTGCATCCTGCTCACCGGCTGCGGACGACTGCGCTTCTCCCATGTGATCTCGAGCGGCAACGAGACAGCAACGGGCCTCGCCGACTACCTCGAGTTCCTCGCGGACGACCAAGCCACCGGGGTGATCGGCCTCGTCATCGAAGGAGTCGGCCGCGCCGAGCGGGTCCTGGCGGCCGCGGCGAGAGCCCGGGCGAGGAGCGTCCCGATCGTCGCGCTCAAGCTCGGGCGGACCGAGCTGGGCGCTCAGAGCGTCCGTTCCCACACCGGCGCGATCGCCGGAGACGCCCAGGCATACGAGGCTTTCTGCCGGCGGGCCGGGATCGCAAACGTGCGCGACTACTCCGAGCTGATCGAGTCCCTCGCCCTGCTCAGCGCGACCGAGCACGCGAACGTCTCCACTCCGAGCGTGGCGTTCGTCGGGCTGTCGGGAGGCGAGGGAGCGCTGATCGGCGACCTCGCCAGCGAGCTCGAAGTGCCCCTGGCGGAGTTCTCGGACTCGACGCGAGGCGCGCTCGCGGAGCTCCTGCCCGACTTCGCCACGATCGGGAACCCGCTCGACGCCACCGGCGCCCTCGTCGGCGACCCGGATCGTTTCGGCAAGGTGGTCGCCACCGTCGCGGCCGACCCCGGCGTCGGCTGCGTCGTGCCGTTCCTGGATGCTCCGCCCCTGCTCGGCGAGGGGCTGGCCGCGACCTACGCCAGCCTGATGGCCACCCTGCCCCCGATCGAGCACAGTTCCGGCAAGCCGATGGTGGCGATGTCCAACCACGCCGGTTCCGTTCACGGGCGAGTGGAGGAGGTCCTCGCGGGGACCCGGGTACCGCTGGTTCGGGGAGCGAGGCAAGGACTGGCGGCGGTGGCCGCGCTCGTCTCGCCCCGAGCGGGGTCCGGCGAGCCGGACGCGGGAGCCGCGAGCCGCCCGCCAGGCGGGCGCTCGGGAAGCGACGAGCGCCGGCGGCTGTGGCAGCAGGTCGTCACGAGCGCCAGGCAGACGGGGATGGCGGCAGCGGAGGACGTCGCGGCACTCGCGAACGCGTACGGCCTCGCCCTGCCCGGACGGATCCGGGCCGACGACGCCGCCGAGGCGGTCGCGGCAGCGGAGCGTATCGGCTATCCGGTCGTGGTCAAGACCGCCTCGACGGCCGTGGTGCACAAATCGGACATCGGCGGGGTCGTGACCGACCTGCGCTCGGCGGACGAGGTCCGCGACGGCTACCTCCGGATCGTCGAGGCCGTCGCCCGGCACACGGGGGCCGCGGCGCCCGAGGCTGTCGTCGAGGAGATGCTCGTGGGCGGCGTGGAGGCGTTCGTCGGGTGCAGGACCGATCCCGCCTTCGGGCCCGTGATCGCCACCGGGTCCGGCGGCGTCCTCGTGGAGCTCGAGCGCGATATCGCGGTCTCCCTGCTTCCCATCTCTGAGGAGGAGGCCCTGCGGGCGATCGGCCGGACGCGGCTCGCGCCCCTCTTCGCCGGCCCGCGCGGCCGGCCGCCGGCCGACCAGGCCGCGTTCCTCGCCGTCCTGCGAGCTGCGAGCGAGATGATGGCGGAGCTCGACGACCCGGAGGTCGAGATCGACCTGAATCCGGTCCTCGTCCTGCCGGCGGGGCGTGGCGCGAAGGTCGTGGACCTGCGCATCGTGGTGCGCGAGGCGTAGCCCGGCGAGTGCAGCCTGGTGCCCGCAGCCAGCTCCCTCGACCCGCTACCCCCGATCGGTCAGCCGGCGCCGGCGCTGTGCGCCCGGGCGGTGCTCGCGCGACCCGCAGCGCCGGCGGAACGGGCCGCCGCCGCGGCTGACGCGCCCGCAAGGGAATGGTAGGGTGCCGGGCGTGCTTCAGAGGCTTCTGGTTTTCGCGACCGCGAACGACCGGTCCGGGGGAGGCAACGCCGCTGGCGTTCCGGGAGCCACGCGCGGGCTGATGCAGGGATGAGACGGCGGTGTGGACCCGCGCGTCAGCGCTGATCGGAGCGCCACGTCGGCCGCGCGGCAATCGCACGCGCGCCTGGTCGGCTGAGCGCGGCAGGCTGACCGGCCTCGCGCTCTCGGCCCCGCTCGCGATCCTCGTGGGCCTGATGCTTGTCTACCCCCTCGCGCGGCTCGTCTCGATCGCGGTCGGCGAGCCGGACGGGCTCGGAAACCTGGCCGACTGGTTCTCGAGCCGAGCGCACCGCCGGGTACTCCAGACCACGTTCGTCGACGCGGCGATCGCGACGGTCGTGTGCCTGCTGATCGGCTCGGTCCTCGCCTGGTGCCTGCGCACCACCCGCAGCGCAGCCGTTCAGGCCGCGCTCTGGGGGGCGCTCCTGCTGCCGTTCCTGATGGGCTCGGTCCTCAAGCTCTACGCGCTGACGGTGATGCTCCAGGACCAGGGGGTGCTGAACCGCGCGCTCACCGGCACGGGCGTGGTCGACGAGCCGATCACGATGCTCTACAACCAGTTCGCGGTCACGCTGGGCCTCACGTACCAGATGCTGCCGTTCGCGGTCCTGCCGCTGTTGGCGGGCTTCCACACGATCGATCCCGACCTCGTGACCGCGGCGGAGAGCCTGGGCGCAAGCCGCGTGCGCGCCCTGCTCGGCGTCGTCGTGCCGCTCTCGGTCCCGACCCTGCTCGCGACCGGGGCGATCGTCTACATCATCAACCTCGGGTTCTTCCTGACGCCCGAGGTGCTCGGCGGCGCCACGTCGCCGTTCATGGCGGCCCTGATCTCCCAGGACATGTTCCTGTTCTTCGACGCGCAGTCGGCCGCCGTCTCCTCGCTCGTCCTGCTCGTCGGCGCCATTCTCGTGCTCGCGCTCTCCTACGCCCTCGTCGGGCGCGAGCGCCTGGCCAGGGCGGTGGCGGCGTGATCATCCGCCGGAGCCCGGCGATGAGCGCTGTGTACGCCCTCGACTGGCTGGTCAAGGTCGCCACGTTCGTCTTCCTGGCCGCCCCCGTGATCGTCGTGATCGTGCTCTCGTTCTCCGGCAACGCGACGCAGCTCACCTTCCCGCCGCCGAGCTGGGGCCTGACTCAGTACGAGAGCTTCTTCGGCTCCGACTACTACATCTCGAGTGTGATCCGCTCGTTCGTCGTCTCCCTCCCGGCAGCCGCGCTCGCGACGGCGATCGGGGTCCCCGCCGTGATCGCCTTCGAGCGCAGCCGCCTGCCGGGCCGGTCGATCCTGCAAGCGCTGAGCGTGGCGCCGATCATCCTGCCCGGGGTTGCCTATGCGGTGGCCCTGTACGGCCTCTACGCCGATCTGCGGCTGCTCGGGTCGTACACGGGCCTGATCCTCGCGAACGTGATGCTGGCGCTCCCGCTCGTCGTCCTCATCGCCGGAGCCGGCTTGCGGCGGATCCCCGCCGACCTCGAGCTGGTCGCGATGAGCCTGGGCGCCTCCCGGACGCGGGCCACGATCGGGATCACCATCCGGCTGCTCGCGCCCTCGATCGGCGCGGCAGCCCTGCTCGCGTTCGTCATGGCCTTCGACGAGGCCGTGCTCGTCAACTTCGTCGGCATGGGTAGGATCATCACCCTGCCGAAAGCGATCTTCGACTCGTTCCGAAGCGGGATCGAGCCGCTCATCACCGCCATCGCCGTGCTGCTCATGGCAACGACTGCCCTCGTCATGCTGGCCGCCACCCGCCTGCGACACCGGAGCGTCGGGGCCGAATGAGGCACGCTGCGAAGGACCCCCTGCGCACCGGCAGGCCTCAGACTGCGGACGACGGGCAGCGACACGATCCGGCCGGGCTCCGCCTGGACCGGGTCGTGAAGCACTACGGCAACGTCGTCGCCGTCGCCGGGATCTCGCTGGACGTCGAGCCCGGCACGTTCCTCACGATCCTCGGGCCGAGCGGGTCGGGCAAGACCACGCTGCTGCGGATGATCGCCGGCTTCGTCCCGGTGTCCGAGGGCGC
Source organism: Thermoleophilia bacterium (assembly GCA_020845695.1). The sequence goes on along the minus strand of JADLFG010000042.1, from coordinate 104,717 downwards.
CATCTGGCTCGGCGGCCGCGACATCTCCCCGCTCCCGCCCGGCAAGCGCGGGATCGGGATGGTCTTCCAGAACTACGCGCTCTTCCCGCACATGACCGTCCTCGACAACGTCTGCTACGGCCTGAAGGTGCGGGGCTTCGCGAAGGCGGAGCGCGCCGCCCGAGCTCGCGAGATCCTCGCGCTGCTCAGACTCGACGGCTTCGACCAGCGTCTCCCCCGGCAGCTCTCGGGCGGCCAGCAGCAGCGGGTGGCGCTCGCCCGCGCGCTCGCGTTCGAGCCGGCGATGCTGCTCATGGACGAGCCGCTGGGCGCGCTCGATCGCGAGCTGCGCGTCCAGATGGCCGGGGAGCTGCGCAGGCTGCACGAGGAGCTCGGCAACACGATCCTCTACGTCACCCACGATCGCGAGGAGGCGCTCTCCCTCTCGGACATGATCGCGGTCATGCGAAACGGCCAGCTCGAGGCGGTCGGCACGCCGCAGGAGCTGTTCGCACGCCCGGAGACCGGCTTCGTCGCCTCGTTCTTCGGCGGCCACAACGTGGTCCCGTGCAGGGTGCTCGGGCCCGCTCCGGCGGACGAGGCTCGCGTCACCGTCTCCTGCCTCGGCCAGACGCTCGAGGTCCAGCGCTCCCCCAGGCTCGCTCCCGGCGTCCCCGAGGCGTTGCTCACCGTGCCCGGCGACGGCATCACGTTCGTCGACGGTCCGGCGGACGGGGGCAGCGGGTCACCCGCCATCGTCCACGCCGCCGTCTACATGGGCGACCAGATCAAGGTCACGTGCCAGGTGCCGGTCGAGGACGGCCCCGACGTCAGCCTGCGCGTCGACCTGCCAGGCGGGACAGCCGTCCCGCCCCCGGTCGGCCGCGAGCTCCGGATCGCGCTTCGCCCGGAGCTCGCCACCGCCGTACCCGCGTAGGCCGCGTCCGAGCGCGGACGAGCCCGCCGGCGCTCGGGCACCCGGCGAGCCGCTGCCCGGGAAGCGAGTGGCACGAACGCCCCGGCCGGCGTCGCGGGTGACGCCGGCCGGGGCGGGAGCTCGATGGGCCGCGCCGCGCTACAGCCGCGGCAGGGCGTGCTCGAGGCTCGGGATCAGCCCGCCAGGAACTCCTGGTAGGCCTCCTGGATCTCGTCGCTGTGCTCGTTCAGCCAATTGTTGTCAGCGGCTGCCGACTCAACGGGCAGGAGCGCGGCGATGTCCGGCGCCAGGAGCGTCAGGAGGTCCTTGGTGGGCGTGAAGTAGAGCGTTGTGGCGGTCCACTCCGCCTGCTCCTCCGGGTGCTCGAGAATCCACTGGATGTACGCGAAGGCCGCGTCAGGGTTCGGCGCATCCTTCATGACGACCATGCCGTCGTTCGTTCGCATCAGCCCGTTGCTGTAGACCTCGAGCTGCGGCATCGTCGTGGTCTTCATGACGTGCGCGGGCCCGATCGGCCCGAACAGAAGGCCGACCTCCTTGTCGGCGAGGAGCTTGCGCCCCTCCTCGGGCGACGCGGGCCACAGGGCGTCGTCCTTCATCGCCTCGAGCGCCGCGACCGCCCGGGGGATATCCATCGGGTAGACCTCCGCAGCCGGGACACCGTCCGCGATCAGCGCGAACTCGAGCACCGCCGACGGCAGCCCGCTGACGATCGCCCGGGCGCCGGGGAACTCCGCCACGTTCCAGAACTCTTCGGCGGTCGTCGGGCAGCGCTCGATCACCTCGGGGTTGCATGCGATCGCCACCGCCGCGCCGCCGAAGCGCACCGTGTACTCGTCGAACATGCCGGGTGCCGCCGTGCTCTCGGCGATCTCCAGGAGCCACGCCGGCAGCGGCTGCAGGGCCCCCGCGGCCAGTAGCTGCTCGGGGTTGTCGGCATTCACGACGTCGGAGACGACGCTGCCGGACTCGGCCTCGAGGAGGGCTGCACCCGTCGTGGTCGTGCCGGTGGGCAGGAACGTGACCTCGACGCCGGTGGCCGCGGTGAACGGATCGGCGAAGAGCGCCTTCTCGGCGTCGTTGTAGCCGCCGCCCCAGGTGTTCACGGTCAAGGTCCCGGACAGCTCGGGCGTCGTCTCGGCCGGCTCCGTCTCGGCCGGCTCGGTTGGCTCGGCCTCGGTCGGCTCGGCCGGCTCGGTTGGCTCGGCCTCGGTCGGCTCGGGCGCGCTCGTCTCGGTCGCCACCTCGGGCTCGGCCGCGTCGTCGCCGCCGCACGCGGCGGCGAACGTCACGAGCCCGATCGCGACCACGAGACAGCCGATCACTCGCCAGTATCTCATCGCTCCTCCTTGTCGAATCGGTGCGCTTCTCGCGCAGAAACAGGGTGATGTGACGCTTCCCGCGAACTTCGCCGAGCCCGGAACGAGCTCCGGCTCACTCCTTTCTCCTCCGATTGGCGCAAGGGACGAGCGTGAGCCGAGCAGCGGACGGCACCCGGGCTTCGCGAAGCCGGGTGCCGTCCGCTCGACCGTCCTCCGAGCGTCCACCTGGGGATTACCCGGGAACGGTCCTCACCGGGTCAGGACCTAGGCGGCGTTCAGGCAAACGGGGATGTCGTACTTCGCCTCGAACTGCGCGCGGCCGTCGGCGGTCCGGCCGACTTCCTTCCACTCCGCAGCGAGCAGCTCCGGCCGCACCGACCCGTACAGGATGTCCTGGTCGATGTAGGGCGAGGAGGCGTCGAAGAACTGGCTCGTGAGCACCTCCTTGCCGTCGATCCACACCTTCACGTGGATGTGGCGCGCACGGTAGGTGCCACGACCCATCCGCGCGAAGAGCTCCTCGACCAGGTCGCCATCGTGCACCTTGTAGAGCGTGGGCTGGAGCGTGTCGAACTCGTACGCGCCGTCCTGGCCCGTGACGATCTTGCCCCGCTGGTCGTAGCCGGTGAGGTCGTACTCCCCGTCCTCGCGCACGTGCCAGAAGTCCACCTGGGCGCCCTCGATGCCCTTCCCGGTGTCCCGGTCGTAGAGGCGGCCGCTGACCTTCAGCATGCCGAGCCCCTCCGGCGGGTCGCCCTCGTAGAGCACGCCGCTGGGCTTGACCGGCGCACCCTCCTTCCAGCGCGGCCCGATGACCTGCGCGTTGGGATTCGCCTGCCTGGCGGCCTGCTGGTCGGCAGCGGCCGTGTAGCCCATCAGGTCGATGAAGTCGACGAGCTGGCCCTCCGCCGCGACCGCGGTCAGGAACGTGCCCGCCGCATCGAGCTCGGCCTCGGTGACCTTCTTCTCGGCGATCACCGCCCTGCCCGCCTCCACCAGGGCGTCGAAGATCTCGGTAAGTCGCTCGTTCGCCATCCCGTGCTCCTTTCTCGATTGCGAGTCGTACCACGGTGCCCGTATATGAGGTCTCCGACGGCGGGCTCTCCGGCTAACACCCCCTTTGTGCTGATCCCGAGGCCATCAGTCGCCTGCTCTGGTCATCTAGCAAAAACTGGACATCGGCACGTGAACATATGCCACATTTCGGGCGGCAACGCAAGGGCAAGTTGGGCGAGACCGGGATCCGGCCGCCCGCGGGACCGGTCGAAGGCGCGAGCGGGCCCCGCGCCGGGACCTTGCGTCGCGGCTCGAGATGTGACAGAGTTTCACGTGTCAGTATGGGGTTTTTACCTGATGACGGCTATGGCTCCGGCCTGCCCCCGCCGGAAGCGGCACCCCCCGGCCCCGCCGCAGCGCCCGCGTGCGTTGCCCGGCCGGCGCTCACGGCCGCGGGCGCAGATCGCCAATGACGTCTGCCGCCGTCGAGGTGCGGGGCCTCTCCAAGCGCTACGGCGGAGTGCAGGCGCTGGACGCGGTCACGCTCGCCGTCGGGCGCGGCGAGATCCACGCGCTCGTCGGCGAGAACGGCGCCGGGAAGTCGACGCTGGGGAAGGTCGTCGCGGGCAGCGTTGGACCGGACGCCGGCGAGATCCGCGTCGATGGCGTGCCGGTCCACTACCGCACGCCTCGCGAAGCGCTCGGGCACGGCGTCGCCTTCGTCCACCAGGAGATCTCGCTCGTCCCGACCCTGACCGTGCTCGAGAACGTCTTCCTCGGCGCCGAGAGCAGGCGGGCCGGGGTGGTGCGTCCGGCCGCTTTGCGCACGCGCTTGAGCGCGCTCGGCGAGCAAACCGGCTTCCGGCTCAACCCCGACGCGATCGTCGCGAGACTCCCGCTGGCCGAGCAGCAGAAGGTCGAGATCGTGCGCGCGCTCGCCCGCGACGCGCGGCTGATCGTCTTCGACGAGCCCACGGCCCCACTCACGCTGAACGAGTGCGAGCACCTCTACCGCGTCCTGCGAACGCTCCGCGAGCGCGGCAAGACGATCATCTACATCACCCACTACCTGGAAGAGGTCCTGGCGCTCGCGGACACGGTCAGCGTTCTCAAGGACGGCAAGCACGTGGCCACGACCGCCGCTTCGGAGGCAACCGTCGACTCCCTGATCCTGGCCATGCTCGGCCGCTCGCTCGAGTCCACCTTCCCGCCCAAGCAACCGCCCGCGCCCGGCGCACCCGTCGTGCTCGCGGTTTCGAGCCTCCACCGCGCCGGACGCGTCCACGATGTCTCCCTGACCGCTCGCGCCGGTGAGATCGTCGGCATCGCCGGGCTCGTCGGCAGCGGGCGCACGGAGCTCGCGCGCCTGCTCTTCGGCGCCGATCGCGCCGACCGCGGGATCGTGACCCTGGCGGGGGAGCGCCTCCACGCGCGCTCGCCCCGCGAGGCGATCGACCGCGGCATCGCCTACCTGCCGGAGAGCCGCAAGGCCCAGGGCATGCTGCTCGCCCGCCCGGTGCGCGAGAACCTCACGCTGCCCAGCCTCTCAGCGGTCGCGAGGCGCGGTCTCGTCCGGCGCGCCCGCGAGCGCGAGTGGGTCGACAGCGTGATCGCCGAGGTCGACGTGCGCCCGCGGGACCCGGAACGCACGATCGCGACGCTCTCCGGCGGCAACCAGCAGAAGGTGATGTTCGCGCGCTGGTCGATGCGACAGCCCCGCGTGCTGATCGCGGACGAGCCGACCCGCGGCGTCGACGTGGGCGCGAAACGCGCTCTCTACCAGCTCCTTGTCTCGCTGGCCGCGCAGGGTACGGCGGTGCTGCTGATCTCGAGCGATCTGGAGGAGATCATGGGCCTGTCGCACCGGATCCTCGTCATGTACCGCGGCGGCCTCGCCGCCGAGCTGGGCGGGGATGCCGGCGAAGGTGAGATCCTGGCCGCGCTCTTCGGCGAGACGGAGACGATCCCGTGAGCAGCAGCGAGGCCGTGTCCCGCGAGGCGAGGAGAGTCCGGACGTCGCTGCTCGCGTTCGATCGCGCCCGCGACTACGGCATCCTGGTCGCCCTGGTCATCCTGTTCGTCGTCCTCTCGTTCAGCTCGGAGTTCTTCTTCACGAAGACGAACCTGCTGAACGTGCTCCAGCAGTGGGCGCCCGTCGGGGTGATGGCGCTCGGCGGCACGTTCGTCCTCATCACCGGCGGCTTCGACCTCTCGATCGGGGCGATCTTCGCGCTGTCCGGAGTCGTGTCCGTGCTGGCCGTGAACGCCTCGACGCCGCTCCTCGGCGCCGCCGCCGGCCTGACCACCGGCCTCGCGCTCGGGACCGTCAACGGGCTCCTCGGCACGGTCGCGCGGATGAACGTGTTCGTGGCGACGATCGGAACGATGATCGTCTTCGCGGGCACGGCGGCGGTGATCACGGGAGGCAGGATCCAGATCGCCGACGACGAGGGCTACGGCTTCGTCCGGACCCGGTTTCTGGACGTCAACGTGGCGATCTGGATCTTCGCCGCGGTCATGATCGCGAGCTCGGTGCTGCTCAACCGCACGGTCTTCGGACGGTATGTGTTCGCCATCGGCGGCAACGAGGAGGCCGCTCGGCTCGCGGGCGTGAGAGTCTACCCCGTCCGGATCGCCGCCTTCGCGCTCTCGGGCCTGGCCGGCGGGCTGGCGGCGGTGATGGTCGCGAGCCGCAGCCTGAGCGCGAACGCCACCGGAAACTCGGGGATCGCGTTCGGCGTCTGGACCGCGCTCCTGCTCGGCGGGAACTCGCTGCTTGGCGGCGAGGGGGCGATCTGGCGCACGATGGTCGGCGTCTTCCTGCTGGCGCTAATCGCGAACGGGTTCGACCTGCTCGGCCTGACCCCCCTCTACCAGCAGGTCGCGACCGGATCCATCCTGCTCGCCGCGGTCGGCCTCGACGCCTGGGCGCGGGCGAAACGCCGCTGATCTGACCAGCGAGAACGCAGGAGAAAACGACGGAGGAGGTGCTCGGAATGATCGACAGGACCAGCGCCGGGGAAGGGCGCGTCGCGCGGACAACCGGGAGGCTGCGGGTCAGCGCTCTGGCGGTGGCAGTAGCGGCCGTGGCGGTGGCGCTCGTGGCCGCCGGATGCGGTGGCGACGAAGAGGCGGGGACAACCGCCGCGCCCGCCACCGAGACGGCCGCGCCGGCCACGGAGACGTCCGCGGCGGAGGCGATCTCGTTCGTCTACCTCGACACCTCGACGACGTCGTTCACCGTGCCCGCTCAGGAGGCCGTGAAGGCGTTCGCGGCAGAGAACAACGCCACCGTGGACATCTTCTCCGCGGACTTCGACCCGCAGAAGCAGCTGTCCCAGTGCGAGACCGCGATCGCGACCGGCAAGTACCAAGGGCTCCTGATCTACCCCGTCGACGGGGCAGCCGCGGTCCCCTGCGCCGAGGCCGCCATCGCCGCCGGGCTCAAAGTCGTCTCGAACGAGGGCTCGATCGGCCCGGAGTTCTTCGATCCGAACGGCCCCCAGCTCGAGGGCGTCTCCGGCGAGGTGAACCAGTGGCCAGAGCTTTACGCGAAGTCCTGGGTCGAGATGGCGCTCCAGGCGTGCGGCACGCTCGATCCGTGCAACCTCGCCATGTTCACCGGCCCGCCGGAGTACACCCTGACGACGCTCGAGGTCGAGGCGCTCGAGGCCGAGCTCGCAAACCACCCGAACCTGAAGCTGATCGACCTCGGCGCGCCCGGGTTCGATGCCGCCGACGCGGCCGCCGCTCTGACCCGAACCCTGCTGCAGACGCACCCGGACACGCACGTCATCATCTCGGACGACGACGCGACCGCGACCGGGATCGTCGCCGCGCTCGAGGAGCTCGGGAAGACCGGCTCGGTGTTCGTGATCGGGTGGGGCGCCACCGAGGCCGCGGTCGAGCGGATCAAGGCGGGCACGCAGTTCGGATCCGTGATCGCCGTCCCGCAGACCGACGTGAGGATGGCGGCGGAGCTGCTGCTGAAGGCGATCCGGGGCGAGCCAATCGAAGACCCGCTGCTCGACCCCTCGGAGACCAGCCCGCTCGAAGGGGGCAAGCTGACGCTCACCCAGGAGAACGTGGATCAGTTCACGGTCGAGTGGTAGGCCGCTGAGCGTCGCGAAGCGGGCAGGACCGCACCGGGCGGTCCTGCCCGCTTCGCCCGGGGCTGCCGGGCGCTCACGGCTGGATCAGGAAGCCCGACCCGGGCTGTCCCACCTCGGCGTCCTCCCAGGTGCGGATCCGGGCGGGAGCCTCGGCGAGCAGCCGGTCGACGATCCGTCCGAGCTCGCTCGGGTCGAACGGCCCTTCGGGGACGGCGGCCGGGCCCGGACTCCATCCGGTCTCGACCCGCAGCCTGCCACCGAAGATGTCGAAGACCCTGCCCGTAACGTGCGCGGCCCCGGCGCTGCCCAGCCAGACGACGAGCGCCGACACGCTCGCCGGGTCGAACGGGTCGGCGGCACCGCTCGGAGCCTCGGGCAGCCCGGACGCCGTCATGCGGGTTCGGGCGGCCGGGCTGATCGCATTGACCGTCACGCCGTAGCGCTCGAGCTCGAGCGCGGCGATGCCGGTGAAGGCAGCCACGCCAGCCTTCGCGGCGCCGTAGTTCGCCTGACCGAAGTTCCCGTACACCCCGGAGGTCGACGTGGTGTTGATCACCCTGGCGTCGTTCGCCTCCCCCTCCTTCGAGCGCTCGCGCCAGTGGGCGGCCGCATGCCGGGTCGGGCAGAACACGCCCTTGAGGTGCACCCGAATGACCGCGTCCCACTCATCCTCGGTCATGCTCACGAGCGCGCGATCCCGGAGGAAACCGGCACTGTTGACGAGCACATCGAGGCGGCCGAACGACTCGAGCGCCGTCTGGACGAGCCGGTGGGCACCGTCCCAGTCGGCGACGTCGTCGCCGTTCGCGACCGCCTCGCCGCCGAGCGCGCGGATCTCCTCGACGACCTCCGCAGCCGGCATCGAGGCGTGGCCGGTCCCGTCGGGGGCCGTGCCGAGGTCGTTGGCCACGACCTTCGCCCCCGCTCGCGCGAACGAGAGCGCGTGGGCGCGCCCGAGCCCGCCGCCGGCGCCCGTCACCACGACGACCCGTCCCTCGCAGATTCCCATCAATGCCCTCCTTCCGCGCCGGCCTGGGGACCAGGCCGGACGTTGTCGCCTATCGGTGCGGACAGCTCTGGCGCCGTGGCGCGGATGACGCGGGCGTCGAGCGCGACGGCCCCCTCCCGCAGGACGAGGAGCGGGTTCACCTCGATGTCGGCGAGGTCCGGGCGCTCGGCCGCGAGCCGGGAGAGGGCCGCGGCGGCAACCGCGGCCGCGGCGAGATCGAGCCGCGGACGGCCCCGGGCCCCGAGCAGGAGCGGCGCCCCGCGCAGGCTGCGCAGGGCGCGCTCGGCGCGCGCCGGGTCGGCCGGGGCGAAGACGAGCCGCGCGTCACGAAGGATCTCGGCGTAGAGCCCGCCCGTACCGACGAGGAGCACCGGGCCGAAGCGGGGATCCTGGCGGGCACCGACGATCAGCTCGATCCCGCCTTCCCCCACCCCGGCCATCCGCTCCAGCGAGTAGGAGGGCGGGGCGAGGCGCGCCTCGAGCTCGGCGAATGCCCGCCCGAGCTCGCCCTCGTCCCGCAGGCCGAGCACGACGCCGCCGGCGTCCGACTTGTGCAGGAGCCCGAGCGCCTTCAGGGCGACCGGGAAGCCGAGCCTCGAGGCCGCCGCGAGTGCCTCCTCGAGCCCGGACACCTCCACCGCCTCCGGAAAGGCGATGCCGTACGAGGCGAGGAGCGCCCTGGCGCCGAAGTAGGTTGCCTCGTCGGCACCCGAGGGCCCCGCCGCGGGCGGCAGCGGCGGGATACCGCTCGCCGGGTCGCGATCGTCGCAGAGCAGGCGCACGGCCCGCGCTCCCGACTCGATGTCGCGGTAGACCGGAACGCGCCGGTCTCGCAGCGCCAGGGCACCCGACGAGGTCGAGGCGAGAGTCGAGACGACGACCGGCTTTCCTGTCCGCCAAGCCTGCTCGGCGATGCGCTCCGCGGCCGCGATCGCCTGCGCGTCGTCCTCCACCCCGTAGCTGACGTACACCCCGAAGCCGCCGACGAGCAGCAGGGCGTCCACCTCGTCCGAGGCCAGCACGTGCTCCGCGACCGCTGCCCAGTGGGCGGAGGAAGCGGTCGTGACCAGGTCGATCGGATTCGCGCACGACGCCAGCGGCGACAGCTCGGCGGTCAGCCTGGAGCGGAGCTCCTCGCTGAACTCGGGGATCTCGAGGCCCTCGGCGGTGACGGCGCCCGCCCCGACGACGACGAAGCCGCCCGTGTCGCCGAGGAGCGCGACGCGCCGGCCGCGAGCCCGCGCGGGCGAGAGCAACGCGTGCGCGGCCTCGGCGACCTGCCGGGGCGTCGAGACGAGGAACGCGCCCGCAGCCTGGCACGCCAGCTCGATCACCTCGCCCGCGGTTGCGAGCGACCCCGTGTGCGACTGCGCTGCGCGCCGCACGGGCTCGCTGGCGGGCGCGCTCAGCACCACGACCGGGCGTCCGGCCAGACCCGCCTCGTGAACGGCGTCGAAGACCTCCCGGCCGTCCAGGAAGTCCTCGACGTAGAGGATGATCAGCGACGTGTGCCGGTGAACGGCGCAGGCGCGCACGAGCGCCGCGACCGTCAGGTCGGTCTGGTTCCCGACCGAGACGAAGCGGGAGTAGCCGAGCCCGTACTCCCTCAGGTAGCGGGCGATCTCCTCGGCCAGCCCGCCGCTCTGGGAGATGAACGCGATCTCGCCGACGGGCAGATCGAGGTACGGGGCGGCGTTGAACTCGGCCGTGGCGTCGTGGACGCCGATGCAGTTCGGGCCGAGCAGCATCGCGCCAGCCTGGCGGACGCGCGCGGCGATCGCCCGTTCCCGCTGCCGGCCCTCCTCGCCAATCTCGCCGAATCCCGACGTCATCCCGACGATCACCCTGGCGCCACGCTCGAGCGCGCCGTCGAGCGCTTCCTCGAAGCTGCTCGCCGGCACGACGATGAGTGCCGCCTCCGGCGCCTCGGGGAGGTCCGCAAGCGTTCGGTAGACACTCTGTCCCAGGATCTCGCCGCCGTTCCGGTTCACGAGGTAGACACGCCGGCGATGCTGGCCCGCGAGCACGATCCGCGACAGCTCGTGACCCCACTTCCCGGGGTTTGCGCTCGCCCCGATCACGGCGACCGACCGGGGGTCGAACAGGGCGTCGAGCTGCGTCGGGGTCTGCGAGGGCACGAGCGTGGTCAGCAGGCTGCCGTCAGCCGCGGAAGGTGAACCGCCCACGGTCGATGACCGCGACGCCGTCCTGGTTCTCGGTGCGAAAGACCGCCCCGCCGCCATCGAGCCACATCTTCGAGACGAGCGTATCGCCCGGGAACACGGGTGCCGAGAAGCGGCCGGTCATGGATCCGAACCGAGCCGGGTCGCCGTCACACAGGACCTCGATCAGGCCGCGCCCGGCGAAGCCGTAGCTGCAGAGCCCGTGCAGGAGAGGCCGGTCGAACCCCGCCGCCTGCGCGGAGGCCGGATCGGAGTGGTAGCGGGCGCGGTCGCCGTTCAGACGGTAGAGGTAGGCCTGATTGGGACACGTCTCGTAGGAGATCACGCGGTCGGGCTCGCGCTCCGGCGGCTCGTTGCGCTCCCGGGCCGGACCCGGGTCGCCACCCCAGCCGCCCTCGCCCCGGACGAACGCCCACATCTGGTGATCCCAGAGCGGCGTGCCGGTCTCGGCGTTCACGCCCGTCTCGTTCAGCTCGATCACGGCACCGGATCCCTTGTCCCAGATGCCCGCGATCCTCGTCGTGACCTCGGCGCTCCCCCGGACGGGAAGGGGGCCGTGGAGCGTGATCTTCCGCTCCCCGTCGAGGATCTGCTCGGGCGCGAAGTCGCCGACCACGGAGTCCTCGAACCAGGCCAGCTGGGGAGTCCGCCCGCGTTTCGCCGCGAGGTCCATGATCACCGTCACGAAGGTCGGCAGCACCTGCTGGGGGACGCCCTCGGTGTTCTCCGTCGCGAACTGGAGCTCGCCGGCGCCGCAGTTCAGGCTGACCGCGTACAGGAGGCAGTCGTCCTCGCTCCAGGTGGCTCGCACACGCGCGGTCAGTCCCACCGCATCGAGATTCATCGCCATCTCGCTACCCCGTGCCCGGCCCGGGAGGTGCTGGCTTGCGAGACAGCTCCCGGTAGAGGACCAGGTGGTGGGCGGAATCGCCGAAGGTGAGGTCGATCAGGGCGAGCCGCTTGAGGTAGTGCCCGACGGGATTGTCGGCGGTCATACCCACCCCGCCGTGCAGGTGCACCCCCCGGTGGCCCACCTCGCGACCGTAGGAGCCGACGAGGTACTTGGCGGCGGAGGCGCTCCGGCGGCGCGCGGCGGCATCGGCCCCCGCCACGCGAAGCGTTGCTTCCTGGGTCACCGACTGGGCCAGCTCGCAGCTGATGTACACGTCCGCCATCCGGTGCTGCAGCACCTGGAAGCTCGCCAGAGGCTGGCCGAACTGGCGCCGCACCTTCAGGTAGTCGAGCGTCTGCTCGAGGACCGCCCGCATCGCCCCGACCGCCTCGGCGCACACCGCGGCGATCCCGTGGTCGATCACCCGCTCGACCAGCGAATGCGCACCGTCGAGCTCCCCGACGAGCGCGTCGGGGCCGACGCGAACCCGCTCGAAGCGCAGGTCCGAAGCTCGCCCGCCGTCCTGCGTCCGGTAGTCGCGACGCGACAGCCCGCCCGCCCCGCGCTCGACGAGGAAGAGCGAGAGGCCGTCGCGATCTCGGTCCGAGCCGGACGTTCGTGCGAGCACGGCGATGGTGTCCGCGACCGCCGCGTCGAAGACCGTGCACTTCTCCCCGCTGATCGCGAACCCGCCCGGGCCTGGCGTCGCCCGGGTGGCGACGTGGAAGAGGTCGTAGCGCCCCGCGGGCTCCGCGAAGGCGAAGGCGAGCTTGGCCTCGCCGTTCGCGACCGCGGGCAGGATCGAGCGACGCTGCTCCTCGGAGCCGCCGAAGAGGACGAGGTGGCCACCCAGGACCACCGTCGCGAGGAACGGGCTGGTGACGAGGGAGCGCCCGAACTGCTCCATGATCACCATCGTCGTCACGGGATCCTCGCCGAGCCCGCCGTACTCCTCGGGAAACGGTGCCCCCAGAACGCCGAGCTCCGCGTACCGCGCCCAGTGCTCCGGCCAGAAACCGTGCTCCGACTGGAGGATCTCCCGCCGCCGCTCGAAGCTGTGGTTCTCGCTCAGGAAGCGGGCGAGGCTGTCCCCGAAGAGCCGCTGTGTTCGTGTCAGCTCGATGTGCATGCCCCCACCCGTCAGGACAGACCCAGGACGGCCTTCGCGATGATGTTGCGCTGGATCTCGCTCGAGCCCCCGTAGATCAGACCCGAGCGCGCGTTGAACGTATCCACGGCGGCCCGCGCGGCCTCCGCCAGGAGCCCGGGCTCGGGGCCGCCCACGTCCAGCTCCGCGCCCAGATCGGCGTGGCCGCGATACCCGCACGCCTGGTGCAAGAGCTCGGTGAGCTCGGAGTGGATCTCAGACCAGCGAAGCTTGACGAGCGAGGCCACGCCCGCCTGGGCGCGAGCGTCGCCGGAGCCCAGGAGCAGCCGCAGCTCCGTGAGCTCGAGCGCCCGCAGCGAGAGCTCGAGCTCGGCGATCCGCAGGCCGAACGCTGTCTCCTCGAGCAGCGACCCCTCGCCCGCAGGCTGCCGGGACGCCACCTCCTTCAGCCGCTCGAGCGCCGCCACCGCGTGCGGGACGAGGCCCGACGTCGTCCGCTCGAGAGCGAGAACGTGCTTCACGAGGCCCCAGCCGTCACCCTCCTCCCCCAGGCGGTTCTCGGCCGGGACCCGGACCCGCGAGAACAGCACCTGGTTCAGGATGTGCGTCCCCGCGAACGTCACGATCGGGACGACCGTCACGCCGGCCGCGGACATGGGCACGCAGAGGACGGTGATGCCCTGCTGCTTCTTCCCGGAGCGATCGGTGCGAAAGAGGCCGATCATCCAGTCCGCGCAGTGGGCGTAGCTCGTCCAGATCTTCGTCCCGTCCAGCACGTACTCATCGCCCTGGCGCTCCGCGCGGCACTCGAGCGCGGCCAGGTCCGAGCCGGCGCCGGGCTCGGAGAAGCCCTGGCACCAGACGTCGTCGAACGTGAGGATGCCGGGCAGGAACCGCTCCCGCTGCTCCTCGGTCCCGAAGGCAACGAGCGTCGGCGCGACCAGGTCGGCTCCGATCTCGGGCAGGTGGGCCGCCCCCGCGAGAGAGAGCTCCCGGGCGAGCACGTAGCACTGAAGCGGGCTCAGCCCGGCCCCGCCGTGCTCCCTGGGTAGCCCGGGACAGGTCCAACCGCCGCGCTCGTAGAGGATCCTCGCCCAGCGCTTGCGGATCTCGAGGGGTACGAACTCCGAGTAGACCGTGGCCACGTCGCACCAGCGCCGGATCTCGTCCGGCAGGGAATCGCGCAGGAAGTCCCGCACCTCCTGGCGGAACGCCTCGGTCTCCTCGTCGAAGCGAGGCTCCACGGCGCGGTCGAATCCGACCCGGGCTCCCGCTCGCTCGGCCGTCACGACGCTGCCGCGGTGAACTGGGGGAGGGCGATGCGATCGGTCAGGCGCTGGTAGGTGACGCGCACCGGCAGGCCGCAGGCCACCTGCTCGTGGGGGATGCCGACGAGGTTCGCGCTCAGGCGAACGCCCTCCTCGAGCTCGACGATCGCGAACACGTAGGGAACCTCGAAGCCGGGCGCGTTGGAGCGGCAGACGATCGTGAAAGTGTGGACCCGGCCCCGGCCCGGGGACTCGACCCACTCGGGCGCCGCGGCGAGGCAGCGGCGGCAGTGGCCGCGCGGGTACCACTGGTGGGCGCCGCAGGAGCGGCAGCGCTGAATCAGGAGCTTCCCCTCGGCCGCGGCCGCCCAGAACGGCTCGGTCAGCTCGTAGAGGACGGGGAGCATCCGGGCCGGCTCGGTCGTCTTGGCCATTTCCCGGTCTCCCATCTAGACGCCGAGGATCATCGTGGCCGTGGCCGAGTTGGCGCCGCCGAGCCCGTGCGCCAGGGCGGTCCTGGCGCCCGCGATCTGGACCCCGACGCCCTCGCCGCGAAGCTGGCGCACGCTCTCCACGAGTAGGAACATGCCGCGACGGCCGGGATGGTTGGACGAGAGGCCGCCGCCGTCGGTGTTGATCGGTAGCTGGCCGCCGGGCGCGATCGCGCCGCTCTCGACGAACGGGCCGCCCTCGCCCTTCGCGCAGAAGCCGAGGTCCTCGAGCGCGAGCAGCGGGGTGATCGTGAACGCGTCGTAGAGCTGGGCGACGTCGACGTCGTCGTGGCTGACACCGGCCATCGCGAAGGCCCGCTGACCGCTGGCGACGGCCGGCGTCGACGTGAACCGATCCATCTGGTTCATCTGCGCGTGCCCGAGCGCCTCACCGAACCCGAGCAGCCACACCGGCGGCTTGCGACATTCCCGCGCCCGCCCCTCCCCGACCAGCACGACCGCGCCCCCCGAATCCGTCACCACGCAACAGTCGAAGCGGTGAAGCGGCGAGGCGATCATCGGCGAGGCGAGCACGTCCTCGACCGTCAGCGGCTCCCGGTAGCGGGCGTCCGGGTTCGAGGCCGCGTTCGCCCGGCACTGAACCGCCACCCGGGCGAGCTGCTCCGGCGTCGTCCCGTACTCGTGCATGTGCCGTTGAGCCATCAGCGCGAAGGCGCCCGCAACCGAGAATCCGTACGGCATCTCGAACGCCCCGGGCCCCTGCGCGTTCAGGCCCGCCGTCCCGGTCCCGAGATCCGGCATGAGCGAGTAGCTGCACTCCGCGTAGCTGACGACCGCGACCTCGACCGCCCCGGCGGCGATCTGTGCCGCCGCCCGCCCCGCCTGCGCGATCGGCGAGCAGCCCCCGGTCTCCGTGCCGTCCACGTAGCGAAGCTGCTCCGACAGCCCGAGCCACTCCGCCAGCTCCAGGACGGGCGCCCACGCCGTCCCATCGGCCGGCGTGCCACCCACCGAGCACAGGCCGTCCACCTCCGAGAACGCGAGCCCGGCGTCCTCCAGCGCCCCCCTCACGCACTCCGCATGGATCTCGAATGGGTGCACACCCGGCGCCTTGCGCCGCGGCGACTCGTACACGCCCGCGACCGCCACGCGACCGCCCCAGCTCACCACAAGCACCCTCCAATCAAGCCGGCCGGCCACGCCCGGCCCCCGATGGCAGCGCCACAGGATAGCGCCGCCGCTCGCGGCGCCCCGCGCCAACGTTCGCTCACGACCGCGCCGCCCGGAGCGGGGGCCCGCCGGCGTAGGAGCAGCTGATCCACGCTCGGCATGGGCTCAGGCCGGCCGAAACCGGTAACGGCGCGGAGCTGCCGGGTCCTCGCCCGGCTCGTCGAAGACGACCTCGACCCGCTGGCCGATCCGCACGGACTCCGGGTCGGCGGCGGCGATGTTCGAGAGCAGCCGCAGGCCCTCGTCGAGCTCCACGTAGGCGACGACGTACGGCACGAGCTCGCGGAAGTCACCGCGAGCCCTGCGGACGACCGTGTAGGAGTAGACCGTTCCCGCTCCCGCCGAGGGGACGAGGACCGGCGCCCGCTGCGTGGCGCAGCACGGGCAAAACGGCCGCGGCGGCCAGCTCGTGGCCGAGCACTCCTCGCAGCGCGGAATCAGCAACACGCCGCGAGCGGTCGCGCCCCAGAACGGGTCCTCCGGGCCGGCCTGCAGCGTCCCGGGCGGCCACGTCTGACTCATGCGTCCTCACTTCCCAGGAGCAGCGTTGCGGCCGAGCTGCGCGTGGCCAGTCGTCCGCCGGATCCGTGCACGAGCGCGATCGAGCAGTCCGGGACCTGCAGCTTCGGATGCGCCTCGCCGCGAAGCTGCCGCACGGCCTCGATCAGCCTGACCATGCCGCCACGGTTGTCCGGCTGGTTGTTGCACAGGCCGCCGCCGTCGGTGTTGATCGGCAGCCGCCCGAGCGGCGCGACGAGCGAGCCGTCCTGGACGAACCTGGCGCCCTCGCCCTTCTCGCAGAAGCCGAGGTCCTCGAGCGCCAGGAGGACGGTGATCGTGAACGAGTCGTACAGCGAGGCGTAGTCGACGTCGCGCGGCGTCAGGCCGGCCTCGGCGAAGGCATCGCGGCCGGACCGCACGGCGGCGGTGCTGGTCAGGTCGATGCGGCCGGCGTCGGTTCCCTTGTGGGCCTCGCCGTGGCCGAGGACCTTGACCCGGGTGCGCCCGAGCTCGCGGGCGACGCGCTCGCTCGCGACCACGACCGCGCCGCCGCCGTCGGTCATTACGCAGCAGTCGAGGCGGTGCAGCGGATCGCTGACCATGGGCGACTCGAGCACCTCGTCGACCGAGACGACCTGGCGCAGAAAGGCGTTTGGGTTGTGCTGAGCGTGAACCGAGGCGGCCACCTTGATCTGGGCCAGATCGGCACCGGTGGTGCCGAACTCGTGCATGTGCCGCATCGCGGTCAGCGCGTAGTTCTGCACCGTGTCCGTGATCCCCCACTGCGTCTCGTAGTCGGACTCGGGAGCGCCCGCGAGGCTGGGGCCGGAGGCGAGCCGCAGCGTACGCGGGCGACCGCCCATCACGATCAGGGCGACCTCGCACTTGCCGGCGGCGATCGCGGCGGCGGCGTGGCCGACATGGGAGAGGTACGACGCGCCGCCGGTCTCGGTGGTGTCGAAGTACCGGCACTGCAGGCCGAGGTACTCCATCATCGAGAGCGGCCCCACGCCCGGGGCGTCGCAGTCGCAGCAGAAGGCGTCCACGTCGTGGCTCGAAAGCCCCGCGTCGGCCAGAGCCGTCAGCGCGACCTGGGCCTGGATCTCGGCGACGCTCTGGTCGGTGATCTCGCGCCCGGGGTGCTCGTTCGCCCCGACGATGTAGGCGCGCCCCCGGATACTCATCGTCCTTCGCCCTCCAGGACCCGGATCCAGCGGTCGACCAGGGCGCCGAGATCGGGGAGCTCCTCGATCGGGTAGTGACCGATCCCGGCGAGCACCTCGAAGCGAGCGTGGGGGAGCAGCTCGGCGATCCGGCGGACCCGCTGCGGCGGCACGAAGTAGTCCTCCTCGCCGGTCGCGAGGTACACGGGGCACGAGACGGCGCCGAGCGACGAGCGGATGTCGTGGCCGAAAGCACCGTGGATGTCGGACGCGGTGATGTGCCAGTCCTCCCGGCAATGCATCCGCGCGATCGTCTCCACGGCCGACGGAGACACGGCGCTACCGCACGCGTCCACCGTCCCGAGGTAGGTGCGCTCGCGCATGCTCGGCGAGCCGGCGTCCTCGAGCAGCGGGCTACGCGGGACCCACCCGTCCGCGCCGCCGAGCACTCCTGACGGGTTCAGCGCGACGACCCCACGCACCCGTGCCTGCGGCCGGGTGGCGATGTCGAGGGCGATCGCACCGCCGATCGAGCAGCCGAGCAGCCAGGCAGGCTCGGCTCCCCACGCGGCCAGGAACTCCACGCACCACCCGGCATACCAGCCCAGGTCGTCGACCGGACGACCCGGGACGGGCTCGGACCGCCCGTGACCAGGCAGGTCGACGACGATGACGTCGAATCCGTGCCGGGCCAGCGACGGAGCCGCGTGGCGGTACTGGGCCCCGCTCTGCCCGGCCGTGTGGATGCACAGGACGACGCCGCGCTCGCCCGGCCAGCACTCGGCGAAGACGTGCTGGCCCGCGACCTCAAGGTACCTGGCCGAGTGCACGCGTCTCCTCCTCCCACATCCGCCTGGCCTCCACGACCATCGTCGCGACGGTCTTGAACATGCGCAGGTACTGGAAGCTGCTCCCACGCGCGTTGAACTCTCCCGCGCTCGTCCGGCGGACGAAGTCGTCGCGCCCGGAGAGTAGGAACCGCGTCCAGGCCAGGTCGCTGCCCGCGACGGAGAACGTCGCACCCTCGAGCGTCTTCGGCACGGCCTCGAGCACGCGGCCGCGGTAGATCCGCAGCTGGACCTCCCGGTCCTCGGCACCGAGGCCGATCGTGCCGTCGAAGGAACGCGTCATGTCGGCGAAGCCCGGGCGCTCCTCGAGCCGGGCGCCGAGAGCGCGGCCCCAGGTCGCGGTGCCAACGTCACAGCGCCGCCAGGCCTCGGCGACCGCCGCCGGGAGGGTCGAGTCCGTCCACCAGCTCACCCGGCCCTCGCCGACTGTCTCGCCAGCCGCGTCGACCAGCGTCAGCGCCTGGTGCAGGACGGCGCTGCCACCGGCGTCCGCCTCGCGGCGCACCAGCACCGCGTCGAGCCGCGAGGGGCTCCCGGCCGACCGGGGCTTCCGGATCGCCAGGGCGGCCGGCTCGGTGGCGCCCGGCGGGCGGATCGCCTCGACGAGCACACCCGCCGAGGCCGGCCAGGGGCCGGTCGCCCCCGGAACCGACGAGACCTCCGCCGCCCCCAGGGCGGGGAGGAGCTCCCAGGCCATCTGCTGGCTCGCCGGCACGACGCCCTCAGAGCGCCAGGAGCTCGGTCAGCACCCGGACGCCGAACTCCAGGCTCTCGATCGGCACCCGCTCGTCGACCCCGTGGAACATGGCCGGGAAGTCGAAGCCGGCGGGCAGCGACAGCGGGGTGAAGCCGAACGTCGCCAGGCCCAGCTCGGCGAACCACTTGTTGTCCGTGCCCCCGCTGAACACGTACGGCACGACGCGGGCTGCCGGGCTGACCGCGCGCAGCGACGCCGCGAGGTGCTCGAACCACGGGCTCGCGTGGTCCGGCTCCGTGGCCGGGCTGCGCCTGACCAGCTCGAGCGATGCCCGCTCGGGCAGGGCCTCCACGAGCACCCGGTGCAGCCGCTCCTCGTGGCCGGGCAGGTAGCGGCAGTCCAGCCGGGCCCAGGCGTCGGAAGGGATGACGTTGTCCTTGTAGCCGCCACCGACGCGGGTGACGTTGACCGTGTTGCGCAGGGCCGCGGCGAGCAGCGGCGCGAAGGCCCCGGTGTGAGCGAGCAGGATCGCGCGAACCTCCTCCGGCTGCTCGACCGCGCGGCCCGCCACCGCCTCGGCGAGTAGTCTCATCGGCTCGAGGACGATCAGCTCGTCCACGGCTCCGGCCACCTCTTGCAGGGTGGCCGCCAGACCGGTGATCGGGTTGTCCTTCGCCAGCATGCTGCCGTGACCCGCGACCCCGCGGCGTCGCAGCTCGTACCAGCGCAGTCCCTTGTCGGCAACGGATACCGCGAAGGTCGGGGTGCCGTCGAGCGCTGGGATGCTGAAGCCGCCGACCTCGCCGATCGCGACCCGGCAGCCCTCGAACAGCTCCGGGTGCTCGTGCACCAGGAAGCGCGCGCCCGCCTGGCCACCGGTCTCCTCGTCGGCCACGAAGGCGAGGACGATGTCACGGCGCGGCCGCCGGCCGCGAGCGACCAGCTCCGCCACCGCCGCGAGGTCCATCGCGACGGCGTGCTTCATGTCAACCGCGCCGCGGCCCCAGACCTGGCCGGCCGCGATCTCCCCGCTCTGCGGGTGGTGCGTCCAGTCGTCGGCGACGGCCGGGACCGTGTCCAGGTGACCGTGGACGAGCAGCGCCGGCGCGGTCGGGTCGACCCCGGGAAGCCGCACGACGACGTTCGAGCGGCCCGGCTCGCACTCCAAGACCACGGGCTCCAGGCCGAGATCCGCGAGGAAGCCCGCGACGTACTCGGCGGCCGCGCGCTCCACCCCGCCCGGATTGGAGGTGTCGAACCGGATCAGGGTGCTGCAGATCTCGGCGACGCCGGGACCTGCCCCCACCACCGGGCTGGAGGCGGGGGCGGCGGTGCCGGGGCTCATCAGCACGCGAGCTCGAGCGCGGCCAGGGCGTACGTGCGGATCGCGGCGAGGTAGTCGGCGACCACCACCGACTCGTCGTCCCAATAGCAGTCCATCGACCCCGGTCCGTAGGTCGCCGCCTCGATTCCGGCCTCCCAGAAGATGGGGGTGTCCGGCCAGGCGTTGTGGCAGCCCGAGTGGGCCGGCGTTCGTGCCATTTGCTCATGGGCCCGGCTCAGGGTGGTGATGATCCGGGCGTCTTCGGGGATCCGCAGCGAGCTGCGGGGGTTCTTCACGCAGGTGTGCTCCAGGGCGATCTCGACCGGGAACTCGTCCAAGTCGGGGAGGGCCCGCTCAGCCGCGGCGCGGACGTCGCGCAGGACGCAGTCCTGGTCCTGCTCCGGCGGGAACCGGAAGTCGAAGGTCACGTCGCACATCTCCGGGACGAGGTTGTGGGCCACGCCGCCGGAGATCTGCGCCACGTTGCAGATCTTCTGGGCGTCCAGGACCGACCCGTCCAGGCCCGTGATGGGCATGTCCAGCACCTCGCGCACGAACCGGCTGGCCCGGTCGATGGCGTTGACGCCGATGTCGAGGGCCGCGGTGTGTGAGGCCCGGCCCCGGACCCGCGCCTGGACGTAGGCGATTCCGCGCTGGCCGAGCAGGACCATCAGGTCGCTGGGCTCGCCGTTGATGGCGTAGCGCGCTTTCAGCCCGTCGCGGAGCGCCTGGCGTGTCCCCTCGCCGCCCTCGTAGTGGTTGGGGACGGTCAGAAGCGTGATGCCGCGCTCGGGCGAGACGCCGGTCGCGGCAAGCGCCGTGACGGCCATTGCCATCGCCGCGGTCCCGGACTTCATGTCCGAGACCCCGACGCCGTAGATCCGTCCCTCGCTGACGTCGCCGCAGAACGGATCCCGCGTCCACGAGGTGGACGGCGGGTACACCTCCATGTGGCCGTTGAAGATCAGTCCGTCATCCGTTGCCGGTCCGTACAGCGCCTGGACGTTCTTCATGCCGTCCGTGCCGCACCGGGTGAGACGGGCCGGCACCCCGACGTCCTGCAGGGCGCCGGCGACCATCTCGGCGGCGGTGGTGAGGTGCTTGCCGTCGCCCCAGACGCTGCGCACCCGCAGGAAGTCGGCGAGGAAGTCGACGTAGTCCTGCTCGTGCTCGTCGATCCAGGCGAGGAGCTGGCGAGCTCGCTGGCTGAGTAGGAGGTCGTCGTCGACGGTGGCCATGTCGTTCCTTTCGGCTGTGGGTTTCTCAGGGTTTGCCGCCCGCGACGAGGGCCGGAGCCCTTCCGGCGAGCTCATGGGAGAGCGCCTGGGCGTGCTCGGCAACACGCCGCCCGATCAGCTCGGCCCGGTCGTCGGGGATCCGGTACGTCGGTCCGACGACGCTGATCGCCCCGGCAATCCCGCCGTCACCCCACCGGACCGGCGCCGCGATCGCGGAGACCTGGTCCTCCACCGTCCGCCGGAAGACCACGTAGCCCTTCCCCGGGTCGACCTCTCCCCGGATGGCGGCACCGATCGCGCTGCCGTGCAACGGGACGGTCTTGCCCAGCCAGACACGGTGGCGGATCGTCTGGTGGCACTCGGCGAGGCGCGCGTATAGCACGGTGTCCCCCGGGCCCCGGACTCCGAGGTAGGCCGACTCGTCCAGCTCGTCGCGGAGCGCCTCGAGGTGCGCGTCGGCGGCCCGGTAGAGGGGGTTCTGACTCATGAAGTTGACCGCGATCTCGACGAGACGGCCCGCGCCGAAGTAGGCGCCGTTCTCGTCTCGGGAGACGAAGTCGGCCGCCTCGAGCGTTCGCAGCAACCGCAGCGCGGTGGCCGGCGACAACTCAACGCGCCGGGCCAGCTCGACCAGGCCGAGCCCGTCCCCGGCCGCGACCTCGACGAGCAGCGAGAGCGCCCGGTCGACGGCCCGCGTCGAGGTCGGCGCTTTCTTGGCCGCCCCGCTCTCATCGCTACCTGTCTCCTGCCTTGCCAAGGTGTCTATCCGTGTGATTTCATGTAGCAGCAATGTGTTTTCATTACGAACTTTGACAGATGCCGGACGCCCTGTCCAATCGCACGGGCGCGGCGCCCGTGGAACTCCTGATCACCCACGCGAGCGAGCTCTTGACCTGCCGCGTCGGGACAGGTCGGGGCGCCCGTGGCGACGACCTCGAACGCGTCGAGGTGATCGCCGACGGCGCCGTCGCAGTCGATGCCGGCCGGATCGTGGCGGTCGGCGAGACGTCCGAGCTCGAGCGCCGATTCGCCGGGCGAACGACGCTCGACGCGACCGGCCGCCTGGTCACTCCCGGACTCGTCGACCCGCACACGCACCTGGTTCACGCGGGCACCCGGCATCTCGAGTGGGGCGCGCGGGTCCTCGGTGCTCGGACGTGCCCGGGCGCCGAGCACGGTATCGCGGCGACCCGCCGGGCGACCGCAGCCGCGTCCACCGAGCAGCTCGCTCACGGGATCCTGACCCGGCTCGACACGATGCTCGCCCACGGTACCACCACCGCGGAAGCCAAGTCAGGCTACGGCCAGAGCCCGGCCGATGAGCTCCGCCTGCTCGAGGCGCTGGCCGCGACCGAACACCCGGTGGAGCTCGCCGTCACGTACCTGGGCGCTCATGTCAGCCCGGGCCCGGCCACCCACCGCGCCTTCGTGGAGGAGGTGATCGCGGAGCTGGGGCGGGCGCGACGGGTAGCGGAGTACTGCGACGTCTGTTGCGATCCGATCGGATTCACCCGCCGCGAGTGCGAGCGGATCGCCGCGGCGGCGTGCGAGCTGGGGTTCGGCCTCCGCGTCCACGCGGACCAGACCGGGCCGCGGGAAGGGGCGGAGCTCGCGATCGGGTTCGGCGCGGCTTCCGCCGACCACCTGGAATACGTCTCAGACCGGGCGATCGCGATGTTCGCTGACTCACCAACGGTGGCGATCCTGCTGCCCACGGTCAGCTACCACACGTTCGCGCTCGTCAGGGATCCCGGCCCGACCTCCTGGGGCGAGGCGCCGCACGCCTGGCTCGGCGAGCGTTTCCGCCGCCTCGTCAACGGCGGCGCGCTCGTTGCCCTGGCCACGGACTACAACCCCGGCAGCAGCCCGACCCTGTCCATGCAGGCGGTGATGCAGGCCGCCGCGCGCCTGTACAGGCTCGGGTACGCCGAGATCTGGAACATGAGCACCATCAACGCAGCAGTCTCGCTCGGCCGCAACGACCGGATCGGAAGCCTCGAGGCGGGCAAGCAGGCGGACCTCGTCCTCTGGGACGTCCCGACGCACGAGCTCGTCATCAACCAGTTCGGCACCAACCTGGTCAGCTTGGTGATCAAGGCCGGCGAGGTCGTCCACGCGACTCCGGCGGTCTCCAGGCCCACCCCCGTCAGCAACCCCGAGGAGCGCTATGTCGGTCATGCAGCCCAGCCCGGTTAGCCCGGCCACCGGCACCCGACTCCGCTGCCGTGGCTGGCGGCAGGAGGCGATCCTGCGGATGCTCGAGAACACCGTCTATAACGGCGAGCGCCCGCAGGATCTGATCATCTACGCGGCCAGCGGCCAGGCGGCCCGCGACTGGCCGAGCTTCCACGCGATCGTCGAGACCCTCCGGGACCTCTCCGACGACGAGACCCTCGTCGTCCAGTCGGGGAAGCCGGTCGCCCGCTTTCGCACCCACCCGTTCAGCCCGCGGGTCCTGATCGCGAACACGAACCTGGTCGGCAACCACGCCAACTGGGAGACATTCTTCGACCTCCGCGACCGCGGCCTCATCTCCTACGGTCAGTACACCGCGGGCGCGTGGCAGTACATCGGCCAGCAGGGCATCGTGCAGACGACGTACGAGACCTTCACAGCCGTCGCCCACCGTCATTTCGGCGGGTCGTTGCGGGGCCGGCTCGTCGTCACCGCCGGCCTCGGCGGCATGGGCGGCGCTCAGCCGCTCTCGATCAAGCTGCACGGTGCGGTCGCCCTGGTGGTCGAGCACGACGGTGCCAAGATCGACAAGCGCATCGCATCGGGCTACCTCGACTGCCGGGCCGCCGACCTCGATGAGGCCCGGGCGCTCGCGGAGTCGGCGCTCGCCGAGCGACGCGGGCTCTCGATCGGGCTGGCCGGCAACGCCGCCGACCTGCTCCCCCGGGTACTCCGCAGCGGTCTTCGCCCGGACGTGGTGACCGACCAGACCTCGGCCCACGACATGCGCGACGGCTACGTCGCCTCCGGCCTCACGGACGACGAGATCGCCACCCTGCGCCGCGAGGATCCCCGGCGCTACGAGGAGCTCGCCTACGCAACGGTCGCCCGCCACGTGGAGGCGATGGTCGCGGCGCAGGACGCGGGCGCGGTCGTGTTCGAGTACGGGAACGCGATTCGCGCGCAGGCGGCCCGGGCCGGCTACGAACGAGCGGGCGACTTCGACGGCTTCGTCAAGGCCTACATCCGGCCGAGCTTCTGCGTCGGCAAGGGACCCTGCCGGTGGATCGCCCTCTCCGGCGACCCGGAGGACATCCGCACGATCGACGACGCGATTCTCGAGATCTTCGCCGACGACCCCACCATTACCGGCTGGATCGAGGTTGCCAGGGACGCCATCCCGCACCAGGGGCTGCCCGCGCGCAGCTCGTGGTTTCGCTACGGACAGCGTCTGCGGTTCGGTCTGCTGGTCAACGAGCTCGTCCGCACCGGCGCGGTGTCCGCACCGGTCACGATGACCCGCGACCACCTCGACACCGGCGCGGTCGCCCAGCCCACCCGTGAGACCGAGGGGATGCTCGACGGGAGCGACGCCGTGGCCGACTGGCCGATCCTGAACGCGCTCCTGAACGCCTCGGGCGGCGCGGAGCTCGTCGCCGTCCACCAGGGCGGCGGCAGCGGTATGGGCGGAACGATCTCGGCCGGCGTCACCCTCGTGATCGACGGAACCGACGCCTGCGCCGAGAAGCTGCGTCGCGTGCTCACGACCGACCCGGGCATCGGGGTGATCCGCCACGCGGATGCCGGCTACGAGGAGGCACTCGCCGTCGTCGAGACGAGCGACCTCACGCCGGTCCTGCTCGGAACCGCGGGACTGGCCCGCCGATGACCGACACCGGTGCCCTCGAGGGCATTCGCGTTCTCGATCTCGGCCGGGTGCTGTCCGGCCCATTCTGCGGCCGGATCCTGGCCGACCTCGGCGCCGACGTGATCAAGATCGAAGCCGAGGCCGGCGACGACGGGCGTCATTTCGGCCCCTTCTTCGAAGGACAGAGCAGCTATCACCGCCTGCTCAACCGCAACAAGCGGGGGGTAACGCTCGACCTCAAGGCCGAGGCTGGACGGGAGATCCTCCGCGGGCTCGTCAAGCGCTCCGACGTCGTGATCGAGAACTTCCGCCCCGGCGTCCTGGCACGGCTCGGCCTCGCCCCGGAGGAGCTCCTCGCCGCCAATCCCCGGCTGGTGCTGGTCAGCATCTCTGGCTTCGGCCAGGATGGCCCGCTGGCGGACAAGCCGGCCTACGACCTCGTCGTCCAGGCCATGTCCGGGATCATGGCCGTCACCGGCCCCGACGGCGGAGAGTCCGTTCGCGTCGGCATCTCGATCGGCGACATGGTGCCGGCGCTGTACGCCGCGATCGCCACGCTCGCCGCCCTGCGCCAACGTGACGTCACCGGTCGGGGTCAGCACGTCGACGTGGCCATGTTCGACAGCCTCGTGTCGCTACTCGAGTCCGTGGCGATGCGAGGCCTCCTGACGGAGGAGACGATCGGGCCCACCGGCAGCCACCACGCGATCAGCGCACCGTTCGGTGCCTTCGCCACCAGGGATGCCCCGATCGTGATCGCGATCGCCAACGACCCGCTGTTCGCCCGGCTCGCCGCCGTGCTCGGACACCCCGAGTGGACGACCGACCCGCGCTTCGCCGACGACGCCGAGCGCGGCCGCAACCGCCACGCTCTCGGGGCAGCGATCGAGGAGAGCCTCTCCCGGCTATCCCGCGACGATGCGCTGGCGCTGCTCGGCGAAGCCGGGATCCCTTGCGGGCCCGTCCTCGGCGTGCGCGAGATGCTCGACCAGCCGCAGGTGGCTGCGCGCGGGCTCGTCCGGAAGGAGCCCGACGGGTTCCGCTCGCTCGCGAACGCGTTCCGGCTGCGCGGTTGCCCGGACACCGACCGTCCCGCTCCCGGGCTCGGTGAGCACAACGCCCTGCTCGACGACCTGCTGCGGGAACCCGAGCGCACAGGAGCGACTCCCCGATGATCCACCTCCCCCACGAGCACACCCGCGAGTTCCGCGACGTCCTCCGTGAGTTCTGTCGCGCGGAGGTGCTCCCCGGGGTGGCCGAGCGCGACGCCCACGCGACCTATCCCGTCGAGCTCGTCGACCGGCTCGCCGAGCTCGGCGTCCTGGGCATCACCGTGGCCGAGGAGCACGGCGGCCTCGGCCTCGACATGGTCACGCAGGTAATGGCAATCGAGGAGGTCTCCTACGCCGACGCGTCGCTCGGCTCCGTGCTCGCCGGCCACTACCTCGGGATGGAGTCCATTCGCGCTTTCGGCACCGAGGCGCAGCAGGCGCGCTACCTGCCCGGTGTCGCCGACGGCTCGCACCGGTTCGCCTTCGGCCTGACCGAGCCGGACGCCGGCTCCGACATCGGCGCGATCCGCACGACGGCCGTCCGTGACGGCGATCGGTGGTTGCTGTCGGGGCGCAAGACCTTCATCTCGAGCGCCCGCGAGTCTCAGGGGATCATCTTCTTCGCCAAGACCGACACGGATGCGGGCATCCGCGGCCTGACCGCGTTCATCGTCGACTCCGAGGGTTCCGGCCTGAGCTACTCCGCTCCGATCGGCAAGCTCGGACTCCGCGGCGAGCACGCCTACGAGATCGCGCTCGACGGCGTCGTCGTCGACGACGACGCGATCCTGGGCGAGATCGGCGGTGGCAGCCTGATCGCGCTCGAGACCCTGAACAGCGCGCGCATCGACGTGGCCGCGATCGCGAGCGGCGTCGGTCTGCGGGCCCTCGACCTCGCTGTTCGCCACGCCAGCGAACGGGTCCAGTTCGGCGCCCCGATCCGGGAGCTCCAGGCGGTCCAGGCGATGCTCGCCGACATCGACGCCTGGGTGCAGTCCGGCCGCCTGCACGCCTACAACGCCGCCGCCGCTCGCGACCGGGGCGAGGACGTCCGGCGCCTCGGCTCGATCGGCAAGTACGTAGCCACCGAGAACTGCTTCCAGGCGGTCGACGCCGCGCTGCAGATCCACGGCGGCTACGGTCTCACCACCGAGAGCGAGATCGAGCGTCTCTACCGCGACTGCCGGGTCCTGCGGATCTACGAGGGCACGAGCCAGATCCAGCAGGTGACCATTGCCAGGCTGCTCGCGCGCCGGTTCGACGCGGTCGGCACGGTACGCGACTGACCGTCCAACCACCCGTCCGAGGGGAAGCGCCGACCATGAGCCAGACCGCCAGCAAGCCCCGCGAGGTGAGGGCACCGCGAGGTGCCGAGCTGTCCTGCCTGGGCTGGGATCAGGAGGCCGCTCTGCGCCTCCTCCTGAACAACCTCGATCCCGAGGTCGCCGAGAACCCCGCGGAGCTGGTCGTGTACGGCGGCAACGGCCGGGCCGTCCGGTCGTGGGCGGATTTCGACATCATCACCGAGACGCTGAGGCGCCTGAAGGGGGACGAGACGCTGCTCGTGCAGTCCGGGCGCGCCACTGCCGTCTTCCGCACCCACGCCTGGGCGCCCCGCGTGCTGATCTCCAACGCCGCGATCGTCCCGGAGTGGGCGACCCAGGAGGAGTTCCGCAGGCTGGAGGATCGCGGCCTGACGATGTTCGGCCAGATGACCGCGGGCGGCTGGGCCTACATCGGCTCCCAGGGCATCCTGCAGAGCACGTTCGAGACCTTCGCCGCAGTCGCCGACCGGAGCTTCGGCGGCACGCTGGCCGGCGTGCTCACCGTGACCGCCGGGCTCGGCGGCATGGGCGGCGCGCAGCCGCTCGCGATCACGATGAACGGAGGCGTCGCCCTGTGCATCGACGTCGACCAGGCCAAGATCTCTCGCCGCCTGGAGATGGGCTACCTCGACGAGCAGGCCCCCGACCTCGAGGCCGCACTGGCGGCCGTCCAGGCCGCCAGGGCCGAGCGCCGCGCACTCTCGGTGGGGCTCCTCGGCAACGCCGCGACGATCCTGCCCGAGCTGGTCGAGCGCAACGTGCCGATCGACATCGCGACCGACCAGACCGCCGCCCACAACCCGATGCTCTACGCCGTCCCCGGACTGGCCCCCGGCGACGCCGCCCACCTGCAGGAGCGCGACCCCGCGAGCTACGTCGATCGCGCACGCCGGGCGATGGCCGACCACGTGCGCGCTCTGGTGGCGCTGCTCGACCGGGGCGCGGAGGTCTTCGAGTACGGCAACGGCATCCGGGTCGAAGCCAGGCTCGGCGGGTTCGAGCGGGCCTTCGCCTACCCCGGTTTCGTGGCGTCGATCATCCGACCGTTCTTCTTCGAGGGCAAGGGCCACTGCCGCTGGATCGCGCTATCCGGCGATCCGGCGGACATCGCGACGATCGACCAAGCGATGGTCGAGGAGTTCGCCGGCAACCGCTCGGTCACCCGGTGGCTCAGCCTGGCCGGGAAGCACGTCGAGCCGCAGGGTCTCCCGGCACGTACCTGCATGCTCGGCTACCTCGAGCGCGAGCGTGCCGGCCTCCTGATCAACGATCTGGTGCGCACCGGGCGGGTCTCCGCTCCGCTGGCGCTCGGCCGCGAGCACCTCGACACCGGCTCCGTGGCATCACCGTACCGCGAGACCGAGGGCATGGCGGACGGGAGCGACGCCATCGCCGACTGGCCGATCCTGAACGCGATGCTCAACGTCGCGAGCGGCTCGACCTGGGTCGCGCTGCAGCACGGCGGCGGCACCGGCGTCGGACGGTCGGTCCACGCCGGCATGGTCGTCGTCGCCGACGGCACCGACCTGGCGGCCGAGCGGATCAGCCGGGTGATGTCCAACGACCCGGCCAGCGGCATCATCCGCCACGCCGACGCCGGCTACCGGCAGGCGCTCGACTCGGTCAGGACCCACGACCTCGATGCGCCTACCCTGCGCAGGAGCTCGCCATGAGCCCCCCCGGACCGGACGTCGGGGGGGCAGCGAGCAAGTCGCCGCTCGAGGGGATCCGGGTCCTCGAGCTCGGCCACTACATCACGGTGCCTTTCTGCACGCAGGTCTTGGCCGATCAGGGCGCGGACGTGATCAAGGTGGAGCCGCCCACCGGCGACTCCAGCCGTGGGCGGGAGGCCTACTCCTACGACGACCTGTACTTCCACGCCCTCAACCGCAACAAGCGCAGCGTGATGCTCGACCTCAAGCAGCCGCCGGAGCGAGACCGGCTTGCCGGTCTGATCCGGACCGCCGACGTCGTCGTCACCAACTACGCCGTCGGCGTCCCCGAGAGGCTCGGCTTCGGCTACGAGCAGGTCCGGGCGATCAACCCGAACGTGGTCTACGTGCAGTCGACCGGCTTTGGCATCGACAGCCCCTATGCCAGGCGACCGGCATTCGACGGCATCATCCAGGCGATGTCGGGGATGATGCACCTGACCGGTGAGCCCGACGGTCAGCCCATGCTGGCGGGCGTCTTCGTGGCTGACCACGTTGCCGGGCTCTACGCGGCGCTGGCGGTGATGTTCGGCCTCGCGCGGCGCCAGCGGACCGGCACGGGCAACTTCACCGACCTGGCCATGCTCGACACGATGGCCTCGTTCCTCGGCCCCGCGATCGGCGAGGTGCTGCAACTCGGGGAGCGGCCTCGCCGGGTGGGCAGCCGGGTGCGGCGCTCCTACGCCGGTACGTACCCGGGGAGCGATGGCGACGTCTACCTCGCTCCTCTCCCCCACAGGATGTGGGCCAATCTGGCGGCGCTGATCGAGCGGCCCGAGCTGCTCGACGACTTCCCGGACCCCGCCGCGCCCGACACCAGGCTCGAGAACCGTGACCGCCTCGACGGGCTGATCTCGCAGTGGACATCCGCGCGCACGGTCGCGGAGATCGAGGAGGCGATGAGGCAGATCGGCGTGCCGTGCAGCCCCATCTACTCCGTCGAGCGACTCACCGAGGACGAGCACATCTCGCACCGCCGGGTGATCCGGGGGATCCCGCACCTGGGCGGGGGAGACGGGCGGGTCTACGTCCCCGGCTCGCCGCTACCGGTCGCCGAGTCGAGCTACGATCGGGCCCCGCCGACGATCGGCCAGCACAACGCCGAGCTGCTGGACGCGGTTCCCGGTGGGCCGGCTGCGGGCGGCACGGAGGATCCCCGCTGACCGGCGCCGGCGAGGAGCGGCCGGCGAGGGCCCGGGTCGGGCCCGCCGAGGCCGTCGCCTGCGCGATTCCGCCGGGCCCGAGCGCGTGGCACAGCCCGGCCTGATCACCCGGCGATACCCGGCCGCGGGGCCGCGATGACCCCGGAACGAGCGTGCCCGTGACCCGCGCTGGCGTGACCCCAATCTGGTACCGGTCGTCACCGGCCGACGGGCCGGTCGTGCTGCTCGTCCACGGCCTGACCGGCACCGGCGAGATCTGGGCCCCGAATGTTCCGGCCTTCGAGGAAGCCGGCCTTCGCCCCGTGGTGGTCGACCGCCGCGGTGCCGGCCGCTCGAGCGCCGGGAGCGGCACACCCGCCGATCGCGCCGGCGACCTGGTGACCGTGCTGGACTCGCTCGGGGTGAGACGCGCGCACCTGGTCGGCCACGCGGCGGGGGGCGCCGACGTCCTCGCCGTCGCCGTTCGTCACCCCGGCCGAGCCGGCGGCCTGGTCCTGTCGAACACCCAGGCGGGCTACGCCGACGAGGACTTTCGCGCGGAGATCGCGCGCCTGTGGACCCCCGCGGTGACCGGGCTCGCCGCGGAAGCCCGTGAGCTCTCGGCCGACTACCGTGCCCGGGAGCCGGCAGGGACCAGGCGCTGGCTGGAGGTGTACGCCGCTGCCGACCACAGCACCCGGTCGGCGGGGCCGCCTCCCGCCCTCGTCTCCCGGTCGGATCTGGCCGCGCTGCGAGCTCCGGCCCTGCTGATCGCCGGCGACGAGGACCTGCTCACCCCGCCTGCTCTGATGCGGATGCTCGCCGACAGCATCCCGGGGGCGCGACTCGAGGTGATCGAGCGGACCGCTCATGTCTCGGCATGGGAGCGCCCGGCGGCCTGGAACGCGACCGTGCTCGAGTTCTTGTCCCTGCTGCCCGATCCGAGAGCGGCAGCCCGGGTGCCCTGAGACTCCGCTCCGGGCCCGATCTCATCCCTCGGTCGCGGCGCTCGCGGCGGCGGAACGCTGGCGCCAGGGCGGGCGCGAGCCGACCGTCAGCGCCCGCAGCAGCCACTCCACGGGCCCGTAACGGTGCCGGCGGAGCCACCAGGCGCTGAGGGCGAGCTGGCTGGCAAACAGCGCGCACGCGATCGCGGCGACCGCGAGCGGTGCGAGCCGCCCCGTCAGCCCGAAGCCGTAGGCGGTGAAGACGACCCCGAGAGCGACCGATTGCAGGAGGTAGTTCGAGAGCGCGCTGCGCCCTGCCGGCGCGAGCGCCGCGGCAATCCGCGAGCCGTGCGGGTCTGGAAGGCCAGGAGCGCCGAAGCCACGTAACCGGCCGCGAGCAGGGGCGCCGTCAGCAGATCGAGCCCGAAGGCGAGAAGCTCGGCCGCCGATCCGGGTCGGAAGACCGTCGCCGCCGCGTAGGCGGCGCTGCCGGTCAGCCCGAGCGGAAGCCCGACCCACGCGACTCGCACGAGCCGGGGACGGATCGCAGCGACGTCCTCGAGCACACGGCGGCGACCCGCGGCGAAGCCGATCAGGAACATCGCGAACGCGCTCGGACCCTGGGCGAGCACGATGAAGGCGAGCGCCTCGGGCAGCTGGCGGGTGTGCTCCGCGGCGACCGTCGCGGCCGAGTCGCGCCACGCCGCGGTCGTCTCGGCTGCCTGCCGGTGGATCGTCCCCGAGTCGGTGGTGATCCCCTCCAGGTGAGCGCCGATCCCGAGGAGCAGCCAGGCGGTCCCGGCGAGCGCGATCAGCGAGAGCGCGATCCCGACCGCGCGTCGCGGCGATAGCCCGCGCAGGCCGAGCAGCAGCAGCCCGAGCAGCGCGTACGTGATCAGGATGTCCCCGTGAAAGAGGAGAGCGCCGTGAACGACACCGATCGCGAGTAGCGCGAGGTGCCGGCGGACCATCCGGGCCCGGAAGCTCGCCTCGGCGCGCTCCGCGGCGGCGAGCTGAAGCGTGAAGCTGTAGCCGAAGAGGAACGAGAACAGGAGGTAGAACTTGGTCTCGAACAGGAGCGAGACGGCGAACTGGACCGCCCGGCCGAGCGGGTCGTCGAGCGCGGGATCGCTGACGCCGCGCCCGTAGTACGCGCTCGCGAACGCCCACACGTTGACCATCACGATTCCGAAGAGCGCGAGCCCCCGGAGCGCGTCGACGTCCCGCAGCCGTCGCCCCGAGCCGTGGCGAGAAGCCTCAGGCACCGAGGAGCCTCTCGACGATCCCCCGCAGGGTCGCCGCCTGGGTGGCGGGCGCGAAGTCCGGGTCGACCGCGACCCGGGCGAACAACCCGTCGAGAAGGGCGGCGATCCAGGTTGCCGCGAGCGCCGGCTCGAGCCGGTCGGGGATCGCGCCGGCGTCCTGTGCCCGGCGGACGAGCCGCTCGATGCCGCGCCGCAACTCCCGGTCATTGCGCGAGACGAGCTCGGCCAGCACCGCGTCACGGTGCGCGGCGGCGGAGAGCTCGAGCGCCAGCGCGGCGGCGTTCGCGTCCGCCGCCAGGGCGACGACGACGTCGAGCAGCTCGAGCAGGGCCGCCAGCGGGTCGTCCCGCGCCTCCAGGTCGGAGAGGTACGACGCCGTCTCGTCCAGCTCGCGGTCGATCAGCGCGACGATCAGCTCGCGCTTGCCCGCGAAGTAATGAAACAGATTGCCGGTGCTCGTCCCGGCAGCGGCGGCGATGTCGGCGGTGCGCGCGCCGTCGAAGCCCCTGGCGGCGAAGCACGCGGCCGCCGCGTCGAGGATCTCCCCGCGGCGGGCGGCATGCTTGATGGGGTCGACCGTGCGCACCGAGATCGGATAATAAACCGATTGCTCGGTCTGTCATTGTAGCTGACGGGATCGCCGGCGCCAGATCGTCGGAGGCGCTCGCGGGACGGATCGGGCCGAACCGCGACCGGCGGCCACCCGGGACGCATACGCTGAAGGGGTGCAGCTCCACCGCACGATCGCAGCCGCGCTCGCCGCGGCCCTCGTCGCCACACCGGCGGCGCTCGCCGGCGAGCCGCACGAGATCGAGCGCTCCGGTACCTGCAGCGCGGGCAGCGAATGGGATCTCGACGTCGAGCGGGAGCACGGCGGGATCAGGGTCGAGTTCGAGGTCGACCAGGATCGAACCGGCGTCCGCTGGGACATCACGCTGCGCCAGAACGGCCGGGTCGTCTTCCGCGCCCAGCGAACGACGCAGCCGCCGAGCGGATCGTTCGAGCTGCGCCAGCTCCTCGACGACCGGCCCGGGCGCGACAGGATCGTCGCGGTCGCGACCCGCTCGTCCGGCGAGCGCTGCCGCGCCAGCGTCCGCCTCTAGATCAGCCCCAGCGCGACCATCGCGGTCGCCACCCTGGTGAAGCCGATGATGTTGGCGCCGGCGACGTAGTTCCCGGGCTGGCCGTACTCCTCGGCGGTCTCGTAGCAGCGGTCGTGGATCTCGCGCATGATCTCCGCGAGGCGCAGCTCGGTGTGCTCGAACGTCCAGGAATCGCGGCTCGCGTTCTGCTGCATCTCGAGCGCCGAGGTGGCGACCCCGCCCGCATTCGCCGCTTTGCCGGGCCCGAACAGAACACCGGCGTCGAGGAAGACCCGCACGCCTTCCGGGGTCGTCGGCATGTTCGCGCCCTCCCCGACGGCGATGCACCCGTTCGCAACGAGCCGGGCGGCGTCGCGGCCCGTCAGCTCGTTCTGGGTCGCGCACGGAAGCGCGACCTCGCAGGGAACCTGCCAGATGTTTCCGGCTGGGACGAAGCGCGCCCGCGGCCGGCGCTCCGCGTAGTCGCTCACCCGGCGGCGCTCGACGGTCTTCACCTGCTTCAAGAGCTCGACGTCGAGGCCCTGCTCGTCGAGGACGTAGCCGTCCGAGTCGGAGCAGGCTACGACCCTTCCCCCGAGCGCGTGCAGCTTCTCGATCGCGTGAATCGCGACGTTGCCGGAGCCCGAGACGACGCCCGTGCGCCCGTCGAACGAGGTTCCGCTCGCCGCGAGCATCTCGCCGACGAAGTAAACGAGCCCGTAGCCCGTCGCCTCGGCGCGCACCTGGGCGCCGCCCCAGTCGAGACCCTTGCCCGTAAGCACGGCCGACTCGTAGCGGTTCGTGACGCGCTTGTACTGG
Source organism: Thermoleophilia bacterium (assembly GCA_020845695.1). The sequence goes on along the minus strand of JADLFG010000042.1, from coordinate 70,291 downwards.
CCGAAGAGGTAGCCGATCTCGCGCGTGCCGACGCCGATGTCACCGGCGGGGACGTCCGTGTACTCCCCCAGATGCCGGTAGAGCTCCGTCATGAAGCTCTGGCAGAAGCGCATGATCTCGCCGTCCGAGCGGCCCTTGGGATCGAAGTCGGCCCCACCTTTCGCGCCGCCGATCGGCATGCCCGTGAGGGCGTTCTTGAAGATCTGCTCGAAGCCGAGGAACTTGACGATGCCGAGGTAGACGGACGGATGGAAGCGCAGGCCGCCCTTATACGGCCCGAGAGCGCTGTTGAACTCGACGCGGAAGCCCCGATTGATCTGGACCTCGCCCGAGTCGTCCTGCCACGGCACCCGGAAGATGATCTGGCGCTCGGGCTCGCAGATTCGCTGGATGATCCGCTGCTCGGCAAACTCGGGATGCTTGACGAGTACGGCCCCGATCGACTCGAAGACCTCGCGAACCGCCTGGTGGAACTCGTTCTCGCCGGGGTTGCGGCGGACAACCTCCCTGTAGACGGGCTCGATCTTCTCGTCGAGGCTCGCGGCGATCGCCATGTGCCCGTCTGTCTACCACATTTCGGAGCATCACTGGCAATTCAAGGAAAGACCGGAAGCGCTGCTTACGCGCCGCTGGATCAGCGCGGCCCGGCGCGGGCCCGGGCGGCGCGCAGGGCCCGCCAGACCCGCTCGCCGCTCGCGGGCATGTCGAGGTGGCGGATACCGAACGGGGCGAGGGCGTCGACGACGGCGTTCTGGACGGCCGGGGTCGCGCCGATCGTCCCTGACTCGCCGATCCCCTTCGCCCCGAGCGCGTTCACCGGCGTCGGGGTCTCCATCCGGGCGAGCTCGAACGAGGGGAGATCGGCCGCCGAGGGGAGGCCGTAGGCGGCGAGGCTCGCCGTCAGCGGGTTCCCGGACGCGTCGTAGCGAACCTCCTCGTAGAGCGCCTGCGCGACACCGGTGGCGACGCCGCCGTGGACCTGGCCCTCGGCGAGCACCGGGTTGACGATGCGGCCGGCATCGTCGACGGCCACGTGCCGAACGAGCTCGACCGCGCCGGTCTCCGTATCGACCTCGACGAGGGCGACGTGCGCCCCGAACGGGAACGTCGGGCTGTCGGCCTTGAACTCGCTCTCGACCGCGAGCTCGCCGAGCCGCCCCGCCCCCTCGAGGCGCCCGGCCAGCTCCGGCCAGGCGAGCGAGCGCTGCGGCGCGCCCGCGACGTGGAAGCCCCCGCCGCCCACGTCGAGGACGACATCTTCGGGGCTCGCCTCGAGGAGCTCCGCGGCGAGCCGGCGGGCGCGCTCCGCGACCTCGGCCGCCGCCAGGCCCGCAGCCGTGCCGCCGAGCTGGGTCGACTTCGAGCCGTACGTACCGGTGCCCTTCGCGACCTCGTCGGTGTCGCCCTTGATCACCCGGACCGCGTCGAGCGGGAGCCCGAGCCGGTCGGCGACGATCATCGCGAACGCCGTCTCGTGCCCCTGCCCGTGCGCGAACGAGCCAGTGCGCAGCACCGCGCCCCCGGCCGGAGTGATCTCGACGGCGCCGAACTCCCGCTCGGACATCCCGGCGGTGATCTCGACGTAGGCGCTGAGCCCGATCCCGAGCTGGCGCGGTCCGCCGCCCTCCCGGCGGCGCCGCTGCCGGGCGCGCAGCGCGTCGTAGCCGGCCGTCTCCAGCGCGAGCTCGAACGCCCGGCCGTAGTCGCCCGAGTCGTAGCGGGCACCCGTGGCGGTCGTGAACGGGAACGCGTCGGGTGCCACGAAGTTCCGGCGCCGCACGGCGGCCGGATCGAGCCCGGTCTCGGCGGCGAAGAGGTCGACGGCGCGCTCGATCGCCTGGGCGGCCTCCGGGCGGCCGGCGCCCCTGAACGCCCCGACCGGCGTCGCGTTCGTCAACACCGAGACGGCCTCGACCTCGATCCGCGGGATGGCGTAGACGCCGCTCGCCATCCTGCCCATGATGTTCGGCAGGATGATTCCGAGCGACGGGTAGGCGCCGGCATCCTGGACGATCGCCAGGCGGTAGGCGCGGATGGCGCCGCCGCGGTCGCCCCCGATCGTGACATCGAGGGTCGAGCCGCGGCCGTGGGACATCGCGACCATGTTCTCGCCGCGCGTCTCGACCCAGCGAACCGGCCGGCCGGTCGCGCGGGCGAGCCAGGCCACGAGCACGTCCTCGACCGAGAGCATCTTGGCGCCGAAGCCACCGCCGACGTCGGGTGCGACGACGCGCACGGCCTCGGCCGCCACGCCGAGGTTCACGGCCAGCCCGTCCCGGTCCTGGTGCGGCGTCTGCGTCGAGAGCCAGACCGTCAGCCGGCCGTCCGCGCCGGCTACGGCGGCGGTCGCGCGGGGCTCGAGCGGGCTTGGCGCGAGTCGCTGGCTGACGACCCGACCGGACACCACCACCTCGCAGCCGCCGAACAGGCCGGCGTCCCGCGCCTCGGGATCGATCCTCCGGCACACGTTCGTCCCCAGCTCCGGGAAGAGCAGGGTCTCGTCACGGAGCGCGTCGAGCGGCTCGACCACCGCGTCGAGCTCCTCGTAGTCGACCGTGACGAGCTCCGCGGCGTCCGCACACTCGGCCGGGCTCCCGGCCACCACCACGGCCACGATCTCGCCCACGAAGCGAACCCGCTCGCGCGCGACGGGCGGACGCAGCGTCCGCGGATCGAGGCCGGGCGGGACCGCCTGCTGGAACCTGCCGAGGTCGATGTCGGCCGCGGTCAGCACCTCGACCCCGGGGAGGGCCCTCGCCGGCGATGTGTCGATCGCGCGCACGAGCGCGTGCGCGAGCGGCGAGCGCACGAACGTGACGGCGAGCGCACCCTCGAGCGGGAGATCCGCCACGAAGCTCCCCTCCCCCCGGAGGAAACGGTCGTCCTCCCGGCGCAGGATCCGCTGGCCGATCAGCCCACCCATGGGCGGCGATCATAGGCGGCGGCAACCCGGCTCGGGGCGGAGTGGGAAGCTTGACAGTCCGCGCGCGCCGGTCGTATCGTGCGCCCGACTTGGCCGAGCTCACGTCCAGCCAGCGCTCGGCGCTCTCCGTCCTCGCAGACGTGCTCGTCCCGGCCCACGATGGCTTGCCCGCCGCGAGCGAAGCCGACGCCGGCGGCAAGTGGCTGGCTCGCGTGCTGGCAGCGCGCCCCGACCTCGAGGCGGAGCTCGTCCGGGTACTTGCCGGGGCGGCGGGGCGCGAGCCCGCGGCGGAGCTGCGCCGGCTCGAGCGCGAGGACCGCACCGGGTTCGAGACGCTCGCGCTCGTGGTCACGAGCTCCTACTTCCTCAGCCCGAAGGTGCGCCGCCGGATCGGGTATCCCGGCCAGGTCGCGTCGCCGCCCTACCCGGACGAGTCGGACTACCACCTGCGCGATGGTCTCCTCGACCCGGTGCTCGAGCGCGGGTCGATCTACCGTCCGACGCCCGGCAGCGAGGACGGGGCAGCCCGGTGACCGCCCGGCGCGAAGCGGGCGCCGACGTACTCGTGATCGGGGCGGGCGCGTCCGGATCGGTCGCGGCCAAGCACCTGGCCGGAGCCGGCTTCTCGGTCGTCTGCCTCGAGCAGGGCGACTGGGTGAACGCGTCCGACTACCCCACCGACAAGCCCGAGTGGGAGCTGGTCGCGGCAACGAGATGGAACCCGAACCCGAACGTCAGGCGGCTACCGCAGGACTACCCGTGCGAGACCTCCGAGTCGGACGTCAACCCGCTCATGCACAACGCGGTCGGAGGAAGCACGATCCACTACGGGGCGCAGTGGATGCGCCTCGCGCCCTCCGACTTCCGCGCGCGGTCGCTCGACGGCGTGGCCGACGACTGGCCGATCTCCTACGAGGACCTCGTCCCGCATTACGAGACCCTCGACATCGAGATGGGCGTGTCGGGTCTGGGCGGCGACCCCGCCTACCCGCCGGGCGGCGCTCCGCCGCCCCTGCCGCCGCTGCCGATCGGCAAGGTCGGACGCACGGCGGCCGAAGGGATGAACCGACTCGGCTGGCACTGGTGGCCGGGAATCCACTCGATCCCGTCGCGGGCGTACGGCCGCCTCGCGGCCTGCGCGCGCCGGGGGACGTGCATGTGGGGCTGCGCCGAGGGCGCGAAGGCCTCCGTGGATCTGACCCACTGGCCCGACGCGCTTCGTCTCGGTGCCCGTCTCGTAACCCGCGCGCGCGTGCGCGAGATCACTGTTGACGCGCGCGGACGCGCTACCGGCGCGATCTACGTCGACCGCGACGGCAGCGAGCGCTTCCAGGCCGCGTCGGTCGTGATCCTGGCCGCGAACGGCGTCGGCACGCCACGCCTCCTCCTCCTCTCCCGCTCCAACGCCTTCCCGGACGGGCTCGCCAACTCGTCCGGCCTGGTCGGAAAGCGGCTGATGGTACACCCCCTGAACAGCGTGCTCGGGATCTACGAGGACGAGCTCGACAGCTGGCTGGGACCGTTCGGAAACGCGATCTACTCGTTCCAGTTCTACGAGAGCGACGAGTCGAGGGGCTTCCCGCGGGGAGCGAGCTGGCACTGCGTGCCGCTCCAGACCCCGCTCGGCGTGCTCGGCCGCTTCGCGGGCGCACCGTTCGAGGAGCGGTTCGGCCCCGCATTGCACGAGCGGATCCGGCGGGTGCTCGGACGCGCGTTCGACTGGGCCGTCAACGCCGACGACCTGCCGCTCGAGGACAACCGGGTCACCCTCGACCCGGAGCTGACCGACCCGGACGAGATCCCGGCTCCGAGGATTCGCTACCGGGTCTCGCCGACCACGCGCGCGCTGCTCGACTTCCACGCCGAGCGGGCGCGGGAAGCCCACGAAGCGGCCGGGGCGCTCGAGACGATCGTGACCGAGTGGCTGCCCGAGACCGGCTGGCACCTGCTCGGCACAGCCAGGATGGGCGACGATCCCGGAACGTCGGTCGTCGACCCGTGGGGCCGGGCCCACGACGTGCCGAACCTCTACGTCGTCGACGGGAGCGTCTTCGTCACCGCTGGGGGCACGAACCCGACCGCGACGATCTGCGCGATCGCCCTGCGCACCGCACGGCACCTGATCGAGACCGCGAGGCTCCAGCCGACGCCGTGAGTCAGCCGGCGCCCGCCTGCCGCCGCGCGGAGCGTCGATCAGCAACGGGGGTTCGGCCTGCCGCCCTTGCGCCACCGGCGTCCCCGATCCGGGACGGCCGCCACCTGACCCGGCCGCTCCGCCGAGCCGACCAACGGACAGCGATCGACACGGAGCAGTCACGAAATCGGGACACGACGGACAGAACGTGGAAGATCTGAGCCCGGTGCGAGACTGCGCTTGGGATCTGCCCGCGAGCTCCGGGAGGTGAAGAGGCTGACCGAGTTCCGACTCTTGGGACCGCTCGAGGTCATCGACGACGGCCGGGCCCTTCCCCTGGGCTCGGGTCGCCAGCGCACCCTGTTGTGCCTCCTGCTCCTGTGCGCCAACGAGCTCGTCACGCGGGACGTTCTCATCGACCGGCTCTGGGGCGAGCATCCGCCCGCCACGGCAGCGAACGCGCTCCAGGTGCAGGTGCACGCGCTGCGCAGGCTGCTCGGCCCCGAGCGGATCGCGACTGACGGGCCCGGATACCGGCTCGAGCTCGCCCCCCACGAGCTCGACAGCTCCCGCTTCGAGCGCCTCACGGGTCGTGGCCGCAGCGAGCTCTCGGCCGGGAAGCCCGAGGCCGCCGCAGCCGCGTTGCGCGAAGCGCTCGCGCTCTGGCGCGGGCCCGCCCTCGCCGACGTCGCCTACGAGTCCTTCGCCCAGGCCGAGATCGCGCGCCTGGACGAGGCGCGCCTCGTGGCGCTCGAGCTCCGCCTCGAGGCCGACCTCGCTCTGGCCGGCCACCATGAGGTGATCCCCGAGCTGGAAGCGCTCGTGCAGGCGCACCCGTTGCGCGAGCGCCTGCACGAGCAGCTCATGCTCGCGCTCTACCGCGCCGGCCGCCAGGCGGACGCGCTGTCGGCGTTCCGGCGGGCTCGGCGAGCGATGCGCGACGAGCTGGGGCTCGAGCCGGGCCCCGACCTGCGCGAGCTGCAGCAGGCAATCCTCCGCCAGGACGCCGCCCTCCGGGTCGAGCCGCCGGAGCTTCGTGCGCGGCGGCACCTCCCCGCTCCGTCCACGCCGCTCGTGGGGCGCGGCCGCGAGCTCGCCGAGCTCGGCGCGCTGATCCGCGGCGGCGATGTACGCCTCGTCACCCTGACCGGGCCGGGCGGGACGGGGAAGACTCGACTCGCTCTGAAGGCCGCGCACGAGCTCGCCGACGTGTTCCCGGACGGCGTGTACTTCGTCGACCTCTCGCCGCTCCGTGATCCCTCGCTCGTCCCCTCGACGATCGCGCACGCCCTGGGGTTGCCGGAGCAGATCGACCGGCCGGTCGCGGCAACGCTCCTCGATCACGTTCGGGGGCACCGCCTGGCGCTGGTGCTCGACAACTTCGAGGTGGTCGACGGAGCCGCCCCGATGCTCGCCGACCTGCTCCGGGCGGGCCCCGACCTGGCGCTGCTCGTGACGAGCCGCGCGCCGCTGCGCCTTTCCGGGGAGCACGTCTACCGGGTGCCGCCGCTGCCCCCCGGCGACGCCGTTCGCCTGTTCGTCGCCCGCGCCCGCGCCGTCGCCCCCTCGTTTCGCCGGGCGAGCGAGGAGTCCGCCGAGGTCGCCGCGATCTGCGAACGTCTCGACCGTCTCCCGCTGGCGATCGAGCTGGCGGCCGCGCGCAGTCGCGAGCTCGCGCCCGCCGAGATGCTCTCCATGCGGCCGAGCGGGCTCGAGCTCGCGAGCGGGGGCGACCGCGACCTTCCCGAGCGCCACCAGGCCCTGCGCTCGACGATCGACTGGAGCTTCGCGCTGCTCGAGCCGGCCGAGCAACGGCTGCTGGCATCGCTCGGAGTCTTCGTGGGCGGCTGCACGCGGGCGGCCGCCGAGGCGATCTGCGAGGCGAGCCGAGCCTCGCTCGCCTCGCTCGTTGCCCGAAGCCTGCTCCAGGAACGCCCGGGCAAGTCCGGAGAGGTGCGGTTCTCGCTGCTCGAGACCATGCGCGAGTACTGCCTCGAGCGGCTGACGGCCGACGACCTCCAGACCCTCAGAGAGCGCCATGCTGCCTACTACCTGGCGCTCGCGGAGACCGCCGAGCCGAAGCTCCTGACACCCGAGCAGCTGACGTGGCTCGAGCTCCTCGAGGAAGACCACGACAACTTCCGCGCGATCTTCTCGCGGGAGCCGAGCGGCGACCACACCGAGACCGCCCTGCGCCTGGGCGGAGCGCTCGCCCACTTCTGGGCCGTGCGCGATCACTTCCGCGAAGGGCGAGCCCGGTTGGCAGCCGCGCTCGAAGAGGGGGCCGGGCTCGCGGCATCCGTCCGCGCGAAAGCCCTCGCCGGCGCGTGCGTGCTCGCCCTCCGCCTCGGGGACTACGCGGCGGTCCGGTCGCTCGCGGAGGAGGGCCTCGCCCTCTGCCGGGCGACCGGGGACGAGGCCGGCATCGCGCTCGCCCTCGATCGGCTGGCGACCGTCGCCAGCTTCGAGGGCGACTTCGCGCGATCGGAGGCGCTGTACCGGGAGAGCGCCGGCATCTGGCGCGCGCTCGACCATCGACGCGGGCTGGCCGGATCGCTCTCGAATCTCGGCGCGCTTGCCCTGATGGCCGGCGACTACGAGTCGGTCCGGAGGTTCAGCGAGGAAGCCGTCGCCCTCTACCGCGACGTGCAGCGCGACGGCATGTCGGCGCCGCTCTCGAACCTCGGGCACGCGGCCCGCCTGCAGGGCCGGCAGGAGGAGTCGCGCCGGCACTTCTGCCGCTGCGTCGACCTCGCCCGCGAGCTCGGCTACACCGAGGCCCTCATCTACTGCATCGAGGGGCTGGCCGCGGTGCTCGCCGAGAGCGGAGAGGAGGAAGCCGCGGCCACGCTCCTCGGCGCCTCGTCCGCCCAGATCGAGGCCACGGGCGTCTCGCTCGAGCCCTTCGAGGGAGACATCCACCGCGCGACCGTCGAGCACGTGAAGGAGGTACTCGGGGAGGTGCGATTCGAGGCAGCGTGGGCCGGCGGCCGGTCGCTGACCGCCGACGAGGCCGCTGCGTACGCAGTCGGCGCGGAGCGGGCGACACTGGAGGCGGAGCAGCCCGAGGTCGAGTGAGCCCCGCCCACCCGCGCTGCCCCGGGCGGGACACGTCGCGCCACGCGGAACACGGAAGAGCTGACCTCCGTAAGCGCTTCCTGCGGACGCGCTCGGCGCGGAGCGGGCGACGCTGGAGGCGGAGCAGCCCGAGGTCGAGTGAGCCCCGCCCACCCGCGCTGCCCCGGGCGCGGGACACGTCGCGCCAGGCGCAACACGGAAGAGTCGACCCTGTAAGCGCTTCGTAAGCGCCTTCCCGCACGCTTTTCGACGTCCACCGCAACGCGAGAGGAGAACGGGAATGAAGGCACTCATCTTCGTCATCGCAGGCACGGGCACCCCGCGCGTGTCGCCGCCCGACTCGGGACCTCTCTCGACGCCAGGCAGGGGGCGGCGCCGCCGAGCCGAGCCGGTCGGCGGCCGGCGGAACGTCACGGTCGAGAACAGCACGCGGGCGGCGAAGGGCCTGCGGATCGATGCGGTCGGGGCAGCCGCCGACTCGTAGCCCGGGCGCCCGCACACCGGCCGGCACTCCCCGCATGAGCCCGTATCGAGAGCTCCTCGCGGAGCCGCGCTTCCGGCGCCTGTGGATCGGCTCGACCGTGTCGGCGCTCGGAGACGGCGCCACCTGGATCGCGCTCAGCTGGCTCGTCTACGAGTCGACCGGCTCGCCGGAGAAGGTCGGGCTCCTCCTCTTCGCCTACGGCGCCCCGGTGATCGTGGGCGGACTCGTCACCGGCCCGCTGCTCGACCGTTTCGGCGCCGGGCGGGTCATGCGCGCCGACAGCGTCGTCCGAGGCGCGATCATGCTCGCGATCCCGCTCCTGGCTGCGCTGGCGACCGTGCCGCTGTGGGCCGTCTACTGCGTCGCCGCGACGTACGGCCTCCTCAAGATGGTGCCGCTCGCCGGCGTCCCGACCCTGATCCCGAGCCTCGCGCGATCGGACCAGCTCGACGCGGCCAACGCGCTCGAGTCGCTCTCGTACGGCATCAGCGGTGTCGTCGGTCCCCTGCTCGCCGGGGCGCTGATCGCGGCCGTCGGCGCCGCGAACGTCCTCCTGCTCGACGCCGCGACGTTCTTCGTCTTCGCAGCCTGCCTCGTCCGGCTGCGCGACCCGCGCTCGCACCTGCGCTCGGGGTCGTACGGCCTTCGGGAGGGAGTGCGCTTCCTGCGCGCGAGCAAGGCGATCCGGGTCACAACGTGGATGTTCGCGGGCTTCAACCTCGGAGTCGGAGCCCTGCTCGTCGTGCTGCCGATCTACGCGACCACGGTTCTCGACGGCGGAGCGACCCTCTATGCGGCGCTCACAAGCGCGCTCCTCGCCGGCGATCTCGCCGGCTCGTTCGTGGTGGGCTCGCTGCGCTGGCGCCGCCCGCTCGGCCGCTCGATCGCCGCCGCGCAGGCGACCGTCGCCGTTGCGTTCCTCCCGCTGCTGCTCGAACCCGGACAGGGTGCGACGCTCGTGCTGCTCTTCGCCGCCGGCGTCCTCACCTCGCCGCTCACGATCTGGGCACAGACCCTTCGCATGTCGCTGATCCCGCCCGAGTTGCGCGGCCGCGTGTTCAGCCTCTTGCGCACGATCATGCAGGCCGCTGAACCGGCGGGCGGAGCCATCGGCGGTGCCGCGATCGCCTCGGGAGGTCTCCTCCTCGCGGTGGCCGGCATCGCCGCGGCGATCGCGGCTCCCGGGCTCGTCGGCCTCGCGCACCCGGCGCTCGCACCCGGGAGCGACGGGCAGGGCGACGCCCGAGGGTCGGGTCTTGGGCGTTCCGGTCAGGCGAGCGGAGGGAAGGGTTCCCCCGCCTGAATGCGCGCAGCCCTGGCTACGGTGCCGACCGGGCGCGGAGGCTGCGTCGCGCCGCCACTCATCGACGCTGCCTCCGGCACACCTCGAGTGCATGCTCGGAGGGGGGCCGGCCGAGCACCACCTCCACCTGCGACCGACCCGGGTCTCGTGGCGCCGCGCGTGGCAGCGGTCGATTGAGTCGCCACACCGGGCGTCAGCTCACCGCCTCCTTCACGAGCGCGAGTAGCTTCGCCTCTTCCGGAGCGTTCATCTCCTTCAGCGCGAAGGCGACCGGCCACAGCGTTCCCTTGTCGAGGTTCGCCGCGTCGCTGAAGCCGAAGGTCGAGTACCGCGTCTTGAACTTCTGCGCACCCTGGAAGAAGCAGACGACCTTGCCGTCCTTGGCCCACGCCGGCATCCCGTACCAGAGTCTCGGCGAGAGGACCGGCACGTTGGCCTTGATCATGGCATGGAGCCGCTCGCCGGTGGCGCGATCCGAGTCCGGCATCGCGGCGATCTTCGCGAGCACCGCGCGCTCCTCGCCGGCCGGGTCCGGACGCGAGCCGCGGCGTACGGCCGCTTTCAGCTCCCCGGCGCGCTCCCTCATCGCGGCTCGCTCCTCGTCCGTGAACCCCGCGCGGGTCGGGCCGCCCGCGGTGGTCCTCGCGGCGGATCTCCGCCCACCCTTCGTCGCGGGTTCCCTCTCGGCCACAGGGCAGCACCTCCTCCGAATCGGTCAGCACATGGTACGGAGTCAGGGCTTGCATCGCGCGGGCCCGCCCAGTGGTACCTCACCGGGGGCCGGCGGGGCCAACGGAGCTCGAAAGGGCTGATCCCCTCGAAGCCGGCCCGCCGGTCTTCACCGGGCAGGAGGCCTGGCGCGAGGGGGCCGTCCCGCCGCCGAGACGGACATGTCCGGGGGCCTGGCCCCCGGACATGTCCGTCTCGATCGCCGTGTCCCGGCTGCACCCCCAGGGTCAGGCTCCGGCGTTGCACGCACGGGCAACGATCGGGCTCGTGCGTGCGGGTACGACGCGCCGGCGCATCCAGCGGGCCGGCTCAAGCGACCGGCGCTGCCGGGGTACGCGCGAGCGCTGAGGGATCGGGGATCCTGGCGCCGAGAAGGATGAGCCCGACCGCAGCCACGACCAGCAGACCTCCCCCGATCGCGCCGCCGATGGCGATCCAGGTCAGGTGGGGAACGTGGGCGCCCAGGCTCAGGCTGACGTCCACGCCCGGGCTGGCGTCGGCGTTCATGACCACGACCGACCACTGCTCGTAGCCGCCGTCCCATTCGAGCGTCTGGACGCCGGCTCCCTGAGTGCTCGTCGCCCAGAACGTCTGGCTGGCGGGCGCGGCGGGGCCGGCCGTTCCGACCTGGCGCTCGGTGGTGAGAGCGAAGTGATCGACGTCGAGCTCGGTGACCTCCTCGTGGGCGACGCCGGCCAGGTAGCGCTCCACGTCCTCGCTGCGGGCGATGCCGATGAAGAGCGGCTTGTCGCTCTCGCCGCGGACGCGCAGCTTCGGGCCGCGGTCGTACAGCCAGCCGAAGTCGTCCTCGACGTCGAGGTCGTTCGTGGCGAGCGCGTAGGTGGCGGTCGCGACCTCGTGCGTGTCCGTGACGACGTAGCCGACCGAGTCGGTGTTCAGGTCGAACAGCCAGACGGCACCGGCGAGGAGCGCGGCCGCGAGCATTCCCGCCAGGCTCCCCGTGGTGATGAGTGCGACCTTTCCTGCTTTCATGACGGTTCCTTTCGGATTGACGTTCGTGGTGTCCGATTTGAGCGGAGCCGAGGGCACGTTCCTTAGGCGGCGCGGGCCGGCTCCGGCTCGGCCGCCGGCAGAGCCTCGGGCGCGTGGCCCTCGAGCCGGGGCAGCCACTCGAGCCAGCGCGGCAGGTACCAGTTGCGCTCGCCGAGGAGCTTCATCGCGGCGGGCAGGAGGACGGCGCGGACGATCGTGGCGTCAATCAGGATCGCGGCCGCGAGCCCGACGCCGAACTGCTTGAAGAACAGCATCGAGAGGGTGGCGAAGACGCCGAACACGAGCACCATCACGGTCGCGGCGCTCGTGACCACGCCGGCGGTCGAGCGGATCCCGGTGGCGATCGCGTCGTCCATCGTCGCGCCACGGTCGAACGCCTCTCGGATGCGGCTGAGAATGAACACGTGGTAGTCCATCGAGAGGCCGAACAGGATCACGAACAAGAGCAGCGGCACCACCGGGTCGATACCCGCGGTCGAGCTGAAGCCGAGCAGCCCCTTGCCGACGCCGTGCTGGAAGACGAGCACGAGCACGCCGTAGGCGGCACCGACCGAGAGCAGGTTGAGCAGGATCGCCTTGGCAGCGACCACGACCGAGCGGAACGCGACCAGCATCAGGCAGAACGCGAACAGGAGCACGAACGCGACGACCGGCGGCAGCTTCGACTCGAGCTCGTCGGCCTGGTCGGCCCACGCGGCCGTCAGGCCGGTGACACCGGTCTCGGCGTCCGGGAGCGCGCCGACCGTCTCGGGCACGATCGTCTCGCGTAGCTCGGCGAGCGACGAGACCGAGGCGGCGTCGGTGCCCTCGCCCGCGATCGGGACGTCGATGCGGGCGACGGTGGCGTCCGCGTTCACCTCGACGGTGATCGGGTCGAACGCCCGGCCGCTCGCGAGCGCCTGCTCCCTCAGCCGCTCGATCGCCGCCCGCACCTCGGGCGCGTTCACGTCCGGCGCCTTGACGACGACGGTGGCGGGCAGCGCGCTGCCGGGGAACGCCTGCTGCATCCGCTCGTACGTCCTGACGACCTCGAGCGAGGACGGGTAGGTGTCCGGCCCCGGGGTTGCGAGCCGCAGTCCGAGCGCGGGCGCGGCGAGCGCGAGCAAGAGCGCGGCGGCGAGAGCCGCCGCCAGCCGCGGCCGGCGCAGGACGCGATCGACGATCGCGCCCCAGATCCGCCCGTCGCCGTCGTCGCGGCGAAGCCGGCTGACGAGCGGGACCCGCAGGCGGTCGACGTTGTCGCCGAGCCTCGAGAGCAGGGCGGGGAGCACGGTCAGCGAGCCGAGCACCGCGACCGAGACGACGAGGATCGTGGCGACGCCGAGCGACGCGAAGGTCTCGTCACCGGTGAGGAACATGCCGGCCATCGCGACGATCACTGTGAGGCCGGAGACGAGCACCGACCGGCCCGAGGTCGCGGCTGCGGCCTCGAGCGCCGCCCGCTCGCTGCGCCCGGCAGCCCGCTCCTGCCGCTCGCGCTTCAGGTAGAACATCGAGTAGTCGACGCCGACGGCGAGCCCGATCAGGAGCACCATCGCGTAGGCCGGTTGCGCCACCGGCAGCAGGCTGCTCGGCAAAGCGAGCAGGCCGAACGTCGCGAAGACCGCGGTCAGCGCGAGCAGGAGCGGGATCCCCGCCGCGACGAGCGCGCCGAACGCGACCACGAGGATCCCGAGCGTGATCGGCAGCGAGAGGAAGCCGGCCTTGCCGAGGTCGTCCCCGTAGGCGGTGTCGACCGCCTTGACCGCGCTCGCGTCGCCGAACTCGCCGATGAAGAGGCCGGGGTGGGCGGCCTGCGCGGCGGCGACGGCATCCAGGACCGGGCCGATCTCGTCGACCGCCTCGTCGGCGTCGCCGCGGATGTCGAGCTCGACCAGCGCGGAGCGCCCGTCCGGGGCGATCTGGCCACCGCCTCCCGGCTCAAGCGGCGAGCGGACGCTCTCGACGGCGGCGAGCGCGGAGACGCGCGTCACGACGTCCTCGATCGCGGCCGCGAAGGCCGGATCGTCCGTCGTCAGCGAGCTGCTCTGGACGAGAACGAGCTCGCCGGCCGGCTGCTCGAAGCCGGCGTCCAGGATCCGGTCGATCCGGCCGGACTCGCCGGGGCCCGGCTTGTCGGTGTCGATGGTCGTCGTTCCGGCCATCCCGCCGAGCGCGAACGCTACGGCGACGAAGGCGAGCCATCCGAATGTGGCCGCCTTCCAGTGGGACGCGCTCCAGCGGCCCATGCGGGCCGCCAGGTTGCGTGGCCGGCGGGTGTGCTCGTGGATACGGGACATGGTCGTCCTCCTCTCTAGGCCGCGTGGGCGAAGGGGTGGTAGAAGGCGTGGAGGGCGCGGTCGGGGGCGACCGCGAGCTCGAAGCGCTCGCCGAGCCGCGCGTCCTCGACCGAGACGGTGAGCGCGCCCGCGTCCGGTTGCCAGAGCAGAAGGACGCGGATGCCGTCGCTCTCGCGGGCGGCGAGCTCACGGACGTCGGGCGTGACGGTGTTCATGGCTCCTCCTTCGCTCCGGCTCGAGTGCATGCCCCGACGCTAGGCCCGCTCGCCCGCGCCGGCCTCGTCCGCAGGCCGTGTTCGCGCTCCCCCCCGGCGACGAACCTGTCTCCTACCCGGGTAGGAGGCGGGGTGAGGGGCCCTGCGCTACGTTGGGCCCGTGCACCGTCTCAGCCTCCTCGCGCGCCGGTACGGGCTCGACCTCGCGGTCGCGCTCCTGGCGGTCGGCGGCGCCCTCGAGGTCGCGTTCCAGGACGAGACCGGCGGGACACGACGCATGTCGGCCTGGGTTGCGGCGCCGGCGGTCGCGCTGCTCGCCGCGGCGTTGCTCGGGCGCCGGCGCCTACACTTCGCGGCGCCCGCGACAGTCTGGCTGGGCGCCGCCGCGCTCGCATTCGCGGACGGGCGGCTGATCGTGTCGACGGCGAGCGCGATGGCCGCCGGGATGGCCGCCACGTTCCTGCTCGGCAATCTCAGAGACCCGGTCCAGGCACGCGTCGGGCTGGCCACCGCGCTCGTCGCCGCTGCGGTCGTCGTCTACCGGAACCCCGACCACTCCGCGGGCGACTTCGTCTTCGCTCTCGTCCTGTTCACGATCGCTTGGCTCGCCGGCTTCGCCCTGCACGAGCGGGCGGCCCAGGCAGAAGCGGCGGAGCGGCGCGCGGCCGAGGCCGAGCGGGAGCGGGAGTCGGCGGCCCGGCTCGCCGTCGCCGAGGAGCGCGCGCGGATCGCCCGGGAGCTCCACGATGTCGTCGCCCATGCAGTCAGCGTGATGGTGCTCCAGGTCGGTGCCGTCCGGCACCGCCTGCCCGGAACGCTGGCCGAGGACCGGGACGCCCTGCGAGCGGCCGAGCAGACCGGCCGTACCGCCCTGACCGAGATGCGGCACCTGCTCGGAGCGATGCGCGGCGCCGGGGACGGTGTCGAGCTCGCGCCCCAGCCGGGCCTCGACCGCCTCGACAGGCTCGTCGACGAGGTTGCCCGCGCCGGCCTGCCGGTGCGGCTCCGGGTCGAGGGCGAGGCCGTCCCGCTGCCGCGGGCGATCGATCTCTCCGCCTACCGGATCGTCCAGGAGGGCCTGACCAATGCGCTCAAGCACGCTCGGGCCAGCCGGGCCGACGTGACGCTCCGGTACGAGCCGGGCGAGCTCGAGCTCGAGATCGTCGACGACGGCTCCGGAGCTTCGGGCAACGACGACCACGGCCACGGGCTGCTGGGCATCCGGGAGCGCGTGAAGATCTACGGCGGCGAGCTGAGCGCGGGCCCCGCGACGGGCGGCGGCTTCGCGCTCCGCGCCCGCCTGCCGCTCGGAGGGCACCGATCGTGACCATCCCCGTCCTTGTCGCCGACGACCAGGCGCTCGTGCGCGCCGGCTTCCGTCTGCTCCTCGCCGGCGAGGACGACATCGAGGTGATCGCCGAGGCGTCGAACGGCCTCGAGGCGGTCGACAAGGCTGCTCGCTTCCACCCGGCCGTGATCCTGATGGACATCCGCATGCCCGAGCTCGACGGGCTCGAGGCGACACGGCGGATTCTCGCCATGGACGGGTGCGCCAGGATCCTGATCCTGACCACGTTCGACCTCGACGAGTACGTGTACGAGGCGCTCCGCGCCGGCGCGAGCGGGTTCGTCCTCAAGGACGACCCGCCCGAGCAGCTCCTGGCGGCGATCCGGATCGTCGCCGGCGGCGAGGCGCTGCTCTCCCCGGCGATCACGAAGCGCGTGATCGAGCAGTTCGCCCGCATTCGCCAGGCCGCGCCGCCGAAGGGATTCGACGAGCTGACCGAGCGCGAGCTCGACGTGTTCCGGCTCGTTGCCCGCGGCCTCTCGAACGCCGAGATCGGCCAGGGGCTCTACATCAGCGAGACGACCGTGAAGACGCACATCACCCACATCCTCCAGAAGCTCGGCCTGCGCGACCGCGTCCAGGCGGTCGTGCTCGCCCACGAGACGGGGCTCGCGGGCGAACGCCGGGAGCAGAGCGGACGTTGACGTGGTCGGGGGTCGGGTCCTCCCCGTTGCACACCCGGCACGCGGCAGCCGCCGAGCCCGAACCCGCCCGGGGCCGCTCCGACAGCAGCAGCGGAACACCGTGACCGGAACATGGGAGCTCTGACCCCCGCCGGCGCGCGACCGGCCCCGCGGCGCAGGCGGCGTCTCCTCCTGCTCGACGCTGGGCTGAAGCTCGCCTTGCTCGGGTTGTTGCTGTTCGCCGTATCCCGTCCCGACCTGGCGCAGTTTCAGGGGAAGGCGATCGCGGCACGTGCGATCGGCTATCCGGTCGCGGTGCTGCTCGTGCCCGCAATCTGGTGGTTGGCCTTTCGACGGAGACCCTACCCGTACGCGCTCGACATCCTCTGGACGCTCCCGTTCGTGATCGACACCGCCGGGAACGCCGCGAACCTCTACGACACGATCGGCTGGTGGGACGACGCCAACCACGCGGTCAACTGGGTGATCGTCGTCCTGGCCGCCGGCGTGCTGCTCGTTCGCGCCCGCCTGCCGCGGTGGGTTACGTTCGGGCTCTCGCTCGGCTTCGGCGCGGTGACGCACATCTGCTGGGAGCTGATCGAGTACGCGGGCTTCATCCGCGGCAACCAGGCCGAGCTCGCGACCGCCTACCGCGACACGATCGGCGATCTCGGCCTGTCGCTCCTCGGCTCGCTGATCGGGGCGTCGGTGACGTCAGTCGTGCTGCGACGCGGCGCCGGCGGAGGGTCAAGCCGCCCGCTCTAGCCTGAAGCGTGGCAGACCCGCTCTCTCAGGCGAGCTCGAGCGCCGTCAGCTCGAAGCGGAAGAAGATCCCCTCGGGCCAGCGGTCGGTGCCGTGGTGCCAGCCCGCGTGGCCGGAGCTCGGGACGGTCACGCCGCCGAACGTGGCCCACGCCGTGGCCTCCATCCCGAAGGGGTGGAGGCCGAACGTGCCGGTGCCGTCAGGGTCGCCCCAGCGGTGGAACGAGGCGGCCCGGACCCGGCCGGCCTCGTCGAGCTCGAGCCGGAGGCGCAGCTCGTGCCCGTCGAGCCGCGTGACGGCGACGAGGCGGCGGTCTCCCTCGACGGCCCACTCGACGCCGAAGCGCGGCAGGAGCGCCGCCGGCACCCAGACCGCCTCGGCGGCGACCCGGCCGGCCGCGCTGCGACTCACGTCGGGTCCCGAGGCCCGCATGACCGGGATCACCCCGAGCAGCTTCCAGTGCATCTCCCCCACCCCCGCCACGTAGCGGTCGAACCCGGAGACGGCGCCCGCACGCGCGGTCCAGACGAAGCCCGCGTGAGGCGCCAGCACCTCGGTCGCGACGAACGGCGTCCACCGCTTCAGCCTGATCGCGCCGCGCATCCCGATCCGCGCCGCGCACGCGAGCGGAGCGCCCGGAGCGATCGCCGTGCGGAACATCGCCCCGGCGGCCTCGGGGAGACCCTCGAGCTCGCGCTCGGCGAACGCGCCCCTCGCCGGCACGAGCAGTTCCTGCTCGAGCTCCCGCAGCCGGGAGCGGGTCGCCGCTGCGGGGCGCTGCCAGCCCACCAGCTCGACTGTACGGACCAGGCCGAGCGGTGGCAAGCCGCGCGCTCGCCTTCAGCTGGCCCGGCGCCCCGCAACGTTACGCGGAGAGGCGTAGGGGCGGGACTTGTCCCGCCCGAAGCAGCGCCAGCATCGGGCCACAGGCCGGTCGCGGGCCGGACAAGTCCGGCCCCCACGGCAATCGTTGCAGCCGATCCCGGCCGGCGGGATCCCGCGGAACGGCAGGCGAGGCCGCAGCGGCGGGCCGTCAGGCCAGGCCGCGCGCCTTGCGACTCGCCTGCTGCTGGCGCCTCGTCGCGGACAGCTCGGCCTTGCGCAGCCGGATGCTCGCCGGGGTCACCTCGACGCACTCGTCCTCACGGATGAACTCGAGCGCCAGCTCGAGCGTCAGCGGCCGCGGCGGCATCAGCCGCACCAGCTCGTCGGCGGTCGAGGAGCGGATGTTCGTCAGCTTCTTCTCCTTGGCCGCGTTCACGTCGAGATCCTCGGCCCGCGCGTTCTCGCCGACGATCATCCCCTCGTAGACGGCGACGCCCGGCCCGACGAACAGCGCACCCCGCTCCTGCAGGTTGAGCAGCGCGAACGTCGTCGTCCGGCCGGAGCGATCGGCGACGAGGCTCCCGGTCGGGCGGGTGCGCAGCTCCCCGTGCCAGGGCTCGTAGCCGTCGAACACGTGGTGCAGGATCCCCGTCCCCCGCGTCTCGGTCAGGAACTCCGTGCGAAAGCCGATCAGCCCGCGCGCCGGCACGAGGTACTCGAGCCGCACCCAGCCGGTGCCGTGGTTGACCATCTGCTCGAGCCGGCCCCTGCGCAGCGCGAGCAGCTGGGTGAGGACGCCCACGTACTCCTCCGGTGCGTCGATCGCGACCCGCTCGACCGGCTCGTGCACCTTCCCGCCGATCTCCCGCGTGACCACGCGCGGCTTGCCGACGGTCAGCTCGAACCCCTCCCGCCGCATCAGCTCGACGAGCACGGCTAGCTGGAGCTCGCCGCGGCCGCGCACCTCGAACGTGTCCGGGCGCTCGGTCGGCAGCACGCGCAGCGAGACGTTGCCGACGAGCTCCTGCCTGAGCCGGGCCTCGAGCATCGGCGCCGTCAGCTTGCTCCCGTCCTGCCCGGCGAGCGGGGAGGTGTTGATCCCGATCGTCATCGAGAGGCTCGGCTCGTCCACCTCGACGACGGGCAGCGGCCGCGGGTTCTCCGGGTCGGCGAGCGTCTCCCCGATCGAGACCTCCGCGATCCCGGCGACCGCCACGATCTCGCCCGGTCCAGCCTCGGTCGCCTCGACCCGGTCGAGCGCCTCCGTGACGTACAGCTCCGCCACCTTCGCCGGTGTGATCGTCCCGTCCGCGCGACACCAGGCGACCTGCTGCCCCCGGCGGATCGTCCCGTTGCGCACCCGGCAGAGCGCAAGCCTGCCCACGTACGGCGACGCGTCGAGGTTCGTGACCAGCGCCTGCAGCGGCTCGCCCTCGTCGTACACCGGCGCGGGGATCGTCTCGAGCAGCCGCTCGAACAGGGGGCGCAGGTCGGCGGCCAGCGCGCCCGGCCCGGGGCCGGCCCGGCCGGCCTTCGCGTTGCAGTAGACGATCGGGAACTCGATCTGGCTCTCGTCCGCGTCGAGGTCGAGGAACAGCTCGTACACCTCGTTCACGACCTCCTCGCAGCGGGCGTCGGCGCGGTCGACCTTGTTCACGACGAGCACGACCGGCAGGCGCGCCTCGAGCGCCTTGCGCAGGACGAAGCGCGTCTGCGGCAGCGGGCCCTCGCTCGCGTCCACGAGCAACAGCACCCCGTCCACCATCCGCAGGCCCCGCTCCACCTCACCGCCGAAGTCGGCGTGCCCGGGCGTGTCGACGATGTTCACCTTGACGTCGCCGTAGCGGACAGCGGTGTTCTTGGCGAGGATCGTGATCCCCTTCTCGCGCTCGAGGTCCAGCGAGTCGAGCACGCGCTCGGCGACGTTCTGGTTCTCGCGAAACGTGCCGGACTGCCACAGCATCGCGTCCACGAGCGTGGTCTTGCCATGGTCGACGTGCGCGACGATCGCGACGTTGCGGAGGTCCTCGCGCCGGGGCATCGCCGGAGGCTAGCTGCCCGGGCCGGGCCGGCCGCTGGTCAACCGCCTGCGCCCGCGAGGCGCTCTTCTACAGTACCCGCGATGAGACCGCGCCGCGAGCCCGCGGGCCGGCACCCGTGACGACGAGCGTCTGGGCGGTCCTCGCCGCCGCCGCCCTGACCGCGGTCGCAACCGGGCTCGGCGCGCTCCCGTTCGCGTTCGTGCGCTCGATGAGCCCGCTCTGGCTCGGGCTCTCGAACGCACTCGCGGCCGGGCTGATGCTGGGGGCGAGCGTGATGCTCGTCTGGGAGGGAAGCCGGATCGGGCCCGGACGGGTGGGCCTCGGCGCGGCGCTCGGGGTCGTCTTCATCTACGTCACCCACCGCATCCTGACCGGCCGGGGCGGAGCCGCGCAGCTCGGCTCGCTGCGCGGAGCCGACGCGCGCAAGGCACTCATGATCGTCGGGGTGATGACCCTCCACTCCTTCACCGAAGGCGTCGGGGTGGGCGTTTCCTACGGCGGCGGTGAGGCGCTCGGCGCCTTCATCACCGCCGCGATCGCGGTGCACAACATTCCGGAGGGGCTCGCGATCAGCCTCGTCCTCGTCCCGCGCGGGACACGGGTGCGGACGGCCGCGGCGTGGAGCGTCTTCTCGAGCCTGCCCCAGCCCCTGATGGCGGTGCCGGCATTCCTGTTCGTCGAGGCGTTCGCGCCGGTGCTGCCGGCCGGGCTCGGCTTCGCCGCCGGCGCGATGGCGTGGATGGTCTTCCGCGAGCTCCTGCCGGACGCGCGGCGGACCGCCTCCCCGGCGGCGGTCTGGACGGCGACCGGCGTGGCGACTGCGGCGATGCTCGCCTTCCAGTTCCTCGTCCTCGCCTGACCCTGGCGCCCGCGCGGCGGGAGCGAGCCTCGGCTAGCCGGTCGCTTCCCCGGCCGGCAGCTCGCGGAACAGGACGACGGTGTAGGCCTCCTCGATCGTCGGGAACCACGGCGGCGGCAGGAACTGCAGCTCGTCACGGTAGCCGTAGTCGCGGTACTCGAACATCGTCATGCTGCCGCCCAGGTTCGTCGCGGCGGAGCCCCGGAACGTCATCGTCCCGTGCGACTCGCTGCTCGTGAACGTCTTCCAGGTCCCGGTCTGGGCGAGCACGGAGGCGTACCACGTGAGGTTGTAGGGGACGTAGCGGGCGATCACGACGTCGTTCTGGGCCGCGAGGCCGAGCACGTCGTCGTTGGCCGACGCGAGCGTGATGTCGCCCGCGACCACGATCTCGTCGTTCGACGCGACGGTCACGCGCCCGTCCACCTGCCCCGAGACGATCGCGGTCTGGGCCGCGTAGATGGCGCCGTTCGAGGGCACGGGCAGCGTCGTCGAGCCGCTGCACGCCGGCGCGACGTCGGCCACGTCCGCGCCGCCGGACTGCTGGCAGGACTGGATCGTGACCGACCCGCTCGACTGGAAGACGAGCTTCCAGCCGGCCTTCGACGGATCGTTCAGGTAGATCCCCCCGAGCTGGGAGGCCCGCTGGATGTCGACGAACGAGGTCAGGAAGTCGTTGAAGTTGATCGGGTTCTTGATCACCGTGCGGATGTTCGAGGAGTCGTAGACCTCGGCTCCGTTCTGGAGCGTGTACGAGCCCGTCACCGAGCCCTCCGCGTAGATGTTCGCGGTGGCGGTCCCGTCGTGGTCGATGTTGCCGTTCGCGTAGATCTTCCCGTTCGTGGTCGCACCCGAGCCCCACGAGACGTTGCCGTTGACGACCCGGTAGAAGTCGGCCAGCGAGGAGGGTCGCACCAGCGTCTCCACGACCCGCAGCTCCGACGTCGTCCCGCTCTTGCGCCCGGCCGCCACGATCTTGATCACCCTCGAGCCGGGGCCCGGCGGTGCGATCTGGAGGCTGTACTCGTAGCCGTTGGCGAGCTGGCGCCACGTGTCGTGCCCGCCCGGGTACGTCCATTCGAGGTCGTAGCCCCAGACCGATCCGGCCGGGACCTGCGAGCCGCCCGGCTCCTCCCTCGTCGCCTCGCCCGGGTGGACGTAGTGGGAGTAGTAGGACGGATCGTCGACCAGCTTCGCGAGGTAGTCGTCGACGCCGGCCTCCGCCGCCTGGAACGCCGTGCCGCGCTTCACGTCGCGCTCGCTGCGTGTCGCCTCGCCCATCACGGTCGCGAGCAGCGTCACCGCGAGGAGGACGAGGAGCGCGTAGAGGCTGGTCACGAGCACGAGCGCGACGCCGTGCTCCTGCCGCGCAAGCGAGCGCAGGCTCCTCATGGCATCGGCGTCCTCAGGGTGACGCTGGTCTGGTAGGTGAACTCCCGGCCACCCGAGGTGGTCGGCCGCACCGACACCGTGATCGCGACCGTGTGGACGGCGGCAGGATCGGTGGTCGCGGCGCCGCTCTCGTCGAGGTAGGCAAACAGCGTCGTGTTCGAGACCGAGCGGACGACCGGCGCCCATTCCCCGAGCGCCGGCACGCTCCACGGCGGGCCGTCCGTGTCCGAGCTGACGGCGACCGCCCGCTCGAGCGTCCCGTCCGTGACCCGGTAGGAGATCCTGCGCAGATGGAACGGGCTGGCGCGATCGGGCGAGAGGAACGTCAGGCCCGTGCTGCCGATGCTCTCGATCGGCGCGACGAGGTCGTCACCCGTGTACGCCTGGCGCAGCTCGCCCGCGAGCGTGTCGATCGCCGCCCGCACCTCGGTCTGGATCGTGCTCTCCTCCATCACCTCGTCGTTGTGGCGCAGCGCGGAGGTGAACAGCATCGATGCCGCCGCGACCAGCATCCCGATGAACACCATCGAGACGAGCAGCTCGATCAGCGTGAAGCCGCCCCGCCGGCTCGCGGCTCTCAGGCGGCCGCTCATGGCAGCGGGCAGGTGTTGGTCGAGAACGTGACCGTGATCGAGTTCGAGCCGGCATTCACCGTGACCGACGAGTTGGTCACGCTCTTCGGGTTGGAGACGCTGCACTTCCAGGCCTTGACGGTGTAGGGGGTGCCGACCGGGACGTTCGTGAAGGTGATCAGGCCGCCCGACCCGGACGTCCCGGTGGCGAGAATCCCCATCGGGCCGCCGCTCAGCTTGACCGTGGCACCGGAGACGTCGCTCGAGCCGCGCTTGACGCGGACCTGGAGCGAGCCGGTCGGGAGGCCGAGCGAGACGCTCGCGGTGCCGCCGCCCGTGACGGTCGCCGAGGCGCTCGCGCTCTGCCCGCTCTTGCTCGCAGCGACGCTGTACCCCGAGCCGGCCGGCACGTTCGAGAAGGTGACGCTGCCGCTCGAGTTGCTCGTGCCCGAGACGGAGATCCCCATCGGGCCGCCGGAGAGCGTCACGTTCGCTCCCGTCACCGGCAGGCCCGCCCAGGTGACCGTCGCGACCACGGTTCCGGTCGGCAGGTTCAGCGCCACGGGCGTCGTCTGACCGTCGGCGACCGAGACACCCGCGCTCGTGCTCTGCCCGCTCTTGCTCGCCGCCGCGGTGTAGCCCGAGCCCGCGGGCACGTTCACGAACGTGACCATCCCGTTCCCGTCCGTCGTGCCGGAGACCGAGATCCCCTGCGGCCCGCCGCTGAGCGTGACCGACGCCCCGGAGACCGGAGTGCCGGCCCAGGCGACGGAGACGGCGACCCCGCCGACCGGGAGCGAGAGCGAGATGGTCGTCGTCTCGCCTTCGACCACGTCCGCGGTCGCGCTGGCGCTCGCGCCGCCGGCCGACGCCGTCACGAGGTACCCCGTGCCCGCGGGCACGTTCGGGAAGGTGACCATGCCGGCGCCGTCGGTTGTCCCGGTGAGGGAGACGGATCCGCCCTCGACGGTGACCGTCGCGCCCGGCACCGGCGAGCCGGCCCAGCCAACCGAGACGACAACCGCACCAACGGGGGGAAACGTGAGCGTGAACGAGGAGCTGAGATCGGTCGGGTAGTCGTCGGGAACGTACTTCGTCAGCGCCTCCGCCTCGACGCCGCCCTCGCCGACAGCGGAGACGGTGTAGTCGAGCCCGGGCACGACCGGCTCGCCCGCGACCTCGGTCACGGTCAGCGGCCCGCCACCGTACTCGAACGTCTCGCTGCCGCGCGCGGACGAGATGGTCACGCTGGCGGCGCCCGCGTACGTCGACCCGTCGGACCCGCGCAGGTCGACCTCGATCGTCGCCGGCCGGTAGATGCGAAGCGCGGTGTCGAACGTCTGGCCGGGCGCGAGCTGGGTGTGGGCCGCGCCCCCGGGCGGTACGTCTTCCGCGAGCACGACGTACCCGGTCGGAGGGTTGAGCGTGAGGTCGTAGTAGGCGTCGGGACCGCTCTCGGGATTCGCGGTCAACGCCGCGAACGTGACGATCCCGGTCTCGCCGGTCACGTCGCTGCGCGGCGCGCTCGGGCCGGTGCCGAGCAGCACCGTCACCCCGGCGACCGGGGTGCTGCTGCCGGCGTCGACCACCTGGGCGTTGACGATCGCGTAGTTGATGCCGCCGTAGGGAGCGCGCGCGGGCGGCGCGACGTAGGTGGCTTGGCGGGCGAGCTGCTTCCCGTCGCGAGTGCGGGTGACGGTCACCACCACGCGCTTGTAGTTGGCCGCGGTCGCGTAGCTCGTCGGGGTGGGGTCGTTGACGTAGGTGATCTGGATCGAGACGCTCGCGTCGAGGCCCCTGACGGAGACCGTCTTCACCGGGGTCACGGTGCCGGGCGGGTTGCCGCTGACGACGCCGACCGAGTCGTACGGCAGGCGCCGGATCGACTCGATCTCCTGGAGCGCGACCTCGTCGGCGATCGTCTTCTCGCGCGAGAGACGGTGGGAGGCGATCGAGGACGTGAGCACCGTTCCGAGCGCGGTCGCGATCACGAGCAGGAGGGCGCTCGCGATCAGCATCTCGACGAGCGTGATCCCGGCCTCGCCGGCGAGGACGCGGCGACGTCCGGGGCAGGAGCTCGCGATCCGACGGGTGGACACCTGACGTCAGCTTCGGCGGCGGTCGGGGCCGCCTTGAGGGGCGGGATCCCCGCACGAGCGAGGGCATCATCACCCCGACGGGGGAGTACGTGCCCGGGCGGTGTAGCGTTCGCCCGTTCGTGCTTCCCGTCGAGATCCTCACCGAAGAGCAGCTCGACGCGATCGAGGGCCAGGCGCTGCGCCTGCTCGAGGAGGTCGGCACCCGGGTCGCGCACGCGCGCGCGAGGGACGTCCTCGCCGCGCACGGCCAGAGCGGGCCCGGCGAGCTCGTGCACTGGGACCGCGGCTTCGTGCTCGAGCAGATCGGGAAGGCTCCGGCCCGGATCGCGCTGCGTGGCCGAAACCCCGAGCGCGCGCTGGAGCTCGGTGGCGGCTCGCTCGTCTGCGCCCCCACCGGCGGCGCGCCCTTCTGCTCGGACCTCGAGCGCGGCCGCCGGGAGGGAACGCTCGGGGCGCACGCGGAGCTCGTCAGGCTGGCGCACGCGGCCGGGCTCCCCTGCCTCCAGAGCGGCACCGTCGAGGCGAGCGACCGGCCGGTCGCGATCCGCCACCTCGAGATGGACTACTCCGTGCTTCGGTTCTCCGACCGCCCGTACGTGAGCTACGGGACCTCGGAGCGCCGGGCCCGCGACGGGATCGAGCTCGCGGCGGTCGCCTGCGGCGGCCGCGCGGCGATCGAGCGGACGCCCGCGCTCATGGGTGTCGTCAACCCGAACAGCCCGCTCGTCTGGGACGAGGCGATGGCCGGCGCCCTGCTCGCCTGGGCGGAGGCCGGCCAGCCGGTGATCGTGACGCCGTTCCTGCTCGCGGGCTTGACGGCACCCGTCTCGCTCGCCGCCGCCCTCTCGCTCCAGGTCGCGGAGGCGCTCTCCGGCATCGCGCTCGCGCAGACGATCAGAGCCGGGACACCGTGCCTGTTCGGCTCGTTCTTCACCGGCGTCGACATGCGCAGCGGCGGGCCCGCACCCGGCTCGCCCGAGGCGGTGCTGGCGACGCTCGCGGGCGGGCAGCTCGCGCGACGCTACGGGCTCCCCTACCGCGGCGGCGGCGGACTCTGCTCCGCCAACGTGCTCGACGCCCGGGCGGCCGCCGAGACCACGATGATGCTCTGGGCCGCAGCGCTCTCGGGCAGCGACTTCGTGCTCCACGCGGCCGGCTGGCTCGAGAACGGGTTGACCGCCTCATTCGAGAAGCTCGTCCTCGACGCCGAGCTCGTGCGCATGCTCGAGCGGGTCCGCGAGGGCATCGGCGTCGGCGCCGAGGAGCTCGCCTGGGAGACGCTCCGGGCGGTGGGACCGGGGGCGACGTTCCTCGCCTCCGAGCACACGCTGGCTCACCACCGGGAGTGGCTCTTTCGCAGCCCGCTCTTCCCGGCCGAGGCCTACGAGCCGTGGCTCGCGCGGGGGGGCGAGACCGCCGACCGGGCGGCGACGGCACGGTGGCGGGAGCTGCTCGAGCGCTACGAGGATCCGGGGATCGACCCGGCGCTCGACGGGGAGCTGAAGGCGACGATCGCGCGGCTGGCGCGCGCCGCGCCGGGCTAGAGGCCTACGCGCACGGCGGGCGGAGCACGACGCCGCGGGCGCCGTCACTGACCGGGACGAGCGGCAGGCTCCGCTCGGCGATCCAGTCCTCCACGGTCAGCCAGAGGTCGCGGGCGCTGCCGTTCGCCTCGACCTCGACCGTCGCGCCCCCCTCCGTGCCGACGAGCTCGGCGGCGAACCCGTGCGCGCGCACGCGGTCGAGTAGATCGGCGGCGTAGGCGGAACGCGTCACGCTGAGCAGCATCTTCCCGGGCATGCCGTCCTCCCCTCTCGGATTCACGCGGCGTCGAGCCGGATCCAGCATAGCACCAACTCGGATCCGAGTTGAGCGAATCCGGGCGAAAAACGGGGGAAATCCCGCCGTTCCGGATCCGGTCTGACTCCGCTCGTGTCCAGCCCGGTCACGACCGGATCCGCGGAGGGGCCCGCAGCGCCCCGGCGGGCGGCTACTCGGGCGGGATTCCCGCGAGCCGCTGGTTGCGGCCGGCGAGCGGGATCCCGGTCGCGGCCGCGGTCGCGAGGCTGATCGCGCGCAGGTCCTCGGGCTCGAGATTTCGGATGTCGGTCTTGCCGGTGCAGCGCGGCATGATCGAGGCCTCCGTACGCAGCGCGGTCAGAAACAGGGCCGCCTGCTCGTCGCGCTCGGCCTGCTCGACGTCGCCGTAGAAGGCGACCCCGCCGCCCTCGATCCGGCCACCGACGGCGAGCGCGAGCGCGAGCGCTACCGTCGCCGCGTTGGCTCCGAGCGCGATCAGCTTGGCGGCGTCGGTGCCCGAACGGACGCCGCCGAACCAGAGGATCGCGAGGTCCTCCTCGCGGTTGAGAGCGCGCATGATGGCGATCGTGTCGCGGATCGCGGTCAGGTCGGGCGGACCCGCGAGCTCCGGCCAGCGCCCGCCGAGGTCGCCGCTGCCGTCGACGAGGAGCAGATCGAGCCCGCGCTCGAGCGCGGCCGGGATCGCCTCCGGCAACTCCGCGACCGTCGCGACGATGCCGGCGAGCTGGTTCCCGTGCAGGCGCTCGGGGATCGCCCCCGGCCCGAGCCGCAGCACGGCCGCCGCCTCGGGCCGTGCCTCGTCGTCCCCGGAGACGAGCTGGAGCCAGCGCACGTCGTGGTGGCCGAGCGGGCGGCGGCCGAGGTAGGCGAGCCCGAGCTCTCTCAGGCCGTGCGCGACCGCGCGGCGCACAGGATCGGGGGCGTCGTCGAAGCCGGCGGCGACGAGCGGAGCACCGAGCTCGAGCGCCGCGCCCAGGCGCACCGAGACCGTGCACGCGTCACGGTAGGGGTCGATCACGAGGCGGGAGAGGTTGGCCGGCAGGAAGACGAGGTCGTCGAGCGCCGGCTCCTCGGGCCGGAAGTGCGCACGCCCGGAGGCAGCAAGCCGCCGCGTGAAGATCGCGTGCTGCGTACGCGCGCTTTCCGGCCCCGTCCGCGCCATCACGAAGATGTCCTCGCGCGCGCGCACGTTGTAGTCGGACGAGCCGGTCTCGGCGTCACAGCGGAAGCAGCGCGCAGCCTCGCGGCGAGCTGCGGCGTCGTCGTATCCCGACTCCGCCTCCGGGAATGCGACGGGGTTCTGACCGAGGCCGTGGAAGGCCTGATGCTCGCGCGGGAACACCTCCCAGCTCGGGTCCTGGGCGACCGGGACGCGCCGGGTCCGGTACGGCGTGCGGTACGGGAGCGGGCTCCCGTCGCCCTCGAGGAATCGCTTGACGTAGTAGGCGGCGCGGTGGCCGTGGTACATGGCATTCACGATCGTGGACGGCCCGAACGCGCCGTCGCCGGCCGCGAACACCTTCGGATCGGCCGTGCGCATCGTCTCCCAGTCGGTCTGCACCTTGTCGTCCGCCATCAGCCCGTGCCGGGCGAGGTGCCCGGACTCGGCCTTCTGGCCGGTCGCGAGGATGACGAGGCCGCACTCGACGTCGTGCTCGGAGCCGGGCACGTCAACCGGACGGCGGCGGCCGCTGGCGTCCGGCTCGCCGAGCTCGGTGCGGGAGCAGCGCAGCGCGAAGCCGCCGTCCGGCCCCGCGGCCACGCCGACGGGCGCGACGTTGTAGACGATCTCGATCCCCTCCTCGATCGCGCCGCGCAGCTCGTCCTGGCGGGCGGGGATCTCCTCCGGCCCGCGGCGGTAGAGCACCTTCACGTCGCGGCAGCCGGGCAGGCGCCGGGCGGCCCGGCAGGCGTCCATGGCGACGTCGCCGGCCCCGATCACGAGCACGCGCTCGGGCAGCGTCGGGCGCTCGCCGCCGTTGACGCGGCGCAGGAACGTGACGCCGTCGACGACCCGCCCGTCCGCCGCCTCCGCCGCCTCGAGCCGGGCACCCTTCCCCCACCAGGCCCCGATCGTGAGCAGCACGGCGTCGTGACGCTCCTTCAGCTCGTCGAGCGTCACGCCGGCGCCGAGCGCCGTGTCGAGGTGGACGTGGAGGCCCGGGCAGCGGGCGAGCAGCCGGTCGATGTCCTCCCGGAAGACCTCGGGCGGGCAGCGAAACGCGGGGATCCCCCAGGTCATGTAGCCACCGAGCGAGGAGGTCTGTTCGTACACGTGCACCTCGTAACCGGCCTCGGCGAGATCCTGGGCGGCGGTCAGGCCGGCGGGGCCGCCGCCGACGATCCCGACCGTCTCCGTCCTCGCGACCGCGACCGGCTGGGGCCGCCACGCCGCGCCCAGGCGGTCCATCACGTAGCGCTTGAGGTTTCGGATCGCGAGCGGCCCGTCCGAGTCGGCGCGCCGGCAGGCGGGCTCGCAGGGGGCGTCGCAGACCCGCCCGCACACGGAGCTGAACGGGTTCGTCGCGGTGATCGCCTCGAAGGCCTCCTCGAGCTTCCCCTCCCAGATGTGGGCGATGTAGGAAGGGGCGTCGGTCCCGACCGGGCACGCGACCTGGCAGGGAGCCGGCACGTAGTGCACGTCGGCCACGTCGTCGCGCGCGGCAAGCCCGGGCGGCACCGGCGGGGGCGCGACCCGCTCCGCGCCGTAGACCTCCGGCTCGGGCGGGGTCGTGAACGTCCGCTCGCTCACGTCGCGACCGCCCCGGCGAGCGTCCGCCCGGCCTGCTCGGGCTCGTAGGGGAGCCTCGTGATCTCGGCCGCCTCCGGGGTGAGCGCGACGAGATCGTCACGGGAGAGCTCGTACACGGAGCGGTAGCCGTGCGCGTGCACGACCGAGGCGAGCTGCCAGCGCAGCGCCTCGAGGTAGTGGTGGATGTGCCACGCCTCCGCCTCGACGTCATAGCGCCGCTCGAAGCGGGGGTTCTGGGTGGCGATCCCGACCACGCACTGGCCGACCGCGCACTGGAGGCAGGCGATGCAGCCGCCCGCGATGATCGCGCCCGTCCCGACGGCAACGCCGTGGGCGCCGAGCGCGATCGCCTTGGCCGTGTCGATCCCGTCCTTGATCCCGCCCATCAGCACGACCGGCATCCCGGTCGCGCCGATCTCCTCGAGCGCGTCGAGCCCTTCCACGATCCCGGCCAGGGTCGGGATCCCCACGTACTCGAGCACCTCGTTGCCGGCCGCGCCGGTCGAGCCCTGGAGGCCGTCGAGGCACACGTAGTCGAAGCCGTCCTTGTAGGCGATCTTGATGTCGTCCCGGACGCGGCCCGCGCCGAGCTTCACCGAGACGGGCTTCTCCCAGCCGGTCGCCTCCCGGAACTCCTCGACCTTGATCACGAGGTCGTCGGCGCCGAGCACGTCCGGATGGCGCGAGGGCGAGCGCAGGTCGATCCCGGCCGGGATCCCGCGCAGGCGCGCGATGTCCTCGGTCACCTTCGCCGCCATCAACTGGCCGCCGAGCCCCGGCTTGGCCCCCTGGGAGATGTAGATCTCGACGCCGTCGGCCTCGCGCATCGCGTTCACGTTCCAGCCGAGCCGCCCGCCGAGGCACTGCACGACGACGCGCTTCGCCGCCTCGCGCACCTCCGGGATCAGCCCGCCCTCACCCGAGTTGTCGCAGATGTCGGAGAGGGTCGAGGCCTTGGCGAGCGCGACCTTGGTCGACTTCGAGAGCGCACCGTAGCTCATCGGCGCGATCATCACCGGCATCGAGAGCTCGATCGGCTTCGCGCCGAAGCGCCCGCCGAGCGTCGTTCGCAGCTCGACCTTCGAGACGACGTCCGGGTCAGCCTCGACGCCGGCGAGGTCGCGCCGGAACGCGATGTCGTTCAGGTGCGGCAGCGGCCGCGTGGCGCCGTAGCCGCGGATCCGGTAGCGGCCGATCTGCGCCTTGACCGCGATGTCCTCCTGCACCTTCGCGTTCCAGTAGTCGGTGCGGTCGGCGGAGCTGTGGAACGGGATCGCGCGCACGCGCGGCTCGGTGCGCGAGTAGCGCAGGTTCCTGCCGGCGTTCGTGATCTTCCGCAGCGTGCCGCGCAGCGGGATCCCGTAGCGGTCGAGGAACGCGAGGACGTCGTCCTCCTCGCCCGGCTCGAGCTCGGCGAGCGCGGCGTCGGTGCCGAGCGAGACGACCCGCCCGCCGACGTAGATCGTCCCGCCGGTCATGTCCTGCCCGACCTGCTCGCCGGAGTCGCCGCAGATCACGAGCCGCCCGCCGTACATCATGTAGCCGGCCATGAAGCTCGCGCTGCCGCCGCAGCAGAGCGTGCCCTCCTTCATCACCTGGCCGGCGCGCGAGCCGAGGTTGCCGTGGACGACAACGTCGGCGCCGCGGATCGCGACGCCCGCGATCGCGCCCGCGTTGCCGCGCACGACGACCGAGCCGCGAAGCATGTTGTCGGCGAGCCCCCAGCCGACGTTGCCGTCGACCTCGACCCGCGGCCCGTCGGTCAGCCCGGCGCAGAAGTAGCCGGCGGAGCCGTGCACGCGCAGCGCGATCGGCGAGGTCAGGCCGACGCCGATATGGTGGCGCGCGTCGGGGTTGACGACGTCGACGTCCTCGCCCGCCTCGCCGTGGCGGCGCAGGAGCTGGTTCGCTTCGGTGACGCTGACGCGCGCTAGGTCGACCGTCGCCATGTGCGGTAGGTGCCCGGTGGCGGCTCCGTCGTCTCGAGCGAGCGGCCGGGGAACAGCTTGTTGAGCGAGACCTCCTCGGAGGCGATCGCGACCAGGTCGTCGTCCTCGTACATGACCATCGGCTTCGCCGCCAGGCGGTCCTTCGCGTAGCCGATCTCGTCCTGGGTCGAGACGAGAAACGAGAACGTCCCGTCGAGATCCTCGATCGACTCCCGCAGCGCGCCAGCGAGCGGGATCCCCTGGGCGAGCTTGTCGGCGAGGTAGACGGCGATCAGCTCCGAGTCGTTGTCGGTGTGGAACTCGAACCCGCGCTTCTCGAGCCGGCGGCGCATCTTCCAGTAGTTCGTGATCTGGCCGTTGTGGACGATCGCGACGTCGGCGAAGCCGGTCGCCCAGAACGGGTGCGAGCGATCCGGGGTCACGTCCGACTCGGTCGCGAGCCGCACGTGGCCGATCCCGTGGGTGCCGTGGAAGGCGCCGACGTGGTAGGTGCCGTCGACGTCGTGGGCGCCGCCGACGTCCTTCACGATGTCGAGCGAGTGGCCGATCGAGACGACCTTGGCGGCGTGCTCGAGCGCGTAGGAGAGCTCCTGCAGGTCGCCCGCGTAGCGGACGGTGAAGCGCTGCGTCGTCCCCTCCCGCTCGCTGTCGAGGACAGCCGCCTCGAGCTCCGCGAGCTTGCGCTCGATCCGGCCGACCGTCTCCGCCGCGTCCCCGCCCTCGCCAACGAAGAAGCGCAGCCGGAGCTCCTCGCCGTTGCGCTCGTGGTAGAGCGCGAAGCCGGTCGAGTCGGGCCCGCGATGCTGGCAGCCGTCGAGCATCGCGATCAGCGCGTCCCCGAGCGGCGCCTCCTCACCCTGCTTGTAGAGAATCCCGGCGATCCCGCACATGTCCGTCTCCTGTGTGCCCTTACGACACCCGCCCGGGCCGCCCGGCAGGGCCGGAGAGCGGCTTCCGGCCACCCGCGCCCATCGTACCGAAGCCGGTTATGGCCGGATCCCACACAGCTCGACCCGCCGAGTGGAGCCGATTGCCAGCCCGCTCTAGGATTGCCCGATGGGCAAGGTGATCCTCTGCCTCTGCCACGACGTCACGCCCGCGGACATCGAGCGGGCCGTCGCGCTCGGCTACGACCACCCGGAGACGATCAAGCGGTTCACGGGAGCGCTGATGGGCCCGTGCCAGGGCAAGACGTGCCGGGACGCGATCCTGGGTGCGATCGCGGAGCGCACGGGCTGCGACCCCGCCACCCTGATCGCGCCGACCGTCCGGCCGCCGACCTTCCCGGTGCGACTCGGCGAGCTCGCGGGCGGGCCGGCGGCCGACCGCTGAGATGCCGGTCCCCGGCGTCACCCGGGATCCGCTCCGGCGCGCCTACGAGGTCGTGATCGTCGGTGCGGGCCTCCAGGGACTCGCGCTCGCCTACGAGCTCGCGAAGCGCGGCCTGCGCGACGTGGCGGTGCTCGACCGCGGCTACCCGGGCGTCGGAGCGAGCGGACGCAACGGCGAGCTGATCCGCTCGGCGTTCGGCACGCCCGAGTGGGTGGGCTTCTTCGGCGCCAGCCTCGCTCGCTGGCGGGAGCTGTCCGCCGAGCTCGACTTCAACGTCCTCTTCACGCCGGCCGGGTACCTCGTGCTCGCGTCCACCGACGAGGAGCTCGAGCGCTGCCGCGGTTACGCCGCTCGCCACCGCGAGCTGGGCGTCGCGACCCGGCTCGTGACGGCTGCGGAGGCGCTCGAGCTCGCGCCCGCGCTCGCGCCCGAGCGCGTCCGCGGCGGCGTCTACCAGGCGGACGGCGGCTTCGCGCACCACGACGCCGCGCTCTCTGGCTACGCCCGCGCGGCCGCCCGCCTCGGTGCCGAGCTGCACCCGTTCACCGAGGTGACCGCGATCCGCACGAGCACGGGGCGGATCGAGGGCGTGGAGACGACGAGAGGGACGATCTCGGCGCCGGTCGTCGTCGACGCGGCCGGTGGCGGGGCGCGCGCGGTGGCCGCGCTGGCCGGGGTCGAGATCCCGACCCGCACGTTCCGGCTCGAGGCGATCGTGACCGAGTCGCTCGCCCCCTTCCTGCGTCCCGGGCTCGCGCTCCTGAACGTGCTCGGCTACTGCCACCAGACCACGCGCGGCGAGCTCGTCGGCGGCACCGACCAGCGGCGGATGGACGAGGCGGACTGCCTGCGCTGCACGCTGCGCAACCTCCGCGACACGGCCCAGAAGCTCGTCGCGATGATGCCGAGGCTCGCCGGCGTGCGGGTCGTCCGCCACTGGGCTGGGACGGTCGACGTCGCCACCGACTTCGCTCCGGTCCTCGGCCCGGTCGACGAGCTCGAGGGGCTCGTGCTCGACTGCGGCTGGCTCTACGGCTTCGCCGGCGCCCCGGCCAGCGGCCTGCTGCTCGCGGACTCGATCGTCACCGGCCGGATACCGCCGCTCGCCGCCCCGTTCTCGCTCGCCCGGCTGCGCGAGGGACGACCGATCCGGGAGAGCTCGCTCGTCGTCGACACGGAAGCCGCGGGGTGAGCGAGCGGGTCCGCTTCACCTTCGAGGGCCGACCGCTCTGGGGGGTGGCAGGGCAATCGCTGGGAGCGGCCCTGCACGCGGCCGGGATCCGCGTGCTCTCGACGAGCGCGAGATACCACCGCCCCCGCGGCCTCCATTGCGTCGCCGGGACGTGCCCGAGCTGCTCGGTACGGGTGGACGGCCTGCCCGGGGTCGCCGCCTGCACGGTGCCGCTGCGGGGAGGCGAGGTCGTCGAGCGCGACCGGCGCGGCCCCTCGCCGGGACCACTCCTCGATCGCCTCTCCGCACTCGCGCCCGCGGGGTTCGCGTACGCGCTCTTCCCGGGCTCGCCCCGCCTGTGGCGGCGCGCCGAGCGGGTGCTGGCCCGCCTCGCCGGCGCCGGGCGCCTCCCCGACCCGCAAGCAGCCGCGGGCGCCGGCGGCTTCGAGCTGCGGCGGGCGGACGTGGTCGTCGTCGGCGGTGGCGCCGAGGGGCTCGGTGCGGCGGCCGGTCAGGCGCGCGCGGGCCATCGGGTCCTACTCGTCGAGCGTGACCGCGAGCTCGGCGGCCGGCTGCTCGCCGAGCCGGGCGGCCGCGGTCGCGCGCTCGCGCTCGAGGCGCGGGCCCGCGAGGCCGGCGCCGAGCTCCTCACCGCTGCGACCGCGATCGGCTGGTACGACGAGGGTCTGCTCGGCGTGGTCACCCGCGACGGCCTGCTCGCAGTCGAGCCGAGCGGAGTGGTGCTCGCGACCGGCAGCCACGAGCTGTCGCTCCCGTTCGAGGACGGTGACCGGCCCGGGATCCTGCTCGCGGGGGGTGCGCAGCGGCTGCTCGTCCGCGACGGCGTGCCCTGCGGGCGCAATGTGTTGGTGGCGGCACGTGGGGCGCGGGGCGAGGCGCTGGCGACGCTGCTTCGGGCGGCGGGGGCGCGTGTCTCGGTCGTCGACCTGGCCACGACGACGCTCGAGCGCGCGCACGGGAACCGCGCCGTCACCGGGGTCACCGTCCGCGACCCTTCCGGCTCGCGACGGATCCGCTGCGACGCGGTCTGCATCGCCGCCGGGACCCGACCGGCGGACGAGCTGGCGCTCCAGCTCCCGCCCGGCCTGGCCCTCTAGCCCGCGCGGCCTCTCCCGACGCCGGACCGGAAAGCCGGTCAGCGCCGCGCGGCCGCTCGCTCGAACGCGAGCCGCTCGACTCGGTCGCGCCCGCCGACGACGAAGAGCTCGAACACGAGCCCGAAGCTCGACGGCTCGATGCGGCGCACGACGCGCGCGGTCGCCTCGACCGGCGCCGCGCCGGCGGGACGGAAGGCGACCCGCACCAGGTCGCCGAGATCGAGCGCGAGCGGCACCGTCACGCGGAGGCCGCCCCCGCCGATGTCGGTGCAGAGGCCGCGGACGGGTCCGGCCGAGGGGCCGCGCCGGATCTCGACCTCGTGCTCGAGCGCCACGCGCGGGTACCGTCGCTGCTCCACGAGCACGGGGCTGCCCAGGAGCCGAAGCACGACGAGCGAGCCGTCCTTCGCCCCTGCGCCCGTCACGACGGCTCCGGCCCAGGCCATGGCGCCGTCGTGAAGCGAGCCGACCTCGACCGCTGTGCCGGCCGCGGGCAGCCACCACCCGCGCGCATCGAGCGGGGTCTCGAGCACGAGCGTGTCGCCCGAGGACTCCCGCACGCGGGTGACGAGGTAACGCCCCCCGGGGGTCCGGATGTGCGCGAGACCGCTCACGGCGTACCGGCGTCATCGGCGGCCCGCAAGAGCCGCGACCCCCCCGCGGGAGGGATCCGGCTAGCGGGCGGAGCCGACGCCGCAGTGGCGAAGCGCGTTCAGGCAGCGGCCGACGAGCCGCTCGAGCGCCGACTCGTCCCACGCGTTGAAGAAGTCGGCGTGGCCGGAGTAGACCCCGCCCGAAGCGAGCTCGATGCCGTCGCCACCCGCGACCGGATACCTGACGTTCAGGGCGAGCCGCGGCACCGAGACCGGATGCGAGGCGGGGCAGCGGCCGCGGGCCGCGTAGGCCATGTGGCTTCTGTGGTCGGCGCTGTCCAGGTTCGTTCCGTCCCAGCAGCTCGGGAACCTGACGTGTAGCCGCAGGCCCGAGCGGTCCGCGTCCGGGCACGCCGGCGGCTCGGCCGAGGGCCGGACGCCAGAGTCGACGCCGCAGCTCCAGGAGGTGATCATCCGACCCTGGGGCTCGGTCGCCATCGCGCTGCCGGCGATCATCCGCAGCCCGGACGGGAACGGCTCCACCGGAGTGAAGGTGCCGCGCAGGTAGTAGACCCTCGCCCACAGGGGCTCGACCGGCTCGCCGTTCGCGAACAGGGTCGGCACCCAGTAGGCCGCGAGATCGCGAGGACGCTGGCACGTCGTCCCGCCGGCGCGCAGG
Organism: Thermoleophilia bacterium; assembly: GCA_020845695.1. Next base: position 34,194 of record JADLFG010000042.1, on the reverse strand, counting down.
CTCGCCGTGGTCGACTCCGAGTCGGTGGTGGTGTTGCCGAAGAAGCTGTGATCGTGCGAGACGCCCGGCTGGCCCGGAAACACGATCGGGTCGTCCTTCGCGCGGTGGCTGAAGCGGCAGACGCTGACGAAGTTCGCCTGCGTTTCGGCCTGCGCCGCGGGGCCGCCCGGCGGGGGAGAGGCTGCAAGCGCGCCGCCCGGGAAACCGAGCGCCACGACCACGGTTGCCAGCACGAGTGACCGCATCGGACACCTCCGCGGGGTCGGGACAAGCGCTATCCCGCCATGAGACCAGAGCGACCCGCCGGGCGCAACGAAGGATCCGTGAGGCTTTCGTGAAGCTTGTGTGAAGGCGCGCCGGGCAGCACCTGGCGCTAGGCCGCGAGCGGCTGGGCGAGCACGTGGCTCACTTTCTCGGCGAGCACGGCCGGCCGGAAGGGCTTCGCCAGCAGGGGCATGCCGTCCTGCCACACGCCGTCACCCGGGTAGCCGGAGACGTAGAGGACGCGCAGCCCGGGCCTGCGGGCACAGAGCCTAGCCGCGAGCTCGAGGCCGCCGAGCCCGGGCATCCGCACATCGGTCAGGAGCAGGTCGATCGTGCCGGGGAAGCGCTCGCTGACGGCGAGGGCGCGCTCGCCGCCGTCCGCCTCGAGCACGAGATGCCCCTCCCTCTCGAGCACCCGCCGCAGCAGACGGCGGACGGGCCCGTCGTCATCGGCGAGGAGAATCGTGGCGCCAGCGCGAATGAAGCCACGCTAGCGCCGGGCCCGGACGGTGCCTCCGGGCTCAACTTCTCGGTCGCGGCGCCGATCACTTGACCGGATGAGCTCCAGCCCGGACCTGCTCTCGGCGGCCGCCGTCTCGACTGCGTGCCCGATCTGCATCGTCGACGCCGGCGGCCACGTGGTCGCGCTCAACCGCGCCTGCGAGGAGCTGACGGGAATGCGCGCCGGCGACCCCTGGGATCAGGATGCGGAGCCACTCGCGCCCGGCTCGCGCCCGGCGGCGGGACCGCCCGCCGCCCGGGAGTCATCATGGTTCGGCGGGGACGGCTCCCGGCGGCGCCTGCGCTGGACGAGCGTGCCGCTCCCGGCCGCGCCGGGATCGGCAGATCTCGTCGCCTGCATCGGCGTCGATGTGACGGACGCCCCCGAGCTCGGCCGGGGGCCGCACGAGAGCGAGGAGCGGTTTCGCGCCCTCGCCGACGAGGCGCCCGTGCCGATCTGGACCTGCGACGTCGACGGCCAGGTCACGTTCTTCAACCGCCGCTGGCTCGAGCTGACCGGCCGCGGGGCCCGGCAGGAGCTGGGTCGCGGCTGGGAGGACGACATCCACCCCGACGACCGGCCCCGGATGCTGGACGCGTTCGACGCGGGCGTGCGCGAGCGCCGCGCGTACGAGGTCGAGTACCGGCTGCGCGACGGCTGGGGCCAGTACCGCTGGATGCTCGAGCGGGCGACACCCCGCGCGAACCCGGACGGGACGTTCGCCGGTTTCACCGGCATCGTGCTCGACCTGACCGAGCGGAGGCTCGCCACCCAGGCTCTGCTCGGGAGCGAGCAGCGCTTCCGGGCGCTGTTCGAGACGGCCGCGATCGGAATCGGCATCTTCGGGCTCGACGGCGCCCCGGTCGCGCGGAACCGCGCCTACTCGCGGATCTTCGGCTACACCCCCGAGGAACTCGCCTGGCTGCCCGCAGCGTCGTTCGCCGTCGAGGAGCGCCGCGATGAGACGAGGCGGCTGTTCGCGGAGGTCGCGGCGGGCCGGAGCGAGGGCTTCAGCATCGTCGAGCCGTGCCGGCGCAAGGACGGCGAGCGCGTGTGGGCGCTCGTGAGGGCACGGCTCTTGCGCACCGACGACGGCGCGCCCCGCCACGTCGTCTGCACGGTCGAGGACATCACCGAGGTGCGCCGGGCGGAGGAGGCGCTGCGCGAGAGTGAGGAGCGCTACCGCGAGCTGCTCGAGAACGCGAACGACCTCGTCTACACCCACGACCTCGAAAACAGGCTCACGTCGATGAACCGCGCCGCCGAGGTAGCGACGGGCATCTCGCGCGAGCGCGCGATCGGGCGCGACATCGACGAGCTCGTATCGCCCGAGTATCGGGCGATGAACCGGGGCATGACCGCCCGCAAGCTCGCCGGGGCCCCGGCGACGGTTTACGAGTCGGAGCTGCTCACGGCGGACGGTCGCCGGATCCCGATCGAGGTCAGCTCCCGCCTGATCCTCGAGCACGGCGAGCCCGCCGGCGTGCAGGCGATCGCCCGCGACATCACCGAGCGCAAGCGCGCGGAGAGGGAGCTGCGCCGCCGCGAGGCGATCCTCGCCGCGGTCGGCGCTGCCGCGCGCTCGCTCCTCGCGGCCGGGCGCTGGGAGGACGCGGTGGACAACGTCCTCGCCGGCCTCGGCGGCGCCGCCGACGCGAGCCGCGCGTACCTGTTTCGTAACCACCCGGGGGAGGACGGCACGGTGCTGCGCACCTGCACGCACGAGTGGGTGGCGCTCGGTGTCTCGGCGCAGTTGGGCAGCCCCGGCCTCTCCGGGAAGCCCTACGCGGCGATCACCCGCGAGCGGCTCGAGCGCGGCGAGGCGGTGGCGCTCCACACCCGTAACGCGCCCGAGCCGTTCCGCTCGCTGCTCGTCGCGGAGGAGATCCAAAGCCTCCTCCTGGTGCCCATCTTCGCCGGCTCCGGCTGGTGGGGCTTCCTCGGCTTCGACGATTGCCGCCGGGAGCGCGCCTGGCCGGAAGCCGAGGTGGACGCCCTTCGCGCCGCGGCCGGCCTGATCGGCGCCGCGATCGAGCGCCAACGCGCCGAGGAGCTGCTGCGCGAGAGCGAGGAGCGCTTCCGCCAGGTGGTGGAGAACATCGACGAGATCTTCTGGCTGGCTGATCCGGACGGCTGCGAGCTCTACGTCAGTCCCGGCTTCGAGCGGGCGCTCGGCGTCCCCTGGCGGGGGAGCGCGGCCTTCAGGAAGGCGATCCACCCCGACGATCGCGAGCGCGTCAGAGCCGCGTTCGCGCGGATCCGTGAGGCTCCCTACGACATCCAGTTTCGCCTCGTCCGGCCCGACGGCGAGATCCGCTGGCTGCGCGACCGGACGTTCCTCGTGCGTGGCCCGGACGGCGAGGTCGTCAGGGTCGCGGGGGTCGCGACCGACATCACCGAGCGCAAACGGGCGAACGAGGAGCGCCGCGAGCTCGAGCGCCAGGTCTGGCACGCGCAGAAGCTCGAGAGCCTCGGCGTCCTCGCCGGCGGCGTCGCCCACGACTTCAACAACCTGCTGGTCGGCGTGCTCGGGAACGCGGGGCTCGCGCTCGCGGAGCTTCCGGCCGAGGCGCCGCTGCGGGAGCAGCTCGTCCAGATCGAGACCGCCGCGCTGCGCGCCGCCGAGCTGACAAACCAGATGCTGGCCTACGCCGGCAAGGGGCGCTTCAGCGTCGACACGGTCGACCTCTCGCGGCTCGTCGGCGAGATGGCTCACCTGCTGGCCGCTGCGATCTCGAAGAAGGCGCAGCTTCGGTACGACCTCGCGAGCGACCTACCGGCGGTCCGGGGCGACCCGACCCAGCTCCGCCAGATCGTGATGAACCTGATCACGAACGCCTCCGACGCCCTCGGCGAGGAGAGCGGGGTGATCGCCGTTCGCACCGGCGAGACCACACCGGACGGAGCGCTCCCGGGCAGCGCGCGGGTCGAGGAGCCGCTACCCGCGGGCAGCTACGTCTACGTCGAGGTCGCCGACACCGGCTGCGGCATGGACGAGCGGACGCGGCAGCGGATCTTCGACCCGTTCTTCACGACGAAGTTCACGGGCCGGGGCCTCGGTCTGGCCGGCGTGCTCGGAATCGTGCGCAGCCACGGGGGCACGATCGGAGTCGCGAGCGCACCCGGGGCCGGGACGACGTTCCGGATCCTCCTGCCCGCGTCGGCGGAGCCGGCTGCGCCGCCCGCCCCGTCCCAGGCCGCCACCGTGGCGGCGCTCTCCGGCACCGTGCTCGTCGCGGATGACGAGGAAGCCGTCAGGGGGATCGCCCGTACCGCGCTCGAGCGATCGGGCTTCACCGTGCTGACGGCGGCCGACGGACGCGAATGCGTCGAGCTGTTCCGGGAACGGCCCGAGGCGATCGACGCGGTCGTGCTCGACCTGACGATGCCCGTCCTGGGCGGCCAGGACGCCCTGGCCGAGCTGCGCGCGATCCGGCCGGGAGTGCCGGTCGTCCTCTCGAGCGGCTACACGGAGGACGACGTCACGGCCCGCGTGGGGTCAGACGCCGGCCCCACCGGCTTCGTCCAGAAGCCGTACCGCCCGTCGGAGCTGGTCGCCGCGATCAGGGTCGCGCTCGGCTTCTGAGCTACGGCTCCGTGTGCACGATCACCTCGGCGATCTCCGGCCGGGCAGCCCTGAGCTGCGCCTCGACCTCGCTCGCGCGGGCGTGCGCGTCGGCGAGCGTCGTCTCCGGCTCGACGCCGAGGGTGATGAAGACAACGAGGCCTTCGTCCGCGTGCAGGAGGCGCACCTCGCGCGGCTCGCAGCCCGCCACCTCGCGGACGACCCGGCGAACGCGCTCGCTCTCCCGCGCCGCCTCGGCGGCGCCCGCGTCGGTTACCTCCGCGGGCTCCGCCAGGGGCTCGAGGTGCGACTGCACCGCGTCGATCTCCGGGACGGCCGCGACGATCGCCGCCTCGACCCGGGTGGCGATTCCGTGGGCGTCCTCGAGCGAGAGCTCACCCGGGAGCTTCAGGTGCAGCGAGACTTCGGTGCGCTCGCCGATCCGCAGCACGGAGACGTTGTGGATCTCGCGGACGCGCGGGATTGCGAGCGCCGCCGCGAGCGCGCGCTCGCGCAGCGCCTCGTCGCCGCGCTCGCGCGGCTCCACGTGGACGACGACGTCCGCTCCGGGCAGCGCCGCCTCGACCGCCGCCTCGACCGCTTCCGCCACCGCGTGCCCTTGCGCGACCGCCGCGCCGGGCCGAACGCCGATCACGATGTCGGCGAAGTACCGACCGGCGGCCTCGCGGAGACGCAGGCGCCGGAGATCGACCGGCGGCTCGATCGCCGCGATCGCGCGGCGCGCGGCGGTGTGCGCGCCGGCGGGGGTGCGGTCCATCAGCACGTCCACGTTGGCCCGGATCAGGCGGCCGGCGGCGACCAGGACGAGCACCGCAACGAAGAGGGCAGCGCCGGAGTCCGCCTGCTCGAAGCCCGCGCGGACGAGCAGGAGGCCCGTGAGCACCGCGAGCGTCCCGGCGAGGTCGCCGGCGAAGTGAAGGGCGTTCGCGGCGAGGGCGGCGCTCTGATAGCGCCGCGAGGCGCGCAGCGAGACGAGCGCACGGCTGGCGTCGATCGCGAGCACGAGCCCGATCACGGCGAACACCCACCAGGTCGCGTCGACCTCGGGGTGCCCGCCGCCGCCGAGGCGATCGAGGGCGCGCCAGACGATCAGCAGGCTGGCGAGGGCGAGCAGCGCGGCCTCCGCGAGCGCGCTCAGGTGCTCGGCCTTACCGTGGCCGTAGGCATGACCCCGGTCGGCGGGCCGGCGGGAGACGCCGACCGCGAAGAACGTGAGCAGCGCCGCGGCGAGATCGGTGCCGGAGTGGACCGCCTCCGAGAGCAGCCCGAGGCTCCCGGTCGCCAGGCCGGCTACGAGCTTGACGACGATCAGAACCGCCGCGGCCACGACCGAGGCGAGCGCGGTACGCCGCTCGGGGCTCACGGGCTACAGGGTAGGCGCGGGCACGGGGCGGGGAGCGGAATCTCGCGGTAGACCCGGGGAACGTCCCGGTGCGGACCTAGCCCGCCCGGGCGCGGGGGCGGACCTGTTCCGCCCGGTCGTCGCGGCCGGACGTGCCCCGTCCGGGCGTGGGGCGGACCTGTCCCGCAGGGGACGTAGGGGCGGGACTTGTCCCGCCCGACTCGATGCGAGCGGCGGCGGGAGCCGATCTAGGGACCGGTCCGGAAACTGGCTCCGAGCGGCTTGCAGGCGTCACGCACCGCGATGCGGTGTCCTCGGTCGCACCAATATGCCCGCAGATTGGCGCTCCCTGCGTCCTTGCCTCGCGACACGTGCCGCGTGCCATCCGCCGCGACCGCTTTCCGGACAGGCCCCTAGACGCAGTCCTGGAGCCCCTGCGCCTCCGGCAGGGCCTCGAGCTTCTTCAGCGTGTTGTTCTCGATCTGGCGGATCCGCTCGCGCGTGACGCCGAACGCGCGGCCGACCTCCTCGAGCGTGCGCGGGTGCTCGCCCTTGAGCCCGTAGCGCAGCTCGATCACCTTGCGTTCCCGCTCGGGCAGCGACTCGAGCGCCCGATCGATATCGTCGCGGCGCAGGTTCAGCGAGGCGCTGTCGAACGGGCTCTCGGCCAGCTCGTCCTGGACGAAGTCGCCGAGCTCGGACTCCTCCTCCTCGCCGATCGGCTTCTCGAGCGAGATCGGGAGCTGGGCCATGCGCAGGATCTCCCGCACCTCCTCCGGCGTCATGTCGAGCTCGCCGGCGATCTCGTCGGGGCGAGGGTCGCGGCCGAGCCTCTGCACGAGCTGGCGCTCGATGTGCACCACCTTGTTCAGCTTCTCGACCATGTGCACCGGGATCCGGATCGTCCGGGCTTTGTCCGCGATCGCCCTCGTGACCGCCTGGCGGATCCACCAGGTCGCGTAGGTCGAGAACTTGTAGCCCTTGCGGTAGTCGAACTTCTCGACCGCCCGGATCAGCCCGAGCGACCCCTCCTGGATCAGGTCGAGAAACGAGAGGCCGCGGCCGAGGTAGCCCTTGGCGATCGAGACGACGAGGCGGAGATTCGCCTCGATCATCTGCTGCTTCGCGTACATGTCGCCGCGCTCGATCCGCTTGGCGAGGTGGACCTCCTGCTCGGCGGTCAGGAGCGGGACCTTGCCGATCTCGCGGAGGTAGAGGCGCAACGAGTCGAGCGACGGCTCGACGGTCAGATCGAGCTGCGGCCCCTTGTCCTCGGCGAGCGCCGGCTGCTCGTGCGGCGGCGCCTTGTGCTCCTCGCCCTCGAGCAGCTCGATCCCGTGGTCGATCAGGTACGTGTAGAAGTCCTCCACCTGTTCCTTGGTGAGGTCGATCTCCTCCAGCCCGGCAACGATCTCGTCGTAGGTGAGGAAGCCCTTGTCCTGGCCCTCCTGGACGAGCCTGTGCAGCTCCTCGATGTCGGGAAGGGAGATATCGACCGTGAGCATCCGACCCCGCCTTTCTCGTTACCGCTGAAACACGCTGCTCGCTTTAACGGAAAGAGCCGGCGAGATCGCCCGATCTCCGGCTCACAGGTGGGCGGCAGTGTACATCAGCTCGACGGGACGCGGGGAGGGCGGAAATGGGCAGAATTGACCCCTTCCGGCGCCGGCCGGCGGCGGCCGGGAATGGCAGGTTTCCGCCGGGACGCGTACTCTTTCGGGGTGGGCGATCGGCCCGATCGCTCGCCGGATCCGCGATGACACCGCTCGAGACCCGCCAGTCGATCCCGGCCGCGAGGCGCGGATGACTCCGCCTCCCTCCGCACGGACCCTGCTCTCGCCGAGGCGAGCGTCGGCGGTCCGCGTCGCCGGGCTGTTCGACCAGCACGCGAGCATGGTGCTCGGGCTCTGCCGGCTGCTCCTGCGCGACCACCACGAGGCGGAGGACGCCGCGCAGCAGACGTTCGTCTCCGCCTACCGCAGCCTGCTGCGCGGCAGCGAGCCGCGGGAGGACGGTCCGTGGCTTGCCGCGATCGCGCGAAACGAGTGCCGGGCGCGGCTGCGCACGCGCCCGCGCGCGCCCGTCTCCCTCGACGGGGAGCTGACCGACAGGCTCGCCGACCCGGCCGACGTCGTCGACGTCGCCGACCGGCGCGCCGAACTCGCGGAGATCACCCGGGCGCTCGCAGGGTTGCCGCTGCGCCAGCGCGAGGCGGTCGCGCTGCGCGACTTCCTCGGCCTCTCGTACGAGGAGGTGGCATCCACGCTCGCGGTCTCCGTTCCGGTCGTCGAGTCGCTCCTCTTCCGGGCCCGCCGGCGGCTTCGCGACACCGTCCGCACGGTACCCCGCTACGCGGCGGGGGCGGCCGCGATACCGCTCGCCCTCCGCGCGGCGGTCGCGCGCGACCTTCCGGATCTCGACTCCGTCCGGGCGGGAGCCGGGCTCGTCGCCGGCGCCGGAGCGGCGCTTGGCGCGGCGGTCGCGAAGATCGTCTCGCTGCCCTTTGCGGCCAAGACCGCGACGGCCACTGCGGTCGCGATCGTCGCCGCGGGGACCGCGGTCGCGCCCCAGGTCGGCGACCCGGGACTCGAGCAGGCAGCGCCGCCGGTCGCCGCCGAGCTCGCCGGCCCCGCGGCCGATCCCGCCGGCGAGGCGCCCGTCCAGACCCCGGCGAGCGTTCCGGAGGCGCGGGCCGATACCGCACGGTCGGGCTCGTCGCCTACACCGGCGCCGCCCGCCCATGAGGGCCCGGCCGATACCGCCGTGACCGGCGGCGGCACGGGCCCGGCGACGGACGCGGATCCCACCGGCGAGCCTGGGCTCGATCCCGACAGGATCAGCGCCTCCGCAGGCGGTGACGAGCTGGCGCCCCCGCCGCCGCCCGTGCCCGGCCCGAGCGAGGAGCCCGGCTGCGCCGAGCCCGAGGCCGCGGACGCGACGTGCGAGGGATCGGAGGAGCAGCCGACCGGTGACGGGAGCGAGACCGGTGCGACGCCTGCACCCGCCGGCAACGACGAGAGCCGGGCCTACGAGGTGCCACCGTCGGTCGCGCTCGACCCGAGCCTCGTGCCGCCGCCCGCCGAAGAGCCGCCCGCGGGGCAGCCGCCCGCGGAGCAGCCACCCGCGGGGCAGCCACCCGCGGGGCAGCCGCCCGCGGGGCAGCCGCCCGCGGAGGAGCCGCCCGCGGAGGAGCCGCCCGCGGAGGAGGCGCCCGCCGAAGAGCCGTCGGCGGGCGAGCCCGCCTCCTAGCGCCTCTCGGCCAGGAGCTCCCCCTCTCGCTCGTCCCCGCCGCTCTCGAGCGGCGCGCCGGCGGGGACGGCGCGCACGCGGTGGGCGGCTCGAAGACCCCGCCGCGCGTGACGGCTACGCTGATCGGACCCACGCGGAAAGCCCATGCCAGAGCTGCCCGAGCTCGAAGCCCTCCGCAGAGCGCTCGACGAGCGCGTCCAGGCTGCGCCCGTCGAGCGGGCGGGGCCCGCTCACGTCGCCACGCTGAAGACCGCGGAGCCGCCGCTCAGCGCGCTTGCTGGCCGCCGGCTCGCGGGTGCGCGGCGGCGCGGCAAGCACCTGCTCTTCCCGACCGTGGCTGGCGAGCTCGTTCTCCACGTCCACCTGATGGCGGCCGGCCGGCTCGCCTACCTCCCGGCCGGGGGCCGCCAGCCGAAGGCGCCGGCGTTCAGGCTCGCGTTCGCCGACGGCAGCGCGCTCGTCCTCACCGAACGCGGCTCGCGCAAACAGGCGCGGGTCGGGCTCTACCGGTCCGGCGCGCCCGAGGTGGAGCTCGCCCACCTCGGCCCGGAGGCGCTCGGGCTCGACCGGGACCGGCTCGCGGAGATCCTGCGCACCGAGCCGCGCCGCCTCCACGCACTCCTGCGCGACCAGCGCGCGCTCGCCGGGATCGGCCGGGCCTGGGTGAACGAGATCCTGCGAGCCGCTCACCTCTCGCCGTACGCACTCTCACCCGAGCTCGCGCCCGAGCAGGTGGCCCGGCTCGCGACGGCGATCGGCGAGGAGCTCGAGCGGGGCCTCGCCCTGCGGGAGCGCGGCCTGCCCGATGCGCAGGTCTACCGGGTCCACGGCCACGCCGGCGAGCCCTGCCCCGAGTGCTCGACGCCGCTCGCCCGGATCGAGTTCGAGGCCCACACGATCGTCTACTGCCCCGCCTGCCAGACCGGCGGCCGGCTGCTCGCGGACCGCCGGCTCTCGCGGCTCCTGCGCTGACTCAGCCGCTGCCCGGGCCGGCAGCGTGTGGCGGGCAGGGGGAGCCGATCGGGTGCTTTCAGCTAGCGTTTCCCGCGTGGGGGAGCCGGTGACCTTCGGCCACGACCTCCAGGCCTCGCCGCCCGACGTGCGGCTGAGCCTCTCCCGCGCGGGCGTGACGAACGTCCAGAAGGCGGTGCGAATGCGCCACGGCACCGACGAGGCGCTCGTCGCGGCGACGATCGACTGCTACGTCGATCTCGACCCCGAGCAGAAGGGCGTCCACATGTCGCGCTTCCCGGAGCTGTTCGAGGAGGCGATCGACGAGGTCGTGATGGGCGAGCAGCTGCTCGTCGAGCAGCTCGCGGAGCACATCGCCCGCCACATCCTCGGGCGCCAGCACGCGCTCCGGGCCGAGGTCAGGATCGCCGCCCGCTACCCGCTCGAGCGCACGACGCCCGTCACAGGCCTGCGGACCCAGGAGCTCGTCACGTTGATCGGCCACGCGGCGGCGGGGCCGGCGAGGACACGCCGCGCGATCGGGGTCGAGGCGACCGGGATCACGGCCTGCCCGTGCGCGCAGGGGCTCGTCCGCGAGCGCGCCGCCGAGCGGCTCGGCGCGGCCGGGTACGGCGGCGACGAGGTCGACCGGATCCTCGAGCTCGTACCCCTGGCCACGCACAACCAGCGCGGTCGGGGCACGTTGATCGTCGGCACCGGCAGCCGCCTGCGCGGCGAGGAGCTCGTGGAGATCGTCGAGAGCTCGATGAGCTCACCGATCTTCGAGCTCCTGAAGCGGGCGGACGAGCTGTTCGTGGTCGAGCACGCCCACCTCCAGCCCCGATTCGTCGAGGACGTGGTCCGCCACATGCTGCGCGGCGTGCTCGACCGGTACGGGGACATCCTCGACGACGGGGACTTCGTGCGGGCGCGCCAGGTCAACTTCGAGACGATCCACGACCACGACGTGCTCGCCGAGCGCTCCGCGACGGTCGGGGAGCTGCGCCACGAGCTCGCGACGGGCGAGCGCTCGGCCCGGACGACCGAGCTCAGAGACTGGCTGCAGAACGGCGCCTGAGGGCGCGCGAGAACGAGACGCCGGACCGGCGCTCCTCACCGTGGAGCAGTCGGGCGACGTTCGAGCGGTGGAGGACGGCAATCGCGAGCGCCGCCCCGATCGTGAAGCCGAGCACGGGCCAGGAGGCTCCGAAGAGGAGCGCGAACGCGGGCAGGGAGGCACCCGCGGTGATCGACGCGACCGACGCGTAGCGGATGGCGACGAAGACGAGAACCCAGAGAGCGCAGGCGCAGACGCCGGCCGCGGGAGCGAGGGCGAGCAGGACGCCGCCCGTGGTCGCGACGACCTTGCCGCCGCGGCGCAGCCCGAGAAACAGCGGCCGCCAGTGGCCGGCTAGCGCCGCCGTACCGGCGAGCACCCCGGTGAGCTCGTCGCCGAGGTAGCGGCCGAGCAGACCGGCCGCGACGCCCTTGAGGACGTCGAGCAGGAGGGTCGGCAGCCCGAGCTTCCAGCCGAAGCTGCGCCAGACGTTCGACGCACCGACGTTGCCGCTGCCGATCCGGCGGATGTCCGCTCCCCGGAACGCCCGCGGCAGCCAGTAGGCGAACGGCAAGCTGCCGAGCACGTAGCCGGCCACGATCAGAAGCGCCCGCTCCATCGCCTGCGACCCGGGCCCGGTCAGGCCCGGATGTCGTACCTCCCGATCCACTCGTTGACGACGCCCCAGTCGATGTTCGCGAAGAACGCGTCGATGTAGGAGGCCCGGTCGGTCCGGTAGTCGAGGAAGTACGCGTGCTCGTACACGTCGAGCGCGATCAGCGGCGTCGCGTTCCAGACCGGGTAGGCGTTCTGGGCGTCACCGAGGTGGTTGAAGAGCCGGCCCTCGTCCCAGTCGTAGACCGTGAACGCCCAACCGCGCCCGGCCATGGCACTCGCCCTGAGGTCGTCGCGCCACGCGGAGACGGAGCCGAAGTCGCGCTCGAAGAGCTCCCGGGAGGCCCCGACCGGATCGCCGCCGCCGCCGCCGAGGTGCGCGAAGTAGATCTCGTGGTTCTTGACGCCGCCGAGCGCGAACGTCAGCTCGACCTTGAGCGCGCGAATCTCCGAGTAGACCTGGTTCGCCCCGCCCGCGTCGACCTCCCCGAGCCGGCGCAGGATCTCGTTGCGCTTCCCCACGTAGCCTTCGTAGAGGCGGTGGTGCGCCTCGATCGAGGCCCGGGAGATGCCGTCGAGCTCGAGCAGCTCCGGGCGGAGCGGCCGCGGAGCGATCTCCTCCAGCCCGTACGCCAGTGTCGCCATTCCTCCCTCCTTCCTCTCGTGCCGGAGGGAGCTTACCGGTCTCTGTCGGGCACGAGGCCGGCGGCTCCCGGCCGACCGTTCGGGCGAGACCGGGCGCGCCGCGCTCGTCACCGGGAGCGCGGGCCGCGTCGGTGGCCCGATCGCTCGGCCTCTCGAGGCCGAGGGGTCAATCGGCCCGCGCCGGGTCGTCCGCCCGGGTGCCTAGGCTAGCCGCATGGCCGCGGGCCGCGAGATCCGGCTGTTCGAGCACGGTTTCGTCCGGCTCGACGACGCGATGGCGAGCGACCTCTCGGTCGTCAACTCGGCGCGCGTCAGCTTCGCGAAGCGCAGGGAGACGATGGAGGAGGCGGACGCCGGGCTCGTCCGTTTCCTGATGCGCGACCGGCACGGGACGCCCTTCGAGCACAACGCCTTCCGCTTCCACGTCCGCTGCCCGCTGTTCGTGGCGAGAGAGTGGTTCCGCCACCGGATCGGCTCGTTCAACGAGGAATCGGCCCGTTACCACCAGCTCGAGCCGGACTTCTACGTGCCGGCGGCCGCCGACGTGCGCTCCCAGGTCGGCAAGCCCGGCGCGTACACGTTCGAGCCGGTCGAGCCGGCGCTCGCCGAGAGCGTCCGCGCCGACCTCGCGCGTCAGTACCGGAAGGCCTACGCGCTCTACGAGGAGCTGCTGGCGCGCGGGCTCGCCAAGGAGCTCGCCCGCTGCGTGCTGCCGATGGGCACGTTCACGCAGTTCTACTGGACCGTCAACGCGCGCAGCCTGATGAACTTCCTCTCGCTGCGAGCGGCCGACACGGCGCAGCTCGAGATCCGTCGCTACGCCGAGGCGCTCGAGACGTTCCTCGCCGAGCTGATGCCGGTGACGTACGAGGCCTGGCTCGCGAACGGGCGGGTCGCCCCGTAGGGACGGGCCTCGGCCCGCCTCTGGCGCCCGCGCGCGCGGCTCGAACGGTTCAGGCGCCGCCCCCGGATGCCACCACGAGCGTCAGGCCTTCCACGGCCTCGACGACGACCTTCTCGCCCGGGTCGGCGCCCAGCTCGCAGCGGGCTCCCCACAGCTCCCCGTCGAGGCGTACCTGACCCTCGGGCCAGCAGCCGAGCACGACCACGGCCCGGCGCCCGACCAGCGCCTCCGGCCCGACCGCGGCCCGGCGGCGGCGGCTCCACCGCCACCACACGAGCGCCTCGCCGATCTCGACGAGGCCGCCGGCGACGATCAGCGCGATCCCCAGCGGCCCGGGCACCCAGAGGATCGCGGCGGCGACGGCGAGGACGAGCAGCACGGGCGCTCCAGCCGCGCGGGCGGGACGCTACCGGCGCTTCACGGGGACGAGGCCCGCCGGCGCGAGGCCCGCGATCCGCGCCGTGACCGGGCCCGGCCGCTTGCCGGCGTCCTCGGCGCGCTCCTTGCGCGCGACCGCGGCCCGCACGAGCCGCCCGCCGAGATAGCGAACCGGCTCCGACGGGACGCCACCATGCGGCGGTAAGAGGCCGGCGGAGTACGACCACTCGTCGTCCAGGTCGAGCGCGAGCGAGGCGAGCATCCGCCCGCCCAGGTAGCAGGGGCCGACCCCGTTACCGGAGTAGCCGGCGCCGAACGAGAGGTCCGGCCGCCCGCGCAGGCGGCCAAAGAACGGCACCCCCGTCCACGACCGGTCGATCGGCCCGGTCCAGCTCCGCCGCGCGGGCACGTCGGCGAGAGCGGGGTAGAGCTCGTGCAGGCTCCGCTCGACATGCGCCGCCCGGCCGGGAGGCGGCTCGCCGTGGAAGACGCCGGTGACCTTCGCGCCGTGGGCGAGCGCCCCGCCACCCTGCCCGAGCGCGAGCCGGCCGTCGAGCGTGGTGCGGTAGTAGTTGACGAGCAGGCGCGAGTCGGAGATGGCAATCCCGTCAGTCAGCCCGATCTCGGTCAGCCGCTCGGGAATCGGGTCGGTCGCGACCATGTCGCTCGCGAGCACGAACAGGTCGTTCTTCAGCTCGGGCACCTGGCCGAGCCAGGCGTTCAGCGCCAGCACGACCCGGTCGGCGGTCACGTGCCCGCCCGCGGCGTGGACACGCAGCGGCCGCGAGCGCTCGAGCCGCGTCATCGGCGAGCGCTCGAACACGCGGACGCCGCGCTCGAGCGCGACCCGGCGCAGGCCGCGGGCGAGCAACGCCGGCTGCACCGTCGCCGCCGTCGGCTCGAGCACGCCGGCGAGGTGGGTCGCCGAGCCCGCACGCCGAGCCACCTCCTCCGGCTCGAGCCGGACGAACGCCTCGACGCCGTGACGCTCGACCGCCGCGACCGTCTCGTCCCAAGCTCCGGTCTGCGCGGCGCTCGTGGCGGCCCAGAGCCAGCCGTCGTGGCGGTAGTGCGCGTCGATCCCGTGCTCGCGGCAGAACTCGCCGATCGCGGCGACCGCGTCGGCGGACGCGCGGGCGAGCCGTACGGCCTCCTCGCCACCGCAGAGGTGCTCGAGCTTCGTGAACTTCGCCCACCAGGAGAGGACGAAGCCCCCGTTGCGCCCGCTCGGGCCGCCGCCGCAGACGTCAGCCTCGACGAGCGCGACGTCGAGCGCCGGATCGAGCTCCTTCAGCCGCAGCGCCGTCCACAGGCCCGTGTAGCCCCCGCCGACGATGCAGACGTCGGCGCGCTCGTCCCCCTCGAGCCGGGGTGCGTCCTCCTCGCCGGCGAGCGCTTCATCGAGCCAGAGGCTGCGCAGGGGCATTGGCGGGATCGTAGCCCCCGGCAGGATGTCGTGACGGGGCGGCGGCCCCGCCGGTTGCGCGGGGAGGCCGGCACGGGCGCGGGCTCGGGCGACCCGGGGTCACATCCGCGCCAGCTCGCTCGAGAGGGACTCGAGGCTGGCGAGGTTGTGGCCGCTCACGAACAGGTCGAGGTAGGGGAGGCTCGCGGCCATCCCGCGCGCGAGCGGCTCGTAGGCGGGGTCCTCCTTCAGCGGGTTGAGCCAGATCACGCGGTACGCGAGCCGAGAGAGGCGGGCCATCTGCGCCTCGAGCAGGCTCGGGTCTCCGACCTCGAGACCGTCCGAGCAGATGATCACGACGGCGCCGCGCGCGACCTCGGCCTGGGTGTCGAGGAAGCTCTTGAGCGACTCCCCGATCCGCGTGCCGCCGTCCCAGTCGAACACCTCGGCGGCGGCGCGCTCGAGCGCGACGTCCGGGTCGGTCGGGCCGAGCGCCCGCGTCAATCGCGTCAGCCGCGTGCCGAAGCAGTACGCCTCCCAGCGGGGGTCGGCGCGCAGCGCGGCATGGGCGAAGACGAGCAGCGCGCGCGAGTACGCGGCCATCGAGCCGGACACGTCGAGGAAGAGGACGAGCCGCCGGCGCCGCTTGCGGCGCTCCCGCCAGGCACGCTCGACGGGCTCGCCGCCGGTGCGAAACGAGCGGCGGATCGTCCGGCGCAGGTCGGGGGAGCCCGCCTTCGCCCGCTTGCGCCGCCGCGAGCGCCGCTCCGGCACCGAGAGCCGGATCCGCTCCATCAGCGCGGTCAGGAGCTGCAGCTCCTCCTGGGTGCAGCGGGCGAAGCTCTTCTCCTTCAGACGCTCGATCGTGCTCGCGAGCAGGAGCTCCGGCTGCACGTCCTGCTCCCCGGCGCTGCCGGTGTCCGGGTCGCCCTGGCTGCCCGCGCGCACCTTCGTCGGCTTGCGCGGAACCTCGATGTTCGCCGGCGCTGCTTCCCCGAAGAACGCCGCGTAGACCCGGTCGTAGACCGCGATCTCCTCGCGCCGGCCGACGAGCGTGCCCCGCCCCGCCCAGTAGAGGTCCTCCGGCTCGAGCAACGCGGCGGCGAGGCAGAAGTCGTTGATCCGGCCGGTGCCGACCGACAGCCCCGCTTCCCTGAGCGCCCGCCCGAACGCGACGAGCCGCTCGACGCCGGGATCGGAGCCGCCGACCTCGTCAGTCATGGAGAAGGCCGGGCAGGGCCTCCTCGACGCGACGCAGGTCGTCGTGGTTCTTGACGGCCCAGCCGAGCGTGTCGCGCGCCGCGTCGCCGTTGACCCCGTCGGCGCCGAGAATCGAGAGCGCCTGCGCCCAGTCGATCGCCTCGGCCGCGCCGGGCGGTTTGATCAGGTCCAGGCCGCGCAGCGCCGCGATCGCCGTGGCGACCGCCCGGGCGAGGCGCTCGGAGACACCGGGGACGCGCAGCCGGATGATCTCGACCTCGCGCTCGAGGTCGGGGAAGTCGATCCAGTGGTAGAGGCAGCGACGCTTGAGCGCGTCGTGCAGCTCGCGCGTGCGGTTCGACGTGATCACGACCGCCGGCGGCTCGGCCGCCGCGATCGTGCCGAGCTCGGGCACCGTGACCGAGAAGTCGGACAGCACCTCGAGCAGGAACGCCTCGAACTCGTCGTCGGCGCGGTCGAGCTCGTCGATCAGGAGCACCGCTCCGCGGCCCATCCTGATCGCCTTGAGCAGCGGCCGCTCGACGAGGAAGTCGGGCCCGTAGAGCTCGTGCACGCGGGCGTCGACGTCGAGCTCGCCGCCCTGGAGCGCCCGCGCGTAGAGCAGCTGGCGGGAGTAGTCCCACTCGTACAGCGCCTGCGACGCGTCGATGCCCTCGTAGCACTGAAGCCGCACCAGCTCCGCGTCGAGGATCCGGGCGAGCGTCTTCGCGACCTCCGTCTTGCCGACGCCCGGCTCGCCCTCGAGCAGCAGGGGCCGGCCCATCGCGAGCGACAGGTAGACGGAGGTGGCGAGCCCGTGATCGGGGAGGTACGACTCCCGGCGCAGGGCCTGCTCCACGGCGGCGACGCTGTCGAGACGCATCCGGACATCCTACGCCAGCGGGGGCGTAGAATCGCCGGGGAACGGCAGCTATGCTCGCGATGAGGCCGCTCCCGGTCTCCCGACAGCATCTGGAGGACACGTGAAAGACGTTCTCGACACCCTCGAGCGCTGGACGGGCGAGGGTCTGAAGGTGGCGACGGCCACCGTCGTCTCGACCGAGCGTTCCGCTCCCCGCGATCCCGGCGCCGTGCTGGCCGTGTCCGAGCGCGGCGAGGTCGCGGGCTCGGTCACCGGCGGCTGCGTGGAGCCCGCCGTCTACGAGGAGGCCCAGGCTGTCCTGGCCGGCGGGCCGCCGAGGCTCCTGCGCTACGGGATCGCGGACGACGACGCGTTCGAGGTCGGCCTGCCCTGCGGCGGCACCGTGCACATCTTCGTCGACCTGCTCGATCCGGCGTTGCTCGCGCCGATCGCGGAGGCAATCCGGTCCGAGCGGCCCGTCGCGCTCGCCGTCAGGGTGACCGGCCCCGCGATCGGGGAGAAGCAGCTCGTCCCCGGCGGGGACGGCGAGCTCGCCGAGCCGGCCCGGGCGCTGCTCGCCCGCGGCGAGACCGGGGTCGTGACCGTCGGCGAGGACGAGGTGTTCGTCTCGACGTTCGCGCCCAGGCCGCGGCTGTACGTGTTCGGGGCGATCGACTTCGCCTCGAGCGTCGCTACGATCGGGCGCTTCCTCGGCTACCGGGTCACCGTCTGCGACGCGCGCGCGAAGTTCGTCACCCCCGAGCGTTTCCCCGACGCCGACGAGCTCGTCGTCGAGTGGCCGGATCGCCTGCTCGAGCGGTCGCCGATCGACGAGCGCACGGCGATCTGCTGCCTCACGCACGACAACAAGTTCGACGTGCCGATCCTGAAGGCTGCGGTGCGCAGCCCGGCCGGCTACATCGGCGCGATGGGCTCCCGCCGGACGACCGAGCGCCGGGCCGAGCGCCTGCGCGAGGAGGGCGTGACCGAAGAGGAGCTCGCCCGCATCCACGCGCCGATCGGGCTCCCGATCGGCTCCCGAAGCCCCGAGGAGGTCGCGGTGGCGATTGCCGCCCAGATCATTTCCGTCTTCAACTCGCAGGCTCCCCGTGTGTCCGCGCAGGCGGTGGCCGGATGAGACTCGAGAACTCGTTCGAGGTCGCGGCACCCCGCAGACAGGCCTGGGAGCTGCTGCTCGACGTTCCGCGCGTCGTTCCCTGCATGCCAGGCGCGGAGCTCGAGGAGACGGTCTCCGACACCGCCTGGAAGGCGAAGCTCTCGGTCAAGCTCGGGCCGATCTCGCTCGCGTTCGCGACCGACGTGACGATGGAGGAGACGAACGAGCAAGCCGGCACGGTCACGCTCAGCGCCAAGGCCCGCGAGCTGCGCGGCCGCGGCGGCGCTCAGGCGCGGATCACCTCGGCACTGAGCGACGCGGGCAGCGGCACGCGCGTCGACATCGCCACCGACCTGATGCTCTCCGGCGCGGTCGCGCAGTACGGACGAGGGATCGTCCAGGACGTCTCCTCCCAGCTCGTCGCGCGCTTCGCGGACTGCCTCCAGGCCCAGCTCGCCGCCGCAACGCCCGAGGAGGCGGCCGCGGCCGTCGCCGAGCAGGCGAAGCCGGTCTCCGGCCTCTCGCTCGGCCTGGGCGCGCTCGGGCGCGCGGTCGCACGCTTCTTCGCACGACTCTTCGGCCGCGGCTCGAAGAGCTGACACCCCCCGCAATAAGGAGGCCCGTGTTGAGACGCATCTCCTTCACCGTCAACGGGGCAGCGAGAGAGGTGGACGTGGAGCCACGCGAGCTCCTCGTCTACGTCCTGCGCGAGCGGCTCGGCTTGACGGGCACGAACGTCGGCTGCGACACGTCGTCGTGCGGGTCGTGCACGGTGCTCGTGAACGGCGAGTCGGTCAAGTCGTGCACGATGCTCGGCGTCCAGGCCGACGGGCTCGATGTGACGACGATCGAGGGGCTCGCGGCCGGTGGGGCCCTCCACCCGGTCCAGCAGGCCTTCCACGAGCACCACGGGCTCCAGTGCGGGTTCTGCACCCCGGGGATGGTGCTCGCCTCCGTGTCGCTGCTCGCCGAGAACCCCAGCCCGAGCGAGGCGGAGATCCGGGAGGCGCTCGAGGGCAACCTCTGCCGCTGCACCGGCTACCACAACATCGTCCGGGCGGTCCAGGCCGCCGCGGCGGCGTAGGAGGTCGAGATGGCTGCGACCGAAGCGAGAACCTACGTCGGCGCCCCGGTCCCGCGCAAGGAGGACCAGCGGCTCCTGACCGGGCAGGGCACGTTCGTCGACAATCTCTCGCGCCCGGGGATGCTGCACGCCGTGATCGTGCGCAGCCCCCACGCGCACGCACGGATCACGGGTGTCGACACGGCGCGGGCGGCGGCCGCCGAGGGCGTCGTCGCCGTCTACACGGGGGAGGACCTGAAGAGCGACTGGCAGGGCGGGCTGCCCTGCTTCTGGCCCGTGTCCGAGGACATCGTGATGCCGCCCCACTGGCCGCTCGCGCTCGACAAGACGCGCTACGCCGGCGACGGGGTCGCCGTCGTCGTCGCCGAGACGCGGGCGCAGGCGAAGGACGCGGCCGAGCTCGTCGACGTCGGCTACGAGCCGCTGCCCGCGATCGTGGACGTCGAGGACGCGCTCTCGGAGGGTGCCCCGCTCGTGCACGACGAGGCGGCGGGGAACCGCTGCTACACGTGGTCTCTGTCGGCAGGCGAGGTCGAGCGGGAGTTCGCGGAGGCGGCGGTGACGGTCAGCGAGCGCTACCGCCAGCAGCGCCTGATCCCGGCCGCGATGGAGCCGCGCGCGCTGCTCG
The DNA here is from genome assembly GCA_020845695.1 of Thermoleophilia bacterium. The sequence goes on along the minus strand of JADLFG010000042.1, from coordinate 14,405 downwards.
TCGACGTGATGCCCGCGACCGGCGACGTGACCGTCTACTCCTCGACGCAGATCCCGCACATCATGCGGACCGCGTTCACGCTCGTGCTCGGGATCCCGGAGGCGAAGGTGCGGGTCGTGGCGCCGGACGTCGGCGGCGGCTTCGGGTCGAAAGTCGAGGTGTACGCGGAGGACATGATCGTCGTCCCGATCGCGCGACGGCTCGGGCGCCCGATCAAGTGGGTCGAGGAGCGCTCCGAGGCGTGCCTCGCCACGATCCACGGCCGCGACGTCGTCCAGGAGATCGAGCTGGCCGCGACCGCCGAGGGCAAGATCCGGGCCGTCCGCGTGCGGCTGACGGCCGCGATGGGCGCGTACCTGCAGGCGGTCACGCCCGGCGTGCCGCTGCTCGGCGCCTGGCTCTACGGCGGCTGCTACGACCTCGCCGCCTACGACTTCCACTGCACCGGCGTGTTCACGACCACCACCCCGACGGATGCCTACCGGGGCGCGGGCCGGCCGGAGGCGACCTACGCGATCGAGCGGGCGGTCGACGCGCTCGCGCGCAGGGTCGGCAAGGACCCGGTCGAGATCCGCCGGCTCAACTTCATCACCGAGTTCCCGGCCACGCTCGCGTCGGGGCTCGAGGTCGACGCCGGCGACTTCCACGCGGCGCTCGAGCGCGCGCTTGGGATCCTCGACTACGACGCGGTGCGCGAGGAGCAGGCGAGACGGCGGGCGAGCGGGGCCACCCGCCAGCTCGGGGTCGGCTTCTCGACCTACATCGAGATGTGCGGCCTGGCGCCGTCGCGGATCCTCGGCGCCCTCAACTACGGCGGCGGCGGCTGGGAGTCGATGTCGATCCGCTGCCTGCCGACCGGAACCGTTCAGATCGTCTCCGGGACGACGCCGCACGGGCAGGGCCACGCAACCACGTTCGCGCAGATCGTCGCGGACAAGCTCGGCGTCGACTTCGACGACGTCGAGTTCCTCTACGGCGACACGGCGGTCTCCCCGACCGGCTTCGACACGTACGGCAGCCGCTCGCTCCCGGTCGGCGGGGTCGCGCTCTGGCACGCCTCCGAGAAGGTGATCGCGAAGGCGAAGACAATCGCGGCGCACACGCTCGAGGTGGCCGAGGAGGACCTCGAGTACGCGGGCGGACGGTTCACCGTCAAGGGCACCGATCGGGGCATGACCGTGAAGGAGTGCGCGTTCGCCGCCTGGCACGCCCACAACCTCCCGGACGGGCTGGAGCCCGCCCTCGACGCCCAGCACGTCTACGACCCGCCGAACTTCTCCTGGCCGTCCGGCTGCCACATCGCGCTCGTCGAGGTGGACACGCAGACGGGCGCGGTGTTCCTCGACCGCTACGTCGCGGTCGACGACGTCGGCCGGGTGATCAACCCGCTCGTCGTCGACGGGCAGGTGCACGGGGGGATCGCGCAGGGCGTCGCCCAGGCGCTCTGGGAGGAGGCGGTCTACGACGCGGACGGGAACCTCGCCACCGGCTCGCTGCTGAGCTACCTCGTCCCGAGCGCGGCCGAGCTGCCCTCCTACGAGACCGACCGGACCGAGACGCCGAGCCCGACGAACCCGCTCGGGGTCAAGGGCGTCGGCGAGACCGGCGCGATCGCCTCGACACCCGCGGTGATGAACGCGGTCCTCGACGCGCTCTCTCCCCACGGCATCACCGATCTCGACATGCCGGCCTCGCCCGAGCGAGTCTGGCGCGCGCTCCAGGAGGTGGCGAAGTGATTCCCGCGACGTTCGACTACGAGGTCGCGGGCTCCGCCGAGGAGGCCGTACGCCTGCTCGGCGAGTCCGACGATGCGAAGCTGCTCGCGGGCGGTCACTCGCTCTTGCCGCTGATGCGCCTGCGGTTCGCGAGACCGTCGCTGCTAGTCGACATCGGACGGCTCTCCGACCTCGCCTACGTCCGCGACGCGGGGGATCGGGTCGCGATCGGGGCGCTCACCCGCCACCACGACGTCGCCACGAGCGAGCTCTTGGCCCGCGCGTGCCCGCTCCTCGCCCGCACGGCGGGCCAGGTCGGCGATCCGCAGGTTCGCCATCGCGGCACGATCGGTGGCTCCGTGGCCCACGGCGATCCCGCCAGCGACGTTCCGGCCGCGCTGCTCGCACTCGGCGCCGAGCTCGTCGCGATCGGCCCCGGCGGCGAGCGGACGATCCCGGCCGCGGAGTTCTTCCGCGGCTACCTCGAGACGGCGCTGGCGCCGCGGGAGCTGCTGACGGAAATCCGCGTGCCGAGGCAGGAGGGCGGCTCCGCGTACGTGAAGCTGAACCGCCGCGCCCAGGACTGGGCGACCGTCGCCGTCGCCGTCGCCGCCGGCAGCGGCGGCACCCGGGTCGCGCTCGTCAACATGGGCCCGACGCCTCTTCGCGCAACCGCGGTCGAGGCCGCGCTCGCGGGCGGCGCCTCGATCGAGGAGGCGGCGGCGCGAGCCGCCGAGGGCACGAACCCGCCCAGCGACACGAACGGCAGCTCCGACTACCGCCGCCACCTCGCGACCGTACTCACCCGTCGGGCGCTCGAACAGGCGCTCGCGGCGTAGACGCGGGATGCGGGCCCGGCGCTCGGTGCGCCGGGCCCGCTTGCACCGGACACGGGGGGACGGCGCGGGAGGCGGACCTTGTCCCGCCCGAAACGCTGCCAACACCGGGAGACGAGACGGGTTACGAGCCGGCCAGGCCCGGCTCCTCGACCGGCGCGAGCCGGCCGGTCGCGACGTCGTAGACGAAGCCGGCCGCCTCGTAGGAGGCGGGGAGGAGCGGCGACTCACGGATCCGCCGCAGGCCCGCGCGCACCTCGGCCGCCGGGTCCGCGAACGGGCGCAGGTCGAGCGCCCCAGGGTCGAGGCCGGTCTCCACCTCGACCCTGGCGCGGACCTCGGGGTCGAGCAGCCGCGGCAGGCCGCACTCCGTGTGGGCCACGACGATCGCCGCGGTTGTGCCGAGCAGGCTGTGGGAGACGAACAGCGAGCGAAGCACGTCCTCGGTCACAACCGCGCCGGCGTTACGGAGAACGTGCGCGTCGCCGGGCTCGAGGCCGGCGAGCGCGAGCGGGTCAATCCGGACGTCCATGCAGGTGACGACGACGAGCCGGCGAGCGGGCCCAGGCGCGAGCGAGCCCGGGAAGATCGCGGCGTGGCGCGCGTTCGCGGCGAGGATCTCGTCGGCGAGCCGCATCCAGGCGGGAATACTAGGCGGGACGCGGCGCTCAGGCGGTCGGAGTCGCGGCCGCGTGCTCGAGCCCGCGCTCCTCGATCTCCCGCTTGCGCATCCGGAACTTCTGGACCTTGCCGGTCGCTGTGAGCGGGAAGCCGTCGACGAAGCGGATGTACCGGGGTACCTTCTGCTTCGCGACTCGCCCGGCGCAGAACTCGCGGAGCTCCGCCTCGGTCGCGACGGCGGCGTCGCGCAGCACGACCCACGCGCAGATCTGCTCCCCGTAGCGCGGGTCGGGCACGCCGATCACCTGGACGTCCGCAACCGCGGGATGGGAGTGGAGCAGCTCCTCGAGCTCGCGCGGATAGACGTTCTCGCCGCCCCGGATGATCAGGTCGGTCAGCCGCCCGACGATCGAGACGTGCCCGTCCTCGCCCATCACGGCTAGGTCGCCGGTGTGGAGCCAACGGCCGGCGTCGAGCGCCCGGCGGGTGGCGGCGTCGTCCTCCCAGTAGCCGAGCATGACGGAGTAGCCGCGCACGCACAGCTCCCCGGAGGTGCCGCGCGGCACGGTGCGACCGGTGGCCGGGTCGGCGACGCGGAGCTCGACGTGCGGGTGCGCCTGCCCGACCGTCGAGACCCGCTGCTCGAGCGGGGCGTCGGGTCGAGTCTGCGTCGAGATCGGGGAGGTCTCGGTCATCCCGTAGCAGATCGCGACGTCGCGCATGTGCAGCTCGTCGCGGACACGGCGGATCACCTCGAGCGGGCAGGGCGAGCCGCCCATCACGCCCGTGCGCAACGAGCGCAGGTCGTGGTCTGCGAAGCCGGGCTCCTCGAGTTCCGCGATGAACATCGTCGGGACGCCGTAGAGCGACGTGCAGGCCTCCGCGTCGACGGCCGCGAGCGCGGCGGCGGGATCGAAGGCCTCGCCCGGTAGCACCATCGCCGCGCCGTGCGTGACGCACGCGAGCGTGCCGAGCACCATCCCGAAGCAGTGGTAGAACGGCACCGGCAGGCAGACCCGGTCGGCGGGACCGTAGCCGAGCCCCCGGCCGACGAAGAAGCCGTTGTTGAGCATGTTGTGGTGGGAGAGGGTCGCGCCCTTCGGGAATCCGGTCGTGCCGGACGTGTACTGGATCGAGGCCGGATCGTCGACGTCGAGCGCGGCCTCCCGCCCGGCGAGCGCGTCCGCCGGGATCCGCTCGCCCGCCGCCAGGAACGCCTCCCATTCCGGCCCGAGCGTGACCGCCCGGCGTGGCACCGCGCCCGACTCGGCGAGCGTCTCGCGGTAGTCGACGTCCCGGAAGCCCTCGGCCATGACGAGCAGGGACGTGCCGGACTGCTCGAGCGCGTACCCGAGCTCGCGGGCCCGGTAGGCGGGGTTGAGGCTGACGAGGATCGCGCCGGCCCGGGCGGCGGCGAGCTGCACGATCGGCCACTCGGCGCGGTTCGGCGACCAGAGCGCGACCCGGTCGCCGCGCTCGACCCCGGCGGCGAGCAGCGCCCGCGCGGCCCGCTCGACCTCGGTGGCCAGCTCCGCGTACGTGAGCCGGATGCCCTGGCGGCACGCGACGAGCGCGTCCCGTCCCGCGTGCTCCGAGGCGGCTGCGAGCCAGGCCTGCCCGATCGTCTCGCCGCGAAGCGGGACGTCGGCAGGCCCGTGGGCGTACGAGAGGCGCTCTCCCATGGGCGCGACCGTAGCGCGGGACGGCCCGCGCGTCCTGATCCGACCTGACTAGACTCCGCTCGCCCGTGCCGTACATCGCGCCCGAGGATCGGCCCGCGCTCGACCCCGCGATCGCGGCGCTCGCCGCGGCCGTCCGCGAGCGGGCCGCGAGGCGGGACGGAGCGTTCGAGGGCTACCTCAACTACGCGATCACACGCCTCGTGCTGGAGGTGTTGCCGGAGCGGCGCTACGCCTCGATCGCCCGCGCGACCGGCGTGCTCGAGAACGTGAAACAGGAGTTCTACCGCCGCTACGCGGCGCCGTACGAGGACGAGCAGAGCGAGCGCTCGGGCGACGTCTACGGGTAGGCCCGCCTAGCGCAGGAAGAGCGCGTAGGCCGGGTTCCCGGTCTCGTCGGCGTGCTCGTAGCCCAGCCGCTCGAGGAACGTCCGGAACTCCCGCTCATCCCCCGGGGGCACCTGGATCCCCGCGAGCACGCGGCCGTGGTCGGCGCCGTGGTTTCGGTAGTGAAACAGGCTGATGTTCCAGCCGCGCGCCATGCTCTCGAGGAAGCGCATCAGCGCGCCGGGCCGCTCGGGAAACTCGAAGCGGTAGAGCAGCTCGTGCTCTACATGCGGAGCGCGCCCGCCGACGAGGTGGCGCACGTGCAGCTTCGCCATCTCGTTGTCGGTCAGATCGAGCGTGGCGATGCCGTGCCGCTCGAGGCTCGCGAGCAGGCGTTCTCGCTCGCCCCGGTCTCGCACCTCGACGCCGACGAACACGTGTGCCTCCGAGGCGTCCGCGTAGCGGTAGTTGAACTCGGTGATGCTGCGCTTGCCGATCAGCGTGCAGAACGTCCTGAAGCTGCCGGGCCGCTCGGGGATCGTCGCGGCGAACACCGCTTCCCGTTGCTCGCCGAGGTCGGCGCGCTCGGCGATGAAGCGCAGCCGGTCGAAGTTCGTGTTCGCGCCGGAGAGGACGGCGACGAGCGTCTCCCCGGAGATCCCCGCCTCCTCCGCGTAGCGCTTCGCGCCGGCGACGCCTAGCGCGCCCGCGGGCTCGGCGATCGCGCGGGTGTCCTCGAAGACGTCCTTGATCGCCGCGCAGAGCTGGTCGGTGTCGACGAGCACGACGCTGTCGACGTGACGGCGGGCAATCCGGAACGGCTCCTTCCCGACCTGCCTGACCGCGACCCCGTCCGCGAACAGGCCGGCGTGGGCGAGCGTGACCCGCCGCCCGGCCCGAAGCGAGCGCGCCAGCGCGTCCGCGTCGCTCGGCTCGACGCCGATCACACGAATCTCGGGGCGCAGGCGCTTGACGAAGGCGGCGATCCCCGCGATCAGACCGCCGCCGCCGACGGGGACGAAGATCGCGTGGATCGGCTCCCGGCACTGGCGCAGGAGCTCCATCGCAATCGTGCCCTGCCCGGCGATCACGTCCGGGTCGTCGTACGGGTGGACGAACGTCAGCCCACGCTCCGCCGCCACCTCGCAGGCGTGGGCGTACGCCTCGTCGTAGGAGTCGCCCGCGAGCACCACCTTCGCCCCGCGCGCCGCGACCGCGTCGATCTTGATGCGCGGAGTCGTCGTGGGCATCACGATCGTCGCCCCCGTCTTCAGCCGCTCCGCGGCGAGCGCGACCCCCTGCGCGTGGTTCCCGGCCGACGCGGTGATCACGCCCCGCGCGAGCGCCTCGGCGGGCAGCCTGGCCATCCGGTTGTAGGCGCCGCGGAGCTTGAACGAGAAGATCGGCTGGAGATCCTCGCGCTTCAGGAGCAGGCGATTGCCGAGCCGGCGCGACAGGCCGGGCGCGGGCTCGAGCGGCGTCTCCGTCGCGACGTCGTAGACGCGGGCGTTGAGGATCGCTTCCAGGTAGTCGATCGGCACGGGCGCTCGGGCAAGCCTAGATGATCGATTGGTGATTGCCCGGCAACCGCGAGCCATCCGGGTGTGCGCCAACCGGTATCGTCCGTGGAGTTGGGATCGAACGGAAGGAGGCTGCCGTGGCCGTCCTCGGCGACGACCGGGTGACAGAGCTCGCGGGCGCGATCGTGCGGCGCGAGCCGCCCGCGGCCCGGATCACGCTCAACCGCCCGGAGAAGCGAAATGCGCTCTCGCTCGACCTGATGCGGGAGGTCACCTCGGTCGTGCGGGAGCTCGGGGCCGACCGGGAGGTGAGGGCGATCGTGATCGAGGGCGCCGGGCCCGCGTTCTCGGGCGGTCACGACCTCGGCGAGATGGTCGGGCGCGACCTTGCCTTCTACCAGGAGCTGTTCGACACGTGCACCGAGCTGATGCTGGCGATCCACCGCGCGCCCCAGCCGGTGATCGCCCGGGTGCACGGGATCGCGACGGCCGCGGGCTGCCAGCTCGTCTCGACGTGCGACCTCGCGGTGGCGTCCGAGGACGCCCGCTTCGGCACCTCCGGCGTGCGCACCGGTCTCTTCTGCACGACGCCGGGCGTGGCCGTCTCCAGGACGATCGGGCGCAAGCAGGCGCTCGAGCTCCTGCTCACAGGTGAGCTCGTGGACGCCAGGACGGCGCTCGGCTGGGGGCTCGTCAACCGCGTCGTGCCCGCCGAGCAGCTCGACGACGCGGTCCAGGAGCTGATCGACGCGATCGCGCGCCTGAGCCCGTTCGCGCTCGCGGTCGGCAAGGAGGCGTTCTACGGTCAGATCGAGCTCGACGAGCGGCGCGCGTACGAGCTCGCCAAGGCTGTGATGGCGATGAACGCGCTCGCCGACGACGCGCAGGAGGGGATGTGCGCGTTCGTCGAGAAGCGCGCGGCGACCTGGCGGGGCCGGTAGCGACTAGGCCGCAGCGGACGCGTGGCCGCGCAGGGCGACCGGAAGCTCGCGGAGGTCGCGCCGGTCGTCCTCGCTGAGGTCCCGGGAGGGCGCCCAGCCGACGTAGCCGCAGCGGGGGCACGGCCCGGCGCCGAAGCGGAGCAGGCGCGCCTCGCGTACGCCTCGCGGCTGGCCGCAGCCCAGGCATTCGACGGTGACTTCGGTCATCACCCGGGTTATCGGCAGGATCGCGCCGGAGTTGCGTCCCCCGTTCGGACGAGCCGCCCGTGCGGCGTCTCACGCCAGCGCGCGGGAAACCGCGGGGTGCCGGGGCGAGACGTGCCCCGCCCCGGCGTGAGAACGAAACCCGCCCCACCCGACGGTGGGGGCGAACCCCACCCCGCCCCGGCGTCGGCACGAACCCCGCCCCGCCCGGACGCGGCGGCGGAGCCCGCGCCGCCCGGACGTAGAGGCGGGACTTGTACCGCCCGGAGGCCGGGCTAGCGGACGAACGAGAGGTCAGAGACGAGCAGGCGCCCGCTGGCGACGCGGTCGAAGCGCAGCTCGACAGCCGCGACGTCGCCGAGGTCGACGCCGGCGAACGCCGCGAGCGGGATGCGCACCTCCCCGAGCACGGCGAGGCCGCGGGTCGGGTAGCGGACGGCCGGGTGGAAGCGCGGGACGGGGACCGAGGCCTCCCCGCCCGAGGCGTCGCGCAGGACGACCGTGAACGGCAGCGGCCGGCCGGGGCGGCTGCGCTTCCGGTCGGTCGGGTCGACCGCCACCCGCAGCGAGAGCGACCCGAGCGCCCGGACGTCCGCGTGCGCGGTCGGGATCCGTGTCTCGAAGCGGGCTCCCTCGCGGCTCCACGCGAGCCGCAGCTCGCTGCCGGCGAACGCCTGGTACGGCGGCATACGCCCGCAGCCCGCGCCCTGCCAGCTCGGCTTCAGGATCGTCCCGGGGTCGAGGGTGCAGACCATGAACGAGTCGAGTCGCGACCCTCCCTGCGCGCCGCCGAGCAGGTTGCGACGAAGACCGTCTCGGCCAGCCGGCCGGATCACGTCGAGGCGGTCGGCGGACGGCGGCTGCACGCTGATCGCGACCGCGGCGCCCGCGAGCTCCCGGGGCGGGGCGGCCCCGATCCCGAGCGGCCGGACGAGCTCGGAGTCGCCCTCGAGCGCCCCGCGCAGGAACCGGACGGCGATCTCGGCTGCGACAGCCTCCTGGTCAGCCCGCGAGAGCCGCGTGCGCCCGATCCGGCTCGGCGAGCACGGATCGGTCTGCTCGAACTCGCTCCAGCCGGTCTCGTCGCCCCAGACGCGGTTGAAGAAGTTGTGGTTGGCACCGAAGACGACCGCCTGCCAGAGCGGCTGCGTCCGCCGGAGCCCGCGCGCGTCGTCGAAGAACCACGCCCCCTGGAGGTCGGACACGTCGTAGTCGCAGTAGGGCAGGACGACCCCGAAGGGGACGTCGGGGACGAGGCGGCGGAAGAAGTCGACGGGAGCGAGCGCGAGCACGGCCGCAACCCGGTAGGGGCGCGGACCCGGCATGGTCGAGGCCCAGACGACTCCCTCGCCGCCGCGGGAGTGGCCGACGAGCCCGACCCGGGAGGCGTCGACCCGGCCGGCGAGCGGCACGCCGAAGTCGACCGGGGCGCCGGTCTCGCCCGCGCCCGCGCGCACGAGGCGGCGCAGCTGCGCGTCGACGATCTTCGAGCGCAGATCCATCCACGTGCGCGGCGTGAACGGCTCGCCGTCGGGGAACGTGGACGCGGTGCTGTTGGCGGGCGCGACCGGGTTGCCGTCGAGCGAGACGACGACGTAGCCGTGGCTCGCGAGCACCAACGCCGCGTAGCGGTAGCCGCGGTAGCTCGGCACGTCCACGAACCCGGGCCGGCAGGGCCAGTCCTGCGTCGGGAAGAAGCCCCCGGTGATCTCGCACGACTGGTGGGCCCCGTGGAGGAAGACGACGACCGGCCTGGGCCCCGGCGCTCCGACCGGCGCTGTGATCTCGCCGGCGAGCCGGGTCGGGAGCGCGTGGAGCCGCCAGTCGCGGCCGGCGACCTGGAGTGTCTCCCGGCCGAGGTCGTAGCCGCGCTGGACGGTCCGGTACGGGCCCTCGGCGACGGCGGCTGCCGTACCGGGCAGGAGCAGGACGGGCAGGGCGGCGATGAGCGAGAGCGCGCGCCTCACGCGCCCCCCTCCCCGAGCTCGACGGAGTAGACGCCCGACCAGGTGGCGGCGTAGGCGGCGCCGGGGAGGATCGCGAGCCCGGCGACGAGACGTTTGCCGTCGGCCTCGGGGTCGCCGGGCAGGCCGCCTCTCGAGGGCAGGCCCGCGACGAACGGTTCCCAGCTCGCGCCGCCGTCCGAGGAGCGCAGCACCGAACGGCCGGTCGAGAGCAGCACCGTGTCCGGGTCAGACGGATCGACCGCGATCGCGAGGCAGCGCCGCGCGGTCGCGATCCGCCGCCAGCTCGCCCCGCCGTCGTCGGAGCGGTAGGCGCCGCCGCGCGCGGTCGCGGCGAAGACGGTCGCCGGGGCGACCGGGTTGACCGCGAGCGAGACCACCGTCAGGCGGTCGAGCCCGGCGGACCGCCAGCTCCTGCCGCCGTCTCGGCTCAACCAGGCACCACCAGGGTCGAGACCCGCGTAGACGATCGCGGGGCTCGACGGCGCGAGCGCAATCGTCCGGACACCGGTGTTCGGGAGGCCCCCGCTCGAGCGCTGCCAGCTCCCGGCCCGCAGCCGGTAGACACCCGACTCCGTCGCGGCGAGCAGACGGCCGGCGGTCGCGGGGTGGGCGGCGAGGCCCCAGACAGCCGCGCGCGGGAGCCCGGTGCCCGCCTCGAGCCAGGTGGCGCCCGCGTCCGTACTGCGCAGCACGTACCCGGAGTACGTACCGGCGTAGACGGTCTCGGGCCCGGCGGCGTCGAGCGCCAGCGCGAGCGCCGAGTCGAGCTCGGCGCTGCCGGCTGGCGTGCTCCAGCTCGCGCCGCCGTCGCGACTCGCGGCGACGCCGCCGAAGACGAGGCCCGCGTAGAGGATGCCCCCCTCGGCGACCGCGACGGTCTGGGCCGCGAGCCCCGGGAGACCGCCGCTCGCCGCTCGCCAGGTGGTGGCGCCGTCGTCGCTCGCGACGATGCCCGACCCGGCGAGCAGGTAGAGGCGCTCGGGGTCCGACGGCGCGCCCGCCAGGCCGTAGAGCCAGGTTCCCGTGAGACCCGTGTCGAGCGCTTGCCAGCGGCCGGAGGGATCGAGCCGGTAGAGCCCGGTGTCCGCGAGCGCGTAGAGCGCCGCCGGCGAAGTCGCGACCGGATGCAGCGCGACGAGCCAGCCGTAGGGGCCGAGCGGGAGCGGCGGCAGCTCCTCGAAGGCCGCGCCGCCGTCGGTGCTTCTCAGCGCGCGGGCCCCCTCGACGAGGTAGACCGTGCCGGCGTCCGCCGGATCGACCGAGCGCGCCCCGAAGTACGTTCCCTCCGGGAAGGTCGCGCGCGCCTCCCAGGTGAGCCCGGCGTCGGTCGTCCGGTAGAGGCGCGACCCGGCCAAGGCGTAGACCGTCCCGGGCGCGGACGGCGCCGCTCCGAGCCAGTACACGCCGGTCGCGTCCTCGCCCAGGCCCTCGGTCGCGGGCGCCCAGCTCCCGCCGCCGTCGACCGAGCGCACGAGCCCGCCCGCCTCGCCGTAGGTCGCCGCGAGGAGGACGGTGCGGGCGCCCGGGACGGCTGCGAGCACGGACACGTCGCGCTGGGGCAGCACCTCCCAGCTCTCGCCGCGGTCACGGGAGCGCAGGAGCGCCCCTCCGGCCGCGTCCGAGCCGAGGGCGTACACGGTCCCTGAGGCGCCGGGATCGGCTTCGAGCTGCCCCGTGCAGCAGTACCCGGCGGGCAACGCCGGCAGCCTCGTCCACGCCCTGCCGCCATCGTCGCTGCGGTAGATGCCGTAGCTGGAGGCGCCGTACACGACGTCGCCATCAGCCGGAGCGACCTCCAGGGTGAAGAGGACGGAGGCGGCGGGTCCGCCGCCGGTCCACCGCTCGAGCTGGGCGCTCGCGGGCGCAGCCGCGGCGAGCGCGAGCAGGGCCGTCGCGAGCAGCACCAGGCGGCGGGTCACGCGTGCACGCTACGCGATCCCGAGGACGGCGGCTAGCGAGCGGCACCGAGCGCCGTGACGGTATCGCCGTCGGCGAGTGTCGCCGGCAGGCCGCGAGCGGTCAGCTCGGCGAAGAAGCGGGCCGGTGCCAGCATCGCCTCGGGTCCGCCAACCCCGTCACGGAGCCGCTCGCCCGAGCAGAGCAGCTGGGCCGCCACCGACGGCGGCACGCCGGTGACGTACGCGCCGCCCGCGCCCTCCCACTCGGGCCGCTCGACCACCCTCAGCTCGGCGACGAGCTCCGCCAGGGCGCCGGCGCGCGTGCCGGTGACGATCACGCGGAAGTACTCGACGGCACCCGGGTCGGGTGGAAGCTCGACCGTGCGGGCCTGCCGGGCGAGCGTGGCGACGAGCGCATCGCGCGGAACGACCTCGCCGCCCGCGACCCGTACCGGCTCGATCGAGGCGAGCCCGGCGGCGATGAAGGAGCGAAGCCGCGCCACGTCGAGCGGGGGCAGTCCGAGCCGCCACTCGACCCGCCTGATCCCCTTGCCCGCGTAGGAGCGCGGCAGGGTCGCGGGCTCGGAGTGGATCGTGTAGACGCACTCGACGGCCGCCTCCGGGAACTCGTAGACCTTCAAGCCGGTGTCGGCCGGAACCAGCCTGAGCTCGCCGTCGAGAAAGACCGCGGCCGGCTGGGTGAACTCGTCGACGAGCGTCGAGGCGGCGTAGGGCGGTACGTAGGGGTCGCGCGGGTCGGGCACGCGGCCGGGGATGATCGCGTCCGCGATCTCGATCGCCTCGATCGTGTCGAGCCGCTCGCACGCCGCCGCCGCGAGCATGTTCGTGATCCCGGGCGCCGAGCCCATCGAGATCGTCGCCGCGAGCCCTGCCGCCCGGAACTCCTCGTCGAGCTCGTACTGCTCGAGGCAGTAGTGGAAGAGGCCGCCGAGGTCGGTGTAGTGGGCCCCGGCCTCGAGGCAGGCGCGCATGACAGCGACGTTGAGCGTGTGGCTCGCCGCGTTCACGACCACGTCGCACCCCTCGACCGCCGGGACGAGCGTCGCATGCGCGGCGTCCTCGACCGCGACCGCACGCGCCGGCCCCCCGACCGCGGCGGCAAGCTCGCGCGCGCGTTCCGCGTCGAGGTCGACGATCCGCACCTCCGCTGCGCCTGAGCGCGCGAGGTCGCGAACGGTCACGCTCCCCATCCCGCCCGCGCCGCCGATCACCGCGACCTTCACGGCGCGGAGTGTACGCCGCGGGGTCCGGGCGATCGCGTGGGATCGCAAGCATGCTGACCGCGTGCGCCGCGAGCGCGGCGGAGGAGAGGCCATAATCGGTCGCAAGGAAGGGCCGGCGAACGACCTCGAAGGCCGGAGCTCGACCGCAGGCTCGCCGCCGGCCGGGAGGCGCTCCGCCGCGCCCGGCTCGACAAGGCCCGGCTGGCGCTCGCGAAAGCCTCCGCCGCCCAGAGGTGAAGGCGGCCGAGGCCGGCCGCAACGCGCTGTCCCAGGCCGCGACGACAGCCGCCCAGCTCGAGAAGCGCCGAGCGGACGCCTTGAAGGCGACCGCGGCGGCGGAGGCTCTGCTCGCGACCGATGAGACGCTCGACGCCGGCCCGGACGAGCCCGGCTTCACGCGGGGCACGGAGGGGCTGCTCAGCGTGACGAGCCGGGGCCCCATCCAACCGAGCCAGGTGGCGGCCGCGAAGTCCGACCGTGCGGCGGCAGCTGGGGCGGGTGTGGGCGCTCGGTGGCATCGACGACGTCGAGGCCTTCTGCCCGCGGGCGCTCGAGCGGGGCCCGCGCAGGCAAGAGGCGTTCCTCACCGGCGAGGACCTGCAGGACGCGCTCGCCGAGCTGATCGCACGGTGCAGGGAGCTCCACTCGCGTGAGTACGACCCGTCCCGGGGGTCCCGTTCGCCTCCTACGCCGCCTGGAAGCCCGAGCTCGAGGCCGTCGAGGTCCTCCGAAGGCGGTTCGGGCGAAACGGGCACCGACTCCGGCTCGAGGAGGCCACGTGCTCCCTCGGCCAGCTTGATCGAGCAGGTGGACCGGACGAGGTTGTCCCCCCGGGCGGGCGCGACGCTGGAGCTGATCGCCCCCGTGATCTCCGCAGGCGTCCCGGCCCGGGAGATCGCGCGGCTCGTCAGACGGCGATCGACGAGATCCGAGACGCCTGCCGCACCCCGAAAGGCATCGCCCGGCCCCTCGCCGAGCTCCGAGCCGAGCTGAGCGCTCTCGCCGAGCAGGCGGCGTGACGGCTACGCAACGGCGAGCTGGCCGAGCCTGCGCCCCGCGTCTTCCTCGCCGCGTACCTCGACGGACCAGCCGGCCACGTCTTAGGTGTCGGCGGCAGCGTGAGCGCGAGGTCAGGCGGCTGAGGCCCGGGAGCGCCGCTCGGTCGGCAGCCCGAGCCGACGGAGGCCAGCTTGGACGACCGGGTGAGGCGTGTTCTCCTCGAGCCAGACTTCCGGCGGCAAGGTCAGGCATTAGCCTCGATTCCCCGCGAGCTGGGCTGGCGACGGAAGCAGAGACGTCCTCCTGTGCAGGGATGATTCGGGTTCTCTAGACCTGCTCCCTGCACAAGGAGGACGCACCTTGAGGGTGAAGTATGGCAGCCGTCTCGGATCGTTTCAGATCGCCGCCGACCAGTCGCGTCTCGTCTCTCGCTCGGGCTCGGCGCTCGTGTCTG
>JADLFG010000041.1 GCA_020845695.1 Thermoleophilia bacterium | reverse complement strand
GCGGTGCTGTCCCCGGTGCTGTCCTGGAATCCCGCCAGGGCAGGCAACACGGCCGGCCGTCTCGGCTCACCCCCGACACCCCGGCCACGATGGGCGGGGGCCGGCCGCCCCGACGGGTCCCCGGCCCCCCAGGAGCCCCCAGGGGCCCCGGCGGCGGGCCGGGGGATGCCCCCGGTAGGGCGGGCCGCCGCGGCGGCAGGGAACGCGCTCCCCGCCCTGGCCGGGGGTGCGGGGGCATGGGCGGGGCTGCCGCGTCGCCTCCACGGGGCTCCCACGGCCCCGGGTGGACCCGGGCTACGGGCGGACGCGCCCGTCGACGCGGCGGACCGCCTCCCGGTCAGGGCGGGCGCCGCGGACAGCGCCACCCCCCGTCAGTCAGCCCGTAGTCAGCCTTGACGGCTGCCGCCGTTGTGTTGGACGACCCTGAGCGGCCGTTGTCTGTTCGGGCATCAGCCGACCCGGCGACTACAGTTCCGAGTAGTCGCGGAGATCACCGAGATATGCCGAGTCTGACTCCTGAGGAGCTGTCTGAGGCCCGTCGCCGCTCGGGCCGGCTGGGCGGGCGCCCGTCCAGGCCGACCGTCGCCGAGGCGCGGGCGAAGATGCTCGAGGAGCTTGTGCCGCGTGCGCTTGAAGTGCTCGAGGGCAATCTCGGTTCCGGCGATGAGCGGGTGCGTCAGCGGGCGGCCGAGCACGTGCTCGATCGCGCCTGGGGTAGGCCGGTGGCTCGGGTCGAGGGCCGAATGGCGACGGTTGCGGACGAGCTGGACGAGCTGTCGGCGGGCGAGTTGGAGGAGCTGGCGGCGCGGGCGCTCGCCTTTCTCGATGGCGTCGGGGGCCCGCAGGAGGGCCGGTGAGCGGACGGGCGCGGCGGGGGAAGGGTTCGGCCGGTCGGGGCGAGGCTGAGACGGCTGGGCTGCTTCGGCGGCTGCTCGAGGCTGTCGAGCGGGGGGAGCTTGCGGCCGGCCCGTTGCTGATCGCTTTTCTCGCGGGCGCGCTGTCGGCGCTCGAAGCCGGTTTGTCAGACTCCGCTTGACACGAAACGAGGGTTTGTTGTAAGCTTCGGGTGTGGGAACCGAAGCGGCAGTGATCGGCTACGTGAGGGTCTCGACCTCCGAGCAGGCCGATTCCGGGCTCGGGCTCGAGGCGCAGCGCCAGGCGATCGCGGCCGAGTGCGAGCGCCGCGGCTGGCAGCTCCTGCGGGTCGAGGAGGACGTGCTCTCCGGCCGCTCGCTGCGACGACCCGGGTTACAGCGGGCGCTCGCGGCCTGCCGAAGCGGGGACGCGGGCGGGATCATCGTCGCGAAGCTCGACCGACTCTCCCGGTCGCTCGTTGACTTCGCCGGGCTGCTCGTCGAGGCGCGCGAGCGCGGCTTCAACGTCGTCGCGCTCGACCTCGGCGTTGACCTCTCGACCCCGAGCGGGGAGTTCCTCGCCTCGATCATGGCGAGCGCCGCCCAGTGGGAGCGCAGGATAATCGGGCAACGCACCCGCGACGCGCTCGCAATCAAGCGGGCGCAAGGTGTCCGGCTCGGCCGGCCCCGCTCGATCCCCCCGGACGTCCGCGAACGGATCCGAACGCTACGGGACGGCGGGGCGAGCCTCCCCGCGATCGCCGCCCAGCTCGAGCGCGACGGGGTACCGACCGCCCGCGGCGGCAAGCGCTGGTACCCCAGCACCGTCCGCGCCGCCCTCAGCGGGTAGCGCAACCGCGCCGCACCCCACCCCCGCGAGCGGCCATCGAGCGCGGGGCCCCGGCGACGAGTTCTGTTGATATCTCGGCGAGCACCGTCGGGCCGGTTCTGTAGTCTGTTTAGACAACGAGCGTCTCGGCTTAGCTCGGTCCGCCGTGGGAGGCCCGCCGTCGAGCGGGCCTCCCCCGTTTCAGACAGGCCACCCGTCAGGGGAGTGTGCGACGCTTTCTTCTGTGGATCGAACCGAGGCGCCATGGGTGACCTAGAGGCCGAGCATCCCCAGGACGAGCAGGCCGGGCCCGCATGCACGCGCGGGAGCCTCGCTGACTTGCTGTTCCCGGTGCTCTGCGAACGTCACCGGGTGAGCGAGCGTCCGCTGGTCGGGGACGCGCGGAAGAAGGCGTACGAGATCCTCGAGCGCGGAGGCTGGGACAAATCCGAGGACGGCGAGTGGCCGGATGAGAGAACGGAGAACCGGCTCACTGCGGTTCTTGAAGGCGAGGCCATACGGCTGAGAACGCCCGTGGCAGCTCGGACCCCGACGCGTCTCGTCGGTTGCCATCTGCGAGGGCGCGCTCCGCGTCGGCGGCGGGTCTTCCGGCGGGCTCTCGCTTCCGCGCGCGGCGACCCCTCAGAACCCCCAGCGTCTACCGGTTGTGTTGGTGTGTTTTGGGTGGCTCTCGCTTCCGCGCGCGGCGACCCCTCAGAACCCCCAGGCTCAACTAGCTGTCACGTCGCTCCGCTCGGGCGGCTGGCGGCGCTGGTTCACGTTCTGCGCTTTCCGCTGTCGCCGCCGTGGGACGAGATCGAGCGTGCGGCTCGGGAACGCTGGGAGGTCGGGCCGTGACGGCGGCTGCGCGGCTGCTCGGGCGGCTCGAGGGCGTGAGGCGCTCCGGGGATGGCTGGACCGCCCGCTGCCCGGCGCATGAGGATCGTCACGCGAGCCTGAGCGTCGGCGAGGGCGCTGACGGCCGGGCCCTCGTTCACTGTCATGCCGGCTGCCCGGCCGAGAGCGTCGTGCGCAGCGTCGGGCTCGCGCTCGCCGACCTGTTTCCCGACGAGGTTGGGTGCCGGGAGCCGCGGCCCGGTGGCGGGCGTGGCGCGGCCGCCGGGGCGGCCCGGCTTCCGTCCGAGGCCGAGGTTTCGACGTGGGCTGCGCGGCTGCTCGACAACGGGAAGCAGCTTGACGTGTTCCTGAGCCGCCGCGCCTGGACGCGGGACGCTCTCGAGCTGCTCGGGGCGGGCGTCGCTGACGGCAGGATGACGCTACCGATGCGCGACGCGGAGGCGCGGATCGTCAACATGGGGCGCTACGCGCCGAAGCCACCGCGGGGCGAGCGGAAGATGTACGTCGTGCGCGGCGCGCCGCGGGTTCTGTTCCCGGCCCCTGAGAGCGTGAACGAAGGCAGCGGGCCCCTGTTTCTTCTCGAGGGCGAGCCGGACGTGCTGACCGGAACCTCGGTCGGGCTCGCCTGCGTCGGCGTTCCGGGCGTCGAGTGCTGGCAGGACGCCTGGGCCGGGAGGTTCGCCGGGCGCCGCGCGGTCGTGTGCTTCGACTGTGACGAGCCGGGGCGCCGCGGCGCCGCGCGGGTCGCGCGCAGCCTGGCGGGTTTCGCGGCCGACGTCCGGGTTCTCGACCTCGACCCCGAGCGCGACGACGGCTTCGACCTGAGCGACTACGTGCTCGAACTGCTCGGCGAGGACCGCTCCGGGGAGGCGCTCGCTGCCGCGCGCGACCGCCTGCTCGAGCTGGCGGGTCTGCCGGAGCCGCCGCGCGTCGAGCTCACCGACCTCGGCAACGCGAGGATGTTCGCGCACGACCACACCGGGCGGCTGCGCTACGTCGTCCAGCGCCGCCAGTGGCTCGCCTGGCGCGACGGCCGCTGGCGCCCCGACGACGACGGCACCGCCATGCGCGCGGCCAAAGAGACCGTCGAGCGGATGCTGACCCGGGCCGTTACCCTCGACGGCGACGAGCGCAAGCGGGCGATCAAGCACGCGCTCGCGGCGCAGGACGAGCCGCGACTGCGGCGGATGCTCGAGCTCGCCGGCACCGAGCCTGGGCTCGCGCTCACCGCCGCCAACCTGGACGCCGACCCGTGGCTCCTCGCCTGCCCGAACGGCACCCTCGACCTGCGCACCGGCCAGCTACGCGACCACGACCCGGCCGACCTGATCAGCGTCGGAACCGACGTCCCCTACCGGCCGGACGCGACCTGCGAGCGCTGGCAGCGGTTCCTACTCGAGATCTTCAACGGCGACCAGGAGCTCGCAGAGTTCACCCGCCGAGCAGTCGGCTACAGCCTCACCGGCGACACCCGCGAACACGTCCTGTTCGTCCTCCACGGGGCCGGATGCAACGGCAAGACCACCTTCCTCGAGACCGTGAAGCGGCTACTCGGCGGGCTCGCCGCAACCGCCGCCTTCGACACGTTCGCGAGGGTCCGCGGCGACCGCGGCCCCCGCAACGACCTCGCCCGACTGCACCGCGCCCGACTCGTCGCCGCCGCCGAATCAGGCGAAGGCCGCCGCCTCGACGAGGCCACCGTCAAGCAGATCACCGGAGGCGACACCGTGGCAGCCCGCTTCCTCTACGGCGAACACTTCGAGTACCGGCCCCGGTTCAAGCTGTTTCTCGCCACGAACCACCGGCCCCGCGTCGACGGCGACGACGACGCGATCTGGCGGCGCATCCGCCTCGTCCCCTTCGCGGTGGGCTTCCGCGGACGGGAGGACCGGGAGCTCGACCAGGCGCTTGAGGCCGAGCTGCCCGGCATCCTCCGGTGGGCAGTCCAGGGCTGCCTCGCCTGGCAGCGCCACGGGCTCGGCAGCGCAGGCGCCGTCGAGCAAGCGACCGCCGACTACCGCCGCGACGAAGACACCCTCGGCGCGTTCCTCGCCGAGCGCTGCGAGCTCGGCCACGACCACGAGACCACGCCCGCCGACCTACGCGACGCGTACGAGAGGTACTGCCGGGAGATCGGCGAACGACCGCCCGCCGCGAGCGTGCTCGGTAAGCAGCTCTCACGCCGCGGAATCACCCGCGCCGGCCGCTCGAACAACTACCGGGGCGTAGCGCTGAAGTGACCATGTCCCCGGGTACCGAGGGCAGAATCGGTAACTCGCCTCGCGTGCGCGCGTATGGGGAGGTTTACAGAAACTCCCCCATGTCCCCGGGGACATCCCCTCCCGGGACGCTCACCGTCGCCGCGCTCGCCGCCGGCGCCGGCATCGACGCCGACGTGCTCGAGCAGCTCCTCGCCGAGTCCCGCGAGCAGGGAATAGTTGAGCAGGTCGGCGACGGCTGGCGCCTCACCGCCGCCGCACCCCTGCCCCGCGCCACGTTTCCGCGAGAGAGACCGCCGGGGGGTACCGGGGTGAGTGACCGGCTGCGTCATCGCGGGCGGGGGCAGCCGTGACGGGGCGGCCGTCCGCGGCTGAGCGGCTGCGCACCCCCGGGGCGATGCTGTCCCGGTCGGATCTGCGCGATCTCGGGCTCGAGCGCCGCGCCGTCGATGCGGTGTTCCGGGC
>JADLFG010000040.1 GCA_020845695.1 Thermoleophilia bacterium | reverse complement strand
GCTCGCCCGCCACGTCCGCTACCGAAACACCGAACATCGCGACCGCCGACTCGCCGCCGCCGAAGCACGACACCGCATCGCTGCCTGATGACGTTTCGAGTCCAACATAACCTCAAGGGCCACTAGCGGGCGCAGCGGGCGACCGGAAGCCGCTGGCCGGGTCGCGACGATCGCTGGGGGCCGAATCGTCCGTCAGCAACAGGGCCGCGTTGCGGTCGTCGCGCGGTTTCGGGCGGGACAAGTCCCGCCCCCACATTGATCCCGCATCGTTTCGGGCGGGATGGGTCCCGCCCGTGCATGTCCCCCCGCGTTGGTTCGGGCGGGGCGGATCCCGCCCCTACCCTGCCTCCGCGTCGGGCCGGGCGGGGCGGGCCGTCAGCGGGCGAGCCAGCCGCCGTCGACCGCGAGCGTCGCCCCGGTCACGTAGTCGGAGGCCGGCAGGCAGAGGAACGCGACCGCGCGCGCGACCTCCTCCAGCGTCGCCGCTCGCCCGAGCGCCGTTCGCGTTCCGATCGCGGCGGCCACGTCCGGGCGCGCCAGCATCGCCTCGGTCATCTCGGAGACGAAGTAGCCGGGGGCGACGGCGTTGACCCGGATCCCCTCGGAGCCCCACCAGGCGGCGAGGTCGCGGGTCAGCCCGAGCAAGCCGGCCTTCGACGCGGAGTAGGCGCTCGCCTGCCGGAACGGGCTCGCGGTGAACGCGTAGACCGAGGCGACGTTGACGATCTTGCCGTAGCCCGCATCGCGCATGTGCGGGCGGGCCGCGAGCGCGCACGCGTACGGGGCGACGAGGTTCGTGTCGAGCACCCGGGCGTAGCCGTCCACGCTGGGGACGGGATCGCCCTCGCCGACGCCCGCGTTGTTGACGAGGACGTCCAGCCCGCCAAGAGCAGCGGCGGCTTCCTCGACGATCGCAGCCGCAGCGGCGCCGCCGGCGAGGTCGCCGGGCACCGCGACGCAGCGCCCGCCGGCCGCCTCGATCTCCGCCGCCAGCCGCTCGAGCGGCTCGGGGCGGCGCGCCGTCACCGCCACCGTCGCGCCGAGCGCGGCGAGCTCTCTCGCCACCGCCGGCCCGAGCCCGGACGAGGCTCCGGACACGAGGGCGTGTCGCCCCGCTAGGCTCCAGGCGCGTGCCCCGTTTCCGCTCATCGCGATGCGCACGTTAGCGATCGGCTGCAACCAGCCGCTGCGTCCGCTTGTCTGGGAGGAGCACGGGCGGCCGGAAGGGCTCGAGCCCGACGTGATCCGGTCCGTCTGCGAGCGGCTCGGCTGGCACCCGACCTGGCGCTACCGGCCGTGGCCGGACCTGCCAGACCTGCTCGACGCGGGCGAGTTCGACTGCCTGATGCTGAACTTCTGCTGGACGGAGGAGCGGGCGGCGCGCTTCGCGCTCTCCCGCCCCTACGGCGGCACCGACATGGCCGTCCTCGCCCGCGCCGGCTCCGGGCTCGGCGCGCCCGCCGGGCTCGAGGGCCGGGTCGTCGGCGTCGTCCGGGGCACGACGAACCTCGACCGCGCCCGCTCGCTTGCCGGCGTCGCCGAGGTGCGCGTCTACGACCCGGGCATGAAGGTGATGGGGATGATGGTCGAGGACGTCCGCGCCGGCGCGATCGACGGGGCGCTCGACGACGAGGTTCCGTTCCGGGCGATTGCGGCCGCCGATCCGGCGCTCGAGGTCGCGTTCACGATCCCCACCGGCAACCTCTACGTGATCGCGTTCCGCCGCGCCGACGCTTCGCTGCGCGACCTGATCGACACCGCGCTCGGAGAGCTTGCGGCCGCCGGCGAGCTCGGGCGCCTGTTCGAGCTGCACGCGGGCCGGCAGCTTCCGCCCGGCGTCGCCGGCTGACCGCCCGGCGCCGTCCGGGCTGTCCGCGATCCTGCCCGCATGGCGGCGCCCGAGCGCACGATCGTCGTTCGTTCGCGGACCGTGCTCAGCGTGCTCGGGCTCGCGCTTCTGCTTGCGATCGTGCTCTGGGTCGTGTGGGAGACGCGGGAGGTGCTCGCCTGGATCGTGATCGGTGCGTTCCTCGCCATGGCCCTCAACCCGGCCGTCGATTTCCTCGAGCGCCGGGGCCTGCGCCGGGGGTACGCGGCGGTGGCCGTGTTCGTGCTCGCGCTGGTCGCGCTTGGCGGCCTCAGCTACCTCCTGATCCCGCCAATCGTCTCCCAGGTGACCGACTTCTCGAAAGCGGTCCCCGACATCGTCGACGACCTCACCCGCGGCCGCGGCGCGCTCGGGTTCCTCCAGCGCGACTACCAGATCGTCGATCGGATTCGCGAGGCGGTCGAGGGGGACGGCCTCGCCAGCGTGCTCGGCTTCACCGAGGCCGGGCTTTCGTTCGCGCGCAGTGTCGTGACCGCGGTCGTCGGAGCGGTCACGGTCGCATTCCTGACCCTGTTTCTGCTCCTCGACGGGCGGCGGCTCGTGCGCGGCTTCCTCGACCTCCTGCCGGAGCGCTCGCGGCCGCGCTGGCAGCGCGTCGGCGACGGCGTGTACCGGACGGTCGGCGGCTACGTGACCGGGAACGTCCTGATCAGCGTGATCGCCGGCGTCGTCGCGACACCCGTGATCTACGGGCTCGGCATCCCCTACGCGGTCTCGCTGGGCGTCGTGATCGCCCTGTTCGACCTCGTGCCGCTCGCCGGTGCCACGATCGGAGCGCTCGTCGTCGTCCTCGTCGCGCTCGCGACGAAGGGCTGGGCGATCGCGCTGGCGGTCGGCGTCTTCCTGCTCGTCTACCAGCAGTTCGAGAACCACGTGCTCCAGCCGCTCATCTACGGGCGCACGGTCTCGATCTCCCCCGTGGTCGTGCTCGCGGCCGTCCTGATCGGGGCCAACCTCGCCGGTGTGCTCGGGGCGCTCGGCGCGATCCCGGTCGCCGGCTCCCTCCAGGTGATCGTGCGCGAGCTGCTCGCGGCGCGACGGGAACGCGGCCTCGCCGCGGCCGGACCCGACCCGCCGGGCTGACGCGACGGCGCGGGGCCCGATGGGTCCCCGCGCCGTCCGCGAGCTTCAGCGGTAACGGTAGACGATGCGGCCGCGGTTCAGGTCGTACGGTGACAGCTCGACCTTGATGCGGTCGCCGGGGAAGATACGAATGCGAAACCGCTTCATCCTCCCGGAGGCGTATCCGAGCGTCTCGTGGCCGTTGTCGAGCGCGACCTTGAACATCCCGTTCGGGTACGCCTCGATCACCTCGCCCTCGAGCTCGATCTTCTCCTCTTTACCCGCCATCCGCTGCTACCTCTCAGGCCACCTGGCGGACGTCCGCCGCCTCCGGGCCCTTGGTGCCCTCACGCACCTCGAACTCGACCCTGGCGCCCTCGGTGAGGGTCTTGAAGCCCTCGCCGGCGATGCCCGTGTGGTGGACGAAGACGTCCTTCCCGCCCTCATCGGGGGCGATGAAGCCGTATCCCTTCGTCTCGTTGAACCACTTCACGGTCCCGGTTGCCATCTACTAAACACCTCCTTCCCTGCACTCGAGACGGGGAAGAAGGCGCCTGCACGCAAACGCCGTCGAACCGCGCGTCTTGAACGAACACGCACGACTATAGCACCGCGCGGGCCGAGATTCGCGAATCCGGACCCGAAATGCGCCTGGGAGGATTCGAACCTCCGACCAACGGCTTAGAAGGCCGCCGCTCTGTCCACTGAGCTACAGGCGCCCGCGGCGAGCGTAGCACCGCACGCGCGGGAGGATCCGCCCGGATCTCGGGTACAGTGGAGGCGGCGCGGTGGCCGTAGCTCAGCTGGTAGAGCCCCGGGTTGTGGTCCCGGCTGTCGCGGGTTCGAGTCCCGTCGGCCACCCTCGATGGCCCGCTCCGGCGGGCTTCGCCGCGGCTGGCGGGCGGTGTAGCCGCAGACGCCACTCGCGCGGCTTCCCGCCTCCGCGCACCCGAGCGGCTCCGCTCGCTGACGCAGACCGACCAGCCCTCGCTGGCGAGCCGAAGTGCCGTCGCCCGGCCGATCCCCGAGCCGCCGCCCGTGACGCGCGCCCCGCGGCCCCCAGGCGGGTCAGCGGTTGACGCGATCCTAATCGATCATCGATGATGGCGCGGTCGTGGCGTCGACGAACGGAGGGCGAGATGGCCGGTGGTGAGGAGGTTCTCGGGAGCTTCTACGGGTCGGACGAGTTCCCGATCGAGTGGCTGGAGGGGGAGCGCGAGCTCCTCTGGATCTTCGACGATCTCCACTGCCCGAACCCGGTCTCGCCGATGTTCTTCGACATCGGCGGCTGGTGGCTGACCTGCGACCACATGTTCCGGCGCTTCGGCACGCCGTTCGCGTCCGACTGGGTGATGAAGGAGATCAACGGCTACGCGTACATGGCCGCCGTCGCCGCCGACTCCGGCCTGCGCGCGGAGGCGACCGAGTACGAGGCCCGCTACGTGCCGCGGGTCCCGCGCGACCCCGCCTACCCCGGCCGGATCGGGCCGTACCTCGGCGCCGTCCTGCCCCACTACGCGCTCAACTTCCTCGACTGGTGGCGAGAGCGCCTGCGCCCCGAGCTCGAGCGCAACTTCGCCTACCTCGACGGTTACGACATGGACTCGGCCGGCCTCGTCGAGCTGGCCGTGCTGCTCGAGGACGCGATCGACATCCACGACCGCCACTGGAAGATCCACTGGATGCTCAACTTCGCCCAGTTCTCGGCCACCATGGCCCTGAACGCGACGATCCAGGAGGTCAAGGGCGACGTCGATCCCGACCTCCCCGGGCGGCTGCAAAGCTCGGTCGACGACCGCAACTGGGACTCGATCGAGGCGCTCTGGCGGATGAAGGAGGAGGTCAAGGGCGACGCCGACCTGAACGCCGCTTTCCACGCCGGCGAGTCCGCGGCCGGCGTGATCGCCGCGCTCGAGGGCTCCGAGCGCGGCCGGCGCTTCATCTCCGAGCGCCTGCTCCCGTACCAGCTCGAGTTCGGCAACAAGGCGATCTGGTCGCACGAGTTCGTCTACCCGACGTGGCGCGAGCAGCCGGCGCCGATCATCGAGGCCGTCCGCGGCTACCTCGAGACCGACTACGACTACGCGGCCGCGCTCGCGGCCGTCAAGGCCGACCTCGAGTCCGCGATCCGCGAGCTCATGGACGGCGTGCCTGCGGGCGAGGGCCGCGACAAGCTCCAGGCCGCGCTCGACCTCTCCCTGCGCATGAACCCGCTCACGCCGGACCACCACTTCTTCATCGACCAGGGCACGAACGCCCGCGTGCGGCTCGTGCTCGTCGCGATCGGGAGGAAGCTCGTCCAGGCGGGCGTGCTCGCCGACCCGGAGGACATCATGTTCCTCCGCTACAACGAGCTGCGCGCGCTCGTCGGCGACGGCTCGGCCCTCGACGCGCGCGCCGCCGTCTCCGCCCGCCGGGACGAGCGGGAGGCGGCGTTCGCGCTCCGGCCACCCGACTGGGTCGGTACCGCGACCGAGTCCCAGCTCGCGTTCCCCTACTACACGCTCTGGGGCTTTCCGGAGAAGTTCCATCGCGAGCCGCCGGAGACGCTCGACCGGATCACCGGGCTCGCCGCCTCGCCGGGCGTGGCCGAGGGAACGGCCCGGCTCGTCTCCTCGCTCGACGAGTCCGACCAGGTGAAGGACGGCGAGATCCTCGTCTGCCGGATGACGAACCCCGCCTGGGTCGTCCTGTTCACGAAGATCAGCGGCCTCGTCACCGATGCCGGAGGCGTCGCCTCGCACCCGGCCGTCGTCTCCCGCGAGTTCGGGATTCCCGCGGTCGTCGGCGCGTCGATCGCGACCGAGCGGATCTCGACCGGCGACCGGATCCGCGTCAACGGCTCGACCGGGGTGGTCGAGATCCTCACGTGAGCGCGACCGTGACCCGGACGGTCCTGCGCGAGCAGGTCAAGGAGCTCCTGCTCGAGCGGATCCTCTCGGGCGAGTACCGTCCCGGCGATCGTCTCGTCGAGACGCGGATCGCGCAGGAGCTCGGCACGAGCCAGGCCCCGGTTCGGGAGGCGCTGCGCGACCTCGAGCTCCTGCGCTTCGTCGAGTCGGCGCCGTTTCGCGGCGCCCGTGTCCGGGAGATCTCGACGGGCGAGCTCGCCGAGATCTACCCCGTCCGCGCCGCGCTCGAGGAGGTCGCGGCGAGGGAGGCAGCGATCCGCCTCGACGGCGACGTCGGCACGCTCGCGGCCGAGCTCGCGGCGATGCGCGAGGCCGCCGACGGCGGCGACCTCCACCGCCTCGTCGAGCATGACGTTCGCTTCCACCGCCTGATCGTCGAGGCGTCGGGCAACCGCACGCTCGTGGACGTGTGGGACTCCCTGCGCGTGGAGGCGCGCACGATCATCACCGCCACGAAGACCGGTATCGACCACCACGAGCTCGCCGACACGCACGAGCCCGTCCTGGCCGCGCTCGCCGAGCGCGACCCGGAGGGGGCCGGCCGCGCGATCCGCCGCCACATCGAGGAGTACGGCGAGCTCCTGCTCGGAGGGGGAACCAGATGACGAGGCTCGTCGACCTGTCCATGCCCGTCCACCGCGACATGCTGACGTTCCCGCGCGTGCCGCCGCCGACGCTCGTCATGTACGAGAGCTGGCAGGAGTTCGCCGAGCGGATCGGGGCGGCCGAGCACGGGACCGACTGGCTGACGGCGAGCTACCTCGTGATCCAGAACGACCACGTCGGCTCCCACTGCGACGCGGTCAAGCACCTGCGCGGGCCCGACGCCCCGGGCGTCGAGGGGATCCCGCTCGAGTACTGCTACTCGGACGGCGTCGTGCTCGACTTCCGCGACCGGCCATCCGGGTACCGGATCATGCCCGAGGACCTCGACGCCGCGCTCGCCGCGATCGGCTACACGCTGAAGGAGCGCGACATCGTCCTCATCCACACCGGCGCCGGCGCCTACAACACCGAGGAGCGCTACCGCACCGACCACTGCGGCATGACCGCCGAGGCCACCCGGCACCTGATCGCGCGGGGGGTGCGCATGATGGGCATCGACGCGATCACGTTCGACCCGCCCGTCTGGGCGATGTTCGAGACGAAGCACTTCTGGGAGGCCCACCGTGTCATGATCGACGAGGACTACTGGCACCTCGAGAACCTGATGAACCTCGATCAGCTCCCGGCGTACGGCTTCAAGCTCTCTGTCCTGCCCGTGAAATGGATCGGCACGACCGCCGCGCCCGTGCGCGCGGTCGCGATCATCGAGGATTGACCGTGGCGGAGGTCGTCTGGTTCGCGGACGAGGCCTGCCGGGACGTGCGCGTCGCCGGCGGCAAGGGCGCGAGCCTGGCCGCGATGACGGCCGCGGGGCTGCCGGTGCCGCCCGGGTTCGTCGTTCCGGCCGCGGCACTCGAGGCCGCCGTTGACGGGGCGCGCCTCCGCGAGCTCGCGCTCGCGGGCGCGCACGAAGAGGCCCGCCGGCTCGTGCTCGCCGCGGAGCCGGCGCGGGGGCGGGTCGCGGCCGCGTACGAGCGCCTCGGCGCCGGGCCGGTCGCCGTGCGCTCCTCCGCGACCGCCGAGGACTCGGAGGCGGCGAGCTTCGCCGGCCAGCAGGAGACCTACCTCGGGGTCGTCGGCGCGGACGCGGTCTGCGCGCGCGTCGTCGAGTGCTGGGCGTCGTTCTTCAGCGAGCGCGCGCTTTTCTACCGCGGCCAGAAGGGGTCGCTCGAGGATCTCGGCATGGCCGTGGTCGTGCAGCGGATGGTCGACGCGGAGAAGGCCGGGGTGGTGTTCACGGTCGACCCCGTGCAGCGGCGGCGCGACCGGATGGTGATCGAGGCCGTGCTCGGGCTCGGCGAGCGGGTCGTCTCCGGCGAGGTCACGCCCGATCACTACGTCACCGACCGGGCCGGCGCCGTCAAGCGCGAGCAGCTCCCCAACGGCGGCGTCCTCACGGCCGGCGAGCTCGCCCGGCTGGCCGAGATCGGCCGCGGCCTCGAGCAGCACTTCGGGCAACCCCAGGACGTCGAGTGGGCGATCGCGGACGGCGAGGTGTACCTGCTCCAGTCGCGGCCGGTGACGACGCTGTGAGCGGCGAGCTCGAGCGCCGGGCGGAGGAGTGGATCCGTCCCTACTGGAACGCGCACCACCTCGTGCGGGCGCGCGACTGGCTGCTCGTGCTCGAGCCGGACGCCGCCGAGGCGCTCGTCCTCGCGGCGCTCACGCACGACATGGAGCGCTTCTTCCCCGGCGGCCCCGAGTTCGACCCCGGCACGATGGTCGCTCACGACGAGGACTACCGCAAGGCCCACTCCGAGCGCTCCGCCGCGATCGTCCGCGACTGGCTCGCCGGGCAGGGCGCCGATCCGGCGCTGATCGAGCGTGTGGGGGAGCTGATCGAGTTGCACGAGATCGGCGGCACCCCCGACGCCGATCTCGTCCAGGCCGCGGACTCGCTCTCGTTCCTCGAGACGAACGGCGGGCTCGTGCTCGGCTGGTACACGCAGGGGCGCTGCAGCGCGGAGCGGGCGAAGGCGCAGCACACCCGGATGCTCGAGCGGATCCGGATCGAGCGCGCCCGCGAGCTGGCCCGCCCCCTCCACGAGGAGGCGATCGGGCTGATCGACCGGGCAGCGGCGGCGCGGGAGTGAGGGCGGCGGTGGAGTGGCTCGCGCCGTCCTCGCTCGAGGAGGCGCTCGCGGCTCGCGCCGAGCGGGGCGACGAGGCGGTGCCGCTCGCGGGCGGCACGTTTCTCGCGGTGCTCCTGAACCAGCGGCTTGTCGAGCCGGCGTGCCTGCTCTCGCTGGGGCGGATCTGTTCGCTCGCGGGCATCGAAGGCGGCGAGGAGCTGCGGCTCGGGGCGATGACGCGGCATCGCGAGGTCGAGCTGTCCCCGCTCGTCAGGGAGGGGTGGCCGGCCGTCGCGCGCGCGTTCGGCGTCGTCGCCAGCCCGCGGGTGCGAAACCAGGCCACGGTCGGCGGCGTGCTGGCGGACGCCGACTACGCCTCCGACCCCCCCGCGATGCTGTGCGCCCTAGGCGCTCGGGCGGTGGTGCGCAGCGCCTCGGGATCGCGCCAGCTTCCGGTCGAGGAGCTGATCACCGGGTACTACGAGACGTCGCTCGCCCCCGACGAGCTGATCGTCGAGGTGCGCGTCCCGCGCGCCGATCGTGCCGTCTACCGCAAGTTCCGCTCCCGCTCCCACGAGGACCGCCCCTGCGTCGCGGTCGCCGCGGCACGACGCGGCGGCGAGACGCGCGTCGTCGTCGGGGCGGTGGCCGGGCGGCCGCAGCACTTCCCCGAGCTCTGCCGCGACGGCGATCCGGCCGAGATCGGGTGTCGTTACGCGGACGCGATCGAGCCGATCGCGGACGTGCGCGGCTCGGCCGCCTACCGCAGGCGGGTGATCGCCGTCGAGGTACGCCGCGCGCTCGAGGAGCTGGCCGCGTGAGACGGGGGGCCTCGATCTTGCTCGGGCTCGTCCGCTACTCGCAGGACCGCGAGCTGCCCGGGATGCTGCACGCGCGGATCCTGCGCTCCCCCTATCCGCATGCCCGGATCGTCCGGGTCGACGCGTCCGCCGTACCGGGCGGGGTGGTGGCGCTCGTCCCCGACGACGTGCGCGGGCTCGCCGGGTACGGCTGCCAGATCCGAGACCAGACCGTGCTCGCGCTCGACCGGGCGCTCTTCGCGGGCG
Organism: Thermoleophilia bacterium; assembly: GCA_020845695.1. Next base: position 72,873 of record JADLFG010000040.1, on the reverse strand, counting down.
ACCCCGTCGCGGCCGTCGCCGCGCCCACCCTCGAGGAGGCCGAGGACGCGCTCGGCCTGATCGAGGTCGAGTACGAGGAGCTGCCCGCCGTGCTCGACCTCGAGGAGGCGATCGCCGGGCGGACGCTCGTGCACGAGCGGATCAGGATCTCCGAGAACGACGCCGCCTACTTCGGGATCCGCCCCGAGCAGGGCACGAACGTCTGCCACCGCTTCCGGATCGTCCACGGCGACGCCGATGCGGGGTTCGCGCAGGCGGACGTCGTGGTCGAGGAGACGTTCCGAACTCCCGCCGCGCAGCACGCCCCGCTGGAGCCCCACGCGTGCCTCGCCCGCTGGGAGAACGGCCGGCTCGAGCTCTGGACGGGGACGCACACCCCGTTCAACGTGCGCTCCGACGTCGCGCGGGTGTTCGGGATCCCGGAGGACGCCGTCCGGGTGGTCGTGCCGCCGATGGGCGGCTCCTTCGGCGCGAAGACGTTCGTCCACCTCGAGGCGCTGACCGCCGCGCTGGCGCGCAAGGCCGGGCGGCCCGTGCGCTGCGTACTTCCCCGCGCCGAGGAGTGGGTGACGAACAACCGCCATCCTGCTCTGCTCACGGTCAAGGTCGGCGCGACTGCGGACGGGCTGCTCGTCGCCAAGCGCGTCGACTCGTGGATCGACACGGGTGCCTACGCCGACTGCGGGCCCGGCGTGGCCCAGAAGATCGGCTACTCCGCGGTCGGGCCGTACCGGATCCCGCACGTGCGCGTCGAGTCCCGCTGCGTCTACACGAATCGGCCGCCGAACGGCGCCTACCGGGGCTTCGGGGCGACGCAGGCGGCGTGGGCGTCCGAGCGGACGATCGACCTGCTCGCCGACCGCCTCGGCATCGACCCGCTCGAGCTCAGGCTGCGTAACGTCCTGCGGGACGGGGACGTCTTCTGCACCGGCGAGACGGTCCACGACGTCCACTTCGCCGAGTGTCTCGAGCGGGCCGCAGCTGCGGTCGGCTGGCGCGAGGGGCGGGCGGGCAAGGGGCTCTGCGTGCTGCTGAAGGGCATGCAGACTCCCAGTCGCGCCCAGATCGCCGTCGAGGCCGAGGAGGGCGGCGGCTACACGATCCGCTGCGCGACCGCCGAGCTCGGCCAGGGCGCCCGCCGGGCGCTCTCGCTCGTTGCCGCCGAGCTGCTCGGGGCTCCCCCGTCGGAGATCAGGTTCCCCGATCCTGACACCGACGTCGTCCCCTACGACACCCGGGCGACCTCAAGCCGCTCGACCTACATGATGAGCAACGCGCTCGAGGAGGCTGTCGGCGAGCTGCGCAGGGACGGGCGGCGTGGCGTCGGGGAGTTCCGCAACGCGGGCGGGCTCGACCCGGACACGGGGCAGGGCGTGGCGTCCTCCCACTGGCACCAGGGCGCGGCGGCGGCGGAGATCCGGGTCGACGAGGAGACGGGACGCCTCGAGGTCGTCCGTCTGCACGCGGCCGTCTACGCGGGCCGGGTCGTCAACCCGCCCGGGGCGGAGCTGCAGAACGAGGGCTCGATGATCATGGGTCTCGGTACGGCGCTGTTCGAGACGGTCGCGTTCGCCGAGGGCCAGGTCGTGAACGCGAACCTCTCCGACTACGAGGTGCCGTCGATCGCCGACCTGCCGGAGAGCCTGACGCACGATCTGCTCACGAAGCCCGGCGCCGAGGTGCACGGCCTCGGCGAGACCGCGCTGCCGCCCGTTCCCGCCGCGATCGGCAACGCGCTCGGCTCGCTCGGGATCCACGTGACCGAGCTCCCCCTGCTGCCGGAGACGGTGCTCGAGGCGATCGACCGCCGCGACGGAGGCGACGGCAGGTGACGGCCGCGCTTCGACTCGCCCGCCCGGGGACCGCCGCTTGCCTCCCTCCGGCTTCAGTCTATCGCCGCGATCCGCGCGGGTGGCGCGCGGGGCGTGCCAGCCTCGTCACGGGGGTGTCGTGAGAGTCCGCTTCGGCCTCAACGGCGATCCCGTCGAGCTCGACGTCCGGCCAGACGAGACGCTCCTGACCGTCCTGCGGCGCGATGCCGGCGTCACGTCGGCCCGCGAGAGCTGCGGGATCGGCGTCTGCGGAGCCTGCACGGTGCTGGTTGACGGGCGCACCGTCTCGGCCTGTCTCCTGCTCGCGCCGCTCGCCGATGGTGCCGAGGTGACGACGGCCGAGGGACTCGGCCCGGACCATCCCGTAGTTCGCGCGTTCGCCGACGCGCACGCGTTCCAGTGCGGCTTCTGTACGCCCGGCATGATCCTCGCCGCCACCGCGCTCCTCGCCGAGAGCCCGAGCCCCAGCGACGCGCAGATCCGGCTCGCGCTCGCCGGCAACCTCTGCCGCTGCGGCTCGTACCTGAAGATCCTCGACGCCGTTCGCCGCGCGGCGGCCTGATCCGTCCCGTGGCGACCCTCGTCGATCTGCGCCACCTCGGCCGCGAGGGCGTGATCGCCGCCTACCTGCACGAGGGACGGGAGCCAGCGCTCGTCGACTGCGGGCCGGCCGTGTGCGTGCCCGCGCTCGAGGCGGGCCTGACCGGGTTGGGGCTCGCGCTCGCCGACGTCCGCCACCTCCTGCTCACCCACATCCATCCCGACCACGCGGGCGCGGCAGGAGAGCTCGTGCGCCGGTATCCGGGCCTCTCGGTGCACGTCCACGAGGTCGGCGCCCCCCACCTCGTCGACCCGGAGCGGCTCGAGCGCAGCGCGCGGCGCCTCTACCGGGACGAGTTCGACGTCCTCTTCGGCCCGATCGCGCCCGTGCCGGCCGCGAACGTCCGCGTGCTCGGCTCGCATGTGCTCGGGCTCGAGGCCGTGCCGACGCCCGGGCACGCCTGGCACCACGTTGCCTTCTTCGACGGGGAGGGGACCTGCTACGCGGGCGACGCGCTCGGCTGCCTGCTCCCGCCCGGGAACTTCCTCTACCCGGCCTCGGCGCCCCCGGAGATCGACGTCGAGGCCTGGGAGGCCTCGTTCACGGCGATCGAGGCCCGCGCCCCCGTTCTCGTCCGCCTGCCGCATTTCGGCGAGCACGGTGACGCGCTCGGGATCGTCGCCCGCGCGCGCGAGCGGCTGCGCGAGTGGGCGGGGCGCGTCGCCGCCGGCGCCAGCGAGGCGGAGTTCGTCGCGGCGGCGACCCGTGAGCTGGTCGAGGAGGCAGGCGAGGCTGCGCCCCTGTACCGTCAGCTTCCCGGATTCGATCTCTCCTACGCCGGGCTCGCCCGGTACTTCACGAAGCAAGCCGAACGCGAAAGGAGCGCCTAGATGGCCTACGTCGTGTGTGCCAAGTGGATCGCGAAGGAGGGCGAGGCGGACGCCGTCGCCGACGCCGTTCGCCGGCTCGCCGGTCCCTCGAAGGCCGAGCCGGGCGTGCTCATGTACCAGGCCCACCGCGACCCGGAGAACCCGAGCGTCTTCTTCTTCTACGAGCAGTACGCCGACGAGGCCGCCTACCAGGCGCACGTGGGGTCCGATCACTTCAAGGAGCTCGGGTTGGGTGACGCGATCCCGCGACTCGAGGCGCGCGAGCGCGCCTTCTACGTGACCTGGGAGCCCTGAGCCCCGGGCGCCCGCGAGCCGTGCTCCGCACGCGCCTCGGGCTGCTCGTCGCGCTGTTCGCGAGCGCGCTCGCGTTGCGCCCGCAGCTCGTCGGCGTCGGTCCCCTGCTGCCGGAGATCCAGGACGACCTGGCGGTCTCGCACGCCGTCGCCGGCCTGCTCGGGACGATCCCGGTGCTCTGCATGGGGCTGTTCGCGCCGCCCGCCCCGTACCTGTCGAGCCGGCTCGGCTCCCGCTACGCGATCGCGGCCTGCATCGCCGCGATCGCGGTGTTCGGGATCGCCCGGGCGCTCGCGCCCTCCGCCGCGGCCGTGATCCTGCTGACGGTGCCGGTGGGTGTCGGCATCGGCTTCGCGGGTGCCCTGCTGCCGGTTGCGGTCAAGGAGCGCTTCCCCCACCGTCCGGCGTTCGCGACCGGGATCTACGCGACCGGGATCAACCTCGGCTCCGCCACCTCCGCCTCGGTCGCCGTCCCGATCGCCGGCGCGGCCGGAGGCTGGCGGGCCGCGCTGCTCGCCTTCTCCATCTTCGCCGCCCTGCTCGTCGTGCTCTGGCTCGCGCTCACGAGGCACGAGCGGGCCGCCCAGGTGACCGGCTTCCGCCCGCCCCGGCCGCCGCTGCGCAGCCGGATCGCCTGGCTGCTCGCCGGGGTCTTCTGCCTGATGGCGGTGGTCTTTTACGGGCTGAACGCGTGGCTACCCGACGTGTACGTCGAGCGGGGCTGGAGTGAAGGCAGGGCGGGCGGGCTGGTCGCGGTGATGAACATCGCGTCGCTGCCGACGACGTTGCTCATCCCCTGGCTTGCCGACCGCTACGGCTCCCGCCGGCTCTACCTCGTGGCGTCGTCGGGCCTGATGACGGCGGCGCTGCTCGGGATCGTGCTCGTGCCCGACGGGGCGTGGGCGTGGGTGTGGGCGGCGGTGACCGGCGTTGGGATCGGCGCGCAGTTCCCGCTCGTCCTGACGCTCCCGCTCGACGTCGCCGACCGGCCCGACCAGGTGGGAGCGGTCGCGGGCCTGATGCTCGGCGCCGGCTACGCCTTCTCGGCCGTCGCGCCGTTCGGGCTGGGCGCGATCCGGGACGCGGCCGGGGACTACACGAGCGTCCTCTGGGTGATCGTCGCCGCCTCCGCGGGGACGGTAGCGCTCGTCGCCATGCTCTCGCCGGCGCGCCTGCGCCACCGTCACGCGGGCGCGTAGTCGATCCACCCGGCTCGGCCTCCCATCCCATTCGATCTGAGGCCGGCGGCCGGACGCGGTGAAACGACCGGGGCGGGGCCGGACCCGCCCGCCCCGCAGCCCGTGGCGCTCCGCAGTGCTCGCATCGAGTCGGGCGGGACGTCGGGTGGTGGGAGCGTGGAGGCGACCCTGCCCTAGATCGGCGCGCGCTTGTGGGGCGGCGCAGGAGGTCTGGTTGGGGTTGCGGCGGCTCATTCCCTACGGGGGCGTCCGTGGGGGACGCCAGGGCGGGTGCGGGAGCGCGCCGCGCTTCTCCGGTCGGGTGGGTCTGTGCTCGCGCCACCGGCCGGGTCCTGTCAGGCGGCCTGGGGGAGGTCGCGCAGGATGTGGTAGGCGCGCACGGCGATGGTGCGGGCGACGGTGAGGTCGGCGACGGTGCTGCCGCGCCGGTGGGCGAGCTGCTGCCAGCGCTCGTGGTCGGGGCTGCCGGGGCGTCGGGCGTGCTTGGCGGCCTCGACGAGGGCGAAGCGAAGGAGGGGCGGCCCGGCTTTGGAGAGGCGGCCGCGGCGTTTCATGTCACCGGACTCCAGGACGGTCGGGTCGATCCCGGCCAGGCGTACGACCTGGCGGGCGCGCCGGAAGCGCGTTGGGTCGCCGATCTCGGCGAGCAGGTGGCAGGCGATGATCGGGCCGACGCCGTAGATGCCCTGCAGGGCCTTCAGCCGCGTGACACAGGGCTCCTCTCCGTATCGGGATCAGACCCCGGCGAGACTACCGCCGAGAGGAGCCCCCTTCATGACATCCCTACACCCGGGCGGGGGAGGTCCCGTCCCGACAGCCAGGCGGGAGAGGCCCCGTCCCGGCGATCGGGCGGCACAAGCCCCGCCCTCACGTTCGCCCCGGAGACGTTCCGTCCCCACGATTGGGCGGGGCAGGTCCCGCCCCAACGCCCGCGCCGCCCGCGCGGTGTTCTACGTGGCGGTGCGGCGGAAGTGCTCGACCGTCGCCCGCACGGCGTCGGGCAGCGGCGTCAGCTCGACCGCTCCGATCACCCCGGCCAGGCCGTCCGTGGCGAGGTCGGCCGGAACCGGCAGCGGCGTGTCGTCGAACGTGATCCTCCCGGCGACGTCGGGGGCGGCCGCCTCGATCGCGGCGACCAGCTCACGCATGTGGCCGGGCGTGCCGGGCATGTTGAACGCGGCGGCGCCCTCGAACGCCGCGCGGCTCATGCGCACCAGCGCTCGCGCCACGTCGGCCGTGTAGTTGAAGACGGTGCGGCCGCCGTAGTTGATGTGGTATCCCTCGCCGCGGGCGGCCGCGCGCATCGCGTGCGTCGGCTCGGACGTGACGCCTTGGTCACGGGCGGGCCCGTACACGTTCGCCGGCCGCAGCCCGAGCGACGAGAGGCCCGCGTCCTGCCAGTAGATGCGCGCGTTCCCCTCGTTCGCCTGCTTGTAGACGCCGTAGTGGGTATCCGGGCGGGAGCGGGCCGCCTCGTGGCTGGCCGCGGCCTCCGCATCCGAGAGCCCCCAGTACGCCGCCGACGACGCGTACACGACGGGACCCGCAATCCGCTCCCGGCGCTCCTTCACGGCCTCGAGCACGTTCAGCGTGCCGACGACGTTGACGAGCGCGCCGCGGATCGGATCGGCGCGGCAGAACGGGATCTGGAGCGCGGCGAGGTGGATCACGTGCGTGATCTCGTGCTCGTCGAGCACCCGCGCGAGCTCGTCGCGGCTCGTGATGTCCCCCCGCGCGAGCGTCAGGGCCGCCACGTCGCCGGCGTCCATGAGCTCGCGCAGCCGGTAGGCGTCCGTGCCGAGGTCGAAGCCGACAACGGGCGTGCCCTCCCGGTGCAGCTCGCGGATCGTCCAAGCCCCGAGGCAGCCAAGCGCGCCGGTGACGAGCGTGCAACCCGGGGCCGTCAATACGTCGCCCTGCCGCCCGAGATGTCGAAGCAGGCGCCGGTCGCGAACGAGCACTCCTCGCTGGCCAGGTACGCGACGAGGGCCGCCACCTCCTCGGGCCGGCCCAGCCGCCCGAGCGGGATCCGCGCCACCATGTAGTCGATGTGCTCACGGGAGAGCTGCGCGAGGATCGGCGTCTCGATCACGGCCGGCGCGATCGAGTTGACGAGGACACCCGTGCCGGCCAGGTCCTTGCCGATCGATTTCGTCATCCCGATCACCGCAGCCTTGCTGGCCGAGTAGGCGGCGGCCATCGGATTGCCCTCCTTGCCGGCGATCGAGGCGACGTTGACGATCCGCCCGTACCCGCGCGAGACCATGCCCGGGATCACGGCCCGGTTGCAGTGGAAGACGCCGTCGCAGTTGACGGCGAACACGCGCCGCCACTCCTCGTCCGACACGTCGGACGTGTGGAGCGAGTCGCCGCCGATCCCGGCGCAGCAGACGAGCGCGTCGACGCGGCCGAGACGCTCCTCGACCGACCGCACGGCCGCGTCCACCTCCCCGGAGACGGCCACGTCGGCGGCGACGGCCAGCGCGTCCGCGCCCAGCCCGGCGGCGGCCGCCTCGGCGGCGCCGGCGTCCAGGTCCAGGATCGCGACGGCAGCGCCGGCGGCGGCGAAGCGCATCGCGACCGCGTGGCCGATGCCGCTCGCGCCGCCGGTCACGAGCGCGACCCGGCCGGCGAACGAGCGGTCGTCGTCGTCGGTTCGCTCGGGTCCCGTCACGGGAGGTCTTATATCCGAACGGGCGCGTCCTGCGCCCCCGCTACGATCGCCCGGTCAACTCCTGGGAGGTGAACGTGATGGCCGTGCAGGAACGGGGCCCGGTCGGCAACACCCGCTCGGTGCCGCTCTCGATGCTCTGGTACATCCTCACGCTCGGGATCTACGGGCTCGTCTGGGCCTACCGGACGCACGAGGAGATGAAGCGCTACTCGGGCAACGGGCTCGGCGGCGTGCTCGGGCTCGTCGTCTGGCTTGTCGCGAGCATCGTCAGCGTCTTCGTGATCCCGTCCGAGATCCGCTACCTCTACGAGGACCTCGACGGCGGCGCCCCCGGCTCCGCGCCCGTGCGAGGCCTGACCGGGCTCTGGGTCCTGATCCCGATCGCCGGCGCGATCGTCTGGTTCGTCAAGTGCCAGGGCGCGCTCAACCGCTACTGGGAGTCGAAGGGAGCCCCGCCCGCGTAGGATTCCCCGTGTCGTGACGATCGCGGACACGGGCACGGGGGCGCGCCCCCCTCGCCTCGAGGACGGCGCGCTGGTCCGCTCCCGCGCGTACGTCGGCGGCGCCTGGATCGACTCCGACTCCGGCGCGACGTTCCCCGTCACCGACCCCGCGACGGGGACGGAGCTCGCGCGGGTGCCCAGGCTCGGTACCGCCGAGACACGCCGGGCGATCGAGGCCGCGGAGCGCGCCCACCCCGCCTGGCGCAGCCTGCTCGCGCGGGAACGCGGCCGGATCCTGCGCGAGCTCGCCGACCTGATGGCCGCCCACCGGGAGGATCTCGCGCTCCTGCTCACGCTCGAGCAAGGCAAGCCGCTGTTCGAGTCGCGGGCCGAGATCGCCTACGCCGCCTCCTTCCTCGAGTGGTTCGCCGAGGAGGGCAAGCGCGTCTACGGCGACACGATCCCCCAACCGCTGCCGGGCCGGCGGATCCTCGTCCTCAAGCAGCCGATCGGGGTGACCGCGGGCATCACGCCCTGGAACTTCCCCTCGGCCATGATCACGCGCAAGTGCGCGCCCGCGCTCGCGGCCGGGTGCACGATGGTGCTGAAGCCGGCCGAGCAGACTCCGCTGTCCGCGCTCGCGATCTGCGAGCTCGCCGAGCGGGCCGGCCTGCCGCCGGGCGTTCTCAACGTCGTCACCGGAGCCGCCGAGGACGCCCCCGCGATCGGAGCCGAGCTGACCGCGAGCCCGGTCGTGCGCAAGCTCGGCTTCACCGGCTCGACCCCGGTGGGGAAGCTGCTCATGGAGCAGTGCGCGAGCACAGTGAAAAAGGTCTCGCTCGAGCTCGGCGGCAACGCGCCGCTCGTTGTCTTCGACGACGCCGACCTCGACGAGGTGATCGAGGCGATGCTCGCCTGCAAGTTCCGCAACTCCGGCCAGACGTGCATCTCCGCGAACCGCATCCTCGTCCAGCGGGGCATCCACGACGCGCTCGCCGAGCGGCTGGTCGCGCTCGCCGCGGGCCTCCGGGTCGCCCCCGGGGTCGAGGAAGGCGCCCAGATCGGCCCGCTGATCGACGGGCAGGGCCTCGAGAAAGTCGCCCGCCACGTCGAGGGCGCGGTCGCCGGCGGGGCCGAGGTCCTCACCGGCGGCGGCCCCCACGCGCTCGGCGGCACGTTCTTCGAGCCGACCGTGCTGACCGGCGTCACGCCCGCGATGGCGATGTCCCGCGAGGAGACGTTCGGGCCGGTGGCCGGGCTGATCCCGTTCGAGACCGAGGCGGAGGCGCTCGCGATTGCCAACGACACCCCCCACGGGCTCTGCGCCTACATGTTCACGCGCGACGTCGGCCGCGTCTGGCGCGTCTCTGAAGGGCTCGAGACGGGAATCGTCGGCGTCAACACCGGCTTCGTCTCGACCGAGGTGGCGCCGTTCGGCGGCGTCAAGGAGTCCGGAATCGGCCGCGAGGGGTCCCGCTACGGGATCGACGAATGGCTTGAGCTGAAATACGTGGCGATGGGAGGGATCGGGGAGTGATCGTCGAGGAGCGCACCTACCACATTCACACCGGCAAGCTCGGCGAGGTCGTCGGCCTCTACCGGGACGAGGGGATCGCCATCCAGGAGGAGCTCCTCGGCAACCTGCTCGGCTGGTTCACGGTCGACGTCGGCGACCTGTCGTCGATCGTCAGCCTCTGGGGCTACTCGAGCTACGCCGAGCGCGAGGAGCGGCGCGCTCGCCTCCAGGCGGACGAGCGCTGGCAGGCGTTCCTGCCCAGGCTCGCGCCGCTCATCCACACGCAGCGCAACCGGATCATGGTGCCGACCTCGTTCTCCCCGATCCGCTGATGCCGGGGCGCCTCGAGGGAAAGGTTGCGATCGTCACCGGTGGCGCCCGGGGGATCGGCCGCGCGATCGCGACCGGGCTCGCCGCCGAGGGGGCGCGGATCGTGATCGCAGACCTCGAGCGCGCCGAGGACGCGGCCGCCGCCTTCCCCGGCGGCGTTGGCCTCGTCGCCGACGTCTCCTCCGAGGCGGACGCGGCCAGGCTGGCCGAGGAGACGCTTGCCCGCTGCGGCCGGATCGACGTGCTCGTCAACAACGCCGGCCTCTACGCGTCGCTCGCGATGCGCCCGTTCGAGGAGATCCCGCTCGAGGAGTGGCGGCGGGTGATGGACGTGAACGTCGCCAGCATGTTCCTCTGCTGCCGCGCGGTCGTGCCGGCGCTGCGCGCGGCGGGCGGCGGTGCGATCGTCAACATCTCCTCCGGCACGCCGTTTCGCGGCGTCCCCTTCCTGCTGCACTACGTGACCAGCAAGGGCGCGATCGTCGCCTTCACGCGCGCGCTCGCGAAGGAGCTCGGCAGGGACGGGATCCGAGTCAACTGCGTCGCGCCCGGCTTCACGATGAGCGAGGGCGTCCGGTCGCACCCGGAGGTGGTCGAGAAGCTCCGCGGCGTCTCGATCGCCGCGCGCACGATCCAGCGCGACCAGGTTCCCGAGGACGTCGTCGGCGCCGTCGCCTACCTCGCCTCGGCCGAGGCCGCGTTCGTGACCGGCCAGACGATCGTGATCGACGGCGGTCAGTTCTTCCATTGAGCCCGGCCGGTCTCGTCCTCTCGCTCCGCGACTGCCCGGCCGGCGTCGAGACCGGTCCGGGAGCGACCGTCGTCTACGACCTCGCCCGCGCCGAAGCCCGCTTCGGCGCCGCGCGTGTCGACGGGCCCGCGCTCGCCTGGGAGCTCGCCCGCGAGCCCCGGCCGGGGGCGCTCCTCTCCGCCGGGCTCGAGCTCGACCGTGGGGTCGACTGGCTACTTCGCTGCGATCGGGTCGACTTCCCCCCGGGCGGCGTGGCGCACCTGCACACCCACCCGGGCCCGGGCATCCGCCGCCTGCTCCACGGCGCGCTGCGGGTCGAGACCGCCGGGCGCTCCGAGACGCACCGGCCCGGCGACGCCTGGTTCGAGCGCGGCCCCGACCCGGTCCTCGCGGTCGCGAGCCCGGACGAGGAGACCGCGTTCGTCCGCGTGCTCCTGCTCCCGGCCGAGTGGGCGGGCAGGCGGACGATCCGCTACGTCAACGAGGAGGATGCGGACACGCCGAAGACGCAGCGGGCGACCGTCTTTCTCGAGGTGCCGGTGGAGCTGCCGTGAGGAGCGGCGCCGAGATCCTCGTCCGCCAGCTCGAGCTCCACGGCGTCGACACGGTCTACTGCGTCCCCGGCGAGAGCTACATCGCCGCCCTCGACGCCCTCCGCGATACCCGCGAGCGGATCCGCCTCGTCGTCTGCCGCCACGAGGGCGGCGCCGCCAACATGGCGGAGGCGTACGGGAAGCTGACCGGCCGTCCCGGAGTCTGCTTCGTCACCCGCGGGCCGGGCGCCACGAACGCCTCGATCGGCGTCCACACCGCTTTCCAGGACTCGACGCCGCTCCTGCTCCTCGTCGGGCAGGTCGCCCGCGGCCACCGCGACCGCGAGGCGTTCCAGGAGGTCGACTACCGCGCGCTGTTCGCTCCGCTCGCGAAGTGGTCAACCGAGGTCGACGACCCGGCCCGACTGCCGGAGCTCGTCAGCCGCGCGTTCACGACCGCTGTCTCCGGCCGCCCCGGGCCGGTCGTGCTCGCGCTGCCCGAGGACATGCTCGCCGAGCGCAGCGAGGTCGCCGATGCCGGGCCCTACCAGCCCGTGCAGGCGCACCCGGGAGCGGCGGAGCTTGCCGCCATGCGAGAGCTGCTCGCCGGCGCCTCCCGCCCGCTCATGATCGTCGGCGGCGGCGGTTTCACCGAGCAGGCCGCCCGGGACCTCCTCGCCTTCGCGGAGGCGTCGGAGATCCCGACCGGAGCCTCCTTCCGCTGCCAGGACTACGTCGACAACCACTCCCGCGTCTACGTCGGCGATGTCGGAGTCGCGATCGAGCCGGCGCTCGCGGCGCGGATCCGAGAGGCCGACGTGCTGCTCGCCGTCGGCACCCGGCTGGGGGAGGCCACGACCTCCGGCTACACGCTCATCGACGTGCCGCGACCGCGGCAGCGCCTGGTCCACGTCCACCCCGGCGTCGAGGAGCTCGGGCGCGTCTACCAGCCGGATGTCGCCATCAACGCCGGCCTGCCGGCGTTCGCCGCCGCCGCTGCCGCCCTACCGCCCGTCGCGGCGAGCGGCCGCGCCGCCTGGACCGAGGCCGCCCGCGCCGACTACCTGGCGAGCCTGCGCCACCGCCCGCAGCCGGGCGCTCTCGACCTCGGCGACGTGCTCGCCCACCTGCGCGACAGGCTCCCCGACGACGCGATCCTCACGAACGGTGCTGGCAACTTCTCCGTCTGGTGCCACCGCTACTACCAGTTCAGACGCTACCGCACGCAGCTCGGGCCGACGAGCGGGGCAATGGGCTACGGGGTCCCGGCGGCCGTCGCCGCGAAGCTGCTCCACCCGGAGCGGATCGTCGTCTGCTGCTCGGGCGACGGGGACTTCCTGATGAACGGGCAGGAGCTCGCGACCGCGGTCCAGTACGGTGCCGGCGTGGTCGTGCTCGTGATCAACAACGGCATGTACGGGACGATCCGGATGCACCAGGAGCGGGCGTTCCCCGGGCGCCCGCACGGGACCGACCTCGTCAACCCGGACTTCGCCGCGTACGCCCGCTCGTTCGGAGCTGCCGGCGAGGTCGTCGAGCGGACCGCGGATTTCGCCGGCGCGTTCGAGCGCGCGCTCGCTGCCGGCGGCCCCGCGCTGCTCGAGCTACGCGTCGACCCCGAGGCGATCACCCCGAAGGCGACGCTCTCCCAGATCCGCGCGGCTGCCGGCGGAGGCGGCGGGCGGTGACACGCGTCGGCTGGATCGGCACCGGCGTGATGGGCTGCTCGATGTGCGGCCACCTGCTCGCCGCCGGCCACGAGGCGACGGTCTACACGCGTACGCGGGAGCGCGCCGCGCCGCTGCTCGAGCGCGGAGCCGCCTGGGCCGGCTCGCCCGCCGAGGTCGCTGCGGCGTCCGAGGTCGTGTTCACGATCGTCGGCTTCCCGGCCGACGTGCGTGAGGTCATCCTCGGGCCCGACGGGGTGCTGGCCGGCGCGCGCGAGGGCTCGCTGCTCGTCGACCTGACCACGAGCGAGCCGTCGCTCGCGGTCGAGATCCACGCCGCCGCCGCCGCCCGGGGCGTGGCGGCGCTGGACGCACCGGTCTCGGGCGGCGACGTCGGCGCCCGCAACGCGACCTTGTCGGTCATGGTCGGCGGCGACGCGGACGCGCTTGCCCGGGCGCGCCCGCTGCTCGAGAAGATGGGGAAGACGGTCGTCCACCAGGGCGGCCCCGGCGCCGGCCAGCACGCGAAGATGGTCAACCAGATCCTGATCGCGACCGGGATGGTCGGGGTCTGCGAGGCGCTGCTGTACGCCCAGCGCGCCGGGCTCGAGCCGGCGACGGTGCTCGAGTCGGTGGCCGGCGGCGCCGCCGGCTCCTGGTCGCTCGAGAACTACGGGCCGCGCATGCTCGCCGGCGACTTCGCCCCGGGCTTCATGGTCGACCACTTCGTCAAGGACATGGGCATCGCGCTGGCCGAGGCGCGTCGCCTCCGCCTCTCGCTGCCGGGGCTCGCGCTCGCCGAGCAGCTGTACGTCGCCCTCCAGGCGCAGGGTGGCGGCAGGCGGGGCACGCACGCGCTCGTGCTCGCGCTCGCGAGCCTCTCGAACGTGGACTGGGCGTGAGCCCTCCCGGCGGCGCCCGCGGCGGGCATACTGAGCGTCCATGAGCCACGACCCGCCTGGCAAGGACGGAGTGCCGACATGACGCGCAGCTACCTCTTCACCTCCGAGTCGGTCACGGAGGGACATCCGGACAAGGTCGCAGACCAGGTCTCGGACTCCGTCCTCGACGCGGTGCTGGCCGAGGATCCGTTCGGCCGCGTCGCCTGCGAGACGCTCGTCACGACCGGCCTCGTGGTCGTGGCGGGCGAGATCTCGACCCAGACCTACGTCGACATCCCGAAGGTCGTGCGCGAGCGCATCCGGGAGATCGGGTACGACCGGGCCGAATACGGGTTCGACGCCGACACCTGCGGCGTGATCGTGTCGGTCGACGAGCAGTCGCCCGACATCGCCCGGGGCGTCGACCGGGCGCTCGAGGCGAGAGGCGAGGACACGGACGGGAGCGATCCCCTGAGCCAGCTCGGCGCCGGCGACCAGGGGATGATGTTCGGCTTCGCCTGCACCGAGACCGAGGAGCTGATGCCGCTGCCGATCATGCTCGCGCATCGCCTCTGCCGCCGCCTCGCGGAGGTGCGCAAGGCCGGCGTGCTCCCCTATCTGCGCCCCGACGGGAAGGCCCAGGTGACGGTTCGCTACGAGCTCGACGAGCGGGGCGGCCGCCGGCCCGTCGCGATCGAGCGGGTGGTCGTGTCGGCCCAGCACGCGGACGGCCTCGACGTCGATACGCTCGTCCGCCCGGACGTGATCGACCACGTCGTCCGCCCCGTGCTGCCCGAGGAGCTGATCGAGGGCCGGCGGCTCGAGGAGCGCGGCTTCGTGCTCGTCAACCCGACCGGACGCTTCGTCGCCGGCGGTCCGATCTCGGACACCGGCGTGACCGGGCGCAAGATCGTGGTCGACACGTACGGCGGCGCGGCCAGGCACGGCGGCGGCGCGTTCTCGGGCAAGGACCCGACCAAGGTCGACCGGTCGGCTTCGTACGCGGCCAGGCACGTCGCGAAGAACGTGGTCGCTGCCGCGCTGGCCGAGCGCTGCGAGGTGCAGGTCGCGTACGCGATCGGCGTCGCGCAACCGGTCTCGATCGCGGTCGACTGCTTCGGCACCGAGCGAGTGCCCGTGGCGGAGGTCGAGCGGGCCGTGCGAGAGGTGTTCGACCTGCGCCCGGGGGCGATCGTCCGCGAGCTCGAGCTGCGCCGGCCGATCTACGCGAAGACGGCCCGCTACGGGCACTTCGGGCGCCGCGACCCGGACTTCACCTGGGAGCTCGCCGACCGGGCGGAGGCGCTGCGCGAGGCGGTGGGGCTGCCGGCGCCCGCTCTGAGCGGCGGCTGAGCCGCCGCTACGCGACCCGGCGGACGAACAGGCCGCCCGCCGCGGGCTCGCCGATCGCGCGCTCCGTCCCGCCGACCGCGATCACGACCTGGCCCGCCGCGGGGGTGGCTGCGAGCAGCTCGACGTCGGTGCCCGGGACGAGACCCTCGTCGTAGAACCAGTGCAGCAGCTCGCCGTCGTGCTCGGCGAGCCTGACGATCGTCGCGCGCTCGCCCGGCTCGAGCTCGGCGAGGGCGACGAGCTCGCGGTTCTCTGCCTGCTCGACCGCGGGATCGACCGGCCAGCCGTGCGGGCAGCGCTCGGGCCGCCCCAGCCTGGCCGCGATCCGCTCGATCATGTCGTCCGTGAACGTGTCGGTGAGCGCGTCGGCCTGCTCGTGCGCCTCGGCGCCGGTGTAGCCCATGAACTCGGTCAGCAGGCACTCGATCAGGCGGTGGCGGCGGATCACCTTCTCAGCGGCGAGGCGGCCGGCGGGCGTGAGGATCAGCTCCTTGCGCTCGCCCCGCTCGACGAGGCCGTCGGCTTCGAGCCGTTTCAGCATCTCCCCGGCGGAGGCTCGCGAGACGCCGAGCAGCTCCGCGACCCGGGAGGCGAGCGCCGGCGAGTCCTTGACGACCGGTCCGTACTCGCCGACCGGGAAGGCGAGGAAGTAGACGGTCTCGAGATACGTGTCGAGCGAGTGCCCGTGCGCCATCCCCGAGCGATTGTAGCCACCGGGCGGTGGGAGCCCGCGGCGCCGCCCGGTCCTGCCGGTCACGGCGCTAGGCTGGCCCGGTGGCCCGCTTCGCGTCCGTCCACCCGCTCGTCACCACCCGGGCGCTGACGCGGCCGTTCACGTACCTCGGTGACGGGCTCGAGAAGGGTGCGGTGGTCTCCGTCCCGCTCGGGCGCTCCCGCCGGCGCGGCGTCGTCGTCGAGGTTGCTGACAGCGCGCCCGCCGGGGTCGAGCCGGTCGCCGTCGAGCGGGCGCTCGGCAGCGTTCCCGCCGCTCTCGTCGATCTCGCGCTCTGGATCGCCGACTACTACGGCTCGACGCCCGGCCGGGCGCTCGCCCTCGTCGCTCCCGCGGTGCGGGCGCGGCGCCCGGGCGCGGCGCCGAGACGGCCCGACGTGCCCACGCTGCCCGGGGAGGCCGAGCCGGCGGCGCTGACCGCGCCCCAGCGGCGTGCGCTCGAGCGGATCGTCGCCGCGCTCGACGGCGGCGGCGGGCGGTTCCTCCTGCACGGCGCCACCGGCAGCGGCAAGACCGAGGTGTACCTCCGCGCGTGCGCGGCCGCGCTCGAGCGGGGGCTCGCGGCGATCGTGCTCGTCCCGGAGATCGCGCTCACCCCGCAGGCGCTCGCCCGCTTCCGCTCGCGGTTCGGCGACCTCGTCGCCTGCCTCCACTCGGGGCTGTCGGAGGCGGAGCGCAGGGACGAGCGGGAGCGGATCGACCGTGGCGAGGCCCGCGTCGTCGTCGGGGCGCGCTCGGCCGTGTTCGCCCCGGTTCGCGGGCTCGGCGTCGTCTGCGTCGACGAGGAGCACGACCCCTCCTACAAGCAGGACTCCGACCCGCGCTACGACGCGAGGGCCGTGGCCGCGCGGCGGGCCGCGCTCGAGGGCGCCGTGGCCGTCTTCGGCAGCGCCACCCCGCGGCCCGAGAGCTGGCACCTGCTCGAGCGGCTCGAGCTGGGCGCCCGGCTCGCCCGCCCGCTGCCGCCGGTGAAGATCGTCGACCTGCGCCGCGAGCGCGGCTACCCGCTGTCGGGCCCGCTCCTGCGCGAGCTCGGCCGCCTCGCCGACCGGGGCGGCAAGGGGATCCTGCTCCTGAACAGGCGCGGCGTTGCCCCGGCGCTTCACTGTCGGGGCTGCGGGCGGACGATCCGCTGCGGCTCCTGCGACGTGTCGCTCGTCCTGCACGGGGACCGCCGGCTGCACTGCCACCACTGCGGCCGCGCCGAGGCGGCGCCCCGTCTCTGTCCGGGGTGCGGCTCGGCAGAGCTCATGCGGCTCGGTGCCGGCACCGAGCAGCTCGAGCGGGAGCTGGCCGCCGCGGTGCCCGAGCTCGAGCTGCTGCGGCTCGACGCGGACGTGGCCGGACGGGACGGCCACGACGAGGTGCTGGCGCGGTTCGCGCGCGCCGAGCGGGCGGTACTGCTCGGAACGCAGATGGTCGCGAAGGGGCATCACTTCCCCGGTGTCCGGCTCGCGGCGGTCGTCGATGCCGACGCCGGCATGCTCCTGCCCGACTTCCGGGCGGAGGAGCGGACCTTCCAGCTCGTCACCCAGCTCGCCGGGCGCAGCGGGCGCGACCGGCCCGGCCGCGTGCTCGTCCAGACGTTCGCTCCGGATGCGCGACCGATCGCGCTCGCCGCCCGCCACGCCGTCGCCGAGTTCCTCGCCGGGGAGCTCGAGCGCCGCCGCGAGCTCGGTCTGCCCCCGTTTCGCCATCTCGTGCGGGTCGTCGCCACCGCGGGCGACCCGGCGCCGCCGCTCGCGCTGCTCCACGAGCTTCGCGGGGGCATCGAGGCCGTCGCGGGCGGCGACGTGCTCGGCCCCGCTCCGATCCTGCGCCTCCGCGGGCGTCATCGCGCGCAGCTGCTCGTCAAGGCGGCCGACCCCCGTCCGGCCGCGACGCGTGCGAGCGCGCTGCTCGCCGCCGCCGCGAAGGCGATGCGGCGCGACGGCCTCACCGCCTCGATCGACGTCGACCCCCAGTCCGTGTGACGGCCGCGGCTAGACTCAGGACATGGCCGAGATCGAGGAGCAGCTCGAAGAGCTGGAGGAGCCGGTCGAGGAGGACCTCGCGGAGCGCGAGGCCCGCCGGCGCTACGTCTACGCCACAGTGCGCCAGTACCCCGATCCGGTGCTGAGAATGACCGCGCGTGAGGTGACCGCGTTCGACGAGGCGCTCGCCACGCTCGCCGCGCGGATGGTGTACGTGATGCAGAAGGCTCGCGGCGTCGGGCTCGCCGCACCCCAGGTCGGGGTGCTCCAGCGAGTGCTGGTCCACCAGGCAGACGAGAACGGGGAGCCGGTCGTGCTCGTCAACCCGGTGGTCGTCACGAGCTCGGACGAGCTCGAGACGATCGAGGAGGGCTGCCTGTCGCTCGACGCGGCCGGGGTGACCGTCGAGGTCGAGCGGCCGGCCGCGATCACCGTGGCGGCGAATGACGTCTCCGGCGGGGAGCTGCGGTTCGAGGCGGCGGGGCTCGAGGCCCGCGTGATCCAGCACGAGGTCGACCATCTCGACGGCGTGCTGATCGTCGACCGCGCGGCGCCCGACCAGCGCCGCTCCGCGCTGGCGAAGCTGCGGCCCCAGCCCGTCCTCGGCCGCCTGGGCTAGGGGCCGGGGGTGCGGCTCGTCGTCGCGGCCACCGCGCCGTTCGGCGCTGCGGTGCTCGAGGGTCTGGCGGCGCTCCACGACGTCGAGCTGGTCGTCACGCGGCCAGACCGTCCGCGTGGGCGGGGTCGCCGGCCCGGCCCGCCGCCGGCGAAAGCCGCCGCCGAGCGGCTCGGGATCCCGGTCGAGCAGCCCGAGCGGCTCGAGGCGTGCCCCGCACGCGCGGGCATCGTCGTCGTGTGCGCGTACGGCGCGCTGATCCCGGCGGCGCTCCTCGACGAGCGGCTGTGGCTGAACGTGCATCCCTCGCTCCTGCCGCGCGGGCGCGGCGCGGCGCCGGTCGAGCGGGCGCTGATGGCCGGCGACACCGAGACCGGGGTGACGATCCACCGAACGACCGCCGAGCTCGACGCGGGCCCCGTCGCCGCCCAGCAGGCCTTCGCGGTCGGGCCGGATGACGACGCCGGTGCCGTCTACGAGCGCGCCGCCGGGGTCGCGGTCGAGCTGCTCGCCGGGCTGCTCGAGCGACCGGGAGAGATCCGGTTCACGCCGCAGGCGAGCGAGGGCGCCACCTACGCGGCCAAGCTCACCGCGGCCGACCGCCTGCTCGACTGGGACCGCCCGGTCCGCGAGACGCTCGACCGGGTGCGTGCCCTCGCTCCGCACGTCGGCGCGCGCGGCCTCGTCCGGGGGCGGCCGCTGACCGTCTGGCGGGCCCGCCCGGCCGGGCCGGGTGCCGAGCTCGTCGTGGGCGGGATCGAGCTCGTCGAGGTGCAGCCAGAGGGTCGCCGGCGGATGACGGGCGCCGAGTACCTGCGCGGGCTCAGGAAGTGAGATCCGCCACGGTCCCGGCACGAAGCCGGCGCGGTCCGTCACGCACACGCGCGCGATCCCCGGCTAGGCTGAAAGCGGGTGGAGGCATGGGGTGGCCCCGTCGCGGGTGAAGCTACCGGCGCCGCGGACGGCCCGGGAGGTCGCCTTCCGGACCGTGCTGCGGGTGTTCGAAGAGGGCGCCTGGGCCGACCGGGCGTTTCGTTCCGCCGCCGCTGCTGCCGGGCTCGACGAGCGCGAACGCGCGTTCGCGATGGAGCTCGCCTACGGCACGGTGCGGCTCGTCCGGCCGCTCGACCACGCGATCGAGCTCCTGGGTCGGCGGCCGCTCGCGCGGCTCGACGCGCCGGTCCGCGCCGCCTTGCGGCTCGGTGCCTACCAGCTCGCCTACGCCGGCTCGGTCCCACCGCACGCGGCGGTGGACGAGTCGGTCGAGCTCGTGCGCGGAGCCGGGCTCGAGCGTGCCGTGGGCTTCGCGAACGCGGTGTCGCGCCGCCTGGCCGAGGGGATCGGCGAGGTGCTCGCCGCGCTCGGCGAGGAGACCGCGGCCCGGGCCGCGCTCCGCCACTCCTACCCGGAGTGGGTCGCCGAGACCTGGTGGCGCGAGCTCGGCAGCGAGGAAGCGCTCGCCTTGATGCGTGCCCAGAACGAGCCGGCCGAGACCGTCGTGCGAATCAACCGTCGCAAGGTCGCCGACCCGGACACGCTGGCCGGCGAGCGCTTCCGCGACCTGCCCGACGCGCTCCGCGTCGGGCGCGTCCCCCCGGAGTGGCTCGAGCGTGGACTCGTCTGGCCGCAGAGTCGCGCCTCCCAGCTCGCCGGGCTCGCGGTCGCAGCTCGCCAGGGCGAGCGGGTGCTCGACCTGTGCGCCGCCCCGGGCGGCAAGGCAACCCAGCTTCGGGGCGACGTTGTCGCCGTCGAGCTCGACCCCGCCCGGGCGCGTGAGCTCGAAGCGGTCGCGCGACGCCTGGATGCCACGAACGTGACCGTCGTGCGGGCCGACGGGCGGGCGCTGCCCACCGAGCTGGGCGGTTTCGACCGGGCGCTCGTCGACGCACCCTGCTCGGGGCTCGGCACGCTCGCGTCCCGGCCCGATCTGCGCTGGCGGGCGAAGCCGCTGCCGGAGCTCCAGCTCGCGCTCGCGAGCGCGGCGGCCGAGCGCGTGCGCCCGGGCGGAACGCTCGTCTACGCCGTCTGCACGATCAACGCGGCCGAGAACGAGCGGGTCGTTGACGCGCTCGGGCTCCCCGCCGACGATCTCGGGGCCGAATGGCCCGCCTACCGCCACCCGCGCCGCCCGGAGTACCTGCTCACTCTGCCGCACCGCCACGGCACGTCGGGCTTCTTCGTCGCCCGTCTCCGCCGCCAATAAGATCAGCACGTGAGCTGGCGCGACTGGGTCAGGGGAGTGGAGATCGAGCCGTCGCTCTACGCGGCCGACTTCCTGCGCCTCGGCGAGCAGAGCGAGGCGCTCCTCACCGCCGGCGCCAGGGTCTTCCACGTCGACGTCGGCGACGGCCGCTTCATCCCCCCGGTGACCATCGGCCCGGTCGTCGTCCAGGCGGTCGCGCCCGTCGTGCACCGGGCCGGCGGCCGCCTCGACTGCCACCTGATGGTCGACGCGCCCGACTCCCACTTCGAGCAGATCAGGCAGGCCGGCGGTGACAGCGTCACCTTCCACCTCGAGGTCTGCCCCGATCCGGCGACCGCCGTCGCCGCCGCCCGCGCGTGCGGGCTGGGCGTCGGCGTCGCGATCAACCCCGACACTCCGATCGCGGCCGCCGCCGCCGTTGCGGGCGACGTCGACCTCGTCCTCTGCATGAGCGTCCACCCCGGCTACTCGGGTCAGGCGTTCATCCCCGAGTCGCTCGAACGCATCCGGGAACTGCGCGACCTCCTCGGCGACGGCCGGCTGATCCAGGTCGACGGGGGGGTGACCGCGGGCAACGTCGCCGAGGTGCGCGCGGCGGGGGCCGACCTGATCGTCGCGGGCAGCGCGATCTTCTACCACGGGGACGTGGCCGGGGCGTACGACGGCCTCGTCCGCGCCGTTGCCTGACACGCTGCACCTGGAGCGTGCGCTCGCGCTCGCCGAACGCGGTCGGGGCGGCACCCGCCCGAACCCCGTTGTCGGCGCGGTCGTCGTCGCACCCGGCGGCCAGGTGGTGGGGGAGGGCTGGCACGAGCGCGCCGGCGGCCCGCACGCCGAGGTGGCTGCGCTCGAGCGGGCCGGCGAGCGCGCCCGCGGCGCGACGCTGTACGTGACGCTCGAGCCATGCGCGCACCACGGCCGCACCCCTCCCTGCGCCGACGCGGTGGTCGCCGCCGGCGTCGCGCGGGTGGTGGCCGCGGTCGGAGACCCGAATCCGAAGACGGACGGACGGGGCTTCGAGCGGCTGCGCGCGGCCGGGGTCGAGGTCGAGCTCGCGGGCGGCGAGCTCGAATGGCGGGCCCGCGTCCAGAACGAGGCCTACCGCACCTGGGCCACCCGCGGCCGGCCGTTCGTGATCTACAAGGCCGCGGTTACGCTCGACGGCAGGATGACCGTCCCCGGCTCCCGCTGGGTCTCGGGCGAGGAGTCGCGCCGCCGCACCCACGAGCTGCGAGCGCGCTCGGACGCGGTCGCGGTCGGGATGGGCACCGTCCGGGCCGACGAGCCGCTTCTGACCGCCAGGGCTGTCGGGGCCGTCCGCCAGCCGCGGCGCCTCGCGTTCGGCCGCGGCCCCCTGCCGCCCGGCTGCGAGCTCGAGCTGCGCTCGGGGCCGCTCGCCGGAGAACTCGCCGCGCTCGCCGGCGAGGGCGTCCAGTCGCTGCTGCTCGAGGGGGGCGCGACGATCGCGGCTTCGTTCTTCGCCGCGGGGCTCGTGGACAAGCTGCTCGTCTTCGTGGCGCCGACGCTCGCGGGCGACGGGCCCGGCCTGCTCGCCGGCCTCCCGTCACCGCTCGCGCTGCACCGCCTGGCGGCGGAGCAGATCGGCCCGGACGTCCTCCTGACGGCCTACGTCAACCTCCCGTAGTCGCACCCGGGCGCTGCGGGCTGGTCCCAGCCCGTACACTCGGCGCGTGTTCACGGGAATCGTGCGCGAGCTCGGGACGGTCGAGGCTCTCGACAGCGCGTCCGGGGGCGCGCGGATCCGCCTCGCGGCGCCCGCGACGGCCGCGACGGCCGGCGTCGGCGACTCGGTGGCGCTGAACGGCGTCTGCCTGACCGTGACCGAGGTCGAGGCCGGCTGCCTCGCCTTCGACGCGGTACCGGAGACGCTCGCGCGCACCTCGCTCGCCGATCTTGCCGCCGGCGACCGCGTCAACGTCGAGCCGGCCCTGCGCGCGGGGGAGCAGCTCGGTGGCCACATCGTCCAGGGGCACGTCGACGGCGTCGGGCGCGTGCGCGAGCTGGTCGTCGAGGGCGAGGGGTCGCGGTTGACGGTCGAGGCGTCGCCGCAGCTCCTGCGCTACTGCGTCGAGAAGGGCTCGATCGCCGTCGAGGGCGTCAGCCTGACCGTCGCGGCGCTCTCGGCCGACGCGTTCGAGGTCGCGCTCGTCCCGCATACGCTCGATGCCACCACGCTCGGCCGGCTCCGGCCCGGAGACACCGTCAACCTCGAAGCCGACGTGCTCGCGAAGTACGTCGAGCGCGCGCTCGAGGGCAGGCCGCAGCCCGCGGGCTGACGGGCTGTACGATTTCCCTGCAATGGCACGCGAACCGGCTCTGAGAATCGAGGAGGCCTCCCCGTTCGCGACCATCGACGAGGTGATCGGCGAGATCCGCAACGGCAAGCTCGTCGTCGTCGTCGACGCGGCCGACCGGGAGAACGAGGGCGATCTGACGATCGCCGCGCAGTTCGCGACCCCGGAGGCGATCAACTTCATGGCCACCCACGGGCGCGGCCTGATCTGCCTCTGCCTGACCCCGGAGCGCTGCGACGAGCTCAACCTGCCGCCGATGACGTACAACAACCAGACGCCGTTCGGGACCGCGTTCACCGAGTCGATCGAGGCGCGCGAGGGGGTCACGACCGGCATCTCCGCCGCCGACCGCGCTCGCACGATCCAGGTCGCGATCGACCCCGCCCGCGGGCCGCGCGATCTCGTGCGGCCGGGCCACGTGTTCCCGCTGCGCGCCCGGCCCGGCGGGGTGCTCCAGCGCACCGGCCAGACCGAGGCCGCCGTCGATCTCGCCCGGCTCGCCGGGCTCAGCCCGGCCGGCGTGATCTGCGAGGTGATGAACGACGACGGCACCATGGCGCGTGTCCCCGATCTCGTCCCGTACTGCCTCAAGCACGGGCTGCGGATGGTCACGATCGCCGACCTGATCGAGTACCGCCGCCGGACCGAGAAGCTCGTCGAGCGCGTCACCTCCGTGCGGCTGCCGACCGCGTTCGGGGAGTTCACGGCCGTCGCCTTCCGCGAGAAGCTGACCGGGAAGAACCACGTCGCGCTCGTCCACGGCGACGTCGAGGGCGCCGCCGACGTGCTCGTCCGCGTTCACTCCGAGTGCCTGACCGGCGACGTCTTCCACTCGCTGCGCTGCGACTGCGGGGAGCAGCTCGAGCGGGCGCTCGCCCGGATCGCCGCCGAGCCGTGCGGCGTCCTCCTCTACATGGCCCAGGAGGGCCGCGGGATCGGCCTGCTCGCCAAGCTGAAAGCGTACGAGCTGCAGGAGAACGGGCTCGACACGGTCGAGGCAAACCTCGAGCTCGGCTTCCCGGCCGACGCGCGCGAGTACGGGATCGGCTCGCAGATCCTCGCCGACCTCGGGCTCCGCACGATCCGGATCCTCACGAACAACCCGCGCAAGATCAGCGGTATCGAGGCGTTCGGCCTCACGGTGGTCGAGCAGGTCCCGATCGAGGTGCCGCCCAACGAGGAGAACCGCGCCTACCTCGCGACGAAGCGGGCGAAGCTCGGGCACCGCCTCCACCACCAGGAGCTGAAGGACCTCGACCTCGGCCCGGAGGCCGGCGGGTGAGCGAGCTCGCGCCGGAGACGCCCGTCGCCTCGCCCCCGGCCGGCGGCGGCACGGAGCACGCGGCGGGCGAGCTGCGCCTGCCGGGCGGCTACCGGGTGTTCGCGGGCCCGCCCAACGGCTCGCGCCGCTCGGTCGGGATCGCCGTCAGCCGCTTCAACGGCGCCGTCACCTCCCGCCTCCTCGACGGCGCGCTCTCGGAGCTCGCCGCCGCCGGGGTCGCGCCGGAGGCGATCGAGATCATGCCCGTACCCGGCGCCTTCGAGCTGCCTCTGGCCGCGACCGCCCTCGCCAAGTCGCGCCGCTACTCGTGCGTGCTCGCGCTCGGCTGCGTGATCCGCGGCGAGACCCCCCACTTCGACTACGTCTCGTCGGAGGCCGCGAGCGGCGTCCAGCTCGCAGCCCTGGAGACCGGCGTGCCCGTCTCGTTCGGCGTCCTCACCTGCGACACGCTCGAGCAGGCCGAGGCGCGGGCGGGCGGCCGGCGCGGCAACAAGGGCGGAGAGGCAGCCCGCTCCGCGCTCGAGCTGGTCGAGTCGCTCGCCCAGCTCAGAGCCAGCCTGTCCTCGTAGGCGCGCCCGGCCGCCGCCGCCAGCTATAGTTCCCCGGCCATGTCCAAGCTCTGTTCCGTCTGCGGCAAGGGCCCCTCGTTCGGCCAGAGCCGCAGCCACTCGATGGTCGCGACGAAGCGCCGCTTCGACCCGAACCTCCAGCGCGTGCGCGTGATCGTAGACGGCGCCGCGAGGCGGGTGTACGTCTGCACCCGCTGCCTCAAGGGCGGCAAGGTCAAGAAGGCCGTCTGACGGCCGCGGGGCCGCCGCGCGCCCCCGGCCGGCAGGCCGGGGATACTTGCGGCGTGATCGCGGTCGTGATCGTCGAGGACAACGACGTCTTCCGCGAGGCGCTCGAGATCCTGCTCGCGCTCACGCCCGACGTCGAGGTCTTGGCGTCCGTCCCCGACGGCGAGGCCGCCGTCGCGGCGTGCCGGGAGCTTCGCCCGGCGGTCGCCGTCGTCGACTACCGGCTGCCGGGCGCGGACGGTGTCGCGACCACCCGAGCGATCCGCGAGGTGTCTCCCGCCAGCGCTGTCGTCGTCCTGACCGCGGCCGCCGACGAGCCCGTGTTGGCTGCGCTCGAGCGGGCCGGGGCCGCCGCCTGCCTGCTCAAGGATCGGGCGCTCGACGAGATCGTGGCCGCGATCCGGGATGCCGCACGCTGAGCTGCCACGGCCGTTCGCGGGTGCCGACGCGCCCGGCGGGCGGGGCCCGCACCCGCCGCGGCCCGAGCGGCTCGACGCCCCCGTGCGCTCGCTCCCGGGGATCGGGCCGAAGCTCGCTGCCAGCCTGGGCGCGCTCGGCGTCGAGACCGTCCGCGACCTGCTCGGCTACCGGCCGCGGCGCTACGAGCCCCCCGCCCCTCCCGGGCGGCTCGCCGACCTGCTCGCCGGGCAGGAGGCGACCGTCGACGTCGAGGTCGTGCACGCCGGCGTGCGGCCCACGCGCCGGCGGCGCCTGACGATCCTCGAGGCCCGCGTCCGCGACCCCTCCGGCTCCGTGACCGCGATCTGGTTCAACCAGGCCTGGCTCGCCGACCGGCTGCGCCCCGGCCTGCGCATCCGGCTGCGGGGAGCGCTCGAGCGCGGCGAGCTGGTCGTGCGCGACTTCGACCTCGGCGGCGACGGCCGCCTCACGTACCCGGCCCCGCTCTACCGGGCGAGCGAGGCGGTCTCCTCGCGCCGCCTGCGCGAGCTGATCGCGCGGGCGTTGCCGCACCTCCGCGACGCCGCCGATCCCCTTCCCTCCGGGCTGCGGGCGGCGCTTGGCCTGCCGCTGCGTGCGGACAGCCTGTGGGCGCTGCACCGGCCGCGCTCGATCCAGGAGGCGGAGGCCGGCCGCCGCCGCCTCGCGTTCGAGGAGCTGCTCGTGCTCCAGCTCGGCCTCGCGCGCCGCCGGCAGCGGGCGGCCGGCGCGGTCGCTCCCGCGCTCGGCCCGCCGGGCGAGCTCGCCAGCCGCTACCGCGAGGCGCTCCCGTTCGGGCTCACGGACGCGCAGGAGCGCGCGATCGCGGGCATCGACGCCGACCTCGCCCGGGCCGTTCCGATGGAGCGCCTGCTCCAGGGCGACGTCGGCTCCGGCAAGACCGTCGTCGCCCTCTACGCTCTCCTGCGGGCCGTCGAGCGGGGCCACCAGGGAGCCCTGATGGTGCCGACGGAGACGCTCGCCGAGCAGCACCTGCTCACGGTCGAGCCGATCTGCGAGCGGCTCGGCGTTCGCTGCCGCCTCGTCACGAGCGGCCTGCCGGCCCGGGAGCGGCGGGCAGCGCTCGCCGCGATCGCCGCCGGCGACGCCGATCTGGCCATCGGCACGCACGCGCTGATCCAGGAGACGGTCAGCTTCCGTTCGCTCGCGGTCGCCGTCGTCGACGAGCAGCACCGCTTCGGGGTCGAGCAGCGTGCGGCGCTCGCCGGGGAGCGTGCCCCGCACCGGCTGCACATGACCGCCACCCCGATCCCGCGCACGCTCGCGTTCACGGTCTACGGCGACCTCGCCGTCTCCGAGATCGACCGCCCGCCCGCCGGGCGCTCGCCCGTGATCACCCGCTGGGTCACGCACGAGCGGGCCTCCGAGGCCTACACGCGCCTGCGCGCGCACCTCGAGCGCGGGCGCCAGGCGTACGTCGTCTGCCCGCTCGTCTCCCCCTCCGAGGCGTCCGTCGCCCGGGCCGCCGAAGCCGAGGCCGAGCGGCTGCGCGGCGCCGAGCTCGCCGGCCTCCGAGTCGGCTGCCTGCACGGGCAGCTCCGGCCCGGCGAGCGCCGGCGGATCATGGAGGAGTTCGCCTCGGGCGCGCTCGACGTGCTCGTCGCCACGACCGTGATCGAGGTCGGCATCGACGTCCCGAACGCGACGATCATGATCGTCCAGGAGGCCGACCGCTTCGGCCTCGCCCAGCTCCACCAGCTCCGCGGCCGAGTCGGACGCGGCGAAGAGCAGTCCTACTGCCTGCTCGTCTCGCGGCCGAAGGAGGAGCTGACCGACGTCGCCTGCGAGCGGCTCCAGGCGCTCGTCGACACGACCGACGGCTTCGAGCTGGCCGAGACCGACCTCGAGCTGCGCGGGATGGGGCAGCTGCTCGGCACGCGCCAGAGCGGCCTCTCCGACCTGCGCTTCACCCGCCTGCGCCAGGACCGGCCGCTGCTCGAGCGGGCCAGACGCTGCGCCGGGGAGCTCGTGGACGTGGAGGGGCCGCTCGACGACGAGGTCGAGCGGGTCTTCGGCGATGAGGATCATCGCGGGCTCGCGTAAGGGCGCGCGGATCTTCGCGCCGAAGGGGCGCGAGACGCGCCCGACCTCCGACCGGGTTCGCGAGGCCGCCTTCAACCTGATCGGCCCCCTCGGCGGGGCGCGCGTGCTCGACCTCTACGCCGGCTCGGGCGCGCTGGGGCTCGAGGCGCTCTCGCGCGGCGCGCTGCGGGTCACGTTCGTCGAGTCAGACCGCGACGCCGTCCGCGCGATCGAGCGCAACCTCGACCGGCTCGGGCTCGGTGGCGCCGAGATCGCGCGTGCCGACGCTCCCCGCCGGGTGGCCGCCGATGCGGCCGCGGGGAGGCGGTACGATCTCGTGCTGATCGATCCCCCGTACGGCATGCTCGAGACCGCGCTCGCGAACCTGTCCCCGCACCTCCCCGCCGTCGTCGCCGAGGGCGGCCTCGTCGTCGTCGAGTCGGACGCGCGGGCGGCGCCGGTGCTGCCGCTGCCCGTGCGCACGAGCCGGCGCTACGGCTCGACCCGGCTCACCGTCTTCGAGGCGAGCGGCGAGCCGGCATGAGCGCCGAGCACCCGGTCACCGCGATCTGCCCGGGCAGCTACGACCCGGTCACGAACGGCCACCTCGACATCATCCGCCGGGCCGCCGCGATCTTCGAGCGCGTCGTCGTCGGCGTCGTGCGCGAGCCCCAGCACAAGTCGCTCATGTTCACGGTCGAGGAGCGCGTCGAGTTCCTGCGCCAGTCGGCCGGCACGATCCCGAACGTCGAGGTCGAGGTCTTCTCCGAGCTGGTCGTCGACTTCGCCCGCCGCTGGGGCGCGAAGACGATGGTCAAGGGGCTGCGGGCGATCTCCGACTTCGAGTGGGAGTTCCAGATGCACCACCTCAACCGCAAGCTCGCGCCGGACGTCGAGACGACGTACCTGATGGCGAGCCCCGACCACAGCTTCCTCTCGTCGAGCGGGGTGAAGGAGATCGCTGTCTTTGGAGGAAACGTGGACGACCTGGTGCCGGAGGCGGTCGCCCGCCGGTTCCGGGAACTGTTCCCGCGCCCGCTGCCTGGCGCCCCCGTCAACCCCCAGGAGTAGACTGAGACCCGGGTGGACGTCCTCGTTCTCATCGACAAGCTCGACGACCTCGTGCACAACGCGAAGGCGGTGCCGCTCACCGATCAGGTGCGGATCGACCGCGAGGAGATCTACGACATCCTCGACCAGATGCGAGCGACGATCCCCGAGGAGATCAAGCAGGCCCGGTGGATCGTGAAGGAGCGCCAGGAGATGCTGGCCGAGGCCAAGCGCGAGGGCGACCGGATCCTCGGCGAGGCGCGCGAGCAGGCCGTTCGCGAGGCCTCGCAGACGGAGATCGTCAAGCTGGCCGAGCGCCAGGCGCAGGAGATCGTCGAGGATGCGAGGCGCCAGGCCCGCGAGACGCGCCTCGAGATGGAGGACTGGGCCGACCAGATCCTCTCGACGCTCGAGTCGAACCTCGACAAGTTCCTCGGCGCCGTCCGGCGCGGCCGCGAGCGGCTGCACGAGCGCTCGCAGGAGTCCGTGTTCGTGGGCTCCGGCGGCGACCAGCTCTAGGCCGGTCGGTCCGTCCGCTACCCTCGGCGGATGACCGTCTTCGATCTGCGCTCGCTCAGCCTGCGCCCGGGCGAGCAGCACCGGGAGACGCTCGAGCTCGAGCTTGAGCCGCTCTCGCTCGGCGGCCAGCGATACCGGCCCGAGCCGGCGGTGGCGGCCGCGACACTGACGATCGACCGGGCCGGCTCGGGGCTGGTCTTCCGGCTCGCGCTCACGCTCGCCCTCACCGGGCCGTGCATGCGCTGTCTCGAGGATGCGTCGCTGCCGCTCGCGATCGACGCGAGCGAGTACCAGGCCTCGAGCCCTGACAGCGAAGAGCTGCGAACGCCGTACCTCGCCGACGACCTGCTCGACCTGTCCGCGTGGGCGCGCGACGCGGTCGCGCTCGCGCTCCCAGACCGGATCCTCTGCCGCGAGGACTGCGCCGGTCTCTGCGCGGGCTGCGGCGCGAGCCTGAACCGGGAGCCGTGCCGCTGCCCTCCGCCCGCGCCCGACCCGCGCTTCGCGAAGCTCGCCGGGCTCAAGGAGCGGCTCGAGGCCGACGCGGAGTCGGGACGCAGGCCGCTATAATCCGGCGCCCATGGCTGTCCCCAAGCGAAAGACGTCGAAAGCGCGTCGCGACAAGCGCCGCGCGCAGCACAAGCTGAGGCCGCAGGCGATCGTCGCCTGCCCGCAATGTCACCAGCCGAAGCGCCCGCACCACGTCTGCCCCAACTGCGGGTCCTACCGGGGCCGCGAGGTCGAGCCACTCGAGGCCCCCGCGCCGTAGATGACCGTCCGGGTCGCCGTCGACGCGATGGGCGGTGACCGAGCGCCGGAGGAGATCGTCGCCGGGGCCCGGGAAGCGCGCACGGACGGGATCGTGCCGGTGCTCTACGGGCCGCGCGAGCTGCTCCAGCCGCTCGCGCCCGACCTCGAGGTGATCGACGCGCCGACCGTCGTCGGGATGCACGAGAAACCGGCGGACGCCGCGCGGGAGAAGCGAGACAGCTCGTTGTTCGGCGCCTGCCGGGCAGTCGGCGAGGGCGACTGCGACGTCGTCGTGTCCGCGGGCAACACCGGCGCGATGCTGGCCGCCGGGCTGCTCGAGATCGGCCGCCTTCCGGACGTGAGCCGCCCCGCGATCGCGGCGCCGTTGCCCGCGCGGCGGGGACCCTCCGTCCTGATCGACGCGGGCGCCAACGCTGACGGGCGCCCCGAGCACCTGCTCCAGTTCGCCCACATGGGGACGATCTTCGCCGAGGAGATCATCGGGATCCGCGACCCCGGGGTGGGGCTGCTCTCGATCGGAGAGGAGCCGGAGAAAGGCAACCGCGTCACCCGGCAGGCGCACGCGCTCCTCTCCGAGGACGGGATCCGCTTCGTCGGGAACGTCGAGGGCCGGCTGCTGCTCGAGGGCGCCGCCGACGTCGTCGTCTGCGACGGCTTCACCGGCAACATGGCGCTCAAGGTGCTCGAGGGAACGATCCGCACGGTGCTCGACGAGTTCCGCGAGGAGATGCTGAAGTCGCGCCGCGGCAAGGTGGGCGGCCTCATGATCCGGCCCGCGGCCCGCGGCCTGCGCAAGCGCCTCGACCCGGACACGTACGGGGGCGGCTACCTGCTCGGGCTGAAAGGGCTCGCGGTGGTCGCGCACGGGAACTCCTCCCGGCGCGCGATCGTCTCCGCGATCCAGCTCGGAGCGCGCGGCGTGCGCGGCCGCGTGGTCGAGCGGATGGGGGAGCGCCTGTCGGCCCGCGCGAAGGTCGGCCAGGGTGTGTGAACGGCTCGCGGCGTGGTAGCATCCGGCGTCCGCTGACCGAGACCACGAAAGGCAGGAGAGGGAACGAATGGCAGCTTCGCGCGAGGAGATCCTGGAGCGGGTCAAGGAGGTGCTCGTGGAGCAGCTCGGCGTCGACGAGGCGGACATCAACGAGGCTGCCTCGTTCCAGGAGGACCTGGGCGCCGACTCGCTCGACCTGGTCGAGTTGATCATGGAGCTCGAAGATCAGTTCGGGGTCAAGATCTCCGACGAGGACGCCCAGGGCATACAGACCGTCGGGCATGCCGTCGAGTACATCGCCGCCCGCTCCTAGCGGCGCCGACGACGACTCCGCACAACCGCTCCTCGCGCTGATCGAGGGCCTGGCTCCCGGGCTGCGCGAGCGCGCGTTCACGCATCCCTCGTTCGTGGAGGACAGGGCCCGCTCGTACGAGCGGCTCGAGTTCCTCGGCGACTCGGTGCTCGACCTGGCGATCGCGCACGAGCTCTACGTGCGCTTTCCCGACTTCTCCGAGGGGCGCCTGACGAAGATCTGGGCGTACGTGGTCAGCCGCGCGAGCTGCGCGGTGGTCGGGCGGCGGCTCGGCGTGGGCGAGCGGCTCGCCGAGGGCGTGTCGGCGCCGTCCGGGGAGGATCTGGCCGCGCTCGCCCGCAACCGCAACGTGGTCGCGGCGCTCGTCGAGGCCGTGCTCGGGGCGCTCTACCTCCAGCATGGCTTCGAGCCGATCCGGGCTGCGATCGTCGCCGCGTTCGAGGGGCGAATCGAGTACGCGCTCACGTCGCACGTCGACCACAAGACGGAGCTCCAGGAGCAGCTCGCCCGCCGCGGCGCCCACCAGGTCGTCTACAGGGTGCTCGCGACCGACGGGCCGCCGCACGAGCGCGTGTTCACGTGCGCGGCCGTCGTCGACGGGGAGCACCTCGGCACTGGCGAGGGGCCGTCGAAGAAGACGGCCGAGCAGCTCGCCGCCCGCGAGGCGCTGACCCGGCTCGCGGGCGTCTGAGAGCCGCGCCATCCGCGCCGGCAGTCAGACTTGCGCCGCGTGTACCTGCGCTCCGTCAAGCTGCGCGGCTTCAAGTCGTTCCCGGACGCCGTCGAGGTCCGCCTCGAGCCGGGCGTCGCGGTCATCGTCGGGCCGAACGGCTCCGGCAAGTCGAACATCGCCGACGCGATCGTCTGGGCCGCGGGCAGCCTCGCCCCGAGCGCGCTGCGGGCGGAGAAGCCCGAAGACGTGCTCTTCGCCGGCTCGGCCGGCCGGCCGGGCTGCGACCACTGCGAGGTCGAGCTCGTCTTCGACAACGCCGCCGGCGACGGGCCGCTGCCGTACGCCGAGCTGTCCGTGGCCCGCCGGCTGGCGCGCGGCGGCGAGGGCCACTACCTCGTCAACCGCGCGTCCGTGCGGCGCACCGACCTGGTCGAGCTGCTCGCGGACGTCGGGCTCGGCCACGAGATGCACGCCGTCATCGGCCAGGGCAGGGTCGAGCAGGTGCTGTCCTCGAGGCCCGCCGAGCGGCGTGCCCTGATCGAGGAGGCGGCGGGACTCGGCAGCTTCAAGCAGCGGCGCCACCGGGCCGAGCTGAAGCTCTCCCGGGTCGAGATCCAGGTCGATCGCGCCCGGGCGCTCGAGGAGGAGTCGCGCAAGCGACTGCGTCCGCTCGCTCTCCAGGCGACGGCCGCGCAGCGGGCCGAGCGGCTCGGCCACGAGCTCGACCGCCTCGCCAGCCGGCTCGGCGCCGGCAACCTGGCCCGGCTCGAGCGGCGGCTGGCCGAGCTCGAGGAGCGGCGGCTCGCGGCCGCCCACGAGCGCGCGCGCCGCGACGAGCGCCTCGAGGGGCTGCTGGCCGAGCGCCGCCGGGCAGAGGAGGAGCTCGAGCAGGCAGCGCGCCGCCACGAGCAGGCGACCGCGGCGCTCTACCGGCTGCGCAGCGCGGCCGAGCGGCTCGCGCTGCGGCGGGAGAGCGGGGAGGAGCTGGCGGGGAGGCTGCGGCGGGACGCGACGCGGGCCCGCCGGCTCGCCGACGCGCCCCGCGACGAGGCGCCGCTCGAGGAGCTCGCGGTCGCGGAGCGAGCCCTGGCCGAGGCCGGCAAGCGCTCCCGCGCGGCCCTGCACGCGCGCGAGAGCCTCGATGGGGCCGCGCGGCTCGCCGCCGACCGCCTCCAGGCGCTCGATCGCAGCCTGGCCGAGCGCGAGGGGCTGCCGCCCGCGGCGCGCGCGCTCGCCGACGCGGGCGAGCAGCTCGCGCTGGCTGCGCTCGACGTCGATCCCGGCTACGAGCGGGCCGCTGCCGCGGCGCTGTTTCACCGTGCGGCCGCGGTCGTCGCGGGTGACGCGCGCTCCGCCCTCGCCCTCGCGGAGCGCGCCCGCGCCGAGGGGCTGGGGACGTTGACCGTGCTCGTGCCGCCGACCGCCGCCGCACCGGAGCCGGGGGGCCTGCCCGTCGCCGGCGCCGAGCGGCTCGCCGACCATGCCCGGCCGCTGCCCGGCGGCGAGCGCGTGGCGGCACTGCTGGCCGGCGTTCACGTCGTCGACGCCGCCGAGCTCGCCCGTGTCGAGCGCGGCGTCGCGGTGACGCGCGAAGGCCACGGGTACGACCCGGCCCGCGGTGAGCTGTGGTTCGCGGGCGTGGCCGCCGAAAGCGTCCTGATGGAGCTGCACGCGCGCCGGCGCGCGCTCGCCGCGGAGGTGGAGCGGCTGCGGGCGGACGCCGCCGCCGCGGCCGTCGCGGCCGCCGAGACGTTCTCCGTCGAGCGGGCGGCGCGCGAGCGCGTCACCCGCGCGCGCGCGTCCGTCGCCCTGATGCCGCAGGCGGTCGACCCGGCCGAGGCCGAGCTGCTCGAGCGGCTCGCGGACCGCTGCGAGCGACTCGTCGCGACGCTCGCGGTCTGCGTGGAGCGCGGCGGCCGTTTCGAGGCGCCGCTGCGGGCGCGAGTGGACGCGGGCGGGACGGCGAGCGCCGCGCTCGGCGAGGAGCTGCGCTCCCTCGGCGCGCGCGAGGCCGAGCTGCGCCGCGCCGCAGCGGAGGCGGCGCAGGCCGTCTCCTCGCTCGAGGTGGAGGCGGCGCGGGTCACGGCGGAGCGAGCCGACGTTCGCCGCCGCCTGCCCGACGAGGTGGAGGCCGAGGAGCTGTCCGAGCCGGAGGCCGAGGAGCTGCGGGCGACGCGGGCCCGGCTCGAGCGCCGGCGCGAGCAGCTCGGGCAGGTGAATCCGCTCGCGGCGGAGGAGCTCGAGCGGGAGAGGGCGGCGCTCGCGGAGCTGACGGAGCAGCGGGAGGATCTCGAGCGCTCGCTCGCGGAGCTCGAGCAGCTCCGCGCGGAGCTGACGGAGACGGTCGAGCGGCGCTTCGAGGAGACGTACGCGGCTGTCGAGGGGCATTTCGCCGAGGTCGCCTCGGCGCTCTTCCCCGGCGGGGAGGGCCGGCTGCGGCTGACCGTGCCGGAGAACGAGGAGGAGGAGCCAGGCGTCGAGGTCGAGCTGCGGCCGGTCGGGAAGAAGGTCACGCGCCTCTCGCTCCTCTCCGGTGGCGAGAAGGCGCTGGGCGCGCTCTCGTTCCTGTTCGCGCTCTTCCTGGCGCGGCCGTGCCCGTTCTACCTGCTCGACGAGGTCGAGGCGGCGCTCGACGACACGAACATCGGCCGTTTCGTCGACCTGCTCCGCCGCTACGCCGATCGCGCCCAGTTCGTCGTCATCACACACCAGAAACGGACGATGGAGGCGGCGGATATCCTCTACGGCGTGACCATGGCCTCCGACGGGATCTCCCAGGTCGTCTCGAAGCGCCTGCGCGGGGGAGCCGCCGAGGCCGCCGTCGCGTGACGCGAACCTGGGCGGCGCTGCTCGGCGACGAGGAGCCGGCGGCGGCTGACGACGAGAGCGAGGAGCGCCGCCGGCGCTTCCGGCGGTTGCGCTCGGGGCTCGCGAAGAGCCGCAGCGCGATCGTGGGCGGGCTGACCGGCTGGCGCTACGACCCGTCCGACCTCGAAACGTGGGAGCGCCTCGAGGAGGTGCTGCTGACCGCGGACGTGGGCGTGGCGACGACCGGCGAGGTGATCGAGCGGCTCGAGGAGCGCCGGCCGAAGACGAACGAGGAGGTGCTCGCGGGGCTCGAGGCGTTGCTGGCCGAGCTGGCGGCGCCGGCGGGCGAGCCGCTCTTGCACCTCCCGGCCCGGCCCTCCGTGCTGCTCGTGGTCGGGGTCAACGGGGCGGGCAAGACGACCACGATCGGGAAGCTCGCCGCCCGGCTCGCCGAGCACGGCCGCTCGGTGATCGTCGCCGCCGCCGACACCTACCGCGCCGCCGCCGACGAGCAGCTCGAGATCTGGGCGGGGCGCGCCGGCGCCGACTTCGTCGGCTCGACCCGCGGAGGCGATCCGGCCGCGGTCGCGTTCGACTCGATCTCGGCTGCGCAGGCGCGCGGTCGCGACGTCGTGATCGTCGACACGGCCGGGAGGCTGCACACGCAGACGAACCTGATGGAAGAGCTCGCGAAGATCCGCCGGGTGATCGCGCAACGCCTCGAGGGGGCGCCGCACGAGACGCTGCTCGTCGTCGACGCCACCACCGGCCAGAACGGCCTGCGCCAGGCGCAGCTCTTCCGCGACGCGGTCGCCGTCACCGGCGTCGTCCTGACCAAGCTGGACGGCACCGCGAAAGGCGGGATCGCGGTCGCGATCGGCCACGAGCTGGGCCTACCGGTCAAGCTCGTCGGCGTCGGCGAGGCGCTCGACGACCTGCAGCCGTTCGACGCCGCCGACTTCGCGCGGGCGCTGGTGGCCGAGGGGTCGGAATAGGGGTCAGCTCCGCCCCCGCGTGTCACGTACGCATGCCCGTGGGCGGAACCGGCGGTTCCGAGACGACCAGCGGCGGCGGCAACGGCTCCGCTGGAGCGGACGCCGCGTTGCCGACGAACAGGCAGAGGATCATTCCCCGCGGGCGGGCCGCGCTCGGTGCGAGCAACCCTCGCCACCCCTCCCGCCAGAGCGCCTCTCCGATCTCCTGATACGGCCGCCAGGTTACCCGCCCGGGCCGGGGCGGATGCAGGCCGACCCGGGCGAGCCGCTCACATGTGGTGAGGTCGGCAACCTCGATGCTTCCCACGCGGTAGTGCCAGAACTCCCTGGGCAGCTGCCGCAGCGGCGGGACCGCCCGCTCGGCCAGCTGGCGGTACCACTCGGCCCACATGGTCGCCTCGTCACTCGCCAGGTAGAGCGCATCGACCACCCGACCCCGTTGCCAGCGGCTGTCGCCCGGCGGGCGTGGTCGTGCGCGCGGATCGGCGCCCCGCGGAACCTGGCGCAGCCACCGCCCGGCGGGGTCGACCGCGTCCGTGTCGGGCGGCAGTTGCGACCTCAGACGGCGCCGGGCGACTCGAGCTCGGAGACGACCCGCGCGACGGCGCGCACCTTCCCCGCGGCGATCAACTCGAGTGGCTTGCGGTCGTCGAGCGCCTCGACCGGCTTCGACAGCCAGACCGGGATGTACTCGGGATCCATCACGCGCCCGAGGCGATCCACGACCTCGGCGAGCTCCGCGAGGCGCTCCGCGCGCCGGCCCGTCGGGGAGCTGCGACGGGCGAGCCAGGCCCGCACCGTGCTCGGCGCCGCCCCCACGGCCCTGGCAATCTGCGTGTCCGACAGGTGGGCGACCGTGTGGATACGAACTGCCTCCTGCGCGAATGCTGTGGCCATACGCCGAAGACTAGCCTTCCGTCGTGAAACCGTCAAGATTCCGCCAGCCGGGGTCAGGTCCCCGGCGTTGCCTGACCACGGGCCCGGGGATCCGCCCGGGCGTGGTTGGGCGAGCCGCGTGCTGTGCACCGGCCGGCGGCCGATCGCCCGCGCGCTCGCGTGCGGCGACCGCAGCGCCGGGGGCCTGACCCCTCCCCGCGGCGTGGCCGCGGCGCCGTCCGGGTCACTCCGTAGGCTGTCAACGTGAGCCGCGACGAGCTGACCGCCGCCCTCGAAGATATCTACCGCAAGGGGAGCGTCTGGGGTGAGCCGTCGCTGGCCGACGACGGTACGGTACACGTGATCGACTGCCTCGGGATCGAGTGGATCGCGCTCGCGATCGTGCCCGAGGACCTCGATGACCCGGCCTTCCCCGAACGGCTCGTCGAGCTCGCCAACCGCCCCATGCCAGGCACCGACCGCTGCTGCGTCTTCGAGGTGTACCCCGCCGAGGAGTGCCGGCCGGCGGTCAGGGTACTCCTGCGGGAGCTGCGGCTGAACGAGCGCGTCAGCGTCTACTCGCGGGTCTCACCGTCCGAGCTCGCCGGCTCCGCTCTCCCGACCGCCCGGTAGAAGCGGCGCACCTCGTCCCGGGCCGAGCGGATCTCGAACAGGTCGAGGACGAGATCGTCGATCTCGTCTCGCAGTGCCTGGACGTCGGCTTCGGGATCCGCCTGGAGCGCCTGGACGATCCGCGAGACTCGCCCGACGACCGCGCCCTCCAGCTCGGCAGGGGGCCGGCGGTAGGGCAGCTTCTCGACATAACCGAGATGCGCGGTCGCGGTGGTGTTGACGATCCGCTTCATGAAGAACGTGGCGAGCGCGGAGTTCAGGTAGCCGAGGAGGAAGCGCTCGTCCGTCTGCGGGTCTTCGACGAAGATCCCGCTCCCCTTGTCGCTGAAGATCCAGCCCTCCGGCATGACCCGCACGGACAGGCGGCCGCTCGACACGACCGAGTAGGTCAGGCCGGACCGGAAGTAGAAGTCGCGATTCTGGAAGCGAGGACGCCGCGCGCTTCTCGCCGGCAGCGCGTCTCTGCGGCGGAGCTCGGCGACAGACTCACGCGACCAGTCGATGGCGATGGTCGGCTCGCGCCAGTACTCGCCGAACCCCTCGCCCTTCGCGAAGGGAACCCAGTGCGGTCGGTTTGGCGCGATCCCGTCGCGCCGCTCCTCGTCACTGAGTGCCGTCGCGATGTCGGCTGGATCGACGACCCTGGCCAGGCCGGGGTATGGACGGTCGATCCCAGCCAGGAAGTGCCGATCGTCGGCGGTGATCAGCCCCTGCCGTCCGCGGGCCACGTCCCGCACGCGCCCCGGCGCCTTCGCCGCCTCGAGCACTTCCCGCGGCACGCCGACGAAGAACGGGGTCTCGGGCAGCGCCTCGTACTCCTCCTGCCTGAGGGTCTGCACCTTCCCGGCCGGGGGGTTCCGGAAATCGGCGGGATCCCTGACGTAGTCGACGAGGCGCATCTCGTTCGCCCGGCGGGCCCCGGCGTCCGAGCACTTCTCGAGCGTCGTGATCGCCATGCCGGCGAACTGGAAGCTGACGCCCTC
This sequence comes from Thermoleophilia bacterium, assembly GCA_020845695.1. Next base: position 34,957 of record JADLFG010000040.1, on the reverse strand, counting down.
GAAGTGCCTCGTGTCCGTCAGCAGGAGCTCGACGATCTTGCAGCGGTCGAGGATCTGCCGGCGCAGGCTCGCGTGCGTCGTCAGTGAGCGGAAGCTGTCGTTCGTGATCAGGCAGAGCCGGCCGCCCTCCTTGAGCCGCTCGATGCCGTTCGCGATGAACATCGCGTACGTGTCGTGGTCGCCCGTGCCGGCGCTGCCGGCGCGGAGCGCCGCCTCGGTCGTCCCGTACAGGCGGCGGTAGACGCCCTGCTTGTAGGCCGGCTTGCGGGCCCCGTAAGGCGGGTTGCCGACGACCGCGTCGAACTCGATCTCGTCGATCGCGGCCAGGTCGTCGACCTCCGGGTCGGTCACCGCGCGCTCGGCCTCCGTCCAGATCACCCGCTGGCGCTCGGGCGAGTGCAGGAGCATGTCGTGCACGTAGAGCTGTGGCGGCACGCCCGTCCCGTGCTCGTCCAGGAAGAACAGGCGGATCGCGGCGAGCGAGGTCGCGAACGTGTCGATGTCCCCACCGTAGAGCTGTTTGCCGACGATCTCGCGAAACGCGTCCTCGGCCGAGTAGCCCTCGGCGCGGTACAGATCGGCGAGCCGGTCATACAGCCCGGCCAGGAAGTGCCCGGACCCCATGCAGGGGTCGAGCACGACCGAGTCGCGGCGCAGGTTCAACTTCGAGACCATGTACCCGACGTCGCCGTGCGGCGTGTAGAAGGCCCCGAGCTTGTGCGCCTGCTGTTGGCGCGAGGAAAGGAGTGACTGGTAGATGTCGCCGACGGCCCGGTTCGTGAGAGCCTCGAAGCTCTTCGTCGAGAGGTCGTAGACGAGCTCGGCGAGCGACTCCTTGCCGGGCCTGAGGTAGTCGTACGGGTCCTCCCGGTAGACGAGCGGGAAGCGCTCCTCGGCGAGGTCGAAGGCAACCCGGATCAGCTCCCACCAGCTGTTCTGGTCGATGACGCTGTCGCGGATCGCCGGCGTGAGCTCGCGGCGCAGCACCCGGTAGACGTGCTCCTCCTCGGCGCTCCACGCACGCGAGGAGTCGAGCAGGCGCCGGCGCAGGAGGCCGAGGAACATGGCGGCCGTCGCCGGCGTTGTCTCCGCCTTCGCCGACGGCAGGAACTCGCGCATGATCCGGTAGAAGCCGGGGAGGTGGCGGTCCTCGCAGAGATTGAGGAAGAAGACCTTGTTCAGGTGGCCGAGCGCCGCCTGCGTGACGATCTCTCCGACCACGTCCGTGCCGCTCTTGCCGGTCTCGGCCACCTTCCGCTCGTAGAGCTGGCGCGCCCGGCGCAGCGCCTCCGGCCGGGCGACGAGCCAGCGGCCGAAGTCCGTCAGCGTCCCGGGCTCTGGCCTGGACACCACCTCGACCAGGTGGAGGGCGTCCCGGCCGATGTCGGCCTCGATTCGCCCGAGGTGGTGCAACAGGATCTCGCGCAGACGCTCGGGGGTGACGACCTCCTGGGCGAACTCGCCTCGGACGTGCGCAGCCTTGACCCGCTCCCAGGTCCACGGCTCGGGCAGCTCCTCGTAGTTGACCTCGTCGAGGAGCGTCCCGTCAGCCACGGTCCTCGCGCGGAAGAACCGGTTGAGCTCGGGCTTCCCGCAGTAGAGAAGGAGGAACGGCGGCGGCGTCTTGAAGTCCTCGCTGCGGGCGTAGGCGACGAGCTGGCGCTTCGCTTCCCCGAACGCCGACGGCGCGTCCAGGGCGTCGTAGCGCTTGATCTCGCAGAGGACGACGGGCGCGTTCCCGATCAGGTAGAGGCCGTCGTAGCGTCCGGTCGCCCGCTGCGACCTCAGGCGCCGCACCGCGAGCGTGCGCTGCTCGAGGAAGTGCTCGCCGTCGGCCTGCGAGCTCGAGCGCGGCGGGTAGCCGAGGGCGCGCATATCCGGCTCGAACAGGGTCGAGTGCACGTTGGCCTCGGAGAACCGGCGCTTCTCGTCCTCCGGGATGTCCAGGCTTGGCAGACGAACTGGCGGCACCGCTCACGCCCTCCGACGGTAGGGCGACGGATGATACGGAGCAGACCGGATCGTGCCAGCTCCGTGACGAGTCGGTGACGCTTTTCGGGCGGCCCTGAGGTTTCCGTGGGTCGATAGGTAAGCGCACGCCGTTCTGCTCCTAGGGTTCCGGCTGTCAAAGGTCGGCTCCCGAAGGAGGGCAGAAACGGCGTGCGCGGAGGAAGGGTATTCGTCCGGCTGTTCGGTCTCGGCTGGGCGGTCGTGGAGGACGTCGTCATCGAGGGTGAGGTGCTTGTCGTGCGGGTGCGACCGCGGGCTCGGGAGCGGTCGCGTTGCGGTCTTTGCGGCCGCCGCTCGGCCGGCTACGACGGCGGCGAGGGCAGGCGGCGCTGGCGGGCGCTCGATCTCGGCGCGACCAGGGCGTTCGTGGAGGCGGAGGCGCCGCGGGTCGATTGCCGCCGCCACGGCGTGGTTGTCGTGCGGGTGCCGTGGGCGCGACAGGGCTCCCGCTTCACACGCGAGTTCGAGCAGCAGGTGGCGTGGCTGGCGACGCAGTGCTCGAAGACGGCGGTCTGCGAGCTGATGCGGGTCTCCTGGTACACCATCGGCCGGATCGTCGAGCGGGTCGCCGCCGACGAGGCGCTCAAGCACGGCGATCGGCTGGACGGGTTGCGCCGGATCGGGATCGACGAGCTCTCCTACCGGACCGGGCAGCGCTACATCACCGTCGTCGTCGACCACGACACGGGCCTGCTTGTGTGGGCGGCCCCAGGTCGTGACCGCAAGACGGTCGAGCGCTTCTTCGCCGAGCTGGGTGTTGAACGCAGCGCCAGGGTCGAGCTGGTCTCCAGCGATCTTGGCGAGTGGATCACCCGCCCGGTACGCGAGCGCTGCCCGCAGGCGGTGCTCTGCCTCGACCCGTTCCACGTCGTCAAGCTCGCCACCGACGCGCTCGACGAGGTTCGACGCGAGGTCTGGAATCTCGCCCGGCGTGCAGGTGACAAGGCCGGCGCCCGCTGGCTGAAGGGCGCCCGCTGGGCGCTCTGGAAGCGGCCGGAGCGGCTGACCGACCGCCAGCAGGCGAAGCTCTCCCAGATCGCGAAGACCAACGAGCGGCTCTACCGCGCCTACCTGCTGAAAGAGCAGCTGCGGCTCGTCTTCCACGAGCCCGACACGGCTGCCGCGGTCGCGCTGCTGGACGGCTGGCTCGCCTGGGCACGCCGCTGCCGGATCAGCTCGTTCGTCAAGCTCGCCAAGACGATCAGCGCCAGCCGGGCCGGGATCATCGCGACCCTCACGTATCGGCTCTCGAACGCGCGCGTCGAAGCGATCAACACCACCCTGCGCCTGATCACCAGACGCGCCTACGGCTTCCACTCCGCCGAGGCGCTGATCGCGCTCGCGATGCTGACCGTCGGCGGCCTCCGGCCGCCGCTCCCCGGCCGTGCATAAACCCACGGAAACGTCAGGAGCTCCGCTTTTCGCCCCGGGGCTGCCGGTAGTGGGTCACTTCGAATCCCGCTTCCGGGTCTTCGCGTACCGGCCGCGCTTCGTCGGGGTCGCCTCGGTCGCTTCGAGGAGATCGATGATCTCGTCGGAGCTGTGCCTGGCAGGTGCCTGGCACGTGCCTGGCACCGGGTCTCCTTCCGGGTCTTCGCGTACCGGCCGCGCTTCGTCGGGGTCGCCTCGGCCGCTTCGAGGAGATCGATGATCTCGTGAACTGTCCAGACGTGATCCGCGACGCCTGCGGCGACGGCGGGCGTGGTGCCGAGCGTCTTGTGCCTGGCAGGTGCCTGGCACGTGCCTGGCACCGGGTCTCCGTGAACTGTCCAGACGTGATCCGCGACGCCTGCGGCGACGGCGGGCGTGGTGCCGAGCGTCTTGTGCCTGGCAGGTGCCTGGCACGTGCCTGGCACCGGGTCTCTTGACTGTCGTATCACGAAGGAGTACGGTTGGCGAGTGGAGGCGCTCAGGAAGCTCGCTCCCGCGACGCAGGTCGTTCTCGGCGGCTCGGTCCTGTACCTGATCTTCTCTTTCCTCGACTGGCAGCAGGCGTGCGTCGATACCGACCTCGGCGACATCTGCGCGGGTATCAGCGAATGGCACGGCGTGGGCATCGTCACCGGGCTGCTCGTCCTCGCTCTGCTCGCCTGGGAGGCCGTTAGGCTGCTCGGTCTGAAGCTCGACCTGGGTCCGGTCCCGTCCGACCTCGTCTCGCCGGCGCTGGCCGCCCTCCTGCTGCTGTTCACCTTGATTACGTTTCTGTCGCACAACGAGGCGCGCCACTGGCCGGCGTGGATCGGACTCCTGCTCTCGGTCGTGATCGCCGGCGCGGTGCTGGGGCGCTGGAGCACCGGGGGCGCTCGGCCCCCGGGCGCGGGTCACTGACGGCGCCCCGCGCTCCGGGCGCTGGCCTCTCGACGACCCCGCGTTTCCTGTTGCCCGGTCGACCGGGCGAGCCGCCCCGTGCCGGGCACCGGCCGCCGCTGCGGCTGCGAGCGGCGGGGCGCGGATCTCACAGCCCGAGTTGGCCGGTCTCCCGCTTCCCGCGCCGCGGTAGCCCCGTCAGGCTTCGCGCGCGGCGATGCCCGGGAGGTCGCGACGGCCGTTCCGGGCGGGGAAGGGGCCTCGAGCTCGCGCCCGGCGAGCCGCCGACGGCCGATCGCTTGCGGCGGTCGCGCCCGGAGGCCGCAACGATGGGGGCCTGACTCACGGCCGCGCCTACGAGCCGGGGGCCTGCGCCTCGATGTGGGCCTTCAGCCTGCCGTAGTCGCTGCGGACCGACCTGCGGATCACGGGGGCGAGGAGCGGCAGGAAAAGCCGCATCCGCAGTCCCCGGGGCCGGAACGTCATCGTGGACGTGAACCGTGTCCTCCCGCCGGGCAGCTCCTGGAGCTCCATCACCTCGTGCGTGGCGACGCCGGGCTCCCCGCCGTCCATCACGAGCCGGCTCAGCGGCGTGAGCTCCACGACCTCCCAGCTTCCTTGCACCCGCCGACGACCCTGCTTGCGCACCATCGTGCCCCTCGTGCCGGCGGCGATCCGCCCGCGCGGCTGAATCTCCAGCAGCATTGGCGAGATTGCCAGCCAGCTGACGGTGTCGGTCACGACGTCGAAGACCTCGGCCGGGGGACGCTCGATCTCGAGCGTGGTGGTGATGGTGGTCACGGTCGCGTTCCCTCCCTGGCCGGCCTCCGGCGATCTCCGGATGCTACGGCATCGCGGAGGCCGGGATCAGGTTCGGGTGGCCACAACGCTCGGGCCCTGACCCCCTTCTACCCCCGGGCCGGCCCGTGACGGCCCGTACAATGCCCGGGCCATGTTCGACACGCTCTCCGACAAGCTCCAGGCGACCCTGGGCGGGCTGCGCTCGCGCGGGCGGCTGTCCGAGGAGGATCTGACCAAGGCGCTCAGGGAGATCCGGCTCGCCCTGCTCGAGGCCGACGTCAACTTCAAGGTCGTCAAGGACTTCACCGGGCGCGTCAAGGAGCGCGCGCTCGGGGCGGAGGTGGCGAAGAGCCTCACGCCCGGCCAGCAGGTCGTGAAGATCGTCCACGAGGAGTTGACGGCGCTGATGGGGCAGGGCAGCTCGAAGCTCGCGTTCTCGGGGCGGCCGCCGACCGTGATCCTACTCGTCGGCCTCCAGGGCTCGGGCAAGACGACGCTCGCCGCCAAGCTCGCGCTCCACCTGCGCAAGCACGAGGGCAAGAGCCCGGCGCTCGCCGCCTGCGACCTGCAGCGGCCCGCCGCGATCGACCAGCTCGAGCAGCTCGGCAAGCAGATCCAGGTGCCCGTCTACGCCGCCAGGGGCACCAGCGACCCGGTGGCTGTCGCCAGGCAGGCGCTCGACCAGGCGCGGGCCCAGGGCCGCGACGTCCTGATCGTCGACACCGCCGGCCGTCTCCACGTCGACGAGGAACTGATGGACGAGCTCGCCGCCGTTCGCAGCGCTGTCAAGCCCACCAACGTGCTGCTCGTCCTCGACGCGATGACGGGTCAGGACGCCGTCAACGTCGCCGAGGCGTTCGCCGGCCGGGTCGCCTTCGACGGGGTCGCGCTGACGAAGCTCGACGGCGACGCCCGCGGCGGCGCCGCCCTCTCCGTCAAGGCCGTCACCGGCGCGCCGATCAAGCTCGCGTCGGTCGGGGAGAAGCTCGACCAGCTCGATGTCTTCCACCCCGACCGGATGGCGTCGCGGATCCTCGGCATGGGCGACGTCATGACCCTGATCGAGAAGGCGGAGGCGGCGACCGAAGAGGACGAGCAGGAGGAGCTCGAGCGGCGGCTGCGCTCCGGCCGCTTCACGTTCGACGACTTCCTCAAGTCGTACGAGATGATGCGCAAGCTCGGGCCGCTCCAGAGCGTGCTCGGGATGATCCCGGGCCTCGGCAAGCAGCTCCAGGGCGCGAGCGTCGACGACCGGGCGCTCGAATGGGCCCGGGCGATCGTGCTCTCGATGACGCCCGAGGAGCGTCGCCGGCCCGAGCTGATCAGCGGCTCGCGGCGGGCCCGGATCGCCCGCGGCAGCGGCACCTCCGTCCAGCAGGTGAACCAGCTCCTGAACGGGCGCAAGCAGATGGAGAAGATGATCAAGCAGATGGGGCGCGGCAAGATGCCGAACATCCAGTCAATGGCCGCGCAGCTCAGACGATAGATAGGAGGACGATGGCAGCCAAGATCAGACTCGCTCGCGTCGGCTCGAAGAAGAACCCGATCTACCGGGTCGTCGTGGCCGACGCCCGGGCACCCCGCGACGGGCGTTTCATCGAGATCGTGGGCCGCTACAACCCGCGCACCGAGCCCTCGACGATCGACCTCGACGGGGCGAAGATCCGCGACTGGCTCGCGAAAGGCGCGCAGCCGACCGAGCCGGTCCGGCGCCTGATGCAGAAGTCCGGGATCTAGCACGGGCCGATGGAGGAGCTCGTCGCGTACCTGGCGCGGGCGCTCGTCGATCACCCCGGCGAGGTGAGGGTCGAGCGGACCGAGCGCGACGGCGCCGTCGTCCTGACGCTGCACGTCGCCGAGGACGACGTCGGCAAGGTGATCGGCCGCCACGGCAGGATCGTCCGCGCCCTGCGCACGGTCGTCCGCGCGGGTGCGGCGAGGCGGGGCGAGCGGATCCTGCTCGAGGTCGTCGGTTGAGCCGCTGGGTCGCGGTGGGTCGCGTCGGGCGGCCCCACGGTCTCGGCGGCGCGTTCGTGGTCGAGGCGGCGAGCGACGACCCGGCGCGGCTCGCCCCGGGGGCGAAGGTGTACGTCGCGGGCGAGCCAGCCGAGATTCTCGAGCGCAAGCTCGCCGGCGGCCGGCCCGTCGTCAGGCTCGACCGGCCCGTCGAGCGGGGCGTGGCGCTCGAGCTCCCCGCCGACGAGCTGCCACCGCCCGGGGAGGGCGAGTTCTACGCGTTCCAGCTCGTCGGCCTCGCCGCCGAGGAGGAGTCCGGCCGCCGGCTCGGAACCGTGGTCGGCGTGGAGCCGGGTGTCGCCAACGACGTGCTCGAGCTCGACACGGGACACGCGCTGCCGCTGGTCGAGGACTGCGTCCTCGCCGTCGAGCCCGACCGCGGCCGCATCCTCGTCGCCCGCGGTTACGGGGACACCGTCTAAGCTCGCCCCTCGCATGCAGGTCGACGTCTTCACCCTCGTTCCGCACGCCTTCGCCTGGCTGACCGAGCAGCGGCCCGTCGCTGCCGTGCTCGGCGCCGGCCTCGACCTGCGCCTCTTCAGCTACCGGGACTTCACGCCGCTCCGGGCCGGCCAGGTCGACGACGAGCCGTACGGCGGCGGTGCCGGGATGGTGCTGCGCGTCGACGTCGTCGACGCGGCGCTCGAGGCGGTCTACCGCGGCGACCCGCCGGCGAGGGTGATCGCGCTCTCCCCGCAGGGCCGCCAGCTCGACCAGGAGCTCGTCGAGGAGCTGGCGGCGGAGCAGCGGATCGCGCTCCTTTCCGCCCGCTTCGAGGGCTTCGACGAGCGTGTCGTCTCGCACCTCGCGACCGAGAGCATCTCGATCGGCCCCTACGTGCTCTCGGGCGGCGAGCTGCCCGCGATGGTCGTCATCGACGCGATCGCGAGGCGGCTCCCGGGCGCGCTCGGCAGCGACGAGAGCGCCCTCGTCGAGACGTTCTCGGAGGAGCTCGGCCGCGGCTTGGAGTACCCGCACTTCACCCGCCCGGCCGACTACCGGGGCTGGCGCGTCCCCGAGGTGCTGCTCTCGGGCGACCACGCGCGGATCGAGAGCTGGCGGCGCGAGCGCAGCCGGGCGCGATCGAGAGAGCGGAGCCTCTCCTGAGAGGGCCGATCGACCGGCTCACGGCCCGCCTGCCGGCGCCGTGGAAGACGATCGTCGACTGGGGGCTCACGATCGTGATCGCGGTCGCGGCCGTCCTCCTGATCAAGGCCTACGTCGTCAACCCCTACCGGATCCCGTCCTCGTCGATGGAGCCGACCCTGCACTGTGCGCAACCTGGAGATGGCTGCGAGGCGGGCAGCAACGACCGGGTGATCGCGAACCGGTTCATCCTCCACTTCCGCGACCCCGAGCGGGGAGAGATCGTCGTCTTCGACCCGCCGGCCAAGGTCGAGCAGGCGTGCGGCGCGGGTGGCACCTACGTGAAGCGGATCGTCGGGGTGCCCGGCGACCGGATCGCCCAGGAGGACGGCGTCGTCTACGTCGACGGGGAGCGTCTCGACGAGCCCTACCTCGAGCCCGGCCGCGCCGGCGGCCGCGACTTCGGCCCCGTCGAGCTCGGCGAGGACGAGTACTGGATGATGGGCGACAACCGGCAGATGTCCTGCGACAGCCGCGTCTGGGGGACGATCTCACGGGCGCACATGATCGGCCCCGTCTTCATGGTGTACTGGCCGCCGAGCCGGATCGGCTTCCGCTAGCATTCCCCGTCGGCCCCCGGGCCACCCGACGATGAGTAACGTGATCGAGAGCATCGAGCGGCGCCAGCTGCGCGAGGTGCCCCGCTTCAAGGCGGGCGACACCGTCCGCGTCCACTTCCAGGTGATCGAGGGCCAGCGCCGCCGGATCCAGGTGTTCGAGGGGATCTGCATCCGCCGCCAGGGCGCCGGTGCCCGCGAGACGTTCACGGTTCGCAAGCAGTCGTTCGGCGTCGGCGTCGAGCGGACGTTCCCGCTCCACACGCCGAAGATCGAGAAGATCGAGGTCGGCGCCATCGGCGACGTGAACCGCGCCAAGCTGTACTACCTTCGCTCGAAGGTGGGAAAGAAGGCGCGCGTGCGCGAGAAACAGTTCCGCTAGGCGCTATCGTCGCCGTGTGGCGGCGACAAGCGGCCGGAGGCTGATCGCGTTCGACAGGCGCCTCGGTGCGCGCTTCGTCGCGGGCGCCGACGAGGCCGGGCGGGGGAGCCTCGCCGGCCCGCTCGTCGCGGCCGCGGTCCTGCTCGACATCGCCTGGTTGACCGGGGCCCGCGCGGCTGCGCTCGCCGATCTGAACGACTCCAAGCAGCTCGATCCGGCGGCGCGAGAGCGCCTCTACGGGGCGGTGCTGACGTCGGCGCCACGGGTCGCGGTCGCGGTCGTCTCGCCCGCTGAGATCGATCGGGTCGGGCTCCACCGCTCGAACCTGGACGCGCTCGCGGCCGTCCTGCATGCGCTTCCGGGGGCGGACGTGTGGCTCGTCGACGGCTTCCGGCTCGGCCCGGCCGCGCCGCCGCACCGCGCCGTCGTCGACGGTGACCGCAAGAGCGCCGCGATCGCGGCGGCCTCGGTTGTCGCCAAGGTGACGCGTGATCGCGTCATGCGCCGGCTCGACGCGCTCTTCCCGGCGTTCGGCTTCGCCACCCATGTCGGCTACATCACCCCGCGGCACGCCGCCGCGGTCCGCGAGCGCGGCCCGTGCCCGGCGCACCGGCGCAGCTTCAACGCGCTCTGCTACGGGCCGGCCGGGGTCCGCGAGGAGCCGTGAACCCGGCGGGCGCGGCCGCGGAGCGGCGGGTGCGGCGGCACTACCGGCTACGCGGCTACCGCGTCCTCGCCGCGAACGTTCGCGCGGGCGGAGGCGAGCTTGACGTCGTCCTGCGCCGCGGCGGGCGGCTCGTTTTCTGCGAGGTGAAGATGCGCGCGGGCCCCGGCTTCGGCGACCCGCTCGAGGCGGTCGGCCCGGAGAAGGCCCGCCGGGTCCGGCGCGCCGCCGAGGCGTTCCTCGCCGCCCGCCCGCTGCTCGCCGGCCTCGAGGTCTCACTCGAGGCGGCCGCGGTCCGCGGCCGGCGGGTCGAGCGCGTGCCGCTCGACTGGTGACCGGTACGCAACGGGTGTGGGGGCGGGGCGTGTCCCGCCCGGGATCGTTGCGCCGTGGGCGTGCGGGCGGGATATCTCCCGCCCGCGACCGCTTGCGCACGTGGTGTGGGGGCGGGATATCTCCCGCCCGCGACCGCTTGCGCACGTGGTGTGGGGGCGGGATATCTCCCGCCCGCGACCGCTTGCGCACGTGGTGTGGGGGCGGGGCGTGCCCCGCCCGCGACCGGTGTACCGGGGATGTAGGGGCGGGACCTGTCCCGCCCGAACCTGGTTGCGAGACCGACCCCGGGCCGGCGACCTCCGGCTGCAGGGCGCTCTACCCCGACGTCGACTCGATCACGTAGGCGGACACGTCGAGGCGCTGTTGCTCGCCCAGCTCGTCCTTGAACGCGGGCATCGAGCCGCCGCCCATCTCGACCCGGTTGAGGACGAAGTCGAAGTCGAGCTCGGACTCGTCGAGGTTCGGCCCGGCCTTGCCGGTGGCGCTTGCGGTGGCGAGCGTGTGACACGTCCCGCAGCCCGCGCTCTCCCACACCTCGGCCCCGGCGGCCGCGTCCGCGCCGGCGGGCACGGTCGGGGCCGGGTACTCCGCGTCCTCGCCGCCGCCTCCGCCGCCGCAGGCGGCGAGGCCGAGCCCGAGCCCGAGCGCGACCAGCGCGACCAGCGCGACCGTGAGGATCCGCCGTCCGTACGTGTCGATCATCGTCTCCCTTCCGTCGGGCTGACGGCGCGAGTCTCGCAGATCGGCCGGCCAGCAGCGCACGAGCCGACTCACTTCCGTCACGCCCTCGTCACCGTCCGCGCGTCGCCCGTGCGCGCGGCGTGCCTAGGCTCGGATCGTGCTCGCGAAGGCGCTGACGCACGTCGTGATCGGCCTCGACGCCCGCCCCGTCGAGGTCGAGGCTCACCTCCAGCTCGGGGTGCCCGCGTTCGCGATCGTCGGGCTGCCCGACCGGTCCTGCCAGGAGGCGAAGGAGCGCGTTCGCAGCGGCGTTACGAGCGCCGAGCTCGAGTGGCCGCTGCGGCGGATCACCGTCAACCTCGCCCCGGCGGGGCTGCGCAAGGAGGGCTCCGGCCTCGACCTGCCGATCGCGCTGGCCGTGCTCGCCGCGTCGCGGCAGGTGCCACCCGAGCGTCTGAGCGGCCACGCCGCCGTGGGCGAGCTCGCGCTCGACGGGCGCCTGCGGCCGGTCCCGGGCGTGCTCGCCTGCGCGGAGGCCGCCCGCCGAGCCGGGATCCGCCGGCTGCTGTGTCCGGCCGAGTCGGCAGCGGAGGCGGCGCTCGCCGGGGTCGAGGCCATCCCGCTCCGCCACCTCGCCGAGGCGGGCGCGTACCTGCGCGGGGAGCTGAGCCCGTCCGTGCCGGAGCCGCCGCCGCCCTCGCCGCGACCCGGGTATCCGGACCTGGCCGACGTGCGCGGGCAGGAGCGCGCCCGCCGCGCGCTCGAGCTCGCCGCGACTGGCGCTCACAACGTCCTGCTCGCGGGGCCGCCGGGAACCGGGAAGACGATGCTGGCGCGCCGTCTGCCCGGGATCCTGCCGCCGCTCGCCCCCGACGAGGCGCTCGAGGTGACGCGCATCCAGTCGGTCGCCGGACTGCTCCCGCCCGGACGCGGGCTCGTCGAGCACCCGCCCTTCCGCGCGCCGCACCACAGTGCCTCGACCGCGGGGATCGTCGGCGGCGGCACCGGGCCCCGGCCGGGCGAGATCAGCCTCGCTCACCGCGGCGTGCTGCTCCTCGATGAGCTCGCCGAGTTCCAGCGGCCCGTGCTCGAGGCCCTGCGCCAGCCGCTCGAGGACGGGGTGATCGCGGTCGCTCGCGTCCTCGGCCGGGCGGTGTTCCCGGCGCGGTTCCTGCTCGTGGCGACGATGAACCTCTGCCCGTGCGGCGGCCGCGGCGATCCGGGCGCGGTCTGCTCCTGCACGCCCCAGCGGATCGCGGCGTACCGGGCGCGGCTCTCGCGGGCCCTGCTCGACCGGTTCGATCTCGTCCTCGTCGTTCCGCGCGCCCGTTCCCGCGAGCTCGGTGGCGCGGCGGGGGAGCCGAGCGCGGCCGTGGCCGGGCGCGTCGAGTCCGCCCGCGCCCGGCTCGGCGACGGGCCGCCGCCGCTCTCGCCCCCCGCGCGGGAGCTGCTCGACCGCGCCGTCGACCGGCTGCCCCTCTCGGGGCGGGGCCGCGCCCGGGTCGCCCGGGTCGCCGCGTCCGCCGCCGCGCTCGCGGGCGCGGCGGAGATCCGCGCCGAGCACGTGGCGGAGGCGCTCTCCTACCGCGCCCCGCGAGAGCTCGGGGAGGAGTCGTGACCGCGCGGGCGCTCGCGCTCGGGGGGCCCGGCTACCCGGCGCTGCTCGCGCGGATCTACGACCCGCCCCGCCGTCTCTTCCTCCGCGGCGCCCGCCCCGAGCTCCTGACGGGGCCGTGCGTCGCCGTCGTCGGCGCCCGCTCCTGCTCGGGCTACGGGGCGCAGGTCGCGCGCATGCTCGGCCGCGAGCTCGCGGCGGCCGGCGTCGTCGTCGTGAGCGGGCTCGCGCGCGGGATCGACGGCGAGGCGCACCGCGGCGCGCTCGAGGCCGGCGGGGCGACGGTCGCGGTGCTCGGGTGCGGCATCGACCGCGACTACCCGCTGGCGCACGCGGAGCTCGCGCGGAGGATCGCTTCCCGCGGTCTCGTCGTCTCCGAGTACCCGCCCGGAGTCGAGCCGGCCCCGTGGCGGTTTCCGGCCCGCAACCGGATCGTCGCCGGGCTCTCGCTCGCGGCGGTCGTCGTCGAGGCGCGGGAGCGCTCCGGCGCGCTCATCACCGCGGACTTCGCGCTCGAGGAGGGGCGGGAGGTCTTCGCCGTCCCGGGCGAGATCACGTCGGCGCTCTCGGCCGGCACGAACGCGCTCCTGCGGGCCGGCGCCGGCCCGCTCCTGTGCGCGGGCGACGTGCTCGCGGCGCTCGGGCTCGAGCCGCCGCCGCAGCCGGCGGCTCCCGGCCCGAGCCCCGCTGCCGCGGTCGTGCTCGCCCTGCTCCGGGACGCCCCCGCCGACGCCGACGCGCTCGCGCGTGCCAGCGGCCTCGGCGCGGACGAGGTCGCGGCGGCGCTCGTCGCCCTCGAGCTCGAGGGGCTCGCGACCGCCGACGGCGGCCTCTATCGCACGACGGTCGTCGCGGCTGCCGGAGCTCTGCCGCGCCCTCGGCGATGAATCAGACACCGAAGCCGAAGATCACGATCGCGGCGGCGAGTGACAGCAGCCCGAGCGCGCGCCCGCTCGCGAAGCGGCTCGCGGAAGTGGCCCGCGGACCCGAGCGAGAGCCACGTGAGCGCTCCCGGGTCGATGCCCGACGGGAGCGCGCCGAGCGTCTCCGACGGCCCAGGTCGAGCCGCGGCACTACGCTCGCGAGCAGGGCCGCCCGCGACACGATCGTGAGCGGGCTCGCGAGCGTCACCGATCGGGCCGAACCCGGCCGCGACCGCGACACCGAGGCCGAAGCCCGCCGGGAGAGCGCCCGCCGGTCGCACCCCGCCCACCCGTGAAGCGACTAGTATCAGCGTCAACGACGCGGAGGTGCTCATGGGTTTTCTCGACAAGGCGAAAGAAGTCGCCGGTCAGGCGGCGGTCAAGGGCAAGGAGCTCGCTGGCGAGGCTGCGCAGAAGGCCAAGGAGGAGGCGAAGGAGCTCCAGCTCAAGCGCGACCTCAACAACGCGTACGAGGATCTGGGCAAGACCGCGTTCGACCTCGCCGACCAGGGGCAGATCGCTAGCGACGGGCTCGCCGCCGGCGTCGAGCGGATCCGTTCGCTCCGCGCCGAGCTCGACGCGCTCAACGCGAGCTGAGCGCGTCGGCGCGTGGCGGCGCTCGCGTCCGACCCCGGGTGCTAGGGTGGACGTGAAGGTGGCCTGAGCGTCGGTGTCGAAAGCAGTCGAGGAACGAGATCGCGTCGTCATCCGGTTCGCCGGAGATTCGGGCGACGGGATGCAGCTCACCGGCGACCGCTTCACGAGCGCCACCGGTCTGTTCGGAAACGACCTCGTCACGCTCCCGGATTTCCCGGCCGAGATCCGCGCCCCGCGCGGGACGCTGCACGGCGTCTCCGCCTTCCAGATCCAGTTCGCGTCCCGTGACATCCTCACGCCCGGCGACGAGCCGAGCGTGCTCGTCGCGATGAACCCGGCGGCGCTGAAGGCGAACATCGGCCTGCTCGAGGCCGGCGGGGCCGTGATCGTCAACGAGGACGAGTTCACCGCGCGCAACCTCGAGCGGGCGGGCTACGCCGCGAATCCGCTCGAGGATGGCAGCCTCACCGGCTACCAGGTTTATCGTATTCCGATGGAGACGCTGACGCTCGGAGCGACCGAGGGGATCGCGGGTCTGTCGAAGCGGCAGGCGGAGCGGGCGAAGAACTTCTTCGCGCTCGGGCTCGTCTCCTGGATGTACGGACGACCGATCGACGTGACGGAGCGCTGGATCACCGAGACGTTCGCGAGCCAGACCGAGATCCGGGACGCGAACCTCGCGGCGTTCCGGGCCGGCTGGAACTTCGGCGAGACGACGGAGGTGTTCGCGGTCCGCTACGAGGTCAAGCCCGCGCCCGCCGCGCCCGGCACCTACCGCAACGTCTCAGGTGCCGCCGCGCTCGCCTGGGGTCTGATCGCGGCCAGCGTGCGCAGCGGTCTGCCGCTCTTCTACGCGAGCTACCCGATCACGCCCGCCTCGGAGATCCTCCACGAGCTCTCCCGTCGCAAGAACTTCGACGTCCGCACGCTCCAGGCCGAGGACGAGATCGCGGCGGCGAACCTCGCGCTCGGCGCCTCGTTCGGCGGCCACCTGGGCGTGACCGGGACGAGCGGCCCGGGCATGGACCTGAAGGCCGAGACGATCGGGCTCGCGGTCATGCTGGAGCTGCCGCTCGTCATCGTCGACGTCCAGCGCGCGGGCCCCTCCACCGGCCTGCCGACGAAGAACGAGGCGTCCGACCTCCTGATGGCGCTCTACGGTCGCCACGGCGAGGCGCCCGTCCCGATCGTGGCCGCGTACGCGGCGGCCCAGTGCTTCGACGCCGCGATCGAGGCGGCCCGGATCGCGATCGTCTACCGGACGCCCGTGATCCTGCTCTCCGACACCTTCCTCGGCAACTCGTCCGAGCCGTGGCTCGTCCCGTCGGTGGACGACCTGCCCGCGATCGACCCCGCGTTCACGACGGCTCCGAACTCCTCGGAGGGCTTCCTCCCCTACCTGCGCGACGAGCGGCTCGCGCGCCCGTGGGTCGTCCCCGGCACGCCCGGGCTCGAGCACCGGATCGGCGGGCTCGAGAAGCAGGACCGCACGGGTGCGGTCTCCTACGACCCCGAGAACCACGAGCTCATGACTTCCCTGCGCGCCGCGAAGGTCGCGGGCATCGCGCGGGAGATCCCGCCGCTTCACGTCGACGACCCGGACGGGGCCGACCTGCTCGTGCTGGGGTGGGGCTCGACGTACGGCGCGATCCGCGCGGCGGCGCGGCTGGTCCGGGGACGCGGCGGCGCTGTCGCGACCGCGCATTTCACGCACCTCAACCCGCTGCCCGCGAACACCGGCGAGGTGCTCGCCTCGTACGAGCGCATCCTCGTGCCCGAGCTCAACTCGGGGCAGCTCGCCCGGGTCCTGCGGGCGGAGTACCTCATGCCGGCCGAGAGCTACACGAAGCTGCAGGGCCAGCCGTTCGCGTTCGCGGAGCTCGAGCGGGAGATGGAGCGGCGGCTCTGATGGCGGTCGCGGCGAGAGACCGCAAGGAGTGGGCCTCTGGCGAGGAGCCGCGCTGGTGCCCAGGCTGTGGCGACTACGCGATCCTCGCCGCGGTCGAGAGCTTCCTGCCAGAGCTCGGCCTGCCCCGGGAGAAGGTCGTGTTCGTGTCCGGCATCGGCTGCTCCGGGCGGTTCGTCTACTACGTGAACACGTACGGGATGCACGGGATCCACGGGCGGGCGCTCCCGATCGCGACCGGTCTCGCGGTGGCGCGACCCGACCTCTCCGTGTGGGTCGTGACCGGCGACGGCGACTCGCTCTCGATCGGCGGCAACCACCTGATCCACGCGCTCAGGCGCAACGTCCCGGTCAAGGTGCTGCTGTTCAACAACCAGATCTACGGGCTCACGAAGGGCCAGTACTCGCCGACGAGCGAGGAGGGGATGATCACGAAGTCGACGCCGTTCGGCGCGCTCGACCACCCGTTCAACCCGCTCGCGCTCGCGCTCGGCGCCGGCGCGTCGTTCGTGGCGCGCACGCTCGCCGTCGACCGCGCCCACCTGACCGGCGTGCTGCGGGCGGCGGCGGCGCACCGGGGCACGGCCTTCGTCGAGATCTACCAGAACTGCAACATCTTCAACGACGGCGCCTTCGACGCGCTCACGGAGAAGGGGGCACGCGAGCACAACCAGATCCGGCTCGAGCACGACCGCCCGATTCGCTTCGGCCCGGACCGCGAGCGCGGCGTCGTCCAGCGCAGCGACGGCAGCATGGAGATCGTCGACGTCGCCGGCGTCGGCGAGGGCGCGCTGGTCGTCCACGACGCGCACCACGACGATCCGAGCCTCGCCTTCGCGCTCGCGCACCTGAGCGAGCGCCCGACCGGTCCGACCCCCATCGGGGTCTTCCGGGCGGTCGAGCGGCAGGTGTACGGGGCGGCGATCGACGACCAGCTCGCCGCCGCGCGCGCCAAGCTCGGGCCGGGCGACCTGGCCAGCCTGCTCGCCTCCGGTCACGTCTGGACCGTCGACTGAGACGTGGGCTCAGCCGGGGAACGACTCCGGCCGCTCGACCGCCCGGCGCCAGAGCTCGTCGTCGATGTTCTTGCCCGTGACGACGAGGACGAGCGGGTCGGCGACGTCGCCGAGCTGGGGGAGCGCGGCGAGCGCGGCGGCGGCCGCTCCCTCGACCCGGATCCCGGCCCGCGCGTAGGCACCGACCGCTGCCGCGATCGCGCGCTCGGTGACGAGCAGCATCCGCCCGGCGGCGCGGGCGAGCACGTCCACGGCGTGGGGGATTGCGACCCGGACCGCGAGCCCGTCCGCGAACGTCTCGCAGCGGTCGCTTCGGACGACGCGCCCCGCCCGCCAGCACTCGACCATCACGGGCGCCTCCCGGGGCTGGACGCCGACGGCCAGCGTCGCGGGCGAGCGCTCCGCGAGCTCGAGGCCGATCCCGCCGAGCAGCGCGCCGTTCCCGAGCGGGACGACGAGCGCCCCCGCGGGCTGGTCGAGCTGCCCGAGCACCTCGCGGGCGATCGCGCGGTAACCCTCGTACTGGGCGGGCTCGGCGCCGTCCTCGAAGAACGGCAGCCGCGCCGCGGCCGCGAACGTCTTCGCCTCGTCTTTGGCCTCGTCGAGGTCGGCGCCCGTGAGGCGCACCTCGGCGCCGAGCAACTCGACGAGCCGGAGCTTGGCGCGCGGCGCCTGCTCGGGCGCGTACACGATCGCCGCGAGCCCGAGCGCGCGCGCCGCCCACGCGGTCGCCGCGCCGTGGTTGCCGGTCGAGGCGGTGACGACGCTGCGGGCGCCGCGGTCGGCGAGCTCGCGCAGGGTTGGGAGGGCGCCGCGCCACTTGAACGCGCCAAGCTCGTGGGCGTCCTCGCGCTTCAGGTAGATCTCGCGCCCACCGGCCAGGCTGGCGGGCGCACGCTCGAGCGGGGTCGGAGCGGTCACGCGTCCGCCCCGGCCACAGTCGCGCCGGATGCGCTCGCGCCGCGCCGGGTGGTCGCCGGGGTCCGGATCGCCTCGCCTCGCCGCATCGCGATACCGGGCCCCGGCGCTCCGTCCGGACCGGCCTAGCGCGCGGCCCGCAGCCGCCGCTCGACCTCCGGCCAGTCGACGACGTTCCACCAGGCGCCCAGGTAGTCGGGGCGGCGGTTCTGGTACTTGAGGTAGTACGCGTGCTCCCAGACGTCCACGCCGAGGATGGGCGTCTTGCCGTCGGAGAGCGGGCTGTCCTGGTTCGCGGTCGAGAGCACCTCGAGGCCGGCGCCGTTCCAGACGAGCCAGCTCCAGCCGCTGCCGAACCGGGTCACGCCAGCCTGCGTGAGCTTCTCCTTGAGCGTATCCAGGCTGCCGAACGCCGCGTCGATCGCGGTGGCGAGCTCGCCGCTCGGGGCGCCGCCGCCGGACGGGGACATCACCTCCCAGAACAGCGAGTGATTGGCGTGGCCGCCGGCGTTGTTGCGGACGGCGGCTCGTATCGCCTCGGGCACCCGCTCGAGGCTGCGGAGAACGTCTTCGACGGGCAGGTCGGCCCACTCCGTCCCGTCCAGCGCCTTGTTCGCGTTGTCCACGTAGGCCTGGTGGTGCTTGTCGTGGTGAATGCGCATCGTCTGCTCGTCGATGTGCGGCTCGAGCGCGCTGTAGTCGTAGGGCAGCGGCGGGACGCTGTAGGGCATGGTCGCTCCTCCTTGGTGGTGCGAACGGTCTCCCCCTGAGCCTAGCGAAACGGCCCGGGGCCACCCCGGCACCGCGCCCGCCCGGCATGATGTCCCGGGATGGGTGCGTCGCGCAGGGTGGTGATCTTGGGTGCCGGCGGGCGCGACTTCCACGACTTCAACGTCGCGTTCCGGGCCGACCCGTCGGCGCGGGTCGTGGCCTTCACGGCCGCGCAGATACCGGGGATCGACGATCGCTCCTACCCGCCCTCGCTGGCGGGACCGCTCTACCCGGACGGGATCCGGATCCGCCCGGAGGCGGAGCTCGCGGCGATCGTGCGCGGGGAGATGGTCGACGAGGTCGTGCTCTCCTACTCCGACCTCTCGCACGAGGACGTGATGCACCGCGCGTCGATCGCGCTGGCTGCGGGAGCCGGCTTCCGCCTGCTCGGCCCCCGCGAGACGATGCTCGAGGCGACGAAGCCGGTCGTCGCGGTGTGCGCCGTGCGCACCGGCTGCGGCAAGAGCCAGACGAGCCGCAGGGTCGGGCGGATCCTGCTCGACGCTGGCCTCTCGGTCGCGCTCGTCAGGCACCCGATGCCCTACGGCGACCTCGAGCGGATGCGCGTGCAGCGGTTCGGGACGCTCGCCGAGATCGACGCCGCCCGTCCGACTGTGGAGGAGCGGGAGGAGTACGAGCCGCCCGTGCGCGCGGGGATGGTGATGTACGCGGGCGTCGATTACGGGGAGATCCTGGAGCGCGCTCAGGCCGAGGTCGACGTGATTGTCTGGGACGGCGGCAACAACGACCTGCCGTTCTACGTTCCCGACCTGCACGTGACGGTCGTCGATCCGCTCCGCCCCGGGCACGAGCTCTCCTACCATCCCGGCGAGGCGAATCTCCGCCTCGCCGATGCGGTCGTCGTCAACCAGGTCGATTCGGCTCCCGCGGGCGCGGTCGACGAGGTGGTGGCGAACGTCCGCTCGGTCAACCCGGGCGCGGCGATCGTGACGGCGGCGTCGCCCGTGACGCTCGAGCCGGGCCCGTCGCTCGCGGGTGCCCGGGTGCTCGTCGTCGAGGACGGCCCGACGCTCACCCACGGGGGGATGCCGTTCGGGGCCGGCACCGTGGCGGCGCGCGCGGCCGGTGCCGCCGTGCTCGTCGATCCGCGCCCGTACGCCGCCGGCTCGATCGCGGCCACGCTCGCCCGCTACCCCGCGATCGGACCGGTGCTGCCGGCGATGGGCTACTCGGACGCGCAACTCGCCGACCTCGAGGCGACGATCGAGGCTGCCGACTGCGACGTCGTGGTGGCGGGGACGCCGATCGACCTCGCCCGCCTCGTCTCGACGCGTCACCCGGTGCGCAGGGTCGCGTACGAGCTCGAGGAGCGCGGTGAGCCCACGCTGGCGCAGCTGCTCGCACCCGTGATCGAGCGGACCCGCCGCCTGTCAGCCTGATCTGACCGCCGCCTCGCCGCCCGGCTCGAGCGGGCAGAGCCAGTACTCGACCGCTCCGACGGCGCCCTGGCGCGAGCAGGATCGGGCCGACAGGTCGGGCGCCCCGCCGAGGCGGCCCGCGCGGCAGGCGAGCCACTCCGCGCGCGCCGCGGCGGGTGCCGAGACGGCGTCGCACGAGCCGACCACGCCGAGCTCCTCGAGCACGCCGGAGCTTCGCACCGCCACGCCGAGGGCGACGATCAGGCCGATCAGGAGAGCGGCGCGAAGCATCTCGAACCTCACCCGATACGTGGCGTTCGTTACCTGCTGTCCGCTGCGTATCGGCGCCAGCGTCCGCGCCCGCGATCCCCCGAAGTGGGGGAGCCCCGGGACGCGGAAGGCGGCCCCCGCCGATCCGGCGTCCGGGCCGCCTCGACGGGCCGGCCCTCGCTTCCCGGCGCCCGGGCCGCCCGGCTGGCGGCGGGTGCGGCCGCCGCCGCATTCCGGGCTCAGCATCTCCCCCCGGCGGCCCCTCGCTCAGCCCCGATCGGCGGCTCGCGCGATCACCTCTTGGGGGGTGCCCGTCGGGATGGGAGCGGGCTGGCCCCCGAGCGGTCTTCAGCTCGCTCGCCGCGTTGCCGGGCGAGCGAGTGCCGTCATCAGCACGGGCTGGCCGGCTGTCGCCGTGCGTCCCGTGGGGAAGAGAGGCTCGGGGGCCCACGCCAGTCTACGCCACCTCCGGCCCGAGGGGAAGGGCGGCGCCCGCTCAGCGAAGCCGCGGGCCGGCGGCGCGGGCCCGGCAGCTCTCCGCCGCCGCCTGCCAGCGGCGCTCGCCGGTGAGCTCGAACAGACGCCGGTAGGCGCCCGCGAGCGCCCGCGCCGATCCGGGATCGGTCGGGTTGGCGGCGAGCAGCCGCTCGCCCTCGGCCTTCGCGTCGTCGGTGCGACCGGCTTCGAGCAGGGCGGCGACGAGGACGGCGTACGTCTGCCGGTTCGTCTCCCGCGACGGATCGATCCCGATCGAGCGGCGCGCCAGCTCGAGCGCCTCTCCCGGACGGCCCGCGTCGAGCACGATCGAGGCGCGGCACCCGAGCGCTGCCGTCCGCTCGCCCGGGCTCGTGGCGAGCTCGACGGCGCGGGAGCTCGCGGCCAGCGCCAGCTCGGCCTTGCCCTGCTCGCGGGCGAGGCCGGCGACGCGCAGGGCGTCCGCCACGGCCGAGATCCCGGCCGCGCGGTCGAGGCTACGGGCGCGTTTGAGGCCGTTGCGGATCCGCCGGTCGAACCGGCCCCGGTCGGGGAGCGCCAGCGCGCGCTCGTACGTTGCCCGGGCCTCCCGGAAGCGTCCGGCCCGCTCGTGGCAGGCGGCGAGCAGCACGAGCGGCCCGGCGGCCTGCGGCGCCCGCTCGGCGAGCTGCTGGTAGACGCCCGCGGCCTCGTCGCTCCAGTCGCCCGCCTCGCGCAGCTCGTGCGCGCGGCGCAGCAGATCGGCGAGCTCGGCGATCCGGGGACTCTAGCCGCACCGGTCGCAGACCCGCGGAGCAGCCGCCGGGACGCGACCGTACGATACCGCGGTTGAGTCCCGCGACGGACAGCGCCGGCTGATGGCCGCCTCCCGAGACGAGCCTCTGCCGGTCGGCAAGCTCCCGGGTGAGCTGCTGGCGCGGCTGATCGCCACGTACGCGACCACTGACCCGACCGTCGTCGTGGGCCCCGGCGTCGGGAACGACGCCGCGGCGATCGACCTCGCGGGTACGACGCTCGTCGTCAAGACCGACCCGATCACGTTCGCGACCGAGGACGCGCCGCACTACCTCGTCAACGTCAACGCCAACGACCTCGCCTGCCTGGGCGCAACGGCCCGCTGGATGATGGTCACGGCACTCTGCCCCGAGGGGGCGACGACCGAAGCGCGCATCGAGTCCCTGTTCGCCGGGCTACGCGACGCCTGCCGCGAGCGTGGGATCTCCCTGGTCGGCGGCCACACGGAGATCACGGCCGGTCTCGACCGCCCCATCCTCGTCGGCGTGCTGATGGGCGAGGCCGCGCCCGGCGGCCTGCTCCGTCCCGGCGGCGCCCGGCCGGGCGACCAGCTCCTCCTGACCAAGGCGCTCGCGCTCGAAGGCACGGCGCTGCTGGCGCTCGAGCTGGGTGGTCGGCTCCGCCCCGCGCTCGGCCCGGAGCTGGTCGCGCGGGCGGCCAGGCTCCTTCACGACCCCGGGATCTCGATTGTCGCGGACGCCGCGTGCCTGCTCGCCGCCGGCGGGGTGACGGCGCTTCACGATCCGACCGAGGGCGGGCTCGCCACCGGCGTTCGCGAGCTTGCGCTCGCCGCCGGTTGCGGGGCGACGGTCGACCGGGACGCGGTTCCGATTCGCGCCGAGACCGCGAGCATCGCCGCGGAGCTCGACATCGATCCGCTCGGGATGCTCGCGTCGGGCAGCCTGCTCGCCGCCGCAGCCCCGGACGCCGTCGAGTCCCTGGTCGCGGCGGGCGCCGCCGCCGGTGTCCCCGTGACCAGGATCGGCGCGGTCACGGGCGAGCCGGGCCGCTTCACCCTCCTCGCGGGCGGGGTCGAGGGCGAGCTTCCCGTCTTCCGGAGCGACGAGGTCGCGCGGGTTCTCTAGCGGCGCGGCCGTCGCGGCGCTCTCGTGGGCCGCGCGCGACAGGGCAGGAGGGACTCGAACCCCCAACCCCCGGTTTTGGAGACCGGTGCTCTACCAGTTGAGCTACTGCCCTAGGGGTGGCGCCATTGTACCCGGGGGCGGCGTGTCTACACTCGGCGCATGGCCCGCCCGAAGCGCCGCTCGCTCGGGGCGCTGTTCGCCGTCCTGACGGCGGTGTTCGCGTCCGTCGCCGCCTACTCGGCGGCCGGTGGGGCGTGGGTGATCGCCGCCACCGCGGGCGCCCTGACCCTGTGGATGGGGGAGCTGTCCTTCCGTGCCCTGCGCTGAGGGCCGTATGCTCTGACACGTGCCGAACGCCGAGGACACCGAGATCCTGTGGCAGCGGTATAAGCGGAGTCCCGACAAGGCTCTGCGCGACCGCCTCGTGCTCACCTACGCGCCGCTCGTCAAGTACGTGGCGGGCCGGCTCGGCGCCGGCCTGCCAGCGCACGTCGACGAGAGCGACCTCGTCTCGTACGGGCTACTCGGTCTGATCGACGCGATCGAGCGCTACGACCCCGGTCGCGACGTCAAGTTCGAGACCTATGCGATCTCCCGGATCCGCGGCTCGATCATCGACGAGCTGCGCTCGCTCGACTGGGTGCCGCGCTCGGTGCGCAGTCGCGCACGCGCGATCGAGAAGGCGATCGCGCAGCTCGAGGGGCAGCTTCTGCGCGCGCCCACCGACGAGGAGATCGCGGCCAAGCTCGGGGTCAGCGAGGAGGAGCTCGACGAGTCGCTGCTCGAGATCTCCCGCTCCTCGATCGGGGCCCTCGACGAGCTGTGGGCGAGCCCGACCGGCTCGGGCGACGCCGTCGCGCTCGTCGACACGATCGAGGACCCGAGCTCGATCGCACCCGGCGGGCAGCTCGAGGCCGGCGAGGTCAAGGAGCTGATCGGCGAGGCGATCGCGTCGCTGCCCGAGCGCGAGAAGCTCGTGATCACCCTCTACTACTACGAGGAGCTGACGCTGCGCGAGATCGGCGAGGTCCTCGGCGTCACGGAGTCGCGCGTCTCGCAGCTCCACACGAAGGCGATCCTCCGCCTGAAGGCGCGCCTTTCGGACGCCCAGACCCGCGCCTCGCTCGACGGGTAGAGGCTAGACTCCGCACTCCAAGCGGAAGGAGGAACCGGAGCCCATGCCTGCCCTCGACCCGAGCGCGATCCGCAACGTCACCGTCGTCGGCCATCGCGGCACGGGGAAGACGTCGCTCGTCGAGGCGCTCCTCTTCCAGGCCGGGCAGACGAACCGGCTCGGGACCGTCGAGCAGGGAACGACCGTCTCCGACTGGGACGAGGACGAGCACAAGCGCCAGATGTCACTGTCCGCGTCGCTCTGCCACCTCGACTGGCAGGGCACGAAGGTGAACCTGATCGACACGCCCGGGGACGCCGGCTTCCAGGCCGACGGGCTCGCCGCCCTCCGGGTTGCGGAGGGCGCGCTGATCGTCGTCAACGGCGTTGCCGGAGTCGAGGTGCAGACGTCGAGGGCGTGGCGGCGCTGCCAGGAGCTCGGCGTCAGCCGTGTCGTCTGCGTCAACATGCTCGACCGCGAGCGTGCCGACTTCGCGGCCGTCCTCGACCAGGTCCGCTCCCAGCTCTCCCCGGCCTGCGTCGCCGTCGAGCTCCCGATCGGCCGCGAGCACGAGCTGCGCGGCATCGTCGACCTCCTGCACATGCGCGCGTACCTCTCGCCCGGCGGCGGTCGAGAGGGCGGGCCGGTCGACGTTCCCGATGACGTAGCCGGCCAGGCTGGGGCGCTGCGCGAGCGGCTCGTCGAGGCCGTCGTCGAGACCGACGAGGGGCTGATGGAACGCTACCTCGAAGGCGAGGAGATCGGCGGCGCCGAGCTCGCCACCGCCCTGCGCGGCGCGGTCGCCCGCGGCGAGCTCGTACCGGTCGCCTGCGCCGTCGCGACCCAGAATCTCGGCACGAGCGCGCTGCTCGACCTGATCGTCGAGGCGGTCCCGTCCCCGGCCGACCGGGCGGGAGACGGGCCCGCCGATGGTGCGGCCGCGTTCGTGTTCAAGACGGTCGCCGATCCGTTCGCCGGCCGCATCACGGTCTTCCGGGTGGTCGCCGGGACCGTGAAGGCGGACTCGACGCTCGTCAATCTGCGCACGCACGGGAAGGAGCGGCTCGGGCAGCTGCTCGCGCTCCAGGGCAAGGAGCACCAGCAGACCGGGGAGTTTTGCACCGGTGATCTCGGCGCCGTCGCGAAGCTGAAGGAGGCGCAAACCGGTGACGTGCTCGCCGCGAGCGACCGGCCGGTCGAGATCGTCCCGATCGCGTTCCCGCAGCCCGTGATGAGCTTCGCTGTCTCCCCCAAGGCCAAGGGCGACGAGGAGAAGGTCGCGACGGCGCTGCGACGCCTCGCCGAGGAGGACCCGACGCTCGTGCTGCGCCGCGATGAGCAGACCGGCGAGCAACTGCTCGCGGGCATGAGCCAGATGCACGTCGAGGTGGCGGTCGACCGCCTCAAGCGGCGCTTCGGCGTCGAGGTCGAGCTGCACCAGCCGCGGGTCCCCTACCTCGAGACGATCCGCAAGGAGGCGAGGGCGCGCCACCGCTACAAGAAGCAGACGGGCGGGCGTGGCCAGTTCGGCGATTGCGACATCGTTCTCGAGCCGCTCGACGGCCACGAGGGCTACGAGTTCGTCGACCAGATCGTCGGCGGCGTCATTCCGCAGAGCTTTCGCCCGGCGGTGGACAAGGGGATCCAGGAGGCGATGCAGCGGGGCGAGCTTGCCGGCGCCCCTGTCCAGGGCGTGCGCGTGCGGCTCGTCGACGGCCAGTACCACACCGTCGACTCCTCCGAGATGGCGTTCAAGATCGCCGGCTCGATGGCGTTCAAAGATGCCTACG
Organism: Thermoleophilia bacterium; assembly: GCA_020845695.1. The sequence goes on along the minus strand of JADLFG010000040.1, from coordinate 9,404 downwards.
CGAAGGCCGACCCGGTCCTGCTCGAGCCGATCATGTCGGTCGAGATCGCCGCTCCCGACGAGTCGGTCGGCGCCGTCAACGGCGACCTCAACTCCCGCCGGGGCCGGCTGCTCGGGATGGAGCCGGCGGGCGGCATGACCACGATCCGCGCTGAAGCCCCGCTCGCCGAGCTGCTCACGTACTCCCAGTCGCTCACGTCGCTCACCGGCGGGCGGGGCGACTACACGATGGCCTTCCTGCGCTACGAGGAGGTCCCTGCCCACATCGCGCAGAAGGTGATCGACGAGACGCGAAAGCAACGCGAGGAGGCGAAGGCGTGATCGTCAAGAAGGTCGGTACCTTCTCGCGCTGCGCGATCTGCGAGCGCACGCTCCTCCTGGGCGAGCGCACCTGGCGCTACCTGCCCGCCGGTTCCGACTGGGTGGACGTCTGCGCGCTCTGCACGGACGAGGCGAACGGGCAGGGTTGGGCCCGCGAGGGCAGCCCGACGACGCCGCTCGTCGCCGAGGTGCGCCGCCGCCGCCGGCGCCTCCCGCACCTCGGCCTGCTCGAGGGCAGGCGCGACGAGTCGCCGCAGGGTGCCGCCGCCGAGCCGATGCTCCGGCGCCTGTCGGCGCCCGAGCAGGCGATCGTCGAGGCGGCCGAGCAGTTCGACGAGAGCCCGTTTCGCCGCACGATCGCCGGCATCGGCAAGAGCCTCGGTGAGCCGCGGGTTAGCCTGCTCCCGCTCTCGGGGACGAATCAGGAGGTCGTGATCACGATCGCCTGGGAGATCTCCTGGTACCAGTACCGCGTCTCGCTCGACTCGGGTCAGCCGATCCGGCTCGTCGACCGCGGCTACGAGCTCGACGAGCTCGACGCGCGCTTCAAGGACTGGAACGCGTCGTTCGACGCGAACGGGAGGCTCGCGCCGGACATCCCGAGGCTCTGAGCGGGGAGCGGGGCCGTGATCTACTGCGTGATCCCGAAGGAGCTCGAGGATGCGATCTTTGAGCAGCTCGTCGCCCACTACCGGGACAACCCGAACGTCGAGGTGGTGGTCGAGCGCCGCAGCGGCCCCGACCGGCGCTCGGGGCGCAGCTACGGGGGCCAGCGGGTGACGCGCGACCGCCGCCGCGCCCGCGTGCCCGGCACGTTCCTGCCGACCGACCCGCCCGACTGACCGCCGTCGCCACCGGGCGGAGCATGCCGGCCGGCGGCGACGGGCTAGCATGCCGCGTGAGACCGAAGGGAGGCGCGGTGGCCGTTGGGATCGAGACCTACCGGAACTACATCGGCGGCGACTGGGTGGACGCCGCGTCCGGCGAGACGCTCGTGAGCTCGAGCCCCGCCACCGGGGAGGTGCTGGGCGCCGTACCGGCGTCCGGTGCGGGCGACGTCGAGCGGGCCGTGGCGGCCGCCCGGGAGGCCTACCGGGGCTGGCGGCTCGTGCCGGCGCCGCGGCGCGGCGAAGTCCTCTACCGCTTCGGCCAGCTCCTCGCCGCGCACAAGCAGGAGCTCGCGGAGCTGATGACGCGCGAGATGGGCAAGGTGCTCGCCGAGGCGGGCGGCGACGTCCAGGAAGCGATCGACATGAGCTTCTTCATGGGCGGCGAGGGGCGGCGCCTGCACGGCCAGACGACGCCGTCCGAGCTGCCCGACAAGGCGTGCTTCAGCGTGCGCCAGCCGATCGGCGTCTGCGGGATCGTCACGCCCTGGAACTTCCCGATCGCGATCCCGAGCTGGAAGATCACCGCCGCGCTCGTCTGCGGCAACACCGTCGTCTTCAAGCCCGCGACGGACACGCCGCTCCTCGCGACCCGCTTCGTCGAGCTGCTGGTCGAGGCGGGGCTGCCCCCCGGCGTCGTCAACCTCGTCCACGGGGCCGGCGGGACCGTCGGCGAGGCGCTCGTCGACCATCCCGACGTCCCCGTCCTCTCCTTCACCGGCTCCCGCGTGGTCGGCACCCGCGTCGCTGAGCGGGCGGCGTCCCGCCTCAAGCACGTCCACCTCGAGCTCGGCGGCAAGAACGCGATCGTGGTCATGGACGACGCCGACCTCGAGCTCGCGCTCGAGGGGATCGTCTGGTCGGCCTTCGGCACCTCCGGGCAGCGCTGCACCGCCGCGAGCCGGGTGATCGTGCACGAGCGCGTCTACGACGAGCTCGCCTCGCGCCTCGTCGAGCGCGTCGAGCGGCTGCGGCTCGGCGACGGCCTCGACCCGGCAACCGACGTGGGGCCCGTGATCAACCGCGCCGCGCTCGAGCAGATCCACGCCTACACCCGCGTCGGCGTCGACGAGGGCGCGCGCCTCCTCACGGGCGGCGAGCTCGCGACCGAGGGCGAGCTCGCCCGCGGCTGCTTCTACCGCCCGACCGTGTTCGGCGACGTCGACCCGGCCATGCGAGTCGCCCGGGAGGAGATCTTCGGGCCGACGACCGCGCTCATCCGTGCCCGCGACCTCGACGACGCGATCAGGATCGCGAACGGCGTCGAGTACGGCCTCTCCTCGTCGATCTTCACCGGCGACATCGACCGCGCCTTCCGCGCGATCCGCGACCTCGAGGCGGGGCTGACGTACGTGAACGCCGGCACGACGGGCGCCGAGGTGCACCTGCCGTTCGGCGGGACGAAGGCGACCGGCAACGGCCACCGCGAGGCGGGGCAGGCGGCGCTCGACTTCTTCAGCGAGTGGAAGGCCGTCTACGTCGACTACTCCGGGCGCCTCCAGCGAGCCCAGATCGACAACCAGTAGCGGTGGCCGACCGCAGGCTCGTCGTGTTCGTGCCGCCTGACGCGCTCGACGCCGTCCGGGACGCCCTGTTCGCGGCCGGGGCGGGCAGGGTCGGCAACTACGAGCGCTGCTCCTTCTTCGTGGCGGGGACCGGCACGTTCCTCCCCGGGGCGGCTGCACGTCCGGCGATCGGGCGGGTCGGGATCGAGGAGCGGGTGCCCGAGCTGCGTCTCGAGACGGTCTATCCCAGCGAGCGCCACGACGAGGTCGTCGCCGCCCTGCGCGCTGCCCACCCGTACGAGGAGCCGGTTTTCGACGTCCATGAGCGGCTCGTCCCGTGAGCCGGCCGGGCCGATCCCGCCGGCCGTGAAGGCGCGGCTCTTCACGGACGGCGGCGCGCGCGGCAATCCGGGGCCGGCGGCGCTCGGCTACGTGCTCGAGGCTGAGGACGGGACGGTGCTCGACGCCCGCGGGGAGGCGATCGGGGTCGCGACGAACAACGTCGCCGAGTACCGTGCACTGCTCGCCGGGCTGGCGGCGGCGGCCGAGCTCGGCGTCACCGAGCTCGAGGTCGTCTCCGACTCCGAGCTGGTGGTGAAGCAGATGACCGGCGAGTACCGGGTCAAGAACGCGGCCCTGCGCGAGCTGTCGCTCGAGGCCGCCCGGCTCGCGCGGCGGCTCGGCACGGTCCGCTACACGGCCGTCCGCCGCGAGCGCAACGTCCTCGCCGACAGGCTCGTCAACGAGGCGCTCGATGCCCCGGGCTGAGCAACCGCGCGCGGCCGCACGCCGGGTCGGGCTCGTCGTCAACCCGGTCGCCGGCCTGGGCGGCCGGGCGGCGCTGAAGGGAAGCGACGATCCCGAGCTTGTCGCGCTCGCCCGCGAGCGCGGGGCGGAGGAGGTCTCGCCGGCCCGGGCGGAGCAGGCGCTCGAGCTGCTCGCCGCGGGCGGTGAGCTCGAGCTCCTGGTCGCGCCCGGGGAGATGGGCGAGCGGGAGGCGCGCGCGCGCGGCTTCCAGCCGGTCGTCGTCGGCGAGATCGGTGCCGCGACCACGGCTGCGGACACGCGTGCCGCGGCCGCCGCCATGGCGGCCGCGGGCGTCGAGCTGCTCCTCTTCGCGGGCGGCGACGGTACCGCGGTCGACGTGCTCGAGGCGGTCGGTGACCGCGTCCCCGCGCTCGGGATCCCGGCCGGCGTGAAGATGCACTCCGCCGTCTTCGCCGTCAACCCCCGCAGCGCCGGCGAGCTCGCGCTGCGGTTCCTGCGCGGCGGCGGCGAGGTCGAGGAGGGCGAGGTGATGGACGTCGACGAGTCGGCGCTGCGCGAGGGCGTCGTCTCCGCGCGGCTGCACGGCTACCTCCGCGTCCCGGCCAGCGCCTCGCGCGTGCAGGGGGGCAAGGCCCGCAGCGCCCCCTCCGAGCGGGCGGCGCAGGCGGCGCTCGGCCGGTACGTGGCCGAGGCGGTGCTGGGCGACGGCCTCGTTCTCGTCGGGCCGGGGACGACCACGCGGGCGATCCTCGCGGCGCTCGGGCTCGAGAAGGCGCTGCTCGGGGTCGACGCGATCCGGGCGGGCCGGCTCGTCGCGGCGGACGCCGACGAGCGGGCGCTGCTCGAGCTGGCGGATCCGGACACGAAGGTGGTCGTGACCCCGGTCGGCGGCCAGGGCTTCGTCTTCGGCCGCGGCAACCAGCAGCTCTCCGCGCGCGTGCTGCGCAGCTGCGGGCCCGGGAACGTGGTCGTCGTCGCGACCGAGGCGAAGCTGGCCGGGCTCTCCGGCCGACCGCTGCTCGTCGACACCGGAGACCCCGCTCTCGACGCGGGGCTGTCGGGCTTCCGGCGGGTGATCACGGGCCCGGGACGCGAGGTCGTCTACCGCGTCGCCTGCTAGCGGGATATGGTCGGGGTGTCCCGTCTCGACGTGAGGAGCGTGCGCCCATGCCCGACACGGCCCATCCGTACATCCCGAACTCGGTGCCGCGGATCAAGGAGGAGATGCTGCACGAGATCGGTGCCGCCAGCATCGAGGAGCTGTACGGCGCGATCCCGCCGCGGTTGCGCCTCGAGCGGCCGCTCGACCTGCCCCCGCCGCTCGCCTCCGAGGCCGAGCTGCGCCGCCACCTCGACGGGCTGCTCGGCGAGAACCGAAGCTGCAAGGAGACGCTGAGCTTCCTCGGCGGCGGCTGCTGGCCCCACTACGTCCCCGCCGTCTGCGACGAGGTCGCGGGCCGCGGCGAGTTCCTCACCGCCTACTACGGGGAGACCTACTCAGACCACGGCAAGATGCAGGCCCTGTTCGAGGGCGCGAGCATGCTCGGCGACCTGGTCGAGCTCGACGCGGTCAGCCAGCCCACCTACGACTGGGGCACCGCCGCCGCCACCGCGCTCTCGATGGCCGGCCGCCTGACCGGCCGCGGCAAGGTGCTCGTGCCCGAGTCGGCCGCGCCCGAGCGGCGCGCGGTCATCCGCGGCTACTGCGGCGCCGCGCTCGATCTCGTCGAGGTGCCGTTCGAGGCCGCCACGGGCCTCCTCGACCTCGACGCCCTGCGCGACAGCCTGGACGGCGACACGGCGGCGGTCTACATCGAGAACCCGGGCTTCCTCGGCACGATCGAGACGCGCTCGGCCGAGATCGGCCGGCTCGCGCACGACGCGGGAGCGCTCCTGGTTGCCGGCGTCGACCCGATCACGCTCGGCGTGCTCGAGGCGCCGCCCCGCTACGGCGCTGACCTCGTCTGCGGCGAGCTGCAGCCGCTCGGGATCCACATGGGCTTCGGCGGCGGCCTCGCCGGCTTCGTCGCCTTTCCGGACGAGGAGCGCTTCGTCGCCGAGTGCCCGACCTTCCTGATCGGGCTCGCGAAGACGAGCCGGGGCGAGTGGGGCTTCGGTGAGGTCGTGTGGGAGCGGATGTCCTACGTCACCCGAGGCGACTCGAGCGAGTACGCCGGCACGACCCAGAACCTGTGGCTGATCGTGGCCGGCGTCTACCTGGCCCTGCTCGGCCCGACCGGCCTCGCCGAGCTCGGCGAGGGGATCGTGCAGCGCGCCCGCTACGCGGCCGCCCGCCTCGGCGAGCTGCCGGGCGTCGAGGCGCCGGCGCTGTCGGCCCCGTTCTTCAAGGAGCTCGTCGTCCGCTTCGACGGGACGGGCAAGACGGTCGACGAGGTCAACCGGGCCCTGCTCGATCGCGGCATTCACGGCGGCGTCGATCTCTCCGGCGCCTACCCGCAGCTCGGTCAGAGCGCGCTCTGCTGCGTGACCGAGATCCACACGAAGGCGGACATCGACCGGCTGGTCGGGGCGCTCGCGGAGGTGATCGCATGACCGTGCTCAGGCCCTTCCACCAGGCGAGCTGGAACGAGCCGATCCTCCACGAGCAGACGAGCCCGGGCGAGCGCGGCCTCCTGCCGCCGGCCGTCGAGCCGGAGGTGGCCGCCGCCGCGGGCGCCGGGCTTGGCGTGCCCGACGAGCTGCGGCGCTCCGAGCCGCCGGCGCTGCCCGAGCTCTCCCAGCCCCAGGTCCTGCGTCACTACCTGCGCCTCTCGCAGGAGACGCTCGGCAACGACGTCAACATCCACCTCGGCCTCGGCACCTGCACGATGAAGTACTCGCCGAAGGTGAACGAGGAGCTGATCCGCTCCCACAAGGTCGCCGATCTGCACCCGCTCCAGGCCGACGAGACGGTGCAGGGGATCCTCGAGGCGATGTGGCGGTTCGAGCGGGCGCTTTGCGAGATCTCCGGGATGGAGCGGTTCACGTTCCAGCCGGGCGGGGGCTCGCAGGCCGTGTACGCGAACGCCCTGATGATGCGGGCCTACCACGCCGCCCGCGGCGAGCCGCAGCGCGACGAGATCGTGACCACGATCTTCTCGCACCCCTGCGACGGGGCGGGCCCGGCGACCGCCGGCTTCAGGGTCGTGACGGTGTACGCGGGCGACCGCGGCTACCCGGACGTCGACGCGATCAAGGCGGCGGTCTCGGAGCGGACGGCCGGCCTGATGATCACGAACCCGGAGGACACGGGTCTCTTCAACCCGCACATCGACGAGATCGTCGAGGTCGTCCATGCCGCCGGCGGCCTCTGCCACTACGACCAGGCGAACGCGAACGGGCTGTTCGGGATCACCCGCGCCCGCGACGCCGGCTTCGACCTCTGCCAGTTCAACCTGCACAAGACGTTCTCGTCGCCGCACTGCTCGATGGGGATGCCCGTCGGCGCCTCGGGCGTGACCGGGGAGCTCGCGGGCTTCCTGCCGGCACCGACGGTCGAGCGGGACGAGGCGAGCGGGCGGTTTTACCTCGACTACGACCGGCCCGACTCGGTCGGGAAGCTGCGGGCGTTCCACGGCGTCCCCGCGACCGTCGTGCGCTCGTACGCGTGGGTGCTCGCGCTCGGCGCGGCGGGCCTGCGCGAGGTCGCCGAGGTGGCAGTGCTCAACAACAACTACCTGGCGAAGAAGGTCGCGGAGATCCCCGGAATCGAGATCTCGTTCGCGGAGGGCAACGCCGACCGGCGGCTCGAGCAGATCCGCTACAGCCTCGAGCGGCTCCAGGAGGCGACGGGCGTGACGACGATCGACGTCGCCCGGCGCACGGTCGACTTCGGCGTCAGCCAGTACTTCCCGAGCCACGAGCCCTGGCTGGTGGCGGAGCCGATGACGCTCGAGCCGGCCGAGTCGGTCTCGCGCGCCGACCTCGACACGTACGCCGCCATCCTGGCGCAGGTCGCGACGGAGGCGCGCGAGGATCCCGAGCTCGTGCGCAGCTCGCCGCACCGCAGCACGGTCCACCACATGGATCCGGAGCCGCACAACGACCCGGAGCGCTGGGCGCTCACCTGGCGCGGCTGGCAGCGCAAGCACGGAGCGAGCTGAGCGTCAGTCCAGGGGCTCGAAGCGCGCCGTGAAGTGGCGCAGGGCGGGGGGCTGCGAGGCGATGCGGTAGCCGCGCAGCTCCCCGGCCCGGGCGGCGACGGCGCCGCAGACCTCGATCACGTAGTCGACGTGGCTCTGCGTGTAGGTGCGCCGCGGCACGGCGAGCCGGACGAGATCGAGCGCGGCCGGCCCCTCGCTCCCGTCGGGGCGGCGGCCGAACATGACCGTGCCGATCTCGCAGCCGCGGATACCGCCGGCCTCGTAGAGGGCGACGGCGAGCGCCTGGCCCGGGTACTGAAGCGGCGGGATCTGCGGCAGCAGCGCCCGGGCGTCGATGTAGACGGCGTGCCCGCCGAACGGCTGCACCATCGGCAGGCCGGCGCGGGCGAGCCCCTCGCCGAGGTAGGCGGTCGAGCGGACGCGGTAGCGCAGGTAGTCGTGGTCGACGGCCTCGCGCAGCCCCTGGGCGATCGCCTCGAGATCGCGTCCAGCCAGGCCCCCGTAGGTCGGGAAGCCCTCGGTCAGGATCAGCACGTTGCGGCAGCGCTCCGCCAGCTCGTCGTCGTTCAGGGCGAGCCAGCCGCCGATGTTCGCGAGCGGGTCCTTCTTCGCGCTCATCGTCATCCCGTCGGCGAGCGACGCCTGCTCGCGCACGATGTCGGCGACCGCGCGCCCCGCCTGGCCCGGCTCGCGCTCGCGGATGAACCACGCGTTCTCGGCGAAGCGGCAGGCGTCGAGGTAGAGCGGGACGCCGTGGCGGTCGCAGAGCGCGCGCACGCCGCGCAGGTTCTCGAGCGAGACGGGCTGGCCGCCGCCCGAGTTGTTCGTGACCGTGACGAACACGGCCGGCACGGAGCCGGGCTCCCTCGCCGCGAGGAACGCGTCGAGCGCCTCGAGATCCATGTTGCCCTTGAACGGGTGGAGCGCGGCGGGCTCGCGGCCCTCGGGCACGACCAGGTCGACGGCCTCGGCGCCGGTGAACTCGACGTTCGCCCGCGTCGTGTCGAAATGGGTGTTGTTCGGGATCGCCTTGCCCGGTCCCGAGATCACGGAGAAGAGGATCTTCTCGGCCGCCCGCCCCTGGTGGGTCGGGATCACGTGGCGGAACGGGAACAGCTCCTGGACCGCCTCGAGGAACGTGAACCAGGACGGCGAGCCGGCGTAGCTCTCGTCGCCCCGCTGGATCCCCGCCCACTGGTCGCGCGACATCGCGCCGGTGCCCGAGTCGGTCAGGAAGTCGATCAGGACGTCGGCCGCGTGGAGGTTGAAGAGGTTGTAGCCGGCCGCCCGGATCGCCTCCCGCCGCTCCTCGACGGTCGTGAGCCGCAGCGGCTCGACCGAGTGGATCCGGAACGGCTCGATCACGGTGCCGAAGTCCATGCCCGGCGAGACTACACGCGGCCGCCTCCTCGCCGCCTCGCCGCCGCGACCCGCGAGACGAGAAAGCCCCGCCTCGGCGGGGCTTTCGAGGAGCGGATGATGGGACTCGAACCCACGACCTTCTGCATGGCAAGCAGACGCTCTAGCCAACTGAGCTACATCCGCCCGGAGCCTCCGAGTATAGCGGCGTCGTACGCGCGGCGCCCCGACCCGGGCGCCGACCGCCGGGATCGCGTATCGTGGGGAGAAGAGGTGCCGGCCGACGGTTGCCGTCAACCCCGGGACTGCGTTGAGACGCCGGCCGGCTCGGATGTGTTCTTCGCGGCCACCGCGAGTCCTGCGCCCGGGCCGGCCGTAGAATGCGGGTGCGGCGCGGTGGCCGAGTGGTTAGGCAGAGGCCTGCAAAGCCTCGTACAGCGGTTCGAATCCGCTCCGCGCCTT
>JADLFG010000039.1 GCA_020845695.1 Thermoleophilia bacterium | reverse complement strand
TGGTCCGTTTATTTAAAGTGGTCTGACCATTCTGGGCGCGCGGCGCCGTCCCCGTGTAGGTTCGGCCGAACCGGCTGGCAGCCGCGTCCCTCCCACCCCCTCCGTCAGGAGTGCCCATGCGGATCGGAATCGACGTAGGCGGAACCAACACGGACGCCGTCCTGATGGACGGGCTGGACGTGCTGGCGGAGGTCAAGACGGCCACGACGCCGGACGTGACGTCCGGCATCCTGACCGCTCTCGGAGCCCTCCTGGCCGGTCGGGCCACGAGTCCGGACCAGGTCCGGGCGGTGATGATCGGCACGACGCACTTCACGAACGCCATCGTCGAGGGCAAGCGCCTCTCCGAGACCGCTGCGATCCGGCTCGGCCTGCCGGCGACCGAGAGCCTGCCGCCGATGGTGGGCTGGCCCGAGCGGCTGCGCACGACGCTCGGAGGGCACGTCTACCTGTGTCACGGCGGCCACGAGTTCGACGGCCGCGAGATCTCGCCGTTCGACCCCGGCGAGATCAGGCGGGCAGCCGCCGAGATCGGGGCCCGGGGAATCCGCTCGGTCGCCGTCTCGTCCGTCTTCTCGCCGGTGAACGCCGAGCTCGAGCTCGAGGCCGCACGGATCCTCGAGGAGGAGCTGCCCGGCGTCTCCGTCAGCCTCTCGCACGAGATCGGCCGGATCGGGCTGCTCGAGCGGGAGAACGCGACGATCATGAACGCCTGCCTGCGCGAGCTCGCGACCCAGACCACGGCGGGCTTCCGCCAGGCGCTCGCCGAGTCTGGGATCGGGGCCCCGGTCTACCTGAGCCAGAACGACGGCACCCTGATGGGGGTCGACTACGCGGAGCGCTACCCGGTGGCGACGTTCGCTTCCGGCCCGACGAACTCGATGCGCGGAGCAGCGCTCCTCTCGGGCGAGAAAGACTGCGCCGTCGTGGACATCGGCGGCACGACCTCGGACATCGGCGTGCTCCAGCAGGGGTTTCCGCGCGAGGCGGCGGTCGCCGTCGAGATCGGGGGCGTGCGGACGAACTTCCGCATGCCGGACGTGCTCTCGATCGGGCTCGGCGGCGGCAGCCTGGTGCGCACGCTCGGCGCCCTCGCCGTCGGACCGGACAGCGTCGGCTACGAGCTGACGAGCCAGGCGCTCGTCTTCGGCGGCGCCACGCTGACCGCGACCGACCTCGCCGTCGCCGGTGGGCTCGCGGACATCGGGGACCGCGACCGCGTGGCGCACCTCGACCCCGAGCTCGTCCGGGAGAGCCTGGCGCTGATCGAGCGTACGATCGCCGAGGCGGTCGACCGGATGAAGACGAGCGCCGGCGAGATCCCCCTGGTCGTGGTCGGCGGCGGCAGCATCCTCCTGCGCGACGAGCTGCCCGGGGCCTCGCGGGTCGTCCGGCCGGAGCATTTCGCGGCCGCGAACGCGATCGGAGCCGCGATCGCGCAGGTCGGCGGCGAGGTCGAGCGCGTCTACTCGCTCGACCGGCTCTCGCGCGACGAGGCGCTCGCCGACGCCAAGGACGAGGCGATCGAGAAGGCGGTGCAGGCCGGCGCGACCGCCGACTCGGTTCGCGTCATGGACATCGAGGAGGTCGGGCTCGCGTACCTACCCGGGAACGCGGTGCGCGTCAAGGTCAAGGCGGTGGGCGAGCTCGAGCTCGGGGGCGAGCGAGTTGCGGCTGGTCGCTGAGGGCCAGCTCGAGGATCTCGCTCTCGGCGCCGCGATCCTCGGCACCGGCGGCGGCGGGAACCCGTACGTCGGCCTGCTGCTCGCCCAGCAGGCGATTCGCGAGTTCGGGCCGGTCACGGTCGTCTCCGTCGACGAGATCGCCGACGACGCGCTCGTCGCGCCCGCCGCGATGATGGGCGCGCCCACGATCCTCGTCGAGAAGCTGCCCCGCGGCACCGAGATCGTGCACGCCTTCGAGGCGTTGCAGGACGTCCTCGGGCGCCCCGTCACCCACACCACCTCGGCCGAGGCGGGCGGCATCAACTCGCTGATCCCGTTCGTCGTCGCGGCCCGCACGGGCCTGCCGCTGGTCGACGCCGACCTGATGGGACGCGCGTTTCCCGAGATCCAGATGGTGATCCCCACCCTGTACGGGATCCCCGCGAGCCCGTTCGTGCTCGCGGACGAGAAGGGCAACACCGTTACCCTCGAGACGGTCGACAACCACTGGACCGAGCGCTTCGCCCGCTCGGTGACGATCGACATGGGCTGCGCCGCCATGGTCAGCCTCTACCCGCTGACCGGGCGCCAGCTCCGGGAGGCGACCGTCTGGGGTACGCTCGGGCTCTGCGAGGAGCTCGGTCGCCTCGTGCGCGAGACCCGGGCCGCTCACGGCGATCCCGTCGCGGCGATCGTCGAGCGACTGGCCGCCTACCGGATCTTCACAGGCAAGATCACGGACGTCGCTCGCCGCACGGAGGGGGGCTTCGCGCGCGCCGAGGCTCGGATCGAGGGCGCGGACGACGACACCGGCTCGGAGCTCACGGTCTCCGCGCAGAACGAGCACCTCGTCGCGATCCGGGACGGAGCGGTGCTCGCGACCGTCCCCGACCTGATCGTCATGCTCGACTCCGACAGCGGGCAGCCGATCACGACCGAGGAGCTGCGCTACGGCTTCCGGGTCGACGTCGTCGCGGCCCCGTGCGATCCGCGCTGGCGTAGCCCGTCCGGGCTGGCGGTCGTGGGGCCGCGCTACTTCGGCTACGACGTCGACTACGTTCCGATCGAGGAGCGTCTCGGCGCCGCGGCGGGCAGCCGATGAGACTCCTGGGCGAGGACGACCTCGAGGATCTCGCCCTCGGCGCGGCGATCCTCGGCACCGGCGGGGGCGGGAGCCCCACGGTCGGCGTGCTCTTCGCGCGCGAGGAGATCCGCGCGCGTGGCCCGGTGACCGTGGTCGAGCTCGACGAGGTCCCCGACGAAGCGCTCGTCGTGCCGGCCGCCGGGATCGGGTCGCCGACGATCATCGTCGAGAAGCTCTTCTCCGGGTCGGAGGCGCTGCGGGCGTTCGAGGCGCTCCAGGAGTACCTCGGCCGGACGATCACCCACACCGTCTCCGCCGAGGCGGGCGGGCTCAACTCCGTCGTGCCGTTCGCGGTCGCGGCTCGACTCGGGCTACCGATCGTCGACGCCGATTTCATCGGCCGAGCGTTCCCGGAGATCCAGATGTGCCTGCCCACGCTGTACGGCATCTCGGCCGGGCCGCTCGCGCTTGCCGACGAGAAGGGCAACACGACGATCGTGCGGGGACGCGACAACCACTGGACCGAGCGGCTGACCAGGGCCGCGTGCGTCGAGATGGGATGCATGGGCGTCGGCGCCCTCTACGCCCAGAGCGGCAGCGAGCTCAAGCGATCGGCGGTCGGCGGCACGCTCGGACTCGCCCAGGAGCTCGGACGGCTCGTCCGGGAGGCCAGGGCGGATCACCGTGACCCGATCGCCGCCGCGCTCGAGCGCCTCGGCGGCGTGCGGCTGTTCCGGGGCAAGATCGTCGATGTCGACCGCCGCACGGTCGGCGGCTGGACGCGCGGCGAGGCCCGCGTCGAGGGCGTTGACGGCGACGCCGGCTCGACCCTCACGATCGCCTTCCAGAACGAGCACCTCGTGGCGCGGCACGACGGGACCGTGGTCGCGTCCGTACCGGATCTGATCTTCACGCTCGACTCGGAGACGGGCGAGGCGATCACGACGGAGGAGCTGCGCTACGGCTTCCGGGTCACCGTCGGCGCCTCACCCTGCGACCCGCGCTGGCGCTCGCCCGAGGGGCTCGCCCTGGCCGGCCCGCGCTACTTCGGCTACGAGCTCGACTACGTCCCCGTGGAGGAGCTGGCGGCGTCCCCGTAGGCCGTGCCGACCGCTCGCGGCTAGAGTGGTCAGACCAATGCAGGGCTCGGTTCCGTCGGGGGTCTTCAGCGCCGCGCGTCGCCACAGAGCGCTCGACGACGTCGTCGTCCAGGTGCGCGAGGCGATCTTCCAGGGCAGCCTGCAGCGGGGCGACCGGCTGCCGGCCGAGCGCGAGCTGTGCTCCGTCTTCGGAGTCAGCCGCTCGACCCTGCGCGAGGCGCTGCGCGTGCTCGAGGCGCTCGGCGCGGTCGAGATCCGCCCCGGCTCGGCCGGGGGCATCTTCGTCACCGAGCCGACGGAGAGCCAGCTCGCCGCCTCGTTCGAGGCGCTCTTGCGCCTCCGCGGCGCCACCGCCCACGAGCTCGCCGAGTACGGGATCGCGCTCCTGAGCGAAACCGCCTACTGGGCGGCGGTCCGAGCGAGCGACGAGGAGCTGGAGGCGATCGGAGCCGTCGTCGACGCCGCGGTCGGAGCCGCCGGCGATGCGAGCCAGGGCGACTTCCTCTCCGCCTACACGGCGGTCCTGCAGGAGCTCGGCTCGGCGACTAGAAACCGCGTGCGGCTCGCGCTCGTCCTGGGGATCCAGCGCTCGCTCGTCCGCGGCCGGGAAAAGGAGCTGCGGGACTCGGCGACCGACTTGCGTCCGATCGCCGCGGCACTCCGGGAGCGCAACCCCCGGCTCGCGCGGGTGCGCATGCGCCGTCACCTGATCCGGCTCGTCGGAGCGCGCGACGTGGCCGGATAGGCTCAGGCGTCGGCCGAGCGGGTGAGCGCGAACTCCGGGTCGAGCTCGACGAGGCCGGCTGCGATCCCCCGGTTGACCGCGCTCGTGACCGCACGCAGGGAGGCGCTGACGATGCTCGGGTGGATCCCGACGCCCCAGAGCACGCGGTCGCCGACCGCGGCCTCGATGTAGCAGGCGGCGCTCGCGTCGGCGCCCGCGGTGACCGCGTGCTCGTGGTAGTCGAGCACGCGCAGGTCGATCCCGACCTGGCCGAGCGCGGCCACGAACGCCGCGATCGGGCCGTTGCCGGCGCCGGCCACGACCCGCCGGACGCCGTTCAGGCGGATCGTCGCCTCGAGCGTCTCCCCGGCGTCCTCGCCCTCCTCGACCGAGCGGTGGCCGAGGATCTCGAGCGGCCCCGGGCGCAGGTACTCCTCGGCGAAGCAGGCCCAGATCTGCTCGGGCGTGACCTCCCCGCCCTCCGTCTCGGCGACGCGCTGGATCACCTTCGAGAACTCGATCTGGGTGCGGCGCGGCAGGTCGAGCCCGCGCTCGGCCTTCATCACGTAGGCGACGCCGCCCTTCCCGGACTGGCTGTTGACGCGGATGATCGCCTCGTACGTGCGCCCGACGTCCTTCGGGTCGATCGGCAGGTACGGCACCTCCCAGACGCGGCCGCCGGAGGCCTCGAGCGCCTCCATCCCCTTCTTGATCGCGTCCTGGTGGGAGCCCGAGAATGCCGTGTAGACGAGCTCGCCGACGTAGGGGTGGCGGTGGTGGACCGGGAGCTGGTTCGCGTACTCGACGATGCGGCGGACACGGTCGATGTCGGAGAGGTCGAGCCCCGGGTCGACGCCGTGGCTGAAGAGGTTGAGGGCGAGCGTGACGATGTCGACGTTGCCGGTGCGCTCGCCGTTGCCGAAGAGCGCGCCCTCGACCCGCTCGCCGCCGGCGAGCAGCGCCAGCTCGGCCGCGGCGACGGCGCAGCCGCGGTCGTTGTGCGGGTGGATCGAGAGGATGACCGAGTCGCGGCGGCTGACGTTGCGCCCGAACCACTCGAACTGGTCGGCGTGCACGTTCGGGGTCGCCATCTCGACGGGTGCGGGCAGGTTCAGGATCGCCTTCCAGTCCGGGCGCGGCTGCCAGACGTCGAGGACGCGCTCGCAGATCTCGAGCGCGAAGTCCATCTCCGTGCCGACGAACGACTCGGGGGAGTACTCGAACCGAAGCTCGGTCTCCGGCAGCCGCTCGAGCGCCTCGAGGCACCGGCGGGCGCCGTCGACGGCGATCCCCGTGATCCCCGCCCGGTCCTCGCGGAAGACGACCCGCCGCTGCAGCTCGGAGGTCGAGTTGTAGAGGTGGATGATCGCCCGCTTCGCCCCGCGCAGGCTCTCGATCGTGCGCTCGATCAGCTCCTCGCGGCACTGGACGAGCACCTGGATCCAGACGTCGTCGGGCACGAGGTCGCGCTCGACGAGCAGCCGGACGAAGTCATAGTCGGGCTGTGACGCCGATGGGAAGCCGACCTCGATCTCCTTGAAGCCGAGCTCGACGAGGAGGTCCCACATCGCCTTCTTGCGGGCGACGTCCATCGGGTCGATCAGCGCCTGGTTGCCGTCGCGCAGGTCGACCGAGCACCAGATCGGCGCCGCCTGAAGCGTCCGCTCCGGCCACGTTCGGTCCGGCAGCTCGACGCCGAACGCGTAGGGGCGGTAGCGGTCCACGGGCATGCTCATCGCTTCCCCACAGGTTAGACGAGGACGACCGCTCGCCCGGCCGCGGCTACTCGACCGGCGCCGCTCGCGGGTGCGCCGGCTCCGGCCGGGCGCCGACCGCGTAGCGGTCGAGCAGCGCCCGGTAGCGGGCGGCGAGATCCTCGCCCTCGATCGGCGCGTGCGCCGGCACCGGCTCGTCCGGCGGCGGCCCGGCGGAGGCCGCGCGGAAGATCAGCCCGGCCGGCAGGCGGCCTTCGGCGACGAGCGCGGCGGCGCGCGCGAGCGCGGCGCCACGGTCGGTCGGGTCGTAGCCGGGCTCCCGCTCGACGTCGTGCAGGACCGCCTCCCACTCGGGGTACGTGTCCTGGTAGGTGACGCAGGGGGAGATCACCTCGAGGAACGCGAACCCGTGCCCGCCGCGCGCGTGCTCGAGCGCCGCCGCGGTCAGCCGCGCGAGCTGGTCGAACCAGCCGCTGTAGCCGCGCGCGACGAACGTGGTCGCGGGAATCGAGAGGCCGAGCAGGGGCCCGTCCACGGAGCCGTCGCGAACACTCGTCCCGTCGGCGCGGCGGCCGGGCGAGCGCTGCCCCTTCGTCAGCCCGTACGTCTCGTTGTTCATGAGCAGGTACGTGAACGGGACGTTGCGCCGGAACGCGTGAACGAGGTGCCCCATCCCGATCGCGTAGCCGTCCCCGTCCCCGCCGGCCCCGATCACGGTCAGCCGCGGATTCGCGAGCGCGACTCCGGCCGCCGCCGGCAGCACGCGTCCGTGCAGGGCGTGGTAGCCGTAGGCGCCGACGTAGTTCTGGATCGTGCCCGAGCAGCCGATCCCCGCCAGCACGAGCACCTCGTGCTGGGGGATGCCGAGATCGCGCAGCGCCTGCTGGAGCGCCGAGAGGACGCCGAAGTGGCCGCAGCCGGCGCACCAGATCGGCACCGTCGGCTCGTAGGTACGCGGCGCCGTCTTCACGCTGCCTCCCGCTCGAGCAGGAGCGCCGCCAGCTCGCCGGGCCGGAACGGGAGCCCGTCGTAGCGCAGCACGCTCTCGATCCGCCCGCCGGGCAGGCCGGCGGCGGCGAGGACCTGCGCGTACTGGGCGGACGCGTTGTGCTCGACGACGTAGACGCGCCGGCAGGAGGCGACGAGCTCGCGCACGTCCTCCAGCACCGGCCAGAGCGTACGCGGCTGGAGCACCCGGACCGGCCGTCCGGCCGCCGCGAGCCGCTCCGCCGCCTCGAGGGTGACGCCGGTCTGCATGCCGAAGCCGACCAGCGCGACGTCCGCGCCGGGGTCGCCGGCAGCCCGCCCGCGGGGCAGGTCGGGCCGGATCGTCTCGAGCTTGCGCGCCCGCTTGTCGACCATGCGCACGCGGTTGGCGGGCTGCGTCGAGACGCGCCCCCACTCGTCGCGCTCGTTGCCGGTCACGAGGCTCTGGCCACCGGGGGTGCCGACGGGGGCGAAGCGGGAGATGCCGCCGTCCTCGATCAGGTAGCGGCGGTACTCGCCGAGCGACGCGGTCTCCGCCTCGCCCAGCAGCCCGCTGCGGTCGATCGCGACCGAGCCGGGGTCGAAGCGCCCGACGGTCGCGAGGTCCTGGGAGACCATCTGGTCGAGCGCGATGTAGACGGGGCCCTGGAAGCGCTCGGCGAGGTCGGTTGCGAGCGCGCCCAGCTCGAACGCGTCCGCCGGGTCGCCGGGGGCGAGGACGACGCGGGGAAAGTCGCCGCTCGAGCCGAAGACGAGCATGCCGACATCAGACTGCTCCGGCTTCGTCGGCATCCCGGTCGAGGGGCCGGAGCGCTGGCAGTCGACGACGACGACGCCGACCTCAGCCGAGCCGAGGTGGCTGACCGTCTCCTGCATCAGCGCGATCCCCGGACCCGAGGAGGCGGTCATCGCCCTCGCGCCCGTCATCGCCGCGCCGAGCGCCATGTTGATCGCGGCCAGCTCGTCCTCGGCCTGCACGGCGACGCCGCCGAACGCGGGCAGCCGCGCCGTGAGCCACTCGAGGATCTCCGAGGCGGGCGTGATCGGGTAGCCGGCGAAGAAGCGCCCCCCGGCGGCGAGAAAGCCGAGCGCGACCGCCTCGTTGCCGGAGATGAGGACGCGCTCGCCGGCCTCCGCGCTCGCGAGCGCCCAGGGCCCGGCGCCGGCCGCGAGGCCGTGGCCGTCCGCGTACTCGAAGCCACGCTCGAGCGCGCGCACGTTCGCGTCGACGAGCGGCCCGGCGAGGCGGCGCAGGCTGTGGCGCAGCGCCGCCTCCGCATCCGCGTCGGCGACGCTGAAGAGCCGCGCGGCAACCCCGAAGGCGAGGCTGTTCTTGAAGAGGTCGCGGCGCAGGTCGCGCACGGCGAGCCGCCCGAACGGCACCTCGAGCACGGTCGCGCCCGCAGGCAAACCGTCACGGTCGACCGGGCCCTCGGAGGCGTCATAGACCACGTAGCCGTCGTCCGCGAGCCAGCGCCCGCCCTGGGCGATCGCCTCCGCGTCGAACGCGATCAGGAGGTCGAAGCGGTCGCCGAGACCGCCGCGGCGCGCGAGCGACGCGCGCAGGTACGCGGCCGCGTGGCCGCCCTTGACGCGGGAGGCGACGTTGCGGGCCTGGTAGAGCTCGTAGCCGCGGGAGCCCATCACGTCCCCGAGCAGGCTCGCGAGGGTGAGCGAGCCGTCGCCGCCCTGGCCGGCGACCATCACGCCGAGATCGTCGCGCGGGCGCGGCGTCACTCCCCGCTCTCCCCGCCCGCGTCCGGGTCGGGCGGAGCGCCCGGCCCCTTCGTGTAGAACGTCTTCGGGTCGAGGTAGCCGAGCGCCTCCCGCTCCGCGAGCGTCGGCATCCGCGCCGGATGCGGCCGGTTTCGTTTCTTCTCGGCGGAGAGCTTGCGCATCAGCTCCTCGCCGCGCGGGCCCTCCGAGAGCGGGATCGTCTCGATCCAGCCGTCGTCGATCGCCGCCTGCAGGAAGCGGTGGCCGGTCTCGGTGCGCACGAGCGTGTACGTCCAGCCGTCGAGGCCGATCCCGCCCATGCCGAGATCCGCGTGCTCGGCCGAGTAGTCGAGGCAGTAGAGGCAGGCGGGGCGCGCCCACTCCCGGTAGCGCTTCAGCGACGCGTTGACGACGCTGCCGTCGTCGAGGCGCACGACCACCTTGCCCTTGATGTTGATGTTCTCGATCCGCTCGACCGGAACCTCGAGCAGCCCGGCGAGTCTGACGAGGCTCTCGTGGGTGAAGCTCTCCGAGCAGAAGAGACCGATCGTGAGCGCGACGTTCTGGCGGTACCAGGCGCTCATCGCCGCGCGGATGCTCGAGTTCTGCTGGAGGCGCACGCCGTCCACCTGGCACGGAACGCCGACGACCGCTACCGGCCTGACGCCCCGCTGCATCGCCTCCCGGAACGCGAGCGTGTTCGGGGAGTAGGTGTAGCGCGAGGCGGAGCAGGCCAGCACCTCCTCCTCCGTGGTCGCGAGCTTGTGGCGGCCGATCTGGTTGTTGTCGGGCAGGACGTCGCCGAGGATCGCGCCGCGGATCGTTTCCTGCCCGAGCGCGTGCAGGAGCAGCGCCGAGGCGGCGCCGCCGTCCTGACCCCGCTCGAGGATGTCGGGGCGCGTCGCGCGCGCGTAGAACCCGTAGCTGTAGGGGCCGTAGCCGTCGTCGGTGCGGGGCTCGCGGTAGTCGACGAGGTCGAAGACGTCCTTGTCCTGGGGCCGCAGCACGGGGCAGACCTCGGCGCAGAGGACGCAGAGGACGCACGCGTCGGTGCGGGTGTCGATCGGGCGCTCGTCGACGTAGTCGAAGACGTCGACCGGGCAGATCGTCACGCAGGAGGCGCAGCCGATGCACTTGCCCGAGTCGACGACCTCCTCCATCAGGAAGTCGACGGCCCGGAAGCCGCCGCGGTTCAGCTCCGTTCGCCACGCGTACGCCCACTCGTTCGGGTCGTCCGACTCCTCGAGCAGGCGCCGGTAGCGCTCCGCGACGCGACGCGCCCCGGGGTCGGTCCGCTCGGGTCTGTGTCCGCTGGCCGTGCTCATCGACTGCTTCTGACTCTAGCTACCCGCCTCCCGCCGGGACGTGTCAACCGTTCCGCCTACGGGAACAGGTCTCGCTCGGGCGGCATCACGAGCTCGCGAGCGGAGCCGTCGCCGGCCGGGACGCGGTAGCCGCGCACGAGCGCGGCCGGCACGCCGCTCGCCTTGCCGGTCACGAGCTCGGCGGCGCCGGCGAGCTCGTCCGCGACCGCGATCAGCGTCGCCTCGAGCGTGCGTCCGCGCCCGTCCGGCTGTCCGCGCAGATCGAGCAGCGGCCGCATCCCGGCGACCCCGATCGCCACGTCCGTCGTGCCCTGCCGCCAGGCGCGGCCGAACGAGTCGGTCACGATCACCGCCGGCGCCAGGCCGAAACGGGCGGCGAGCGCGTCGCGGAGCCGGCGCGCGGAGGCGTCGGGATCCTCCGGCAGCAGCACGATCCAGCCCTCGCCCGGCGTGTTCGAGCGGTCGATGCCCGCGCTCGCGCAGACGAACCCGTGGCGGGTCTCCGCGATCAGGAAGTCGCCGCGGCGACGGCGCACCCGGACCGCCTCGCCCAGGATCGCCGCGACGTGCTCGCCGGCCGGGACGCGCGCGACCCGCCCCTCGGCCTTCGAGACGACCTTCTGGGTGACGAGGACGACGTCGCCAGCCTCGAGGCCGCCCGCCCGCTCGATCGCGTCCCCGACCAGGGCGCCGAGGTCGTCCCCGGGCGCCACCTCGGGGATGCCGGCGAGCGGCAGGATGCGGATCCCAGGAGCCATGGTGGCCGATGGGAGACGGGAGAGATCGGACGCTCGCGCCCGGGGACGAGAAGGCCCCATCGCCCCATCGTATGTCGGCATCGACCGGCATGGCCTGTCGAGCGCGGCAATCACCCGCCCGCCCCGATGCTGAACGCGACGGCGGTGAAAGCGTCGAGCACCGGGCCCTCCGCACCAGGAGCGTGCACGAGAGCGAGGTCGGTGACAGCGTCTCGATCGACGATCGGCACGTAGACGACACCCGACCAGCGGATCGCAGTGACTGCTCCGGGAAGCACGGCCACGCCGATCCCGGCCGCCACCATGCCGAGGATCGTCGGCAGGTTGACAGCCTCCTGGGCGGCCCGGGGCACGAACCCGGCCGAACGGCAGAGGCCGGCGATGAGGTCGTGCAGCCGCGGCGCCTGGGTACGAGGAAAGAGGATGAACTGCTCCCCGTCAAGCTGATCGAGGCGAATCCGCCAGCCTCCAGCCAGCCAGTGGCTGCGCGGCAGGGCGACGACGAGCGACTCCTTGAGGAGCTGCCTCACGGACAGGTCGTCGTGGCTTCGGACCTCGCGAACGATGCCGACGTCGAGATCGCCCGCCGCGAGCCGTTTCAGCTGCACCTCTGTCGTGAGCTCGGACAGCTCGAGCTGGACGCCGGGTGACCGGCTCGTGAACGCCGGCAGGATCTGCGGCAACAGCTCGTAGGCCGCGGACTCGACGAATCCAACCCGGAGCCAGCCGGTCTGACCCCTGGCCGCCCGCTGTACCGCCTCGATCGAGCGGTCCGCCGCGGCGACGGTGCGACGCGCTTCCTCGAGAAAGACCCGGCCGGCATCCGTTAGCTCGACCCTACGGCTCGTGCGCCGCAGTAGCTGCGCTCCGAGCTCCTTCTCGAGACGTCTGACAATCTGGCTCAGAGGGGGCTGAGCGACATGCAACCGCCGGGCGGCACGGGTGAAATGCAACTCCTCGGCGACCGCGATGTAGTAGCGAAGGTGACGAAGCTCTATTGATACGCCTATCAATATGGATCAGGCACGAACCAGTATTATACACGTCATGATTGCCTGCGTATGCTTGCGCCTCGCATGGCTGGCCAGCTCACCGCCCAGAGTGGTCAGACGCTGTTGGGCGGCTCGCCCGCTGCGCTGGCCGCGGCGCCCTACGAGCCGGGCGGGCCGACCGCGACAACACGTTTCCCGAGTGAGGAGGTAGGAATGGGCCGCTCTCGCGCTCTTCTGCTACTGCTACTGTCGCTGCTCGCCGCGGCGGCGCTTTCGGTCTCCGCCTGCGGCGGGGGCGACGACGGGGAGAGCGCCACGACCACCGACGTGCCGCCGGCGACCACGGGGGCGTCGCCCGCGACCACCGAGGAGCCGCCAGCCACCACCGAGGAGCCGCCAGCCACGACCGAGGAGCCAAAGGAGCCGGTCGTGCTGGGCTTCGTCGGCCCGCTGTCGGAGCCCGGGGACGTTCGGTCGGGCACGTCGATGCTCGAGGTGGCGGAGCTCTGGGTCGCCGACGTGAACGCGCAGGGCGGCATCGACGGGCACCCGGTCGAGCTCGCGGTCGAGGACGACCAGGGCCAGCCTGAGGTCGGCACGTCCGCGCTCACCCGGGTGATCACAGAGAAGAAGGCAGCCGCGGTCGTGGGACTCTGGCACTCGAGCGTCACCCTGGCCGAGATGGAGGTCGCCCGCCGGTATAACGTGCCGATTCTCGCGAACTACTCCTGGGCCGACGAGGTCACCCAGAAGGGGTACGAGCAGGTCTTCCGCATCGGGCCGTACAACAGCCTGATCTCCGCCCTGATGGTGCCCTTCCTCCGCGACCAGGGCTACACGAAGGTTGCGGTGCTCGCCGAGGACACGGACTACGGGATCGGGTTCGCCAAGGCGCTCGAGGAGGCCGCGGCCGGGGAGCCGGCAATCGACGTCGTTCAGTTCCAGGCGCAGACGGCTGATCTCACTCCGGAGCTGTCGAAGCTCGCGTCCGACCCGCCCGATGCGACCATCGTCGCGTCTGTGTACGCAGCTTCCAACCTCGTCTTCAACCAGGCGAAGGAGGTCGGGCTCGACACGCAAATCATCGCCGGTTGGGACTGGCCCACTCTGCCGGACTTCTGGGAGACCGTCGGCGAGAACGGCGTGGGCGTGATCTACCCGACGTTCTTCGACCGCACCGGTCTCGAGCTGACGGCCGAAGGCGAGCGGTTCCGGACACTCCATGACGATGCGACCGGCGGCGAGCCGGCGATCTTCAACTACTTCCTGTGGGACTGCATGAACGCCGTCAAGTGGGCGATCGAGCAGTCGGGCAGCACCGACCCGGCGGAACTCGTGAAAACCCTCCCGGGCGCCGACTTCGAGGGCACCACCGGACAGATCACGTTCGCGAACGAGCCTGGCACCGTGCATTTCAACCAATGGGAGGCCATCGCCGAGTTCTTCAAGCAGATGACGGAGGTGGGTCAGACCGACGAGCAGGCGACGCTCGTCTACACTTCGCGCCAGTAGAAGCCACCGCGTGCAGCTCTTCGTCCAGACTCTGGCGCTCGGCCTCCTGATCGGCGGCATCTACGCGCTGCTCGCTGTTGGCCTCAGCCTCATCTTCGGGGTCATGCGGGTCGTCAACTTCGCGCACGGAGCCGCGTTCATGATCGGGGGGTACGCCGCCTACTACGCGGGCACGCGAGCCGGGATGCCGACCGCGGTCGCCATCCTGGCAGCGCTCGGCGCGGGGGCCCTGACCGGCTACCTGATCGACGCTCTCGTTCTCCGGCCGGTCCACCACAAGACGGTGGACCGGCCGGGCGAATACACGCTGATCGCGACCTTCGCGCTCGCCTTGTTGCTCACGGCGGGTGCGGTCGCGCTCTTCGGCGGCGAGTTCCGCCGCCTCGACGGGCTCTGGTCGAAGAACCTCAACGCGGCCGGTTGGATCAGGGTCTCCGGAGACCGCGTGATCGCGTTCGGGGTCGCAATGCTCCTCGTGCTCCTGCTCCTCTGGGTCGTTTACCGGACCGATCTCGGTCGAGGCTGGCGCGCGTTGACCCAGAACCCACTCGGCGCACGGGTCGTCGGGATCGATACGCGACGGCTCTCTCACCTGGCCTTCCTGACCGCCGGGGCTCTGGCGGCGGCGGCGGGGGGGCTCCTGGCACCGCTCTACTTCGTCTACCCCGGAATCGGCCAGCTGGCACTTGTCAAAGGATTCGTGGTCGTCGTGATCGGCGGCCTCGGCTCGATCGGAGGGAGTCTCGTCGCTGGACTGTCTCTCGGAGTCGTCGAGACGCTCGGATCGGCCTACTTGAGCCCGGCGTACCGCGACGCGTACGGGTTCGCGGTGATGATCGCCGTGCTCCTGATCCGGCCAAGCGGCCTGTTCGGGAAGGAGATTCGCGCGCTTTGACGCCCGCGGTCCGCGCCCGCGATCTCCGCAAGGCGTTTGGAGGTAACCAAGCGGTTGCCGATGTCAGCCTGTCGATCGAGCGCGGCGAGCTCGTCGCCCTCGTGGGACCGAACGGGGCGGGAAAGAGCACGCTGCTGAACCTCCTCACGGGCCAGCACGCTCCGGACCGGGGAACCGTGGAACTGGGCAGCAGGGACGTCACCCGCCTTGCCCCCTCCCACCCTGCCCGCCGCACGCTCGTGCGTAGCTACCAGGACGCCGGAATCTTCCCCAGGCTCTCGGCACTCGAGAACGTCGCCGTGCCGGCCGTCGCCCGGGGCGTTCCGCGAGCGGAGGCGGAGGCCCGGGCGGCAGAGACGCTCGCGACGCTCGGGCTGGGCCCCGTTGCCAGGGAGCGAGCCGATCGGCTCTCCGGCGGCCAGCGCAAGCTCGTGGATTTCGCACGCACGCTCGTCGTCGATGCCGAGATCGCGCTTCTCGACGAGCCGACCGCCGGGGTTCATCCGTCGCTTGCCGATCGTCTGGCCGAGCTGATCCGGAAGCGCAGCGAGACGGGAACGGCCCACCTCCTGGTCAGCCATGATTTGCCCTGGGCTTTCGGTCTCTGTCCCCGTGTCCTCGTGCTGGCTGCGGGAAGCGTCCTCGTCGAGGGCCGCCCGGAGGTGGTGCGGGAGGATGCCCGCGTCCGGGAGGCGTACCTCGCGTGACCGCGGCGGCACTCACCATCAGCGGGTTGCGGGTCGCCTACGAGCGTGACATCGAGATCCTGCGCGGTGTCGACCTGAGTGCCTCCCGCGGCAAGATCACCGCCGTGATCGGCCCGAATGGAGCCGGGAAGTCGACGCTCCTCCGGGCCGTTGCCGGATTGGCACCGGTTGTCGGGGGACGGGTCGAGTTGGACGGCCGCGCCGTCACCGGCGTCTCGACCGCGGCCATGGTGAGACTCGGCGTCGCGTTCGTCCCCCAAGAACGCAGCGTGTTTTCCGAGATGACGATCCGGGAGAACCTCCTCCTCGGGGGCTGGTCGAGGCGCTCGGAGCGCGTCTGGCTCGCGGAGCGGATCGCGGCCGTCTGTGACCAGTTCCCCGTGCTCGGGGTGCGGCTCGACGAGCCCGCTGGCAACCTCTCGGGCGGCCAGCAGAAGGCGCTCGAGATTGCCCGCGGCCTGGTCTCGGACCCCACGGTCTTGCTGCTCGACGAGCCGACGGCCGGGCTGTCGCCGCGACTGGCGCAGGAGGTCTACGAGCAGGTCGCCGCGCTCGGCGATCGCCTGGGCGTGACCGTCCTGCTCGTCGACCAGAACGTCAGGGAGGCACTCGCGATCGCGCAGCACGTGTACGTCCTTGCCATGGGCCGAAACGACGCCGAGGGTGCCCCGGCCGATGTGCTCGGCCGGCTCGACGACATAGTCCGGGGCTGGATGCAGCAGCAGGCCTCGGGCCTGGGTTCGGAATGACCTCCCGGCGACGCCTCGCGATCGGCGCCTGCCTCACCGGGGCGGGATGCTTGCTGGTACTCGTCGTCTCGAGTCCCGTCATCGTCGATCTGGGAATCATGTCGGGCTACTACCTGCTCCTCACCGGCTCGTGGAACCTGCTCGCTGGCTTCACCGGCCAGTTCTCGTTCGCCCACGCGGGTCTCGCGGCTGTCGGTGCCTACCTGACCGTCTGGCTCGAGACCGGCGTTGGGCTCGGGGCCGCCCCCTCACTGCCCCTCGCTGCCGCGATGACGGCGATCATCGGGCTCGCCCTCGGCACGGTTTCCCTGCGCGTGCGCGGCATCTACCTCGCGCTGATCACGTTTGCGTTCGGCGGAGCCTTCACCGTCTGGCTCACCGGCGCCCGCGACCTGACCGGCGGTGCGAGCGGGCACCCGACCGAGTTCCTCTTCACCGGAGTCGACCAGAAGCCCTTCCTGTGGCTCGTGCTCGGCCTCGTCGTCGCTTACTTCCTCACGCAGGCAGCGCTCGTCAGGAGCCGGTTCGGGCTCCAGGCCACCGCCGTGCGCGACCGGGAGGAGGTGGCCGAAGGTCTGGGCGTGCGCACCACCCATGTCAAGATCGGCATGTTCACCTTCACCGCGTTCTGGGCCGGCCTGGCAGGGAGCTTCTACGCCGGCTACATCGGCATCGTGGCGCCGTCGATCGGCGGCCTCAACACGATGGGGCTGATCGTCGCCATGGCCGTCGTCGGCGCGATGGGGCGGACGCTCGGCCCCATTGCCGGCGTCCTGGCGCTCCAGCTCATCTCGTACCAGGTCAGGGGCTTCGGCGCGGAGTACACGATGCTGATCTTCTCGGCGCTTGTGCTGATCGTCATGTTCTTCGCGCGGGACGGCCTGCTCGGGATCTCCGAGCGCGCTCTCCGGCGACTGCGTCCCAGGGCGGGACGCTGGGAGGGGGGCACCTCGAGCGACTCCACCGCCGCCAGCGCAGCACTTGCGGAGCCGGCGCCGCGCGCATCCGCCATGGATCCACCCGCAACCGACAGGAGGCAAGGCTGATGGGGGTCTCGGTTCTCGACCGCACCGGTGTCTATCTCTTTCCGTGGGGACAGCGCCCTCCGACGAGCACGTCGCTCGTGGAACTGGCCGTCCACGCCGAGCGCCTCGGTTTCGACTCGATCCACGTCCCGTGGCACTACACGCTACCGACCAACTGGATCTTCCCCGAGTTCGGCAACCGCTTCCTGATCGATCCTCTGGTCGTGACCCCCGCGCTCGTCGAGCGCACCGCTCGGATCAGGGTGAGCCTCAACGCCGCGATCCTCCCCACCCTCCATCCGTTCGCCTGGGCCCAGTACCTGGCGTCACTCGACGTCCTCTCCGGAGGGAGGACGATTGCCGGGCTGGCGGTTGGGTGGTGGCCCGACGACTTCAAGGTGGGTCTGAGCTCGCTCAAGGAGCGGGGCCGGAGAATGGACGAGGGACTCGAGACCGTCACCCGCCTGTGGCGAGGCGAATCAATCGGCGAGCCGGGCCGCTACTGGGATTGCACGGGGCTGGCGCTCGACCCGCGCCCCGTTCAAGCGTCCCTCCCACTCTGGATCGGTGGCGGCGAGCTCTCGATCGAGCGCACGGCGCGCTGGGCATCAGCGCTCATGCCGCTCAACATGACCCCGACCTACATTCGCTCCGAGCTTCGGCCGAAGCTCGACGAGGCGGGCGAGCGGTATGGCCACCGGGTCGAGCTCGCAATGATGACCTACCTCTGCGTCTCCGACGACGAACGCTGGCTGAAGGACGACATCTGGCCTCGCATGCTCAAGTGCATGGCGTTCGATGGCGAGGCCGGAGAGCAGGAAGCAAGCGTGATCGTGGGCCCGGCGGAGCACTGCGCCGAGCGGGTGCGGGCATTCCTCGACGCGGGCGTGGACTACATCGTGTTCGATTGTCAGCTTCACGGCTGGGAGACGGAGGAATACGCGCGGGAACAGATGACCCGCTTCGCCGAGGAAGTCGCGCCGCTCGTCTGACCGCCAATGGAGCGGACAACCGATCGGCGGCGAGCACGGGTGGCTCGACAGCTGCCAAGTATCCTGGTTCTCCGTCCGTGCTGGCCATCGTCCCCGCCAATTCTCCACGCTCGGCGAAGCGCCGGCTGGCCCGTCTGCTCGACCCCGACGAGCGCGCCGCGCTCGTCGCGGCCATGCTCGCCGACGTCGTCGACGCGTGCGGGCGTGCGCGCGCGGTCTCGGAGGTGCTGGTCGTCACGCCCGATCCCGGGATCGCCCCGGCGGAGACGCGGGTGCTGCGCGACGCGGGCCACGGGCACGCGGCAGCGGTCGCGCTCGCGCTCGGGCGGAGCGCCGGGCGGGACGCGCTCGTCGTGATGGCGGACTGCCCGCTCGTGACGCCCGCGTCGATCGACGCGCTCGCCGCCGCCGCGCGGCCGGTCGCGCTCTGCCCGGCCGTGGACGGGGGCACGAACGCGCTCGCGCTCAGACCCGCCGGGATCGTCGAGCCGGCATTCGGCGTCCCGGACGGGGCGGCGGTGGTGGCGGCGCGCGCGCGGGCGCGCGGGCTCGAGGCCGCCGTCGTCGCCGACCCGCTCCTCGCGCTCGACCTCGACACCCCGGACGACCTGCGCGCGCTGCTCGAGCTCGGCTCCGGCACGCGCACGGGCCGCCTGCTCGACCGGACGCTCTCGGCATCGGCACAATGGCGGGCGAGCGTCCGATGAAGGAGCACCCGACCCTCGCCAGAGCCCGCCGCGGCGAGCTCCTCGACCGCGACGAGGCCCTCTCGCTCGCGGGCCTGCCCGCCGGCGAGCTCTTCGGAGCGGCCCGGGAGCGGCGCGCGCTCGCCCACGGGACCCGCGTCACCTACTCGCCGAAGGTGTTCATCCCGCTGACGAAGCTCTGCCGGGCCGTCTGCCACTACTGCACGTTCGCGAGGCCGCCCCGGCGGGGCGAGCGAGCCTACCTCGACGAGGCGGAGGTGCTCGCGATCGCCCGCGCGGGCGCCGAGGCCGGCTGCCACGAGGCCCTGTTCACGCTCGGCGACAAGCCCGAGCTGCGCTACCGGGCGGCCCGGGACGAACTCGGGCGGCTCGGCTTCGCGAGCACGATCGACTACCTCGCCCACTGCGCCCGGCTCGTACTCGACGAGACCGGCCTGCTCCCGCACGCGAACCCGGGCGTCCTCGACGCGGACGGGCTCGCGCTCCTGCGCACCGTCTCGGCCTCCCAGGGCCTCATGCTCGAGAGCACGTCCGAGCGGCTGCGCGAGCACGGCGGGCCCCACCACGGCTCCCCCGACAAGGCGCCCGCGGCCCGGCTTCAGACGCTGCGCCTAGCCGGGGAGCTGCGGGTCCCGTTCACGACGGGGCTCCTGATCGGGATCGGCGAGACCCGCGAGGAGCGCCTCGAGGCGCTGCTCGCGATCCGCGAGGCGCACGAGCGCCACGGGCACGTGCAGGAGGTGATCGTCCAGAACTTCCGCGCCAAGCCGGGCACGCGCATGGCCGGTCACGAGGAGCCCGCGCTCGACGAGCAGCTCTGGAGCTGCGCGGCGGCGCGGCTCGTCCTCCCCCCCGCGATGCACGTTCAGGCGCCGCCGAACCTCGCCCGCGACGGGTTCCCGCTCCTGCTCGACGCCGGCATCGACGACTTCGGCGGCGTCTCGCCCGTCACGATCGATCATGTCAACCCGGAGGCGCCCTGGCCCGAGCTCGAGCGCCTGGCCGCCGCGACCCGCTCGCGCGGCCTCGAGCTGGCGCCGCGGCTCGCGGTCCACCCCGAGTACGTGGCCGAGCTCGAGCGCTGGTGCGAGCCGCGCGTCGCGGCCGCGGTGCGCCGCCGCGCCGACGCGGCCGGGCTCGCGCGCGAGGACGGCTGGGCGGCCGGCGTGTCGGAGCGGATCCCGGCCTCGCTGGCCGCGCTCGGCTGGGTCCAGAACGGGCGCCAGGTTGCCGGCTCCGGGCCGGTGCGGGAGGCGCTCGCGAAGGTCGAGGAGGGCATCGAGCTCGACGAGGACGACGTCACCGCCCTCTTCGAGGCGCGCGGCGACGATCTCTTCGCCGTGCTGCGGGCCGCCGACAACCTGCGCCGGGAGGTCTGCGGGGACACGGTCAGCTACGTCGTCACGCGCAACATCAACTACACGAACGTCTGCTACTTCCGCTGCGGCTTCTGCGCCTTCTCGAAGGGAAAGCTGGCGGCGAACCTGCGCGGGCCCGCCTACGTCGTCCCGTTCGAGGAGACCGTCCGCCGCTGCCGGGAGGCGTGGGAGCGAGGAGCCGTCGAGGTCTGCCTGCAGGGCGGGATCCACCCGGGCTTCACGGGCGACTACTACGCCGAGCTCGCGGCCGCGATCAAGGCCGAGCTGCCGGAGCTCCACCTGCACGCGTTCTCGGCGCTCGAGGTCTGGCAGGGAGCCGCCACGCTCGGGGCGACGCTCCCCTCCTTCCTCGAGCGGCTGCGCGCGGCGGGGCTCGGCTCGCTGCCGGGCACGGCCGCGGAGATCCTCGACGACGAGGTTCGCGCGCTCCTCTGCCCCGACAAGGTGCGCACGGCCCAGTGGCTCGACGTTCACGACGCGGCCCACCGGGCCGGGCTGCGCTCGACCGCGACGATCATGTTCGGGTCGGTCGAGGGCACCCGGAGCTGGGCCCGGCACGTCCTCCACGTGCGCGACCAGCAGCGGCGAAGCGGCGGCTTCACCGAGTTCGTCCCGCTCCCGTTCGTGCACCCGGAGGCGCCGATCTACCTCGAGGGGCGCGCCCGCCGCGGCCCGACGTTCCGCGAGGCGCTGCTCATGCACGCCGTCCCCCGGCTGGCGCTCCACCCGCACCTGACGAGCGTGCAGGCCTCCTGGGTCAAGCTCGGCGTCGACGGCGCCCAGGCGGCGCTCCAGGCCGGCGCCAACGATCTCGGCGGCACGCTCATGAACGAGTCGATCTCGCGGGCCGCCGGTGGCGCGCACGGCCAGGAGATGCCGCCCGAGGCGATGGACGCGGCGATCCTCCAGGTCGGCCGGGCCCCCCGCCAGCGCACGACCCTCTACGGCACGCCCGACCCGGAGCGCGTCCGCGCCTCCTACGGCGCCCCGCCCCTGCGCGAGCCGCTGAATCCGCCCGTCGCCGACGCGAAGCTCGAGCGGCCCCGCCGCCTCTTGCGGCCCGCCGACCTGGCCACGCCCGCGCCGCGGTAGCCCCCGGCCCGGGCCGGCGCTACGCCGCGCGGGCGGCGGCATGTCGGCCGTGACCGGGAGCCCGCCCGAGCTCGTCACGAGCCCCACGCTCGTCGCCGAGGTCGACCGGGTGCTGGCGCGGCCGAAGTTCCGCGCATCGGGGCGGAGCGGCGGGCCGCCTGCCTCGCGCACCTCCGCCGGATCGCCCTGCTCGAAGCCGATTCACCCACCGCCGGCGGGACGCTCGTCGAGGCCGACCCGGGCGACGACTACCTGATTCGCCCAACGCTGGCCGCGCCCGACCGCCTGCTCGTGAGCGGCGACCCGCACCTGCTGGCACTGGCGGGCACGTACCCCGTGCCGTCGCCGCGGGTGCTGCTCGACCGCCTGCTCGCCGCCTCGGAGCGGCAGCGCGACCGGTAGCGGTCGCGCGGCCCCGCCCTACGCCGCCCGCCCGAGTGCGGCCCGGAACGCCCGCTCGACGAGCACGCGCACGAGGTTCTCCTTGTACTCGACCGAGCC
>JADLFG010000038.1 GCA_020845695.1 Thermoleophilia bacterium | reverse complement strand
GCGTGGCCTCCTCTTCCACCGCCTGCTCGAGCAAGCCATGCAGATCGATCACGTCCCCGTCACCGCGATCGCCAGCGGTCGCCCATGAGCAGACAAGGGGCGTCATCCGGATACCCCACTGCAGGCAAATTGGCGCGACCGAGGACGCCGCCTGGCGCCGCTTTGCAGCCGCCAGAGTTGTGCGGTATTCCCCGGACGGTGCACTAGGCCCCTGGGTAGCCGCGGGCGCTCCTAGGCCCGGCCGAGCGCGTGGTCGGCCTTGCGCTTCAGGTCGTCCACGATCGCGGGGTCGCGCAGCGTCGTCGTGTCGCCGAGCTCGTCGCCCTCGGCGATGTTCTTGAGCAGCCGGCGCATGATCTTGCCCGAGCGCGTCTTCGGCAGGTCGTCGCCGAACAGCACCGCCGCCGGGCGGGCGATCTTGCCGATCTTGCCGGCGACGAACTCGCGTAGCTCCTCGCCGAGCTCCTCGGAGGCGCCGAAGCCCTCTTTCAGGAGCACGAAGCAGACGATCCGCTGGCCGCGGTCCGGGTCGTACGCGCCGGTCGCGGCGGCCTCGGCGACGGCGGGGTGCTCGACCAGTGTCGACTCGATCTCCGTCGTCGAGAGCCGGTGGCCGGCGACGTTGATCACGTCGTCGATGCGCCCCATCAGCCAGAAGTAGCCGTCCTCGTCCTGCTTGGCCCCGTCGCCGGTCACGTACACCGACGGGCCGTACTTCGAGAAGTACGTGCGCACGTACCGCTCGTCGTCGCCGAAGAGCGTGCGGAACATGCCCGGCCAGGGCTTCTCGACAATCAGGAAGCCGCCCGTACCGCGCTCGACCGGGTTGCCTTGCTCGTCGACGATCCGGGGCGAGATCCCCGGGAACGGCACGGTCGCCGACCCGGGCTTCAGCGTCGTCACGCCCGGTAGCGGCGTGATCAGGATCCCGCCGTTCTCGGTCTGCCACCAGGTGTCGACGACCGGGCAGCGCCCGCCGCCGATCACCTGCCAGTACCACACCCACGCCTCCGGGTTGATCGGCTCGCCGACCGTGCCGAGCACGCGCAGGGAGGAGAGATCGTGGCGGGCCGGGTAGTCCTCGCCCATCTTCACGAACGAGCGGATCAGGGTCGGAGCCGTGTAGTAGGAGGTGACTCCGTAGCGCTCGACGATCTGCCAGTGGCGGTCCCAGTCGGGGTAGGCGGGGTCGCCCTCGTAGAGGACGCTGGTCGTCCCGTTGGCGAGCGGCCCGTAGACGATGTACGTGTGCCCGGTCACCCAGCCGACGTCGGCGGCGCACCACCAGATCGAGTCGTCACGGATGTCGAAGATCCACTTGTGGGTGACCGCCGCGTGGAGCAGGTAGCCCGCGCTCGTGTGCAGCGCCCCCTTCGGTTTCGCGGTCGAGCCGGACGTGTGCAGGAGAAACAGCGTGTCCTCCGCGCCCATCCGTTCCGGCTCGCACGTGTCGGGGACGCCCGCGACGAGCTCGTGCCACCAGACGTCGTGCTCCTCCCAGGGCACGGGGTCGCCCGTGCGGCGCAACACGACGACGCGACGCACAGCGGGTGCCAGCGCGACGGCCTGGTCGGCGTTGGCCTTCAGGGGCACCTTGGCGCCCTTGCGCCAGCCCTCGTCCTGGGTGATGAGGACGGTGGCGCCGGAGTCCCGCAGCCGCTCGGCGAGCGACTCGGCCGAGAAGCCGCCGAAGACGACGATGTGGGGGGCGCCGATCCTGGCGCAGGCGAGCATCGCGACGGGCAGCTCGGGAACCATGCCCATGTAGATCCCGACCCGGTCACCGCGCCGGACGCCGAGCTCGCGCAGGCCGTTGGCGAGCCGCGAGACTTCGCGCAGGAGCTCGGCGTAGGTGAGGTCGCGGCTCTCGCCGGGCGACTCACCGACCCAGTGGTAGGCGACCCTGTCGCCCCGGCCCGCCTCGACGTGGCGGTCGAGGCAGTTGGCGGAGACGTTGAGGACCCCGTCCTCGAACCAGGTGCAGTGCGGCGGGTTCCACTCGAGGCGCTTCGTCGGCTGCTCGTACCAGGTCAGGAACTCGTCGGCGAGGCGGGCCCAGAACCCCTCGAAGTCGTCCTCTGCCTCCCGGTAGACGGAGTCGTCGCGGATGATCGCGCTCTCGCGCAGCTCGTCCGGGGGCGGGAACGTGCGGTGCTCCTTCAGGAGCCCCTCGATCAGTGCCAGGGTCTCGGGGTGCGCCTCCGACATCGAGCCTCTCCCTTCGTCGCCGACCTGCGTCCGGGAAGGCATACCACACCGCGGCCGCCTGGAGCGGGCGACTCACCTGTCGCCTTCGCTAGGCTCTGCCTGTGCCCGCACGCGCCCTCGTGCTGCTCGCGGCGGCATCCGTCCTCCTCGCCGTCGTCGGAGCCCAAGCCGCGTCCGCCGGCCCGAGAGCCTCGGGGTCCGCGCTCGCGGTCCTCGTCGACCTCCCGGGCGAGGAGGCCGTGGTCGCCGGCGAGGCGGCGGCACCGCCCGCCGGCTCCGACAACCTCGGCGGGTTCGCGTATCCCGGGGACGGGAGGGCGGTCGTGCTCGCGAGCGCGCAGACCGCCGCGCGCACCGGCCCCGGCTCGGTCCCACGCGCTCAGGCGAGCGTGACCCTGCGAGGGGTCTCCCTCTTCGGCGGCGAGATCCTGATCGAGGCTGCCGCCCTGCGCGCCGACGCGTACGCCGGCTCCGACGGCGCGACCGGAGCCGTCGAGGGCTCCCTGGAGGGTGTGGTGGTGCTCGGCGAGCCGCTCGAACCGGCCGCGAACCTGCGCGTGCCGCTCGGTGACTGGGGCTACCTCGTCCTGCTCGAGCAGGCGGAAGCCCGCGGCAGTTCCGGCCGGCGGGTGCTCGTCTCCGCCGCCCACGTCGTGCTCACGTCCGCGCACGGGGGCCTGCCGGCCGGCACCGAGATCGTGGTCGGGTACGCTGAGGCTGCCGCGCGCCCGCCCGCGGCCCCGAGCGTTCCCGACGAGCCCGCGGAGCCCGCGGAGCCGGGCGGAGCGGCGCCGCCTGTGCCGCGAGATCCCTCGCCCCAGCCGCCGGGCACCCGATCCGAGCCGCCCGCGATCGTCCGCGACCCGCCCGCGGGCGTGCGCCCCGAGCTCACCGGGCGCGGCTACGTCTTCCCCGTCTACGGCCCGGTCTCGTTCACGGACGACTTCGGGGCGCCACGGGCGAGCACGGGCTGGCACCACGGCAATGACATCTTCGCTCGCCGCGGCGCGCCGGTACTCGCGGTCGCGGGGGGGACGGTGTTCTCGGTCGGCTGGAACCCCGTCGGCGGCTTCAGGCTCTGGCTCAGGGATGGGGACGGCAACGAGTACTACTACGCGCACCTCTCGGCCTACACCCCGCTCGCGCGGGACGGGGCGCGGGTCGCGGCCGGCGACGTGCTCGGCTTCGCGGGCGACACGGGCGACGCGCTCGGCACGCCGCCCCACCTCCACTTCGAGGTCCACCCGGCCGGGCTGCTCGGGCTCGGCTACGACGGCGTCGTCAACCCGTACCCGTACCTGACCGCGTGGCAGCGGGATCTCGACGCGAGCTTCCGCCTCGAAGCGCCGGCGCCCGCCGCGGTGCTGCTCGAGGCGAAGGACATCTCGACGTCGAGCGGGCTCGCGCCCCGCCTGCTCGAGCGGGCGCTCGGCGTCTACGGCGACGGCGCGCTCTTACCGCTCGCCGAGCCGGTGCCGCCGGACCCGGTCGGCCTGCCGCCGGGGCTCTAGCCCCGAGGCGAGCGCCCGCTCGGTCGTGCTGCCGCGGCGAGGAGTCTGGCGATCGCGGCGCGGATCCCGGTGCCCCGCCCGTGACGAGCACCGTCCTGGCCGCGCGCCGCGTAGGGTAGGAATACTCGATCGAGCGAGCTGGGGGTGAGCGCCGTGAGCGGAACAGTCGAGACGATCGTCCTGCGGGGCGCGCCGGGCAGCGAGCCCGTCACCGTCGCGCGCGCCCGTGCGCTCGCCGGGCACGGCCTCGAGGGCGACCGCTACGCGTCCGGTGCGGGCACCTTCTCGGCGACGGCGGGCACGGGTCGCGATCTGACCCTGATCGAGGCCGAGGCGCTCGACGCGCTCGCCGTCGCGGCGGGCATCCGCCTCGCCCCCGGGGACACTCGGCGAAACGTGGTCACGCGCGGGATCGGGCTCAACGACCTGGTCGGCCGGCGGTTTCGCCTCGGCAGCGTCGAGTGCCTCGGCCGGCGCCTGTGCGACCCCTGCTCCCACCTCGAAGGGCGAACGACGCCCGGCGTGCTCGCGGGTCTCGCGGGCCGCGGTGGCCTGCGCGCCGACATCCTCGCTGACGGCGAGATCGCGGTCGGCGACGAGATCGTCCCGCTCTGATGCCGCCCGCGCCCGCGACGAGCTGGCGGGCGAGCTGACTCGGCCGCGCCCGCTGCGGAGGATACGCTTGAGTAGGCAAGGGAAAGGCACGGGTGAGATGAGAAGCCGTCAGGCACTCCCAGCGGAGGCTCTCGCGGCCTGGGTGAGTTATCTGCGCGGGCACGCGGCGACGAGCCGTGCGCTCAACGCGCGCCTCGTCGCCGAGCACGGTCTCACGCTCAACGACTACGAGGTGCTGCTCCTGCTCTCGCGCGCGCCCGGCCACTTCCTCAAGCGCGTCGAGCTCGCTCGGAGCGTGCTCCTGACCCCGTCCGGGATCACCCGCCTGCTCGACGGGCTCGAGCGCGCGGGCTACGTCGAGAAGGGGCAGTGCGACAGCGACGCGAGGGTCACGTACGCGGTTGTGACCGAGGCCGGGCTGGAGCGGCTCGCCGCGGCGACCGAGACGCACCTCGCAGATCTCGAGGAGGTGTTCGTGGCCCGGTTCGACGCGTCAGAGCTCGCGCTGCTCGCGAAGCTGCTCGGCCGCCTCGCGGGTGACGCCGGGGGCGGGCACTGCCCGGGAGCAACCTGAGCGCGCAGCGGCTTGCCGGGACGGGAGCGGTCGCCCGCCCGGCCCGAGTCAGGCGAGCCAGCGCTCGAGGTTCGCCTCGACGAAGTCGTCGTCCGCGAGCTCGGGGTAGAGGCGGCAAACGCGGTCGATCGCCTCGGCCTGGCCGGGGCTGAGATCCTCGTCCGGGTCGAGGCACCAGCGGCCCTCGAGCAGGCCCTGGCGGCGCAGCACCTCGTGGCAGCCCGGGATTACGCCGCGGAAGCCGTTGGCGACGTCGAAGACGGCGGCGTTGCATTCGGTCACGGCGCTGTCGAGCGCGAGCAGGTCGGCCGGTACGCTCGCGGCGCCACGGACGGCGCGGCAGCGCTCGAGGATCTCGACCGCGGTGCGCGTCCAGACCGACCAGTGCCCGAGCAGGCCGCCGGCGAAGCGAAGCTCGCCGGCCTCCGTCCTGAGCGGGACCACGAGGTCGAGGACGATGTGGTCGTCGTTGCCGGTGTAGAGCGAGATCCGCTCCCCGGCGCCGGCCTCGGCGACGCCGTGGGCAACGTCGAGCGTCGCGTAGCGGTCGAACGGGGCGACCTTGATCCCGATCACGTTCTCGAGCTCCGCGAGCCGCCGCCAGAAGCCGCGTCCGAGCGGGATGCCCCCGACGGCCGGCTGGAGGTAGAAGCCCACGGTCGGCATTTCGGCGGCGACGGCGTGGCAGTGCCCGACGAGCTCGTCCTCGCTCGTGCCCCGCAGCGCGGCCAGGCTGAGCAGGACGGCGTGGTAGCCGAGCGAGCGGGCGGTCCGGGCCTCCCGCACCGCCTGCTCGGTCCGCCCGGCCACGCCGGCGATCAGGAAGACGGGGCGGGTCGCCCAGGCGGCGGCGGTCTCGGCCGCCAGCTCGAGCACCGGCTCGTAGAGGCCGACCTCTCTGATCGCGAACTGCGTCGAGTGGACGCCGACGGCGAGCC
The DNA here is from genome assembly GCA_020845695.1 of Thermoleophilia bacterium. The sequence goes on along the minus strand of JADLFG010000038.1, from coordinate 8,332 downwards.
CGCCCGCGCCCGCGTCGAGGTAGTAGCGGGCGAGCGCCCGCTGGCGGCGGCGGTCGAGCTTCCGCCCCGCGTCGAGCGCGAGCGGGTGGGCGGGGATGACGGTGCCCGCGCGGAAGGCGGCGAGCGGCTCGGCGGGGAGCTCCTGCCAGCGCACGCGGCTACCCTAGCCGAGCTCGGGCCCGGCGATCGCGCGTACGAGCGGCGGCTCGCCGAAGGCGCGGTCGCGCCCGAGCGCCATCCGGGTGAACGTCCGCGCGGGCTCGAAGCCACGCTCGCGGAGCAGACCCGCCACGGCGGTTTCCCGGTCCGGTACGTCGAGCAGCGCCGGCCCGGCCAGCGTGTCGAGCGCCGAGGCAACGAGTGTCCGCGCGGCGGCTGGCTCGTCGGCGATGACGGGCCCGACCTGCGTCGCCGTCCGTCCGGGCCGCGTGAGCAGGAAGCCGCGGCCGCCCGGGGCGAGGCCGGAGAGCGCGCCCTCGCGCGCGAGCAGGTCGGCGAGAATCGCGACGCGGTCGGCCCCGAAGGCGCGCCGGTCGAGCTCGGCGATGGCGGCCGTGCCCGGAACCGGCGCCGGGCCGCCCGTCGAGCCGCCGCGGCCCTCGCCGCGCCAGCGGGTGATCGGCTCGACGGCCCGGAAGCCGAGCGGCTCGTAGAGCGTCCGGCCGGCGGGCGTCGCGTCGAGGAAGGGCACGAGCCCGCGCTCGCGCAGCGCCTCGACGGCCCGCCGAAACAGGCGCGTGCCGAGCCCGCGCCGCTGCCACGACGCCCGCACGAGCACCATGCTGACCCAGCCGAGCTCGGGCGGATGCGGCAGCGCGAGCGCGGTCGCGACGAGCCGCCCGTCCGGCCCGGCGGCCCCGAACGCCTCGCCGGCACGGATCATCAGGAGCCAGTCGGCCGCGGTCTGGTTCCAGCCCGCCTCCTCCGAGAGGGCGAGCGCTGCCGGTACGTCCCTCTCGCGAAGCCGGACGACGGGGAGCTCCGCCTCGCCGTCAGTAGCTGCCATCCCGAGCCTCGAAGTGGGTCGGCTTGTCGAGGCTCGGCAGCTCGCGGGCGACCCAGTCGGCGACCCAGTCGATCATCGTCTCGAGCGCGACCGACGGGTAGCCGAGGAGGGAGAACGCGCGGCCGGCGTTCGAGAGCCAGGCAGTTGGCGCCTCCTCCCCGAGGAGCACCGGCCGCCTGCCGAGGCGCTCCCCGAACGCCCCGGCGAGCCAGCGCACGGCGATCGTCTCGGGCCCGGTCACGTTCAGGGGCTCCGTCGGCGCGACCGTGTGGGCGAGGCAGCGCAGCGCGAACGCGCTCGCGTCCCCCTGCCAGATCACGTTCACGTGCCCCGTGGTCACGTCGATCGGCTCGCCGTCCCTGACCTTGCGGGCGACGTCGTGGAGGACGCCGTAGCGCAGGTCGATCGCGTAGTTGAGACGGAAGAGCAGGCCGGGCGTCCCGTGTCGCTCGGAGTACCAGCGCAGCACCCGCTCGCGTCCGACGCAGGTCGCCGCGTACTCGCCGGGCGGCGTCAGCTCGGAGTCCTCGGTCGAGCCACCGGAGGCGACGGGGACGAACGGGTAGACGCAGCCGGTCGAGAAGGCGACGATGCGGCTGTCCGGGAACGCTTCGGCGACGAGCGCCGGCGCGAGCACGTTCAGCGCCCAGGTCTGGGCGGGGGCGCCCGAGGTGCCGAACTTCTGCCCGGCCATGAAGACGACGTTCGGGACGCGGGGCAGGCGGGCGACCTCGTCCCGCTCGAGCAGGTCGGCGCGGATCGTCTCGACGCCGCGCTCGCGCAGCCCCGCCTCCACCGCCCGGTCGCTGAAGCGGGCGACCGCGTAGACCGCGCGCTCCGGCGCGGCGCGGCGGGCCATGCGCGCGAGCGTCGGCCCCATCTTGCCGCCCGCGCCGAGCACGAGGATGTCGCCCTCGGCCCGGGCGAGGTCGGCGACGAGCCGCTCGTCGGGCCGGGAGAGCAGCTCCTCGAGCTCCTCCACGCCCGCGATCGGGCCGGCCGCCCGGGTCGCTTCCGCCATCCCCACCTCCGTCGTCGTCGCCTGAAAGGGCGCCCACACCTTACGCCCTGGCGTACGATCCGGGCCGATGCCCCTGATCGCGTCCGAGCTGCCACCGACGGAGCGGGTCGAGCGTCCGGCGCTCCTCGTCGTCGACATGCAGAACGACTTCGTGCGCGAGGGGGCGCCGCTCGAGGTCCCCGACGCCCGCGCGACGATCCCCGCGCAGCGACGGCTCGTCGAGGCGTTCCGGGCCCGTCGTCTTCCCGTCGTCTTCACGCGCTTCCTCTCGGAGGAGCAGGACAACCTGCTCTGGCTCTGGTCGCCCCAGTGTCACCCGGGCGAACGCGCCTGCTGGCCCGGCCACCGGCGGCGTTTCGCCGACCGCGACGAGCCGCTCGAGGGCGCGGCGATCGTCGACGAGCTGCCGCCCGGACCGGGCGAGCTCGTCGTCGACAAGCTCGGCTACGGCTCCTTCCACGGCACCGACCTCGACGGGCGGCTGCGCTCGCTCGGCGTGCGCTCGCTCGTCGTCACCGGCACCGTGACCCAGATCTGTGTCGAGGAGACCGCCCGGGAGGCCTTCCACCACGGCTACCGCACCACCGTTGTCGCCGACGCCGTCTCCTCCTTCGCGCCGGACCTGCACGCTGCGACGCTGAAGAACTTCGCGCTCAAGTTCGGCTGGGTCGCGGACACGGACACCGTCCTTCGCTGGCTCGCGGCATGAGCGCCGAGCGGGAGCGGATCGAGCGCCTGCTCGCCGAGCAGCGGATCGAGCTCGTCCGCTTCGAGACGCCCGACCTGAACGGGATCTCCCGCGGCAAGACCGTCACCGCCGACCACTTCTGGTCGTTCGCCGACGAAGGGCTCTCGCTCGTCTGCGACATCTACTGCTGGGATCACGAGTGCTGGGTCGCGACCGGCACCGGCTTCGGCGCCGACCTGACCTTCGAGGATCTCGTCCTGCGGCCCGACCTGGCCACGTTCCGGGTGCTGCCGCACGCCCCCGGGCAGGCGCGCGTCGTCTGCGATACGGAGTACGCCGACGGACGGCCGGTCGAGGCGAGCCCGCGCCGGGTGCTGCGCCACCAGGTCGAGGCGGCCGCGGCCCGGGGCTTCACGGCGCGCATGCAGGCCGAGTACGAGCTCTATCTGCTCGATGCCGAGACGCTGCGCCCGCCCTTCGGCGGCACCGACATCACGACGACCTTGACAAACCAGCGCCTGCCCGTGCTCCAGGAGCTCGTGCGGGCGACCGCCGCGCTCGGGCTGAGGCCGCGGACCTTGAACCAGGAGTGGGGCCCGACCCAGTACGAGCTCACGTTCAGCCCGGTCGAGGGCCTCGCCGTCGGCGACGACAACTTCACCTACAAGACGTACGCGAAGGAGCTCGCGGCCGGGCACGGCCTCCTCGCCACGTTCATGTCGAAGCCGTTCGCCGACGCGAGCGGCTCGAGCAGCCACCTGCACCTGAGCCTGTTCGAGGGCGGCCGCAACATCTTCTGGGACCCGGGCCGGGGCGAGCTGACGCCCGAGTTTCGCTTCGCGATCGGCGGCCTGCTCGCGCACGCGCCCGCCCTGAGCGCGCTGCTCGGCCCGACCGTCAACTGCGCGAAGCGTTTCCGCAGGAACACGTACGCTCCGGCGAGCGTCACCTGGGGGTTCGAGAACCGCTCGGTCGCGGTGCGCGTCAAGGCGGGCCGGGGCGAGCACACGCACGTCGAGAACCGGCTCGGCTGCGCCGCCTCGAACCCCTACCTCGCGTTCGCCGGGATGCTGGTCGCGATGCTCGACGGGATCGACCGCGAGCTGGAGCCGCCGCCGCCGCTCGCCGAGAACGCCTACGAGCTCGATGACCTGCCGCTGCTGCCGGCGACGCTCGAGGAGGCGCTCGAGCGCTTCGAGGCCGACGAGTCGCTCGCGGCCGCGTTCCACCCCGAGTTCACGAAGGCCTTCCTCGCGCTCAAGCGCCACGAGATCGCGAAGGCCCGCGCCGCGGTGCCCTCGTACGGGACGGCGGCCTGGCACGGCGAGGTCACAGACTGGGAGCGCGAGCAGTTCCTGCGCCTCTCGTGACGCCGGCGGACCCGCGGTGACGAGGCCCCGGATCCTGATCGCCCCGCACGCGCGCGAGCTCGAGACCCCGCTCGGCCGGCTGCACGCGTCGATCGTCTACGAGCGCGTTTTCGCGCCGCTCGCGGCCGCGGGCGCCCAGCCGCTCGTTGCCTGGGCCGGGACGCGCGACGTCGACGGCGTGCTCGCGCTCGCCGATGGCGTGCTCCTGATCGGCGGCGGTGACATCGCGCCCGAGCGCTTCGGGCTCGCCGCGGAGGCCGCGGGCGTCGATCCTCGCCGCGACGAGTTCGAGACGCAGCTCGCCCTCGGCGCACGCGCACTGGGCCTGCCGGTGCTCGCGGTTTGCCGCGGCTGCCAGCTCCTGAACGTCGCGCTCGGCGGCACGCTCGTCCGGGTCGAGGGCCATCGCCAGGAGGCCGAGCTCGCGCTGGCGACCCACGAGGTCGAGGTGGAGCCCGGAACGCGCCTGGCGGCCGCGGCCGGGGCGACCCGGCTCGACGTGAACTCGTTCCACGTCTGGGCCGCGGGGAGGCTCGGCGAGGGCGTGCGGGTGACGGCCCGTGCGGGCGAGGTCATCGAGGCGCTCGAGCACGAGAGCGACTGGTGGGCGATCGGCGTTCAGTGGCACGCGGAGCTGCTCGACGACTCCGCGTCGCTGCGACTGTTCGAGGCCTTCGTCCGGGCGGCGGAGCCGTGAGCGGCGGGCGCGCCGACGTGCTCGTCGTCGGCGCCGGCGCCGGCGGCGGCGTGGTGGGCTTGCGCCTCGCCGAGGCGGGCTTCCGGGTTCTCTGCCTCGAGCAGGGCGGCTGGCCGGCGCGTGAGGACTACCCGGGGCCGAAGCCCGACTGGGAGCTCCAGCTCCTGAAGCAGTGGTCGGCCGATCCGAACGTCCGCGGCCGCCCGGCCGACTACCCGGTCAATGCCGAGGGTTCCGAGATCGTGCCGCTGATGTGGAACGGCGTCGGCGGCTCGATGGTCCTCTACGCCGGCGACTGGCCGCGCCTGACGCCGTCCGACTTCCGCGTCCGCTCGCTCGACGGGGTCGCCGACGACTGGCCGCTCAGTTACGAGGAGCTCGAGCCCCACTACGACCGGGTGGCGCGGGAGATCGGGGTGGCGGGGCTGGCGGGCGATCCCGCCTACCCGGAGGGGCCCGAGCTGCCGCTGCCGCCGCTCCCGCTCGGCGACGGCGTGATCGAGCTCGCCCGTGCCCACGACCGGCTCGGCTGGCACTGGTGGCCCGCTCCGAGCGCGATCCTCTCCGCCCCCCACCGCGGCCGCCATCCGTGCGCGCGGTGGGGCACCTGCATGCAGGGCTGCCCGGAGGGCGCGAAGGCCTCGACCGACGTCACCCACTGGCCGCGGGCGGTCGAGCTGGGCGCGCGGGTCGTGACGGGCGCGCGCGTGACCCGGCTCGTCCGGGCCGGCGGGCGGCTCCTGCGCGGGGCCGAGTACGTCGACGCCGAGGGGCGCGAGCACGTCGCCGAGGCCGACGTGGTCGTCCTGGCCGCGAACGCGGTCGGCACGGCCAGGCTGCTTCTGCTCTCGGCGGACGCCGCCGCTCCGGACGGGCTCGCGAACGGCAGCGGTCTCGTCGGGCGGCGGCTGATGATGCACCCGTTCGCCGTCGTCACGGGCCGGTTCGAGCGCCCGCTCGAGACGTGGCGCGGCAACGTCGGCTCGCGGATCCACTGCCTCCAGTTCTACGAGACGGACGAGCGCAGGGGCTTCGTGCGCGGCGCGAAGTGGAGCCTCGCGCCGTCCTCGGGCGGGCCGCTGAACGCCGCGCTGCCGGCCCGCGCGGGCTCGGCCGTGTGGGGCGCCGATCACCACACGAGCGTGCGCGAGCGGTTCGGCCACTGCCTGACCTGGGGCATCTTCGCCGAGGACCTGCCGGAGGAGCGAAACCGGGTCGAGCTCGACCCGGCGCTCGCCGACTCCTCCGGGCTGCCGGCGCCGCGCGTCAGCTACACGATCTCCGAGAACTCCCGCCGGCTGCTCGACTTCCACGTCGAGCGGGCCCGCGAGTCGATGCTCGAGGCGGGCGCGACCGCGGTCGACGTGCTGAGCCCGATGCGCGCCGCCGGCTGGCACCTGCTCGGCACGGCGCGGATGGGCGCCGACCCGGCGAGCTCGGTCGTCGACCCGTGGGGGCGAGCGCACGAGCTCGACAACCTCTACGTCGCCGACGGCAGCGTGTTCGTGACCGCCGGCGGCGTCAACCCGACGGCCACGATCACGGCGCTCGCGCTGCGGCTCGCCGACGGGCTCGTCGAGCGCCGCCGTGGGCAACGGGTGCCGGCGTGACGATCGCCCCGCCCCTGCGCGAGCGGCTCGCGCTGCTCGCGGACGGCCTGATTCCGGGGACGGAGACGATGCCCGCGCCGAGCGAGGTCGACGTCGCCGCCGGCCAGCTCGAGCTCGTGCTCGCCTCCCGCCCCGACCTCGCACCGGCCTTGCGCCGGGCGCTCGAGGCGCCGGGGCCGGAGGCCGGCCCGGTGGGGTTCGTCGAGGCGCTACGCGTCGCCGATCCCGACGCGTATGACGCGCTCGTCGTCGCGATCGTCGGCGGCTACTACCTCCATCCGGAGGTGCGGCGGCGCCTCGGCTACCCGGGCCAGGTGGCGAGCCCGCTTCCCGCTGCCGGCCTGCCCGCCTACGTCGAGGAGGGCCTGCTCGAGCGGGTCTACGAGCGGGGCCCGATCTACCGCCCGACGCCGGGGCCGTGAGCGAGCCCGCCCGGATCGACCTCTACTGGCTGCCACTCGGTGCGGGCGGCCACTCGGTGCGGGCGAACGGACGGGCCTTCGAGGCGGCGGTGGCGCTGCTCGAGCGCCGGGAGCGCCGCGACCTCTACCACTCGGCGCTCGAGGTGCGGGTTCCGGAGGGCCGCTACGTGATCGAGATGACCCCGGCCTGGCCGGCCGGCGGCCCTGACCGCGGCGTCGTCGCCGAGGGGCCGGTTGGCCTCCGTGCCGCCGGCCGGCTCCGCGTCTTCCGCTACGAGGTCCGCCGCTGGCTGGACGGGGTGATCCTCGACGCCGCGGAGGCGGTCGAGAGCCCCCGGCCCCTCGCCGCCGACCCAGCGAGCGCGCGCCGCCTGCTCGAGCTCGTTCCCCTCGTGCCGACCCCGGTCTGGGGCCGCGACGAGCTCGGCGCCGGCGAGATGTGGAACTCGAACTCGCTCGTCTCCTGGCTCGTCGCGAGCAGCGGCCTCGACGCCGCCGCGATCCGCCAGCCGACCGGCGGCCGCGCCCCCGGCTGGCGAGCCGGGATCGCCGTCGCGCGCGGCGAGCCCGGGCGGCGGCAGTACCCCCAGCGGGATTCGAACCCGCGATCTCCGGCTTGAAAGGCCGGTGTCCTGGGCCACTAGACGATGGGGGCGGACGCCCCAACGGTATCGCAGCGGCGGCGCCCTACACTGCTGTGAGGCGGTCAGCCGAGCCGGGAGAGCGTCTGCCCCACGCGCAGGCGGTCGCCGCTCGATCCGAGACCGGCCATGGGAGATGACAGGAGCGCTGCAATCGGACCGCGGCCCGCGCTCGGGCGAGGGGGCCCCGTGCGGTCGCCGGCCCGCGGAGGGAGGCCTCGCGCAATGGCCGTGCGGTTGAAGCGCGCCTACGAGCCGGCCGACGCGGCCGACGGGTATCGGGTGCTGATCGACCGGCTCTGGCCGCGCGGGGTGAGGCGGGAAGAGGCGCGACTGGACGAGTGGGCACGCGAGCTCGCCCCGAGCGCCGAGCTGCGCCGCTGGTTCGGGCACGACCCGGCCCGCTTCGACGAGTTCCGCCGCCGCTACCGCGTCGAGCTGGCAGCTCACGCCGACAAGGTGCGCGAGCTGCGAGCCCGCGCGCGGCGGGGCACGCTGACGCTCGTCTACGCGGCGCGCGACACCGAGCACAACGACGCCGTCGTGCTCGCCGAGCTCTTGCGCGAGCCGTCGCGCTCGCGCGCGACGCGCTGACCAGCCGGCCCCCGCGTCCCGTATCGGACGAGGCACGCCTCGCCGTCCGTGCACGCAAGGGCGAGACGAGTCTCGCCCCTACAATTGTCCGGGGCGGTTAGCTCAGCTGGGAGAGCGCCTGCCTTACACGCAGGAGGTCGCTGGTTCGAGCCCGGCACCGCCCATCCCGACCCCTACAGGCATGCGCAAACCCGCATTCCTCCATGGGTCAGACGTGCCGGGAATGACGGGAATGCTCGTGCGGTGCTGTCCCCGGTGCTGTCCTGGAATCCCGCCAGGGCAG
>JADLFG010000037.1 GCA_020845695.1 Thermoleophilia bacterium | reverse complement strand
GCTCGCGGCGTGTGAGTCGTACGACAACGGCGTCGTCTACCTGGCTTACCGACCGCAGGTTTGAGGCCGCCGCGTCAGGCAGCCACGATCTCCGAAGCGGCTCGACGCATTTACGCAGGCGCCGATGGGCGTCGTCCGCGTGAGTCGGGCAGGGGCGTGACCCTGTGGCCGAGGCGACGGGCGGCGTGGGCGAGCGGCGGATTGGCGGTGGCGACCGTGTCGCCTTCCTCCAGTGAGGCGAGCAGCACGCAGTCGGCGAGCGAGAGCTCGGCCGTTCGTCGCCGGTAGAGCTGTGCCCGCAGTGGGCCTGCGCGTCTCGCTCGCTCGCGGTCGAGGTCGCGCACGGCGAGCGATTCACCGAGAAGCGGTTGCACATGGGCGTCGACGACGTCTACGCCGAGGCCGACTCGGCGAACGAGCTGGTCGTACAGCTCGGCCAGGTTGCTGGTGGTGACGGCACAGTCGCCGCCGCGGAGAAGCTCGGCGACCTCGACCGCGGCACGCTCGCCGGTAGCAGCGGCCACGAGCGCGTAGGCATCGAGGAGGATCATCGGTCGCCGCGAGCCTCGGCGGCGGCCTCCTCGATGCGGCTCTGTGCCCGCATCTCCTCGCTGCTCGGCCCGTCGCCGGTGGCGAACCCGATGAAGCTGTCGACTGGATCCGCAAGCGGGCGCAGGAGGAGGTAGTCGCCGTGATCTTCCAGCGCGACCCGCTCGGTCTCCCAGCGGCGCCTCACGGGCGCGGGCACGGTCACCTGACCACCGCGCGAGATGCGCGTCATGGTCGTACGTCCATCCATGAGGACAGTCTAGCGCATGAGCGGTGAAGGGTTCATGACCTCGCGAACCATCCTTTCGAGATCCGCAGGGTCGCGCCAGCGGGCCGTCCCGCTTCCGACCCGCGAGCCTTGGGACCGCCCAGGCGGCACCACCTTCCATTCCGTCAGCAATGGCCTCGGAAGAGGTGGCGGGCTCGCTACCTGCCGAGCGCGCTCGAGGTCCTGACGCTCGACGCCGCACGGGTGAAGGACATCACCGCCTTCGAGTACCCCGAGCTCTTACCCCGCTTCAGCTTGCCCGCCAAACGCTAGAGACCAGCGCCCCTCGCACGAAGATGGGTCGACGTCGCCTACGCTGGTGTCGCGCAAGGCGCAGGCGAGGAGGCAGGAGCGTAGAAGGAGGCCCACGCGCCCGGCCTCTCCTACGGGGGCGTCGCCCAGGTTCTCGGCTAGCTCGGCGAAGCGCCGAGGATCCGGCCGGCGAGGACGCTCTGGTGCCAGCTGACGAGCACCCAGCGTCCGTCTGCGTGGACCCAGGTGGTCGTGAAGCCCATGAAGCGCTGCCGGAAGCCGGCGTCGCGCGGCTTGCCGCGGAATGTCGAGAACCCGCTCACGTGCCCGGTCGTACCCCAGACCTTCACCGCCGTCTCGCGGGGCACCCACTGGAACGACTCCCAGACGCCCCCGTGGAACGCGATGTGGTCGACGAACTCCATCTTGGTCATGCGCCAGGGGTAGTCCTCGTCGAGGATCTCGGAGTCCTCGGCAAAGAACGAGTAGAACGTGTCGAGGTCGAGCGCGTTGAGCGCTGCCGCCCAGTCCTCGAAGGCGCGCTCCAGGCCGGCTGGCGTGGCGTCGTACTGCATGGCGGTCTCGTCGTCTCCCTGCGCGGCTCGCGGAGCCGACGGTGCCTGAGACTACCACCTGCGCCGCCGGGCTGCCCCGGGCCGCACGCCGGGCGCTCAGCGGTGTCGCGGTCGTCGGGCCTCGGCCGAGGCGGCGGGAATCCCCTCGAGGCCGGCAGCATGGAGGACCCTCTGGTCGAAGGAGGCAATCGCGGCGCCTGCGGAGCGGGCGGTGGCGAGGCAGTAGGCATCCGGGAGGCTGATCGGGTGCGCGCCGCGGAGACGTGCGGCCACGACACCGACCGCCTCGTTCGGCCGGTGGGTCACGACGCCGAGGGCGTCGATCGCCTCGCGCGCGGCCCGCAGTCGCTGCCGCTCGGTTGCGGGGGCGACGAGGACCTCGGTGAGGTTGACGACGCTGATGAGCAGGCTCGTGTCACGGTGCCGCCAACGACGGAAGAGCGTTCGCGCACGGTGGTGGTGGGGATCGTTGCCGTCGAGCGCGCCGATCAGGACGTCGGCGTCGAGGACGACCTTCACCGCTCGGCGTCTTCCCGGTCGAGTTGCTCCAGGTAGCCGGGCGGGTAGGTACCGGTGAGGGCGCCGAAGGCACGTTCGAAGCTGACCGTGCCGCGGCGGACGCGCAGCTCACCGTCCTCGAGCGCTTCGATGACGACCTGATCGCCGGCGTTCAGCCCCGTCGCCTTCAGCACTGCCACGGGGATCGTGATCTGGTTCTTCGTCGAGATCTTTGGCATTTCCTTTACGATATCAGTAAAGGCCTTGCCTCTTGGCAGCCCCGCAGGAACAGCGGCATCGTCACCTGAACCGGCCGCGGGGCCGGAGGCATCACCCTGCGTTCGCGTCCAGTGGCTGTGACGGCGTCAGGACGCCGCGACGACGTCTGTCGGCTCGGCGGGTGCCTGCAGGTCGCCTTCGGCCAGGAGGCGGTGGACGAGTCGAACTGCGATCGCTCCTTCGCCGACCGCGGAGGCGACGCGCATCACGGAGCCGTTCCGGACATCCCCGGCTGCAAGGACGCCCGGCATGCTGGCTTCGAGCGAGAACGGGCGGCGCGACAACGGCCACAGGTGGGCGGGGATCTCGTCACCGGTGAGCAGGAATCCATGCGGCTCCCTCGCCAGCTCGACCGGCAGCCACTCCGTCTGCGGACGGGCGCCGATCAGCACGAAGAGCGCGTCCGCCGGGACCGTCTCGTCGCCGCCGGTCGGGCCGTCGCGCAACACGAGCTGTTGCAGCCGGCCATCCCCTCCGCCACCGGCGACGGTCGTTCCGGTACGGACGACGATCTTCGGGGAGGCCTCGACGGCGCGGACGAGGTAATGCGACATGCCGGCCTCGAGCGAGCTCGCCCGGACGAGCAGGGTGACGCGCCGGGCGTAACGCGCGAGGTGGAGTGCAGCCTGCCCGGCCGAGTTTCCGCCGCCGACGACGAATGCCTCCTTGCCTTCGAGCGCCGGCGCCTCCGCCGCAGGCCCACCGTAGAAGACGCCCGCGCCGCTCAGCTGCTCGAGCTCGGGGATCCCGAGCCGCCGGTAGCTGGCACCTGTCGCGAGAATGACGGCGCGAGCGTCGACGCGCCGGTCGTCGTCGAGCGTCAGCGTGAGCCACTGGTCGTCAGATCGCTCCAGCGCCGTCGCGCGATGCAGGAAGAAGAAGCTCGCTCCGAAGACGAACGCCTGCTCATACGCCTGCTCGGCGAGTCGGCTGCCGCTGATGCCTCGTGGGAAGCCGAGGTAGTTGCGGATCAGCGGGCTCGATCGTGCCTGGCCGCCGATGCCGCCTGCATCGATGACGAGGACGCGCAGACCCTCGGATGCCCCGTAGACGGCGGCGGAGAGGCCCGCCGGCCCTGCGCCGACGACGATGACGTCGAACTTCTGTTTCTCGAGGCCGGACGGGGCTCCAGCGACGGCGGCGATCTCCGCGTTCGAGGGGTCGCTGAGCGTGTGGCCTCCCGGCAGCACCATCAGCGGGAGCCGGGCCTCCGGGCCGGCCTGTGCGATCAGCTCGCGACCCTTGTCGGAGTCGGCGAGGTAGAACGAGTGCGGGACCGAGCAGGTCTCGAAGATCGCCCTCAGCTCGTAGGCCCGACCCGACCACTCCTCGCCGACGACCTGCACGGTCTGCGGCACGAGCCGCCGCTCTCGTGCCCACTCGAGCAGAAAGGTCGAGATCGCCTCGTGGAAGACCTCGTCGGGCGCTGTGCCCGGGACGAGCACGAAGTGGTCGACACGCCCGAGCGCCAGCTCGTCCCGAAGCGTCGCGGCGGTGGCGGGGTCGGCCCATGCGGCCGGGGAGACCAGAGCTGCACGCTTGGCCTGCGGATGGAGTCGGCGGGCCCGGTCGAGCAGCGCTCCGTCGTCGTCGGTGGCGGACTGCCCTGCGAGCACGAGGGCCACGTCGGCGCCTTCCGCGCCGAGCCGCTCGAGCACCCGTTGCGCCTCGGCCGGATCGCGCACGGCCTCGACCCGGTAGTGGCCGCCGTAGCGCTCGATCAGCTGACGCTCGACGGCAGCGAGCGCCTCGGGATCATCGTCGACCGCGAGCATGACCGGAGGCGCCATTGCCCCCGATTCTACGTGGCGGTCTTCGCACCGTAGACCGCGCGCCGCGCGATACCCGCTGCGAGCCTCGCGGATCTGCTCGGTGAACAGGGCATGGCGCCCGTCACGCGCCGACGGCTTCCGGGCGCGCTGGGGCGTGGTGGGCGTGATAGCTGCTCGTCGTGACGCCCGGCTCGCGCAGTACCGGTCCGACCCCGACGCGTGACGCGAGTGTCTCCACGATGTGCCTCAGCGCGCGGAGCGGGTCGAGCTGCCGCCGCTCAGCTGCCGGGGCGGATCAGCCCGGACTCGTAGGCGAGGACGACCGCCTGCGCACGGTCACGCAGCCCGAGCTTTGCGAAGACCCGCCCGACGTGCGTCTTCACGGTCGTCTCGGAGACGACGAGTTGCGCCGCGATCTCCGTGTTCGAGAGGCCGCGAGCGACCAGCTCGAGCACCTCGGTCTCGCGCCCGGTCAGGTCGGAGAGGCCGGCCGGGCGCGCCGGCGGTGCGAGCCGGTCCGCGAAGCGCTCGAGCAGGCGTCGTGTCACGGTCGGTGCGAGCAGCGCCTCGCCCGCGTGGACGACCCGGATCGCGTGCGCCAGCTCGTGGCGTCCCGCGTCCTTCAGGAGAAAGCCGCTCGCTCCGGCACCGATCGCGGCCGCGACGAGCTCGTCGAGGTCGAACGTCGTCAGGATCAGGACGCGCGGCGGCTCCGGGATGGCCTGGAGGCGCCGCGTCGCCTCGATCCCGTCCATCACGGGCATCCGGATATCCATCGCGACGACGTGCGGGTGGAGCTCGCGGGCACGGTCGACGGCCTCGCGGCCGTTCGCGGCCTCCCCGATGACCCGCAGGTCGTCCTCCGACTCGAGCACGGTGCGCAGGCCGGCGCGGACGAGCTCCTGGTCGTCGGCGAGGAGGACGCGGATCGTCATCGTCCACCCGCGAGCGGGAGCCGTGCGATGACCTCGAAGCCGCCGCCCTCGCGCGGTCCGGCGCTGAGCACGCCGCCGCAGAGGCGTGCGCGCTCGCGCATCCCGAGCAGCCCGTGCCCCGGCACGGCCGGCTCGGAGGCGGCCGTGCCGTCGTCGGTGATCTCGAGCCCGAGCGCGTCGTCCTCGAAGCGGACGACGACGCGCGCCCGCGCTGCCCGGGCATGGCGCCGGACGTTGGTCAGCGCCTCCTGCACGATCCGGTAGGCCGACTGCTCGACAAGCGCCGGGAGCGCGCGCTCCGCGCCCTCGACGACGAGCTCGGCCGCGACGCCGCCCTCACGTAGCTCGGCGACGAGGCCGGGGAGGGCGTGCACGCCCGGCGTCCCGTCGTCTTCGTCGGCCCGGACCGCGCCGACGATCCGGCGTAGATCGGTGAGCGACGAACGGCCGGTCTCGCGGATCGCCGAGACCGCACCGTGCGCCCGCGCCGGGTCCCGCTCGATGAGCACGTCGGCGGCGTCGGCCTGGACGACGATCGCGCTGAGGGCATGGGCGAGCGAGTCGTGGAGGTCTCGCGCGATCCGCTCGCGCTCGTCGCGCACCGCCGCGGCGGCGACCGCCCGGCGCGCGAAGACCCGGTCGCCGAGCAACGTCGCCACTGCCACGAGCAGGAAGCCGCCGAAGAACCAGCCCGAGTCGACCTTTCCGCCCCCGACGCTCGGCGCGCCGAGCGCAGCGGCGGTGCCGGCGGCGACCACGGAGAACGCGATCCGCGGGCCGCACGCGGCGGCCAGCGTGTAGGCGGCGAGCCCGAGTGCGAGCCATGCGGCCGTCACCTCGAGCCCGAGCGCGCCGCTCGTCGCGATCGCCCCAGCGATCGCCACGAACGTCACGAGCGGCCGGGCCCGCCGCAGGGCGATCGGCAGTGTCCCGGCGAGGCCGAGCGCGATCCGCACCGCCTCCGGCCGGCTGGTCGGCGTCTCCGGGGGTAGGACGGCGAGGACCGCGAGTCCGAGCGCGATGAGCGGGTCGCGGTGGCGCCAGGCGAGGTCGGCGAGCCGCACGGTGCGCACGCTACTACGCTGGCCGCCCGCCGCCGGGGCGGGCATGCTCACGGACCGAGCCGGCGGACGCGACGGGCGCTCCAGGCGAGCGCGACGACGCCGCCCGGCGTGAGCAGGAGGAAGGCGGCGTAGACGGGCAGCTCGCCGGCGAAGGGCTCGAACGCCGCGAAGGTCGCGACCGCCATCGCCGGGAGCGCGAGGAGGGCGCCGAGCGAGCTTCCGCGTAGGCGCGGTGCCGACGGTCGGGGCGCCGGCGCCGCTAGCGGTGCTCGGCGCAGGAGCAGGAGCGGCGCTGCGATCAGCACGAGGACGAGCGGGACGGAGAGCGGCGAGGTCGGGGCGACGCCGAGCCCGTACCAGCCGGCGAGCGCGAGGCCGGCGAGGGCGACGGGCACGCGGCCGGGACGCTCCGGGAGGGATCGTCCGAGGCGGTCGCAGAGCGCGTAGGCCAGCCCGAGGAGCGCGGCGAGCGCCGTCGCGTAGACGGCGAACGCGCCGAGCGTCGGCACCCCGTCCCCGTCCGGCTCGTGCACGTAGCCGGCCGCCCAGAGCCCGAATCCGGCCCCGACGGCGGCGCTCGCCGCGATGGCACGAACGAGGCTCCCGCGCAGGGCAGCGGGCAGGGCGACCCAGCCGACGCAGACCGTCAGGGGCGCGTGCCAGGCGAGGCCTGTCCACGAGATCTGCTGTGGGGCCGTGACGAGCACGGTGCCCGCGAGCGCGCCCTCCGCGAGCCAGCCGAAGAGCGCGCCGACCACGAACCAGCCCGCCCAGGTGCCGACGGCGAAGCGCCGGGCGGCGGCCAGAGCGAGGTAGGAGACGACGCTGTAGGCGAGCCAGGTCAGGGCGACGCCGCCGAGGCCCTCGTCGTCGCGCCAGCTGGCCCAGAAGACGCCCTCGGAGAAGACCCAGGAGACGGCCCCGAGCGAGAGGGCGTGAGCGAGCCCGGGAAGCGTGCCGCGAAGGCGGGGGAAGGACATCGCTCCGACGCTACCCGCGGCCGGGCCGACGGACGTCATGCTGGAGGACGATCCGCGTCGGTCTGGCGGGGGACGGGGTTGCCAACCGGCCGAGGCGCGGCGGGTCTGTCCGGTTTCTTGGTGCAGGTGTGGTCTGAGTTGAGCGGGTGCCGCGGCTTCCGGCCCGGAGGGCCGGGAACGGCTCGGAAAGGAGACCAGACCATGTCCGAGCGCCACCCGGAGGCGACGATGCCAGTCGGCGCCTCCGAGCTTGATTTTGGGGATCTGCCGGACGAGCTGATCGACGAATTGCTCGCCGGGGCCTGCACGCCGGAGGAGATCGCCGGCCCCGAGGGGCTCTTGCAGCGGCTGACACACGGTCTCTGCGTGCGGAGGACTCTCGGCCTGGTCGCTGCCGCTCGGTCTCGCCGCGATCTCGGACCGCCGAGACAGCCGCGTTCGTCGCGGTACCCGGCACGTTCTGGAGGGACTGGCGCCGCACCGGACTCGCGTTCCTTCTCCCGCTCTACGGCACCCTCCAGGTATTCGCGATCGGCGACCCCGGTGAGACGGACGGCTGGGTCAGCGGCCTGCACCTTGTGCTCGCGCTCATCGTCCTGCTGCAGGCGATGATCCTCTGCGGAGCGATACAGGTGTGCCTGTCGGCGCGCGAACCGCTCACGTGAGCGTGCCCACGGACGCATCCGTGATCGCGCGGCTCTCGCGTGGGTCGCTCAGGTGGGGAGCAGGATGATGGTTCCTTCCCGGGCGACAGCGCCGAAGTGGCGGTGATCGAGGGTGAGGACGCTGCCGCCGTGACGTTCGGCGCAGGCGATCACGGATGCGTCGGCGAGACCGAGCGGGAGGTCGGCGTAGCGGCGGACGAGCTCGCGGATTCGGGCGAGGTCGTCCTCGCCGGGCTCGAGGACGAAGGCGCGTTCCTGGAGGTCGGCGAGGAAGGCGTCGAGGACGTCGAGCCCGAGGCGCTGCTCGATCAGGTAGCCGATCTCGGCGAGGATGCCCGCGGGAACCAGATAGGGGCCGCGGTCGGCAAGAAGCGTCTGGCTGATCGGCTGGTGATCGGGGTCGCGCCGGTTGAGCAGCGCGAACAGCGCGGAGGTGTCGAGCGTGACTATCGCTCGCCCCAACGGCGATTGAGCCAGGCTTCGCTCTCGCGCGCGGAGAGCTCCGCATCCTCGCCCAGGCCGAGTGAGCGCGGTTTCGGCGACGCCATACCTTCGAGGTAGCGGCGCAGCGCCTCGCGCACGAGCTCGGCCTGCGGTCGGCCGCTCCGTCTCGCCTGCTCTTGCAAGGCCCGCTGCAGGTCGGTCGGGAGGTAGAGGGTTGTCTTCTCCACACCG
>JADLFG010000036.1 GCA_020845695.1 Thermoleophilia bacterium | reverse complement strand
GGAATCGGCACAAAGGGGCGTCACGCGGATACCCCACTGCAGGCATATTGGCGCGACCGAGGACGCCGCCTGGCGCCGCTTTGCAGCCGCCAGAGCTGTGCGGTATTCCCCGGACGGTGCACTAGGCGCGCCCGTGCTGGACGAAGCCGTACGCCTCGCAGAGCGGGTGGGAGCTTCGAGCAACGGTGGAGCTCCCGCTCGGAAAGAGCTTCGAGGGAGGCCTCGGAGGCACCGACGGTCACCGCAGAAGCCTTCGGGTCGGGTACCTCGCGCGGGCGCGGATCCTGCTCTATCGCGCCCGGGAGGACGCCGGCTTCGTCGGAGAGCACCTTACGACGGCGGCTTCGTCGGCGCCTACGACCGGCTGTTCGAGACTCGACGCGAGCAGCGGAGACGAGAGGGGTTGCGGGCCGGACAAGTCCGGCCCCTACGGGGGGTGTCGCGGCCGCGCCCCGCCGCCGGGCGGCCGCGTCCCGCCGCCGGGCGGCCGTGCCACCGCGCGGGGCGGGAGGGCGTGGGGGCGGGGCTTGTTCCGTGCGCGGAGGGCGGCGCGCGCGTCTTCCACGACGACTTCGACGGCTACGCGCTCGGGCTCTCCAAGACGGCGTTCGGCGGGACCTGGTCGACCGGCGACACGAACGTCGACGTGATCGGTACCGGGCTCTGGGATCTGATGCCGGGCAACGGCGCCTACATCGACATGGAGGGGAGCGGCGGCAACCCGGTCGGGCACCTGACGACGCAGACGCTGTTCCAGCCCGGCACGTACTGCCTGCGTGTCTGGGTGGCCGGAAACCACAGAAACGGCGAGCCCGACACGGTCGAGATCCAGTTGGGCAGCGACTGGTGGATCGTCAACCGCTTGCGCGACGACCCGTTCGAGGTCGAGGAGATGCGCGTCACCCTGGCGTGGCCGAGCACGATTGAGCTGATCGCGGGCGGGATCGGCTGGAACGAGGCCGGCCTGCTCGTGGGCGAGGTGGAGCTGCTCGCCCTTCCTTCGAGCTGATCGGCGTCGTCGCCTGGATGGCTGCGCGCCGGCCGGCTAGAGCTCGAGCCGGTAGGCGCGCCCGTGGTGGGCGAAGCCGTACGCCTCGTAGAGCGGGTGGGAGAGCGTGCGGTCGTGGCCGGACTCGAGCTTGAGCGCGTGGCAGCCGCGCGCCCGCGCCTCGGCGACGCAGGCGTCGAGGAGCGCCCGCGCGACGCCGCGGCGGCGGTGGGCGGGCCGCACGTAGAGGTCGGGCAGCCACGCCTCGGGAGCCGTCCAGTTGAGCCGCGGCCGGAACCAGAGGCTGGCGGCGCCGGCGAGCTCCCCGTCCTTCTCGGCGACGAGTACGACGCCATCGGGATGGGCGATGTGGGCGAGGAAGACCGCGCGCTGCGCTGCTGGGTCGGCGGCGACGGCGGGCCGGCCGAGCCCGGCCATCAGCTCGAGCACCTCGCCCGCGTCGTCGGGGGTCGCGCGGCGAACCAGCACGCGGAAACCGTAGCCGGCGGCTACTACGCGGAGCGGCGGAGCCCGTCGGGCTCCCGCAGCGCGATGCCGAGCTTGCGCAGCCCCGCATGGAGGTCCCGAAAGCGCTCGCGCCGTGTCTCGGCGAGCGCGGACGGGTCGTCCGCCTGCTCCGCGATCATGCGATGGTGGTACCGCGCGTACCACGCGGCGGCTTCGAGCAACGCCTGGAGCTCCTGCTCGGAGAGAGCTTCGAGGGAGGTCTCGGAGGCGCCGACGGTCATGCGGGGCACTCTAGCCGTCCGATCGGCCGGATTCTCCCGCGACGTGTGACGGCTGGCGCACGAAAGCGAGACAACTTGGCGCAGAAGAAAGGGAAGCGGCGAAGCGACAGGCTCGAGGCGCTCGCCGCCTGCCTCGACGAGCAGGCCGGTCGCTACAGGAGCCTCCGCGCGGCTGACGACTTCGGCGCCTACCTGGCCGCGAAAGCCGACCGCGGCGACGAGGAGGTGCTGACGGAGCCGATCCTCGAGCGGATCATCGAGCGGGTGCTCGGGTTTCCGACGGACGCCTACTTCCCCCAGAAGGGGAAGAGCGGGCTCAAGCCCGACTTCACCCCCGACGACCTGATCGCCCATTCGTTCGTGCTCGACGCCAAGGGCTCGGATCAGAAGGACCTTCGCCTCCACGAGCACCAGATCCGCCGGTACATGACGCAGCGGTCGCTCCGCTACGGCGTGCTCTTCAACCTGCGCGAGGTGCGCGTGTACCGCGCCGGCGCCCCGGGGTCTGACCCGCGCTTCTCCTTCTCCCTCCTCCCGCTGTGGCAGATCGCGCGTGGTGAGGCGCTGCCCACGCCGGGCGATCTCGAGGCGTTCGAGGCGTTCTGCGGGCAGTTCGCCTACCGGCCGATGGGTCTTGCGGAGAAGATCGAGCACGTCCGCGACCAGCAGGCGTGGGCGGCTCGCCTCCGGGGCGGCGATCCGGTCGAGGTGGACGTCGAGTACCTGGTCGCCCAGCTTCGCCGCCTCTCTCGCACGCTCGCCGACGACGTCGCGGCGCAGCCGGAGCTCCTCGACGCGTCGCTCGAGCTCAACCCGGACCGCGAGTCGAAGCTCGTGAAGGAGCTCGAGCTGCTCGCGCTCGACGTCGCGCCCGGGATCGAGCTGGCCAGCCTGCCGACGACGATCGCGGCCTGGCGCAGCGAGCAGGGTCTCCCGGAGCGCGTCTGGCGCCAGTACTGCCTCCGGGTCGGCTACCTCGCGCTGACGCGAATCCTGCTCTATCGCGCCTGGGAGGACGTCGGCTTCGTCGACGAGTACCTCTACGACGGCGGCTTCGGCGACGCCTACGACCGGCTGTCGGAGAACGTTCGCGCGATCCTCAGGGAGGCGTTCCTCCACGGCGCCGAGAAGTACCGCTGGCTCTACGGCCCGGACAACAACTACGACTGGTATCGCCCGCGAGAGGACGCGCTCGTCGACGTCCTCTATGCGCTCGCGCCGTTCCCGCTCGGGAAGCTGAACGCGGACGTCCTCGGCGGCCTCTACGTCTCCTACGTCGACGAGATCGACCGTGACCGCCTGGGCCAGTTCTTCACGCCGCGCGCGGTCGTCAGCTTCATGCTCGACCGCGCCGGCTTCCGGGGCGCCGAGGGCGTCTTCCGGCTCGAGGGCGACCGTCGCGAGCCGCGGCGCATCTTCGATTTCGCCACCGGTTCGGGCGGCTTCCTGGTCGAGGCAGCCCGCCGGGTGATCGACGACGGCGGGATCGACCAGGACGATCCGCGCGCGCTGCGGGAGGCGCTCAGGGCGATCGTGACCGGGTTCGTCGGCGGCGAGATCAGCCCGTTCCCGTACTACCTGACCGAGGTGAACCTGCTCCTGCAGGTGTCCAGGCTCGTCGGGGGCCTGACGCTGAAAGGAGAGGCGCCGTCGAGCTTCGTCCTCCGCGTGCTGCACGTGGACTCGCTCGTCGCCAAGCACGGCGCGCGAAGCTTCGACGAGATCGAGCCGGAGCACCGCGCCGACCGCGCCGACCTGATGCGCGACGACTGGTTCGACCTCGTCCCGCTCGACGGCGAGAAGCTCGCGGAGTTCCGCCGGCTGCACGACCGGGGCGGCTTCGACCTGGTCGTCGGCAACCCGCCGTACGTCGCCGAGTCGAACAACAGGCCGCTGTTCGAGCGCCTCCGGTCGATCCCGGCCTGGAAGGGGATCTACCGCGGCAAGACCGACTACCTCTACTACTTCCTCCTGCTCGCGGTCGAGAAGCTCGCGCCTGGAGGCCGGCTCTGCGTGATCACGCCGGCGGGCTGGATGAACGCGGGTGCCGCGGGCTTCCTGCGCGAGACGATGGCGCGCGAGCTCCGCCTCGACGAGCTCTTCCTGTTCGGGAGCCACAAGCTCTTCGCCGAGGACCAGGGGCCCGCGGCGACGCCGACCGTCGAGAGCGCGATCCTCGTCGCGACGAAGGGGCCGGCCCCGCGTGGTCACAAGCTGCGGATCGTGGCCCTGGAGGACGAGGCCGAGGCGGCCCGGGCGCTCTCGGGCGACCCGCAGGCGCGGGCGCCGGACCGGCAGGCGCTGCTCGACGAGATCGTGCGTCGCGCTGCCGGCAAGCCGGGCCGCGTGGGTGGCATTCACGTTCACGACGTGCCGCAGAACGAGCTCGTCGCCTCCCGACCGTGGCCGATCAAGCACAACCCCGAGGATCTCGCGGCTCGAGTCGTTGCTCACCTCGAATCGGCTTTGAAGGTGGGTCCTCCGTTTGAGCCGCTCCAGCGGTCGTGGAAGACGTTCCTCGGGATCCAGACCGGCGCGGACGCCTACTCGCGCAAGATCCAGGAGCGGCTGAGCGCCGAGGCGCGAAGGAGGCTGGAGGCGGAGGGGCTACAGCTTGGCGATCCGGTCTACGCGCTTCCGCCGGGGTTGGAGGCTCGGCCGCCGTGGGACTCCAACCGCCAGGTCCTCGTCAGAAGCCCGGAGCCCGAGGCGGTGCTCTACGGGACGGTGGACGAGGGGAGCTACGTCAGTCTCGTGTGGCTCACCCAGGCCAACTCGCCCCCGCCTCCCGTGCTCGCCGCCGTGGAGCGCTGGCGGCCGCTGCTCGCGGAACGGGCCGAGTTCAAGCGAAACCCGCGCCGTGAGTGGTGGGAGACCTGTTGGCCCCGCAGCAGGGATGACCTGAGCGCGCCCAAGGTGATCGCGCTCCACCGGACGGATCGCGGGCGGTTCGCTCTCGACGAGACGGGAGCGTGGAGTCCGAGCGGGCGGATGTCGGTCGTCGTCGGGCGTGGGGAAGGCGCTCCGGTTGCGTACCTCTGCGGGCTGCTGAACAGCGAGCTGCTCGACCTGTGGTATGCGGTGCGCGGTCGTACACCGTGGCATGTGAGACGCGACTACGAGCCGAAGCCGATGAACGAGATCCCCTACCGCCGTCCCGGGGGCGACGCGCGGGCCGAGCGGGTCGCCGAGCTCGTGCGGCTGATCGCGGCCAACCGCCGGGCGCTGCTCCCGCACCGGGACGCCGTCCGCGACCTCGGCCGGATCGTCAAGGACCCGTGGCGGGACGGCCCGGTCGAGTTCGATCGCGGAGCGCTCGTCCGCGAGCTGCCGGAGCAGGAGACGATCTCCGTTCGGGTCGACCCCTCGCTGATGCTGTCGGTCACCTCCGGGCCGTTCGGGAAGCCGCGCCGGCAGGGCTCGACCCTGCTCGCGCTCGTCCGCGGCAGCGCGGTCACGGCGACGCTGGCCGGCCCGGCGGAGCGCCTCGACCTGGTCGAGGAGCTCCTCGGCGGCAAGGCGCCCGGCGACCTTCCCGCCCTGCTCCTGCCCCGGGATCTCGAGCGCTTCGAGCAGCTCGCCGCCGGGCGCGCCGGCCAGGTCCGGACGCTGCTCGACGAGGGACGGCGCCTGGTCGAGGAGGTGGAGCGCCTCGTCTGCGCCCTCTACGGCCTGCCCGACGCTCTGACCGAGGAGGTCGTCCAGCACGCCGTCCGCAGGGCCGCGCGCTGAGCCCTACGCCCCCGCCGGCCAGTGCTCGACGGTCAGCTCCGGCAGGGGGAAGTGCTTCGGGTTGCCGGTCGCGAGCCGCCCGCCGATCGCCAGGGCGGCGGCCGCGATCAGCGCGTCGGCCTGCGAGATCGTGACGCCGCGGCGGCCGAGCTCGCGGCGCCACTCGCCCGCTCGCCAGCCCTCCTCGGCTCCCAGCGGGACGATGCGCAGCCCGCCGAGCAGCCGCCGGGCGCGCTCCTCCTCATCCGGGTGCAGCCCCCGGACAACCTCGTCGATGTTGAGCGCACACGCCCAGGGGCGGTCGCCGGCCAGCCGCAACAGCCGCAGGCGCCGCGCTGCCGGACGACCCCGGAGGGCGTCGACGAGCACGGTCGTGTCGAGCAGGACGTCGGCCACTCAGCCGACCCGCCTCGGGTCGGCGTAGCGCTGCTCGTGAACCCACGCGGCCACGTCGTCGTCCCAGTCGTGCCCCGTATCGGGGATCGAGCCCAGCGCGGACTCGATCAGCTCCCAGCGTCGCTCCTGGTCGAGAGAGCGCTCCACCGCCCGGGCGATGAACGCGCTACGCCCGCGCGGGCCGACACGGCGATCGAGCTCCTTCACGAGCGCATCATCGAGGAAAATGTGCAAACGCACGCACACAACGTAGCACACATGCTCCACGGAACCGTGCCTGTTTCCGCGCGCGTAGAGTTGGGCCGTGGCGCCGAAAGCGCTGAGCGGGGAGGAGCTCGACCTCGAGGACGGGCCGGCACGCGAGTGCGAGCTCTTCCTCGTCGACGGCAACAACCTCGCCTACCGGGCCTTCTTCGCGCTGCCCGAGGAGCTCGCGACCACGGACGGGTTCCCGACGAACGCGCTGCTCGGGTTCGCGAACATGCTCTTCAAGCTGCTCGTCGACTACCGGCCGAAGGGCGTCGCGGTCGCGTGGGACACCCGTCCGGTGCACCGCAAGGAGGTCTCCGAGGCGTACAAGGCCGAGCGCAAGGAGATGCCGGAGCTGCTGCGGGAGCAGTTCCCGCACTTCCGCCCGCTCGTCGAGGCATTCGGGTACCGCAACCTCGAGTTCGAGGGCTGGGAGGCCGACGACGTGATCGCCACGCTCGCCACGCGGGCCGACCGGGCCGGCATCAGGACCTGCGTCGTCTCGACCGACCGGGACGCGTTCCAGCTCTGCTCCGCGAACGTCTGCCTGATGATGACCCCGCGCGGCGTCTCCGACGTCCAGGTCTACACGCCCGGACGGGTCGAGGCGCGCTACGGGATCCCGCCCGGTCTCGTCCCCGACTTCATCGGCCTCAAGGGGGACACGTCCGACAACATCCCGGGCGTCCCCGGGATCGGCGACAAGACCGCGGCGGAGCTGATCGGCCGCTACGGGTCGCTCGAGGCCGTGCTCGAGCACGCGGACGAGCTCTCGCCCGCCCGGGCGAAGGCGCTGCGCGAGCACGCAGGCCAGGCGCGGGACTCGAAGCTGCTCGCGACGATGCGCCGCGACCTCGAGCTCGACTGCGAGCCCGCCGAGCTCGTGCTCGCCCCGCCCGACCGCTCCCGCCTGAAGGAGCTGTTTCGCCGCTTCGAGTTCCGAAACGTCCTGCGCCGGGTCGACGAGCTCGACGCCGCGCTGCCCCAGGCCGCCGCCACGAGCGCCGCGGCCGCGGTGCCCTGGGTCGAGGGCACGATCGGCCCCGTCGGCGGCGCGGCCGGCCTCGCCGTCCGGGACGGCCGTGCCGCCGTTGCGCGGGAGGGCCGGCCCGTGGTCGTGGGTGCCTTCGACGCCGGCGAGCTCCGCGGTGCGGAGATCCTCTGCCACGACTTCAAGGCGCTCCCGCACGATCTCGCCGCCGCCGGCATCGTGCCCCGCTGCGACACGATGCTCGCCGCCTACCTGATCGACCCGGGGCGCTCCTCCTACCCGGTCGACGAGCTTGCCGTCGAGCACGGGCTCGAGCTCGTCCCCGAGCCCGCGGCGGAGGAGGAGACGGCGGTGCTCGTCCACGAGGCCGAGGCCGTGCGGCGGCTCGCCGCTCCGCTCGCAGGCCGCGTCGAGGAGCTCGGCATGGGCGACCTCTTCCGCGACGTCGAGCTGCCGCTCGCCGGCGTGCTGGCCGCGATGGAGGACGCCGGCGTCCGCATCGACACCTACCGGATGGGGGAGATCACCGCCCGGCTCGCCGACCGGGTCGAGGAGCTCGAGGCGCGCGCGCACGAGCTCGCGGGCGAGCCGTTCCTGCTCGGCTCGACCCAGCAGGTCGCCCGGATCCTGTTCGAGCGGCTCGGGCTGGAGCCGGGCCGCAAGGGCAAGACCGGCTACTCGACCGACACGCGCGTGCTGCGCGGCCTGCGCGGCGCGCACCCGATCGTGCCGGTGCTCGAGGAGTGGCGCGAGTACTCGAAGCTCCTGAACACGTACCTGGGACCGCTGCCGGAGCTGATCTCACCGGCCGACGGGCGCCTGCACACGACGTTCAACCAGGCCGTGGCCGCGACCGGACGGCTCTCGACGTCCAACCCCAACCTCCAGTCGATCCCGATTCGCACCGAGCTCGGCCGCGAGCTGCGCAGCGCCTTCGTCGCCGAGAGCGGCTGGAAGCTCCTCTCCGCCGACTACTCGCAGGTCGAGCTCAGGATCCTCGCCCACGTCTCGGGCGAGCCGAAGCTGCGCGAGGCGTTCCTGCGCGGCGACGACATCCACGCGGCGACCGCCGCCGAGGTGCTCGGGAAGGAGCGGGCGACGCTCACGAAGGACGAGCGCAACCGGGCCAAGGCCGTCAACTTCGGGATCATCTACGGCATCTCCGCGTTCGGGCTCGCCGAGCAGCTCGAGCTCTCGCGCGAGGAGGCCGCCGCCTACATCGACGCCTACCTCGCCCGCTTTCCCCACGTCCAGGAGTTCATCCGCGCCACCGTCGCGCAGGCGGAGCGAGACGGGTTCGTCCGCACGCTGCTCGGGCGCCGCCGGCCGATCCCGGAGCTCAGGGCCTCGAGCCGCCAGACCCGCTCGCTCGGCGAGCGCCTCGCCGTCAACACGGTCATGCAGGGCACCGCCGCCGACGTGATCAAGGTAGCGATGGTCGCGATCCACCGCCGCCTGCGGGCCGAGGGGCGGGCCGCGCGGCTCGTGCTCCAGGTGCACGACGAGCTCCTGCTCGAGGTTCCCGACGCGGAGCTGAAGGCGGTGCGGGAGCTCGTCCGGGAGGAGCTGTGCCGCGCCTACCCGCTCGACCCACCGCTCGTCGTGGACGTCGGCGCGGGAGCCGACTGGCGCGAGGCGAAGGAGTGACGCGGCGCCTGCCCCGGCGAAACCGCGCCACGCGGCTATAATGCGCCCTTCCTGATGGCCCACGAGACCACCGCCGAGACCGATACGACCGAGGCTGGCTGGATCCGTGCCGAAGACGGCACGCTGATCCCCGACTACGACGCCACCATCCCCGTCATCAACGAGGGCGAGGTCGTCCGCGGCACGGTCGTGCGCGTCGACAAGGACGAGGTGCTCGTCGACATCGGCTACAAGTCCGAGGGCGTCATCCCCGTCAGCGAGCTGTCGATCCGCCGGTCGGTCAACCCGGCCGACGAGGTGCAGCTCGGCGACGAGATCGACGCGCTCGTGATGACGAAGGAGGACGCGGAGGGGCGCCTGATCCTCTCCAAGAAACGGGCGCGCTTCGAGATGGCGTGGAAGCGCATCGAGGGCGCCGCCGAGAGCGGCGAGCCGGTCGAGGGGACCGTGATCGAGGTCGTCAAGGGCGGCCTGATCCTCGACCTCGGCGTCCGCGGCTTCCTGCCCGCCTCGCTTGTCGACATCCGCCGCGTCCAGAACCTGGACGAGTTCCTCGCCAAACAGCTTCGCTGCAAGGTGATCGAGCTGAACCGCAGCCGCAACAACGTCGTGCTCTCCCGGCGGGCCGTGCTCGAGGACGAGCGCAAGGAGATGCGCCAGGCCATCCTCGACCGGCTCTCGCCCGGCGACGTCGTCGAGGGCACGATCTCGAATATCGTCGACTTCGGCGCGTTCGTCGACCTCGAGGGGATCGACGGGCTGATCCACATCTCCGAGCTCTCCTGGAGCCACGTCAACCATCCGTCCGAGGTGCTCGAGATCGGCCGCCCGGTCAAGGTCAAGGTGCTCGACATCGACCGCGACCGCCAGCGGATCTCGCTCGGCCTCAAGCAGACCCAGTCCGATCCGTGGCAGCAGGTAATCGACCACTACCGCGAGGGCGACGTCGTCCAGGGCCGGGTCACGAAGGTGGTCACGTTCGGCGCCTTCGTCGAGATCCTCCCCGGGGTCGAGGGGCTCGTTCACATCTCCGAGCTGGCCCAGCACCACGTCGAGAACCCGCGCGAGATCGTCCAGCAGGGCCAGGTTGTCGAGGTCAAGCTGATCGAGATGGACGCCGACCGCCGCCGCCTCTCGCTCTCGCTGAAGCGGGTCGAGCCGGGCGACGAGGTGCAGCCGACGATCGGCGGCACGGTCTACGAGCCGCTCGTCGTCGAGGAGCCCGCTCCGGAGGCGGAGGCCGCCCCCGAGGCGGAGGCCGCGCCGGAGGAGGAACTCGCGCTCGAGGCGGGGCCCGAGGAGCTCGCGCTCGAGGCCGCCCCGGAGGAGCTCGCGCTCGAGGCGGGCTCCGGGGAGCAGGAGCCCGAGGCTGGCGCGCCCGCGCCGGCCGAGGTCTCGGTGGAGCCGGAGCCGGCCGCCGAGACCGAGGCGTACGACTAGCGGGACTTCCCCCGGAGCCGCGGCGGCGCCGGCTCGCGCCCGCCGTCCCGTCGCCCTTGCGATCACGGGCGGGATCGGCGCGGGCAAGAGCGAGCTCCTGCGCGCGTTCGCTCGGCACGGCGCGGCCGTCACGTCGAGCGACGAGATCGTTCACCGGCTGCTCGCCGAGGACGCCGCCGTCAGGCGGGCCGTCGTAGCGCGCTTCGGCGAGCGGGTGCTCGGCCCGGGCGGCCGGATCGACCGGGCCGCGGTCGGGCGGATCGTGTTCGCCGACCCCGACGAGCTCGCGTGGCTCGAGCAGCTCCTGCACCCGCTCGTGACCGAGGCCCAGCGGCGCTGGCGGGAGGAGCTCGCCGCGCTCCCCGATCCCCCGGCCGTGTGCGTGATCGAGGTGCCGCTGCTCTACGAGACCGGTGCCGAGTCCCGCTTCGACGCCGTGGTCTGCGTGACCGCGTCGCGAGCGGCCCGGGCCGCGCGCACGTCGGTGCCCGACCTGGCGCTGCGCGAGCGGCGGCTGCTTCCCGACGAGGAGAAGCTCCGCCGCGCCGACTTCGCCTACGTCAACGACGGGACGCTCGCCGAGCTCGACGCGTTCGCTGCCGCCGTGATCGCCACACTCACGGCGTGAGGCGGCTCGCCTTCCTGGCGGCGCTCGTCGCCGTCGCCGGCGGCGTGATCGCCTACGCGGTCACCGCGGAGCCCGGCTGGTACATCCGGCTGCGCTACCCGCTCGAGTACGAGCACATCATCCGCGGCCACGCCGAGAACTACGATCTGGATCCGGCCCTGATCGCCGCCGTGATCTACCGCGAGAGCAAGTTCGACCCCGAGGCCGTCTCGGAGTCCGGCGCGATCGGGTTGATGCAGCTCCTGCCCGACACGGCCGAGGGGATCGCCGAGTACACCGGCGGCTCGCGGTTTCGAGTCGAGGATCTCGAGGATCCGGAGCTGAACGTCCGCTACGGCTCCTTCTACCTGCGGCGGCTGCTCGAGAAGTACGACGGCGACGTCTCGCTCGCGCTCGCCGCCTACCACGCCGGGCAGGGCAACGTCGACGGGTGGCTCGCGCGCGGCCAGGGGATCGCGTTCGCCGAGACGCGCGCGTACGTCGACGACGTCCTCGAGCTGCGGGAGCGCTACCGTCGGGCCTACGGCCTCGCCGCCGCGAGGTAGGCGGCGACGCCGCCGAGCGTCAGCGTGGCTCCCGCCGCGAGCCACCCCGGTGCGCCGCCGCCGTGGTCGGCGCGTGCCCAGAGTACGCCGATCGCGAGGCAGGGCAGCCCGAGCCCCGACACCAGCCCGAGCGCCTCCGGCCACGGGCTCGCCCAGCGGGCGGCGAGGGCGAGCGCCAGCAGGGCCGCCGGGAGGACGAACAGGCCGATCGAGGCGCCCGTCAGGATCGTGAAGAGCAGGAGGCCGCCCGCGAGCGCCCAGAGCCAGAACGCGCCCGCGCCATGGCACCGCCCGTTCACCCGGTCAATGCTAGTGCACCGTCCGGGGAATACCGCACAGCTCTGGCGGCTGCAAAGCGGCGCCAGGCGGCGTCCTCGGTCGCGCCAATATGCCTGCAGTGGGGTATCCGCGTGACGCCCCTTTGTGCCGATTCCG
>JADLFG010000035.1 GCA_020845695.1 Thermoleophilia bacterium | reverse complement strand
CGTCAGGCCAGCCGTGCCGCGACGTTGAAGGCCGCGCTCGCCCGCACCCTCCGGCGCCTGGGAATGCTCGATCGCGCGGTGCCGTGCGCCAGCGTGCTGGCCCGGTGGGGCGAAGGGCCGTCGGCAGGAGCGGAACACGGGATCGGCCTGCTGGGCGAGCCGGGGCCCGGTCAGAGCCTCGAGCGCTCCGGGCTCGGGACCCGGTCGACCGTACTGCTTGTCACTCCGCGCTTCGAGACCTCGCGTGCGGTCGTCGCGCTGCTCGCTCCCGAGGGCCGGCGGGAGCCGGCCTTCGTGGCGAAGATCGCGCGCGAGCCCGGCCCCGGTTCGGCGATCGAGCGGGAGGCGCGAAACCTGGAGGCGATCCGGTCCCGATCGGGGGGTGCGCTTCACACCGTGCCCGAGGTCGTCTGGTCTGCGGGAAGCGAAGGCTGGCCCACGCTCGTGACGACCGCGATGAACGGCGCGCTCGTGAACCCTCGCTTCGTCCGCCGTCACCGCCAGGAGGTGCTCGAGGCAGGTCTCGCATGGACGCTCGGCCTTCCGCGCTCCGCGCCGTGCCGCGCGGACGAGCGCCTGATCCGGCTCGTCGACGAGCCGCTCGAGCGGCTCGCGTCCGGCCTTCTCGACGGCGACTCCCTCGAGCGGACCCGTAGGGCGCTCGAGCCGCTGCGCGATGTCGAGCTGCCGGTCGTCTTCGAGCACGGCGACGTCAGTCACCCGAACCTGTTCTGGCTTCGGGGCGAGCGGCTGGGCGTGATCGACTGGGAGCTGGCAGTGCCGGACGGCCTGCCCGTCGTCGATCTCGTCTTCTTCGTCGCCTACGTCGCTGCGGCCGAAGCGCGTGCGGTCACGCCGGCCGAGCATCGGGGCGCGTTCGAGTCCGCCGTCGCTCCCGCAAGCGGCTGGGGTCTCGACGCCCTTCGCAGGTACGCGCGGGCAGCAGGGGTCCCCGACGAGGCGATCGTCCCGCTCGTCGTCGCCTGCTTTGCCCGCTACACGGCTGGTCTCGCCGTGCGCAGCGGTGCAGGCGGGGCGAACGTCGCGGAGACGGGCGATCCGACCGGCTGGATCCGCGACAGCCGGCCCTACGCGCTCTGGCAGGCGGCCCTCGCCCGCGCGGAAGCCTAGCGCCCGACGCCTATCATCTGGCCGGGGCCAACTGCCGATTCCATGGAGACGATGCGGATCCTGTACGTGACGGCCGGGTTCCCCTTTCCCCTCACGAGCGGCTACCTGCGCCACTACTTCCTGATTCGTGAGCTCGCGGAGCAGGGGCACGAGCTCACGCTGCTCTCGCTGGCCGCCGCGACCCACCGGCCGGAGCACGAGGCGGAGCTCGCCCCGTTCACGGAGCAGATCGTCGCAGTCCCGTCGCTGCGCCGGTCGGGTAGCCGCGCCCGCAAGGCGGCGAGCAGGCTGCGACGGGCCGCCGGACTCGTCGATCCGTCGATCCGGCGCCTGTCCGAGGCGGCCGCAGAGCTGACCGCCTCGGCACGGTTCGATGCGGTGCTGTTCAGCGGGAAGAAGACCGCGCCGGCGCTGGCGGCCCTGCCCGCCGGGCTCCCGGTGGTGGTGGACCTGTGCGATGCGACCTCGTCACGGCTGCGCTCGACGATCCCCTACGCATCTCCCGGGCGGAAGGCGCTGCTGCGGCTCGAGTGCGCCGAGGCGAGGCGGGCTGAGCGGGCGCTCGTCGAGCGCGCTTCCCACGTGACGTTCGCGTCCAGGCGCGATCTCGAGGCGTTCGTCGCCGAGCACGGGTCGCTCGCCGTCCCGGCGACGATCCTCCCGAACGGCGTCGACGTCGACTTCTGGCACCGGACGACGGCCACCCTCGGGCCTGACGCCGTCGTGTTCACGGGCGCGATGGACTACCCGCCGAACGAGGACGCGGCCCTGAGGCTCGTCGACTCGATCATGCCCCTCGTCTGGCGGCAGGTACCGGATGCGACACTCACGATCGTCGGGCGTGATCCCACGCCGCGCCTGCGTGAGGCGGGCACGGCCGAGCGCGTGACGGTGACGGGGTTCGTCGACGATGTCCGGCCGTATCTCGAGCGGGCGGCCGTCTTTGCGGCCCCACTCCGGTTCGGAGCAGGCATCCAGAACAAGGTGCTCGAGGCCATGGCGATGGAGGTCCCGGTCGTCGCAACGCCGCTCGCCGCCGGCGGGCTCTACGTGGAGGACGGCCGCGCCCCCCCGATCGACGAGGCCGACGGCGCCGAGGGTCTTGCCGACCTGCTCGTGTCCGCGCTCGCATTCGCGCGCTCGTCCGGCGCTCCCTCGCGTGAGGGGCGCCTGTTCGTCGGCGACGGCTTCTCGTGGCGGGCGGGCGGCAGGCGGCTCGAGTCGCTGCTGCTCGCCGCGGCGACCGCGGGTCGCGGTGCCCGGGCAGCAGCCCGATGACGCGAGGCTTCACCATCGCCCTGATCGGCGCCGACGGCGCCGGCAAGACGACGGTCGCGCGCCGGCTCGAGCACGAGCTCGGGCTGCCGGTCAGGTACCTGTACATGGGCGTCAGCAAGGACTCCTCGAACGTGATGCTGCCGACCACCCGCGCCGTGCGGGCACTGAAGCGCCGACGGGGGGCAGCGCCCGACCGGGCCGGTCCCCGTGACCACGCGGAGCTCGCGAAGCCGCGTCCGCGCAACCCGGCGAAGCGGGCGTTGAAGGCGACGAAGTCGGGGCTGCGGCTCGCGAACCAGCTCGCCGAGGAGTGGTACCGCCAGGGGCTCGCCTGGCGGGGAGCCCGGCGCGGCGAGATTGTCGTGTTCGACCGCCACTTCTTCTCGGACTACCACGCCTACGACGTGGCCGGCGCGGATCTCCCGCTCTCACGCCGGATTCACGGGTTCTTCCTCTCGCGGGTGTACCCGCTCCCCGATCTCGTGATCTTCCTCGACGCTCCCCCGGAGGTGCTGTTCGCCCGGAAGGGCGAGGGAACGATCGAGATCCTGCGGCGCCGGCGCGAGGAGTACCTCGCGCTTGCCGAGCTGACGGAGAGCTTCGCCGTTGTCGACGCCGCCCGCCCGCTCGACGAGGTGACCGCGCAGGTCGTCTCGCTCGTCCGCTCGTTCTCGGCAACGCGCCGCCTCGACCGCACCACCGCCGGAAGCGAGGCATGAGCCGGGTCATCGTCACCGACGCGGGCCGGGGAAGCGCGATCGCGTTCATCCGCTCGCTGGGACGCCGAGGCGTCGATGTCGTCGCGGCCGACGCGGACCCGAGAAGCCCCGGTTTCAGGTCGCGGTACGCCTCCGCCGCACTCTGGTATCCGCCGCCTGCGCGGGATCCCGAGGGGATGGTCGACGTGCTCCTGCACGCGGCCCGCTCGCGGGATGTCGACCTGATCGTGCCGGTGACGGACGACGTGCTGCTTCCGCTCGCCCGGCGCCGTTCGCTGTTCGATGACGTCTGCCAGCTCGCGATCGCACCCGATGCGGCCCTCGCGCAGACCGCCGACAAGCAGGCGACGATCGAGCTCGCCCGCTCGCTCGGCGTGCCCGTGCCGCCGACCGCCGTCGTGCGGACGGCTGCCGAGGCCGGCGCCCTCGCCGACGAGCTGGGCTGGCCGATCGTCCTCAAGCCGCAGTCGTCGCGGCTCGTCGGAGAGACCGGAGTCGAGGCGTTCACGGTGACCTACGCGAACGACGCCGCGCGGCTCGCGACCGCGATGGGGCGCTTCGAGGGCAGGTGCCCGGTGCTCCTCCAGCGGTACGTCCGCGGCGAGGGCCACGGCGTGGAGCTCCTGCTCCGGGACGGGGAGCCGCTCGCCGCGTTCCAGCACCGGCGCCTGCACGAGGTGCCGCTGAGCGGCGGCGCGAGCGCGTTTCGCGAGAGCGTGAGCCTCGACCCCGAGCTGGAGGGGCACGCGCTGCGCCTGATGCGCGCCCTGCGCTGGACTGGCCTCGCGATGGTGGAGTTCAAGCTCACCCCGGCCGGGCCCTTGCTGATGGAGATCAACGGCCGCATCTGGGGCTCGCTGCCGCTTGCGGTGAAGAGCGGCGTCGACTTCCCGGCGCGGCTCGCCGCCCTGCATCTCGACGACGACGGAGAGAGCGCGGAGCCGTCTCGCGGCTACGCGCTCGGCGTCCGCTCCCGAAACCTCGAGCTCGAGGTCGTGTGGATCCTGTCGGTGCTCAGGGGCAGGCGGCGCTACCCGTTCCTCCCGTCACCGGCCCGCCGGGAGGGGGCGTTCGCAGCGCTGCGCCTGCCCTGGCCCCCCGACGGCTACGACATCCTGTCGCTTCGCGATCCCTCCCCGGGCCTCTCCGAGCTGGCGAGGATCGGACGCAAGCTCTGGACGAAGCTGGCGGATGGGCGCTAGGACGGTCGTGAAGGCGGCGGTCGGCCGCGCGGCTCGGAGCCCGGCCTTCGACAGGGCCCTCGGCGCCGTCGAGCGTCTCGGGCCCGGGCGGGCAGGGGCGCTTCCCGTCCTCGCCTATCACCGGATCGACGATCCCGGCGCGACGGGCCTGTACCCGGGTCTCGTCAGCGCCGAGCCGGACGAGTTCGCACGGCAGGTCGCCCATCTCGCGAGCCGCTACCGTGTGCTCTCGCTCGGCGACCTTCTCGACGTGCGGCGCGGGCGAGAGTCCCTTCCACGGCGCGCGCTCCTCCTCACCTTCGACGACGCGTACCGCGACTTCGCCGAGCACGCCTGGCCGGTGCTCCGTGAGCACGGGCTTCCGGTCACCCTCTTCGTGCCGACGGCCTTCGTCGGCGAGCCCGAGCGGCCCTTCTGGTGGGATCGGCTGTACGCCTCGCTCGTGCGGACGGAGGAGCTCGCGTGCGAGACGTCGCTCGGGCGCTGGCCGCTGGGCTCGTCCGCGGAGCGGCTCGACGCCTACCGTGCCCTGCGCACCCGGGTCAAGGCGCTCGCCCACGAGCAGGCCATGGCTGTCGTCGACGAGGTGGTGGCCCGACTCGGCGAGGCCTCGCTCGGACGGTCACTGCTCGACTGGAACGAGCTCCGCGGCCTTGCCGCCGAGGGCGTCACCCTCGCCCCGCACACGCGGACCCATCCGCTGCTCAACCGCGTCTCGCTCGCCGAGGCCGAGGCGGAGGTCGTGGGCTCCCATGCCGACCTCGAGCGGGAAATCGGCACGACACCACGCGTCCTCGCCTACCCGAGCGGCGCCTGTAGCGGTGCCGTCGCCGCGATGCTCGAGCGCTGCCGGTTCGAGCTCGCCTTCACGATCATGCGGCACGGCGTCAACCGCCTGCCCGCTGTCGACTGGCTCCGGCTCAGGCGCATCAACGTCTCCCGGAGCCTGCCCCTCCCGCTGCTCCGGACGTCGCTGCTGCCGCTCGCCTCGCGAGTGGCGACTGCGAACCCGGACTCGACCGGCTGACCGTCCGCCTTAACCACCCGTTGACAAAGTCGTGCTACGGTCAGTGGGTAGCAGCAGGCGCCGCACCGGGGCGGCGCGGCCGCGAATGCCGGG
Source organism: Thermoleophilia bacterium (assembly GCA_020845695.1). Next base: position 1,323 of record JADLFG010000035.1, on the reverse strand, counting down.
CGGGACGCCGGTGAGCTGGCCTGATCGATCCACGCTCGTGGAACAGATGCGAAGGCAATATCGATCCCGCCGCGCTCGACTGGCGGTGACCGCTGCGGCCATCGGTGTCGCGGCTCTCGTCGCGGGAGTGGTCCTCCACGGCGCGAAAGCCGTGAACGAGGGTGCTCCGGCCGTCGACAGGGGAATCTGGATCTCGCTCGACGAGGTGAGGCAGCTCCCGAAGAGCGGGTCTGCGTGGAGACGGCTCAAGCAGGCCGCCGACGCCGGGCTCGGCGACGCCGATATCGCCGACCAGAACTCGTCGCACGATGTGAAGACGCTCGCCGTCGCGCTCGTGTTCGCGCGGACGGGGAAGGAGAGCTACCGGGCGAAGGCCGTCGATGCGATCATGGACGCGATCGGAACGGAGGACGGCGGGCGGACGCTCGCACTGGGACGAAACCTCGTCGCCTACGTGATCGCGGCCGATCTCGTGAACCTCCGTGCCTATGCGCCGTCCGACCAGAAGCGGTTCGCGAAGTGGCTTCGCGAGGTCAGGAAGGAGCGGTTCGAGGGTCGAACGCTCGTCTCCACGCACGAGCAGCGACCGAACAACTGGGGAACGATGGCCGGCGCCAGCCGGGCCGCGATCGCCGCCTACCTCGGTGAGCGGGCCGAGCTCGACCGCGTCGCGAAGGTGTTCAAGGGCTGGCTCGGCGATCGATCCTCCTACGACGGCTTTGTCTACGGGGAGGTCGAGTGGCAGGCGAACCCCGACGAGCCGGTGGGAGTGAATCCGGTCGGAGCGCGCCGGAACGGCTTCTCGATCGACGGCGCCCTGCCGCCGGAGATGCGCCGGGGCGGGAAGTTCCGCGTGCCCCCGAAGCGCACCGACTACCCGTGGGGCGGGCTCGGCGGCGCCGTCGTCACGGCCGAGCTCCTCTCCCGGCAGGGCTACGATGCCTGGCGCTGGGAGGATCAGGCGCTGCGCCGCGCCGTGCAGTTCCTCTACGACCTCGACCGTGCCTACGGGAAGTGGTGGGCAGACGGCGACGACACCTGGCTCCCGTGGCTCGTGAATGCCCGCTACGACACGAGCTTCCCCACCTCGCCCGCGGTCTTCCCCGGCAAGAACATGGCCTGGACGGACTGGACGCACGCCGGCTGAACGGCCCGCCGCGCCCCGCGCGCGGATCGGGCCTCCCCCGGGACGCGCCTCGCGACGCGACCCGGGGAAGGCCCGGATGGCTCGATCGGCCCGAACGGGCCTTGAGCGGGATGCCTAGAAGACCAGCACCTCGACGCTCGTCACGACGTCGCGGTTGCGGTCGATCTCGGCCCGGT
>JADLFG010000034.1 GCA_020845695.1 Thermoleophilia bacterium | reverse complement strand
CTTTGCAGGCCTCTGCCTAACCACTCGGCCACCGCGCCGCGGCCGTCATGGTACCCAGCGGTCGCCTGACGGCGTGAGCTGGAGCTCGTGCGTCCAGCCGCGCGGCGACTGGGCGGCGAGGTAGGCGACCGCCTCGGCCACGTCCTCCTCACGCGCCGACTCCGCTGCGGGCCGGCCGGCGAGCCTCTCCGCGGTCTTCTCGCTCTCGATCGAGGCGTCGACGATCAGGAGGGCGACGTGAACGCCCTGCTCGCGCAGCTCGCTCGCCGCGGCCTGCACGAGGCCTCGCGTCGCGAACGCGGCGGCCGCCCACGGGCCGCGACCGGCCATGCCGCGCCGTGCCGAGCCGCCGGTGATCTGTACGAACGTGCCGGCGCCCTGCTCCGCGAGAACGCGTCCGCCCACGCGCAGGATCGTCGCGAGCGCCGGCAGCAGGTCGTCGAGGTACGGCGCGAACGCCTCACGATCCGCCGCCGCGATCCCGCCGCCGCCGAACGCACGGCCACGGGTCGACGGGCTGATCGCGACGGCGACGAGGTCGACGCGCCCGAACCGCTCGCGCGCCCGCGCGAACGCCCGCTCGACGTCGTCGGCCGACCGGGCGTCCGCGGCGATCGTCAGCGCCCCCGGAACCTCCGACGCCAGCCGCTCGAGCGAGTCCGCGCTCTGCGCGACCGCCGCCACGTCCCACCCGTCCGCAGCCTGGTGCTTCGCGATCGCACGACCGAGGTTCCGGGCGCCGAAGACGAGCAGAGCCGGCATCGACACTCGATGCTATCGGCGCAAAGGAGTCCACCGCCATGCGGCGAAGCACTCAGCGCGCCGGTCGGCGACTCAACGCAGTCCCGGGGTTGACGGCACCGCCGGCCGGCGCTTCTCCCTTCGAAGCGTGGCTCGGGGTACACACCCCCGGGTCACGCTGACGCTATAATCGGCCGTTCCCGCGGTGGTAGCTCAGTTGGCTAGAGCGTCTGCTTGCCATGCAGAAGGTCGTGGGTTCGAGTCCCATCATCCGCTCTGACGAAGGCCCCGGAAACGGGGCCGCTTGCTTGTCGGCGTCAGGAGCCGCCATCGGTGGCGCCGTCGTGCTACGCCTGCATCAGTGAGGCGGCGGCCGCTCGAGGAGGAGCGAGCGTTGCGGTACCGGAGCTTCGCTCGCGAGCACATGAAGCGCCACCACGAGGCGCCCGGTCGTGCCGGGCTCGCCGCGCGGGAACTGCCGGTTCGACGTGAAGACGAGCGTTGGGACTTGTCCGCCGCGTGCGAGCGCGTCCGCCTCGAGGCGCCGGAAGTCGGGAGCGTTCTCGGTGACGAGGGCGCGCTCCTCGGCGAGCGCTGCGGCGACGACCTCCTCGTCCGGTGCGCCCTCGAGCCGGAGCTGGTCGGCGTCGTGAACGGAGACGGCGTCGCGGCCCAGGGCGCGTAGCCGCTCCGCGACGACCGGTGAGAACATCTCGTCGAGGAGGAGCCTCACTCGAGCAGGCGTCGCTCCCGCTCGAGCGCCAGCTCGAGCCGCCCGGCCTCCTCGTCGACCATCGCGATCCAGCGGTCGATCTCATCCGGGTGCTCGGCGTAGTAGCGGACCGCGATCCGGACCTGCTCCGGTGAGCTCCCGACGCGCTCTGCCAATGCACTTACGAGCTCGTCTCCCCGTTCCGGCGCCGAGCGGACCGCGGCGATCACCTCCCAGACGTCGGGCCCCCCGACCACGACCGGACGCCGGCCGGCAGGTCCGTCACGAAAGACGATCCCGGGATGGCGGTCGAGCCGCATACCCTCGTCGATGTAACGCTGCGCAAGCCGCACGATCGGCTCGCCCGTCTGCGCGCTGCGGTCGCGTAGCGCGTCAAGAGTCTCGGACTCGATCCTGATCGACTGACTACTCATGTAGAGCATTGTAGAGTGCCCGGCGGAGTCGCACGCCGCCGCGGGCCCGGCTCTGCTCAGCGCCGCGACCGGTCGTAGCGCGCGACCGTGAAGGCGATGAGCAGCGTGACGGCGAGCGCAAAGACGACCAGCATCAGGATCATGACCACGAGCGGCTCGCCGCGGGTGCCGTTTCGCAGGAACATGTACACGAACATGCCCGAGATCACCACGTAGGCGAGGAGCACCCAGCGAGCGACCACGCCGAACGTCCGCCAGGCGAACCCTGGCGTGCGGGTGAGAGCGATCACGCTCCAGAGCACGAGCACGAAGGCGCCGGCGAGCAGGCCGATCGCGGGTGCGAGCGACGGCTGGTGCGGCAGGTAGGAGGCGAGGTAGATGCCGCCGGAGAAGAGGAGCGCGAGCGCGGCCACGCCGGCGTGGGTGACCCGGGGAACGCGCTGCTCACCCTGCCCTGGCCGGTGCGCCTCCGGCGTGGTCACAACGGCGCACGCAGGTAGGTCATGATCACGATCGTCGCGACCTGCATGAGGCCGGTGATGCCCGCCGTGTAGACGAACCGCCGCATCAGCTTCGCGATCACGGCCCCGTCCGGCTCCGGCTTGCGGAGCTCGAACAGGACGGCGATGTTCGCCGGCTCCAGCAGCCCG
>JADLFG010000033.1 GCA_020845695.1 Thermoleophilia bacterium | reverse complement strand
TCGATCGAGGGCCGCCATCCCACGCCAGCATCCCAGCCCTCACGCCGATCTGCCGCAACGACCGGCAGCCAAGCGACGGGCAAACTCAGCGCATCAACGCTCGCCGACCGCGGAAGATGGAGCTAGCTGGTCGATCGGTGATTGCGGTGCCGTCGGGGGCGGCTGAGACCGAGCACGAGCACGGGATCGACCGTCGCTCGTACCGGTAGGTACGTGTGACGGGCGACCGTGGACTCGGGCGACCGCAACGGCCGCCATCCGGCGGTGCGCCGATTACCGGGCAATCAGCGCTCGATCATCTAGGCTGTCCGAGGAGCGACCCGTGTCCCAGCAACCCGTCGACGCCGTCAACCTCGGCTACGTCCGGGAGCTCCTCGACCGCTATCTCGCGGCTCCCGGCTCGGTCGATGCCGACTGGCGGCGGTTGTTCGGGGAGACCGGGAACGGCATCGTCGGGGGGCACCCGCTCATCCGCCGGCTGCGCGAGCTTCGCCCCGAGCTCGCCGCCGGTACCGCCCCGCCCCCGCCGGCGGCGGACGCCGAGCTCCTCGGCGGGGTCGCCGCCGCGATGGCTCTGGTCAAGGCCCACCGCATGCACGGGCACCTCGCGGCGCGACTCGACCCCCTCGGCTCCGAGCCGCCGGGCGATCCCGCGCTCGAGCCGGAGCGCCTGACACCGCCGCTGACGCCGGCGCTCCGGGCCCGGATCCCGGCCTCGGTGCTGCGGGTCGCTGTGCCCGGAGCGACGCTCGCGGAGGCCCTCCCCCACCTCCGCCAGACGTACTGCGGCACGCTCGCCTACGAGATCGAGCACATCTCGAGCCACGAGCAGCGGGTCTGGCTTCGTCACGCGATCGAGTCCTCCGCGTATCGCCGGCAGCTCGCTCCCGCCGAGCAGCGACACCTGCTCGGACGGCTCGCGGAAGTCGAGGGCTTCGAGCGCTACCTGCGCCGGACCTTCCTCGGGCAGAAGCAGTTCTCGATCGAGGGCGTCGACGCGCTCGTGCCGATGCTCGACGAGGTGCTCGAGCTCGCCGCCGCCGGTGGAGCCCGTACGGCGGTGATCGGGATGGCCCACCGCGGCCGCCTGAGCGTGCTCGCCCACACGGTTGGCCGCCCCTACGAGCAGGTGCTGCGCGAGTTCGAGGGCGAGCGGGTCCTCGACGCGGTCGCCCTGGGCGCCGAGGAGGGCACCGGCGACGTCAAGTACCACCAGGGCGCCGAGGGCGGCAGGGCCACCCCGGCCGGGGAGATCGCGATCGTGCTCGCGGCCAACCCGAGCCATCTAGAAGCCGTCGACCCGGTGGTCGAGGGCATCACGCGCGCCCTCCAGACCGACCCGGGGATGCCGGCAGGCGACCACGACCCCCGCGTCGCGCTCGCGATCCTGATCCACGGCGACGCCGCATTCGCCGGCGAAGGCGTGGTGGCGGAGACGTTCAACCTCCAGGCGCTCGAGGGCTACGCGACCGGAGGCACGCTCCACCTGATCGCCAACAACCAGATCGGGTTCACGACCGACCCGGAGGAGGGACGCTCGACCCGCTATTCGAGCGACCTCGCGAAGGGGTTCGACTGTCCGATCGTCCACGTCAACGCGGACGACCCGGAGGCGGCGCTGGCAGCGATCCGCCTGGCGATGGCGTTCCGGGAGCGATTCCGCCACGACGTCGTCGTCGACCTCGTCGGCTACCGGCGCTTCGGCCACAACGAGCAGGACGAGCCGATGTACACGCAGCCGCTCGCGGTGCGGGCGATCGAGCAGCATCCGACCGTCCGCCAGCTCTACGGCGCCAGGCTCGCCGCCGCCGGGGTCGTGGGCGAGCACGAGGACGAGCGGCTCGTGGAGGCTGTCGAGCAGCGGGTCCGGCAGGCCCACGAGACGCTCAGGGCCACGGGCTTCGTCCGCCCGGAGGAGCCGCGGCTGCAGCGGCTGCGCGCGACGCCGCAGGACACGGGCGTGCGCCCCGAGACCCTGCTGCGCGTCAACGAGGAGCTGGTGCGCGTCCCGGCCGGATTCAACGTCCACCCGAAGCTCGCGCGCCAGCTCGAACGGCGCCTGGAGACGGTCGGTCCGGACGGCGGCATCGACTGGGGCCAGGCCGAGGCGCTCGCGTTCGCGAGCCTCGCGCTCGAGGGCGTCCCCGTGCGCCTGACCGGCCAGGACACCGAGCGGGGGACGTTCTCACACCGCCACCTCGTGCTCCACGACGTCGAGACCGGGGCCGTGCACACGCCCAGCCAGCACCTGACGGGCGCGCGCGCGGCGATCGAGGTGCACAACTCGCCGCTCTCGGAGCTCGCCGCGCTCGGGTTCGAGTACGGCTTCTCGGTCGCCGTCCCGAACGGGCTCGTGCTCTGGGAGGCCCAGTTCGGCGACTTCGTCAACGCGGCCCAGGTCGTGGTCGACCAGTTCATCGTCTCGGGCTTTGCGAAGTGGGGCCAGACGTCGCGGCTGACCCTGCTCCTGCCGCACGGCTACGAGGGGAACGGGCCGGAGCACTCGAGCGCGCGCGTGGAGCGCTTCCTCCAGCTCGCCGCCCAGGGGAACGTCCGGATCGCGAACTGCTCCACCCCCGCGCAGTATTTCCACCTGCTGCGCCTGCAGGCGCTCGGCTCGACGCCGAGGCCGCTCGTCCTGTTCACGCCCAAGAGCCTGCTGCGGTCTCGCGCCGCGAGCTCTCGCCTCGACGAGCTGACGAGCGGCTGGTTCCGACCGGTCTTCGACGACCCGGCGCTCGGGCCCGCGGAGCGCGAGCGAGTGCGCCGGCTGCTTCTCTGCACGGGCAAGGTCTACTACGACATCGTCGGCCACCCCGTCCGTGCGGAGGCGGAGGAGCTCGCGGTCGCGCGACTCGAGCAGCTCTACCCATTCCCCGTGCCCGCGTACGTGGAGCTGCTCGCCGCCTACCCCCGGCTCGAAGAGCTCGTCTGGGTGCAGGAGGAGCCCCAGAACATGGGCGCTTTCCGCTCGCTCCGCCACCGTCTCGAGGACTCGCTGCCGCCCGGGGTGGTGCTGCGCTTCGCGGGGCGGCCCTGGCGCGCGTCGACGAGCGAGGCGTATCCGACCGCGCACTTGGTCGAGCAGGACCGGCTCGTGCGGGCGGCGCTCGGCGCCACGGCCTGACCGTCCCGGCGCTCAAGCCCGGGGCGGGCGCGGCCGATACAGCGAGAGCCGGCTGACACGCCCGGCGCCCCCAACGGAGGTCGTGATGACTCGCGCTCAGCAGCTTCTCCTGCTCACGGTCGTCGGCATCGCGGTCGTCGCACTCGGTGCCGGCGCGGCGGTATTCGCTTCCCGAGGCGCGGGCGGCGACGGCTCGGCAGCACCGATCGCACCCGCGACCGACGGGGACGAGACGGTGGTCGTGACGGAGACCGTCAACGCCGGCGAGACCGAGGTCGTGACGGAGACGGTCAAGAAGACGAAGACGGCGACCGAGCCGGCGGAGACCGTCACGGTGACGGAGACGGAGACCGGGGCCGAGACGCAAGCCGAGACGCAAGCCGAGACGGAGACGGTCGAGGACACGAACGTACAGGTCGAGATCGACGACATCTCGGTCGAGATCCACGAGACCTACGACGACTGCGGAGCTGCGGTCGAGCACCTGATCGCGGTGGCAGCGAGCTACGACGGCTCGGCCCAGAGCTACGCCGAGCTCGCGCGAGCGGCCGCGGCGGCGGAGGCGGCCTGCGCGGCGGCCGCCGGCGACCTCGACGAGCTGGCCGAGGCGGCCGAGGAGACCGGGTCGAAGCTGCTCTCGAAGGCGCTCGCCCAGTACGAGAAGCTGGCGGAGGTGCAGACGGGCGCCGCCGGATCGCTGGACAACGCGCTCCAGTCGGCTTCGAGGCGCTCGGCCGAGGCGCTCGCGAGCAACTACGCGCAGATCGCGAGCTCCTTCCAGGCACAGGCCAAGGCCGCGAGCAAGTCGCTCCAGGGCGCCCGCACCCAGGCGGGGCTGCCGGCCCAGGTCAAGACCCGCTGACGATCGCGCGAGCGGCGGCGGCGCGGCGCCGCCGTTCCACACGTGATCCTTACAGCCTCCAAACCGAGCTCTTAGCGCCCGTGGCCACACTGGGCGGATGGGCCGCCACGCTCGGATCGCCCTCTGCGAGCCCCACGCGGAGCTGCGCGCGCTCCTGACGCGCGTGCTCGAGCGCTCGGGACACACGGTCGTTCCCTGCGAGAGAGCGGGCGGGTGGGACGGCGAGCCCGACCTGCTCGTCCTCAACCCCGGCGACGAGCGCATGCTCGAACGGGCGCACGAGCTCCGCCGCCGCGATCCGGGCCTGCCGATCATCTGCATCTCCACCCTGGCGCCCGGCGAGCGTGCGCTCGCGCTCGGCCCGCTGGCTGTCCTCGCGAAGCCGTTCCGGATCGCCGAGCTCGACCAGGCCGTCGCGCTCGCGCTCACGGGCGGGGTCACGGTCGCGTAGCGCCCGCGCGGTCCAACCGTCGCGCCGTACGCTACCCACGTGATCGGCCCGTCGTGGTCGCAGTGGCGGGGAGCGCCGCTCGCCTGGGCGCTCTACGACTTCGCGTACTCGATCTTCGCCTTCCTGCTCATGGTCCGGTTCTTCCCGACCTGGGTGATCAACGATCTCGGCCGGCCGGACTGGTACGTCAGCGTGACGCAGTTCGTCGTCGTCGTGATCGTGGTCGTGGCGATGCCGCTCGCCGGCGCGCTCGCCGACCAGCTCGGCCGTCGCCGGCCGTTGCTCGCCGTCTTCACCCTCGTCGCCTGCGCTGCCAGCGCGGTCCTCGGGGTGCTTCCGTCCGGCGGCAGCATCCTGCCCCTGCTCGTCGTCGCCGGAATCGGCGTCCTCTTTGCCCAGCTCGCCTTTGCGCAGTACGACCCGCTGCTCGCGGACGTGGCGCCGCCCGGAGCCCGTGGCCGGGTGTCCGGCCTCGCGGTCGCGCTCGGGTTCGCCGGCACGATCATCGCGCTCGTGGTCGTGGCGGAGCTCGTCGTCGGCGACGGCAACAAGCAGCGGGCGTTCGCGCCGGCCGGGCTGCTGTTCCTCGTCTTCGCCCTGCCGGCCCTGCTCCTGATCCGGGAGCGTGCGCGGCCGCCGGCGGAGACGAGCGGCGGGGTCACCAGGGCAGCGTTCGCGCAGTTCGCGCGGAGCGTGCTCGAGGTCCGCCGCCATCCGCACGCAGCCCGGTTCCTCGTCGGCCGGTTCCTCTACGCCGACGCGATCGCCACTCTGAGCGCGTTCCTGACCGTCTACATGACCCGGCTCGGCGGCTTTTCGGAGAGCGAGAAGAACCTCGTCGTCGGTCTCGCCGTGCTCGCGGCGGCGGGCGGCGCGATCGCCGCCGGTCGGCTGGTCGAGTGGCACGGCCCGAAGCGCCCGCTCCTCTTCGTCCTGCCGGTGTTCGCGGGCGGCGTCTTCCTCACCGCCGGGATCGGGCAGCCGTGGACCGTCTGGGTGGCGGGGCCGATCGTGGGGGTGGCGCTCGGCTTCGTCTGGACCGCCGACCGGGTGTTCATGCTCCGCCTCGCGCCGGAGGAGCTGCGCGGGCAGTTCTTCGGCTTCTTCAACCTGGCGAGCCGGCTCGCGTCCGCGTTCGGGCCGCTCCTGATCTGGAGCGGGACGGTCTGGGTGCTGCACCAGCGGACGGGCTGGGTGAGCGCGCTCGACGCGAGCCGCGCCGCGCTCGCGGGCCTCGCGCTCGCGGCGCTGCTCGGCTGGGCCGTGATCCGGCCGGTCTCGGACGAGCGCGCCGCCGGGGAGGCAGACGCCTCGGAGCACGCCTTCGCGGCCGCCCCCGCGCGCGGCCCCGCCGGCGGCGGCTGAGCGGGGGCGACCCGGCGCGATCGGGAGGCACCTCGAGAGCCCCGGTCAGGTCGCGTCGAGCCGCCCAGTCTCGACCCGGGCGAGGATCGCCGACACGAGCTGCGGGTCGATGACGATCAGCCGTCCGCGCGTCCGCGTCGTCCCCCGCCACTTCAGGTACTCGTGCAGCAGATCCGGGTCGTCCTGGAGCACCGCCCGCGACTCCTCGGCGGACAGCTCCACGACCTCGCGCGTGGCCTCGAGCAAGAGAGCAACCCTCGCATCCGCGGGTACCTTCGCTCCGTGTCCGGGCATGCGCGCTCCTTTCCTGGACGCGGTGCCCCCGTGCCGTCAGACCGTTCTCCTGGAGCCGTTGCCCGAGCCGGGCCTCATCGTCTTGCCACCTTGCGGCTCCGCAGGTTGGCGGCGACGGGGACATCCGTCGCACTCGTGATGACGGGTCCACCGTAGCGGACCCGGCGTCTCCCGGCGATGCCCCCGGCCGGAATCGAACCAGCGCACGCGGTTTAGGAAACCGCTGCTCTATCCACTGAGCTACGGGGGCGAGAACGCCTGCTTTCCAGGCACTTCCTGCTCTCGAACGAGCGAAGCGCTTCACCCGCTCGCCGCGGAGACAGTGTAGACCGGGCCGCCGGCAGGCCGTACAATCACGTCGCCAACGAGCCAAGGGGGACCGATGGATCACGGGACAACGATCCGGCGCATGTACGACTCGGTCAACACCGGCGACCTCGACGGATTCGAAGCGCTGCTGGCCGGCGACTTCGTCGAGCACGAGGAGACGCCCGGCCTCGCGCCGACCCGGGAGGGCGTCAAGGAGTTCTTCGGGATGTTCATGGCAGCCTTCCCCGACCTTCGCTTCGACGCGGAGGACGTTCTCGTGAGCGGCGACAAGGTCGTCGCGCGTGCCAGGGTGACCGGGACACACGAGGGCGAGTTCATGGGCATGCCGGCGACCGGCAGGCGCATGGAGGTGCAGGCCATCGACATCATCCGTTTCGGCACCGACGGACTCGCGCACGAGCACTGGGGCGTGTTCGACGCGATGGCGATGATGCAGCAACTCGGCCTCGTGCCGGACAGCGCTCCCGGCTAGAAGCCTGCTCGCCGGACGGTGCCAGGCACGTGCCAGGCACCGAGGCGCGAGGACGGTGCCGGACGGTGCCAGGCACGTGCCAGGCACCGAGGCGCGAGGACGGTGCCAGGCACGTGCCAGGCACCGAGGCGCGAGCGGCTCCGGCGCCACCGGGGGTTCGGCCCGGTGGGCGACCCTGCGCGATGCCCCCGGCCGGAATCAAACCGGCGCACGCGGTTCAGGAAACGGCTGCTCTATCCACCGGGCTACGGGGGGGCGTGAAGCCCGCGGGATCTCGCCGCGACCGGTGTAGAGCGTCCCCGGCCACGTCCGGCATTGCTGCGTCCGGCCGGCTGGGCACTGCCGGCGGGGATCGTGCCGCGCCCGGGCCCGCGGAGCGATAGCGTCCCCCGGAAGCGGATCCGGCGGCAACCGGAGGAAGGTGGCGGTGGATCTTTCGGAACGCAGAGCGTTCGTCACCGGAGGTGCCTCCGGGTTCGGGCTGGCGGCCGCCCTCGCGCTGCTCGCTCGCGGGGCGCGCGTGGCCGTCGCGGACGTCGACCGGGCCGGGCTGGAGCACGCCCGGGCCCACGACCCCCGCCTGGCCACCGTCGAGCTCGACGTCACCGACGCCGGCGCCGTCCGGGCCTGCGTCGCCCGCGCCGAGCGCGAGCTCGGGGGGATCGACACGGTGCTCGCCTGCGCCGGCGTGATCCACGTGAAGCCGCTCGCCGAGGTCACGGAGACCGACTGGGACCGGACCCTCGACGTGAACCTCAAGGGCACCTTCCTCGTCTGCCAGGCGGCGGCGCCCGCGCTCAGGGCGAGCGGGCGCGGACGGATCGTGGCGATCGCCTCCGACGCGGCACGGCGGGGCTACCCGTGGATCCAGGCGTACAGCGCCTCGAAGTTCGGGCTCGTCGGCCTCTGCGAGTCTCTCGCGGCCGAGCTCGCCGCCGACCGGGTCACCGTCAACTGCGTCTGCCCGTCCGCCTGCCCCACGACCGGGATGGGGCAGGGGCTGACCACCCGCAAAGCCGAGGTCACCGGCACGAGCGAGGCGGCGGTGCTCGCGGGGATCGCCGCCGCTCCGCCGCTCGGGCGCCACGCGACCGAAGCCGACGTCGTCGCGGCCGTCCTCTTCTTCCTCTCGGACGGCGCGAGCTTTCTGACGGGCGTCTCGCTCGACATCGACGGCGGCGGCCACCTGGGACGGCTCCCGGGCGCGAGCTGAGACGAAGGGAGACGGACACGGATGCGCTACACGGCGCTCGACCACGTCGGCTTCACCGTCTCGAGCCTCGACCGCTCGATCCCCTTCTACACCCGGCTGCTCGGGGAGGAGCCCGCGCTGCGCAAGGTCTGGGACGTCGAGTACGTCGGCCGCATCGTCGGCTACCCGGGCGTGAGGATGGAGTGCGCGTTCTGGCGCCTGCCCGGCGGGACGATCCTCGAGCTGCTCCAGTACCTCGACCCGCCCCCGGGCCGGGTCGACATGGAGACCTACAACGCCGGCAACGCACACCTCTGCCTGGTCACCGACGACATCCACGCCGACTTCGAGCGGCTCCGCGGCAGCGCGGAGTTCCGCGACCCGGAGCCGGTCGCGATCCCCTGGGGCCCCTACGAGGGCGGCTGGGCCGCCTACCTGCGCGACCCGGACGGCATCACAATCGAGCTGCTCCAGGAGCCGCCGGGCGGGCCGAAGCTGTGAGCGACGGCGAGTAGCGCCCCGGGCGGCCGGTAGGCTGCGGCGGTGCGGGAGCGCGCGCTGCGGACGCTCTTTCCCGCCGGCGTCGACCGGCGCGGGATCGCCGTGCTCTCGGCCGGCCACCTCGCGGCCGACCTCTTCCAGGGGAGCGTGCCGGCGCTCCTGCCGTTCCTGATCCGCGACCGCGGCTACTCCTACGCGGCTGCCGGGGCGCTCTTCCTGATGGCGAGCCTCGGCTCGTCGCTGCTCCAGCCCGTGCTCGGCATCTTCGCCGACCGGGTTCGGGCCGGCTGGCTGATGCCCGCCGGGCTGCTCGTCGCGGGGATCGGGCTCGCCGGGTCGGGGCTGGTCGAGAGCCACGCGGGCACAGCCGCGCTCTTCCTCGCCGGCGGCTTCGGCGTCGCCGCGTTCCACCCGGAGGGTGTGCGCTTCGCGAGCCAGGTGTCGGCGGCCAGGCGCGGCGCCGGCATGAGCGTGTTCGCCGTGGGCGGAAACCTCGGGTTCGCGCTCGGGCCGATTCTCGTGACCCCGGTCGTGCTCACGCTCGGCCTGGGCGGCACCCCGGTCGTGGGTGGGCTGATCGTCGCCTCCGGTCTGGTCGTGCTCGGAAGCCTGCGCTACCTCGAGCGCTTCCGGCCGGCGCCGGGCACCGTCGCCGCGTTGCCCGGTCAGGCCGAGCGCAACGAGTGGCGCCCGTTCGGGCTCGCGGCCGGCGCGGCGACCAGCCGCGCGGTCGTCGCCGGCGGGCTCCAGGCGTTCGTGCCCCTGTACGCGATCGCGGAGCTCGCCTCGACGGAGGCGACGGGCAACGCCGCGGTCGCGGTGATGCTCGTTGCCGGTGCCGTCGGCACGCTGGTCGGGGGGCGCCTGGCCGACTGCTACGGCTTCCGTCCCGTCGTCGTCTGGTCGCTCGCCCTCGGCGTGCCGCTCGCGCTCGCGCTCCCGTTCGTCGGCGTCACCGGCATGTTCCTCGTCCTGGCCGTGTTCGGCTTCGCCGAGGGCATGAACTTCTACCCGCTCGTCGTGATCGCGCAGAACGCCCTCCCCGGCTACCTCGGGCTCGCAGCCGGCGTCGTGCTCGGGCTCGCGATCGGGGTCGCGGCCGGCACGGTCGCGCTGCTCGGCGTGCTCGCGGACGCCGCGGGACTGACGGCGGTCCTGTGGGTGCTCGTCGGCGCGACCGCGCTCGGCTGGCTGCTCGCCGCTGCGCTCCCGCCCGAGCGACGCGGGAGCACCGCCGGGCCGCAAGCGGCGGTTGCTAGCGTGGCCGAGGAGTGACCGCCGGCCGAGATCACATGGAGGAGGCAGCCGGCCCCGGGGCCCGCGACGGCAAGCCCTCCTTCGACGCGCTCCTCGTCGTCTCGTTCGGCGGACCCGAGGGACCCGCCGACGTGATCCCGTTCCTCGAGACCGTCACGCGCGGCCGCGACGTCCCGCGCGAGCGGCTCGAGGAAGTTGCCCACCACTACCAGCGCTTCGACGGCGTCAGCCCGCTCAATGCCCAGAACCGGGCGCTCGTCCGGGCGCTCGGCCCCGAGCTCGCAGCCCACGGGATCGAGCTCCCGGTCTACCTGGGCAACCGCAACTGGCATCCGTTCCTCGCCGACACGCTGCGCGAGATGGCGGCCGACGGGGTCGAGCGGGCGCTCGCCTTCGTCACCTCCGCCTACTCGAGCTACGCCGGCTGCCGCCTCTACCGCGAGGCAATCCGCGCGGCGCAGGCCGCCGTCGGGCCCGGCGCGCCCGGGGTGAAGAAGCTGCGCGTCTTCTTCAACCATCCGGGCTTCGTCGAGGCCAATGCCGACCGCCTGCGCGCCACGCTCGCTGGGCTGGCGGACGCGCCCGTCGCCTTCACCGCCCACTCGATCCCGCTCGCGATGGCGCGACGCTCGCGCTACGAGCACCAGCTCGCGGAGACCGCGCGACTCGTCGCCGAAGCCGCCGGCGTCACCGACCACCGGGTCGTCTACCAGAGCCGCAGCGGCCCCGCGCAGGTGCCCTGGCTCGAGCCCGACATCCTCGACCACCTGCGCGAGCTCGCGGCGCGCGGCAGCGCGAGCGTCGTCGTGGCGCCAATCGGCTTCGTTTCCGACCACATGGAGGTCGTCTACGACCTCGATGTCGAGGCGAGCGAGCTCGCCGGCGAGCTCGGCCTCGAGCTGCGGCGGGCGGGCACCGCCGGAACGCATCCGGCGTTCGCCGCGATGGTGCGCGAGCTCGTCCAGGAGCAGCTCGACCCGGGCCGCGAGCGACGGGCGCTCGGCCGGGACGGGCCCTTCCCCGACGTCTGCCCGCCCGGCTGCTGCCCTCCCCGCTAGCACGGGCCGCCCAGTTTCGCTACAACTACGGGCATCACTTTACCTTTGAAAGTAATGGGAGGACACGCGTGAGCGAGCTGCGCCCCGAGACGATCGCACTGCACGGCGGGCAGACCCCGGACCCGACGACGAACGCGCGAGCGGTGCCGATCTACCAGACCACGTCCTACGTCTTCGACGACACCCAGCACGCGGCCGACCTGTTCGCGCTCAAGGTGCCGGGCAACATCTACACGCGGATCATGAACCCGACCTGGGACGTGTTCGAGCAGCGGGTGGCCGCGCTCGAGGGCGGGATCGGCGCCGTCGCCCTCGCCTCAGGCCAGGCGGCCGTGACGTACTCGATTCTCAACGTCTGCCGCGCCGGCGACAACATCGTCTCGGTCTCGACGCTCTACGGCGGCACCTACAACCTGTTCGCCCACACGTTGCCGCAGTTCGGAATCGAGGTGCGCTTCGCCGACCCCGAACGGCCTGGCGAGGTCGCCCGGCTCGCCGACGAGCGGACCCGCCTCGTCTTCGCCGAGACGATCGGCAACCCTCGGCTCAACGTCGTCGACGTCCCGGCCTGGGCGGCGGCCGCCCACGCGGCGGGCCTGCCGCTCGTCGTCGACAACACCGTCGCAACGCCGATCCTCTGCCGCGCCTTCGACCACGGCGCCGACGTCGCGATCCACTCGGCGACGAAGTTCATCGGCGGCCACGGCACGTCGATCGGCGGCGTCGTCGTCGACTCCGGCCGGTTCGACTGGAGCGCGCACGCGGAGCGTTTCCCCGGCCTCACGCAACCCGATCCGTCCTACCACGGCGTCGTGTGGGCCGAGGCGCTCGGCCCCGCCGCCTACATCGGTCGCGTTCGCACGGTGCTGCTGCGCAACACCGGCGCGGCCCTCTCGCCCTTCAACGCGTTCCTGCTGCTCCAGGGGCTCGAGACGCTGCCGCTGCGGATGGAGCGCCACTGCGAGAACGCGCTCGCCGTCGCCCGTCACCTCGACGAGCACCCGCAGGTGCGCTGGGTCACCTACCCCGGGCTCGAGTCGAGCCAGCACCACGGGGTCGCCGGCCGGATCCTCGCCGGCGGCTACGGCGCCCTCGTCACCTTCGGCATCGACGGCGGGCGCGAGGCTGGGCGGAGGTTCATCGACGGCCTCGAGCTGTTCTCCCACCTCGCCAACATCGGCGACGCCAAGTCGCTCGCGATCCACCCGGCGACCACGACGCACTCGCAGCTCGACGACGACGAGCTCGAGGCAGCCGGAGTCACGCAGGACACGGTGCGCCTGTCGGTCGGGATCGAGCACGTGGACGACATCCTCGCCGACCTCGACCGGGCTCTCGCGAAAGCGCGCGCGGAGGTCTCCGTCTAGGCTGGGACCATGGCAACTGCGACTGAGCCGGCTGCGGGGTCGGTCGGGCTCGTCGAGACCCGGCGGATCGTCGTCTTCGACGAGGCGAGCCCGCTCGTGCTCGACTCGGGCGCGACGCTCGCTCCCGTCGAGGTCGCCTACGAGACCTACGGGGAGCTCGACGGAGACGCCGCGAACGCCGTGTTCGTCTGCCACGCGCTCACCGGTGACGCGCACGCGGCCGGTCACCACGGCGACCCCTCGCGTATCGGCTGGTGGGACAACCTGATCGGCCCCGGCAAGCCGCTCGACACGGAGCGCTACTTCGTCGTCTGCGCGAACCTGCTCGGCGGCTGCCAGGGGACGACCGGCCCGTCATCCATCGATCCGGCGACCGGGCGCCCCTACGGCCTGCGCTTCCCGCTCTTCACCGTGGCCGATCTCGTGCGTGTGCACCGGGCACTCGTCCGTCACCTCGGGATCCCGCGGCTGCTCGCGGCAATCGGCGGCTCGCTTGGCGGCATGCAGGCCCTGCAGTGGGCGATCGACGCGCCGGAGGAGCTCGGCGCCGCGATTCCCGTCTGCGCCTCCGCGCGACTGAGCGCGCAGAACATCGCGTTCTCGGCGGTCGCCCGCGAGGCGATCATGCGCGACCCGGACTTCGCGGACGGGGACTACTACGGGACCGGCCGGCGCCCCGACGTCGGGCTCGCGGTCGCCCGGATGATGGCGCACATCACCTACCTCTCCGAGCAGGGGATGGGCGAGAAGTTCGGCCGCCGGATCCAGGGTGCCGACGAGCCCCGCTTCGGGCTCGAAGTCGACTTCCAGGTCGAGAGCTACCTGCAGTACCAGGGCGAGAGCTTCCTCAAGCGGTTCGACGCGAACTCCTACCTCTACCTCAGCCGGGTGATGGATTACTTCGAGCCGTTTCCCGACCCGGAGGAGGCCGCGAGGCGACTCGCGGACGTCCACACGCGCTTCCTCGTGCTCTCGTTCGACACGGACTGGCGCTTCGACACCGCCCACTCGCGCGAGATCGTGCGCGCCCTGATCGCGAACGACGTGCCGGTGACGTTCCGCGAGATCGCCTCGCCCCACGGCCACGACTCGTTCCTGCTCGCGGTGCCCGAGTACCACCGGACGATCGCGGCGTTCCTGCGCCGGGCCCACAGGGACGCGACCGGCCGTTGATGCGCCCCGACCTCGACGTCGTCGCGGGTCTCGTGCCGAGAGGAAGCCGGGTGCTCGACCTCGGCTGCGGCGACGGGACCTTGCTCGAGCACCTGGTGCGCGAGCGGGACTGCGACGGCATGGGTGTCGAGATCCGCGCCGACGACGTGCTTGCCTGTATCGAGCGGGGCGTGCCGGTGATCGAGTCCGACATCGACGAAGGTCTCGGCGACTTCGGCGACAGCTCGTTCGATCTCGTCGTGCTCTCACAGACCCTGCAGACGACGCGCCACCCGCTCAGAGTGCTGCGCGAGGTGATGCGGGTCGGCCGCGAGGGCATCGTCTCGATTCCGAACTTCGGCCACTGGCGACTGCGTGCCGACCTCGTCTGCCGCGGCCGGATGCCGTCGTCGCCGGCCCTGCCGCACGCCTGGTACGACACCCCCAACATCCACCTCGCCACGATCGCCGACCTCGAGCGACTGCTGGCGAGCGAGAGAATCGCGATTCGTCGCCGGGTCCTGCTCTCGCTCGCGGGGCGCCCGCTGCGGGGTATCGCGACCGCCTGGCCGAACCTCGCCGCCGCGGGCGCCGCCTACGCGCTCGCCCGCTCGTAGGTCAGGCGAGCTCGCGCAGACGGGGCTCACGAGCCTCGGGCGAGCCCCCCACCTGCTCGAGGATCGCCTCGATCAGGCGGCCCGAGGCGAGCACGTGCTCGCGCGCGAGCGCCCTCGCCCCGGCGGCGCTCCCGGCCGCGAGCGCCTCGCGGATCGCGCGGTGCTGGAGCTCGTTCTTCGCGTACAGCTCGTCGAGCTCGGCTCGCCCGGTCCAGACACGCTGGCCCATGAACGTGCGCCGGGCGCTCTTCGCCAACCGCTCGATCAGCGGCACCGCCGCGACCGCGTAGATGATGTCGTGGAAGGCGTGGTTCGCTCTCATCCACTCGCCGAACAGCGCCGGAGCCTGCTGGCCACCCTCGAGCGCCCGGCCGC
Source organism: Thermoleophilia bacterium (assembly GCA_020845695.1). The sequence goes on along the minus strand of JADLFG010000033.1, from coordinate 2,154 downwards.
GCAGCTCGACGGTCAGCGCGGAGAACCGCCGCTCCGCCTCGTCGAGCGCGGCGAGGTCCTCGGTGGTGACCCGGGACGCGGCAATCTCGGTCGCGAGCCCCTCGAGCTCGGCCCGCACCATGAACGCCTCCCGCAGCTCCTCGCGCGAGAGCGCCTGAACGCGCACGCCGCGGTTCGGGACGAACGTGACGAGGCCGAGCGCGGCCAGCCGGCGTAGCGCTTCGCGGATCGGCGTCCGGCTGACGCCGAAGCGTTCCGAGAGCGTCTCCTGGCGGAGCACAACCCCGGGCTCGAGCGCCCCCGAGACGATCTCGTCCTCGAGGATCAGCGCGATCTCGTCAGCCTTGGTGCTCTCGGTCGGCACGCCCACCGCGAGTCTACTCGTCCCCCCGCGAGCCCGCGAGCCTTTTCTGGATGCAGGTACTCCTATTTCGGATCCAGAATGTGCAATACTACGCGCTAGATCGGCGTCTGACCCGTCTCTCGGATCCAATCAACGCACACACGGGATCCAGGCGCAAGGAAGCAGGCGAACACGAGCTGAACAGGAGGGCGAGGGAGATGTCCGAGTTGGGCGAGGTTGTCCGGCCATACACGAAGGCTGATGTCGAGCGGCTCCGCGGGTCGGTCCTCGTCGAGCACACGGTCGCCCGGCTCGGGGCCAACCGGCTGCGCCGCCTGATCGCCGCTGGGCCCTACGTCCGCGCGCTCGGCGCCCAGACCGGCGCACAGGCCGTCCAGATGGTGCAGGCGGGGGCGAAGGCGATCTACCTCTCGGGCTGGCAAGTCGCGGCCGACGCGAACCTCTCCGGCCATACCTACCCGGACCAGAGCCTCTACCCGTCCAACAGCGTCCCGGCGCTCGTCAGGCGCATCAACAACGCGCTCCTGCGCGCCGACCAGATCGAGCACGCCGAGGGCAACGGGACGTCGCGGAACGGGAACGGCGGCTCGCGCTGGCTCGCGCCGATCGTCGCCGACGCGGAGGCCGGCTTCGGCGGGCCGCTGCACGCGTTCGAGCTGACGAAGTCAATGATCGAGGCGGGTGCCGCCGCCGTCCATTTCGAGGACCAGCTCGCGTCGGAGAAGAAGTGCGGCCACCTCGGCGGCAAGGTGCTCGTGCCGACCAGCCAGTTCATCCGCACGCTCGTCGCGGCCCGGCTCGCCGCAGACGTGCTCGGGGTGCCGACGCTGATCGTCGCCCGGACGGACGCGCTCGCGGCGAAGCTCCTGACGAGCGACGTCGACCCGCAGGACGAGGAGTACACGACCGGCGAGCGGACCCCGGAGGGCTTCTACCGGATCCGCTGCGGTCTCGACTCGGCGATCGCCCGCGGGCTCGCCTACGCCCCCTACGCGGATCTCGTCTGGTGCGAGACGTCCACGCCCGACCTCGGCGAGGCGCGCGAGTTCGCGGCCGCGATCCACGAGCGATTCCCCGGCAAGCCGCTCGCCTACAACTGCTCGCCCTCGTTCAACTGGCGCCGCCACCTGTCCGACGTCGAGATCGCGGCGTTCCAGGACGAGCTCGGCAAGCTCGGCTACCGCTTCCAGTTCATCACCCTCGCCGGCTTCCACGCGAACAACGCCGCGATGTTCGAGCTCGCCCAGGCCTACCAGGACGAGGGCATGGCGGCCTACGTCCGCCTCCAGGAGCGCGAGTTCGCGCTCGAGCACGTCGGCTACACGGCGACGAAGCACCAGCGCGAGGTCGGCGCCGGCTACTTCGACGCGGTGCTCGGGACGGTCACGGGCGGACTCGGCTCGACGCTCGCGCTCGAGGGCTCGACCGAGCAGGAACAGTTCGTCTAGGGCGGTCGCTCGGGAGCCGGGCGACTGAGGTGGGGCCGGGCTCGTCCGGCCCCAACCCGTCCCGCTCCCCGCTGCTCGCATCGTGTCGGGCGGGACAAGTCCCGCCCTACATCTCCCTGACGCACGGCCGCGAGCGGGACACGCCCCGGCGCCACAACCCCCGACCCACAGCCGCGAGCGGGACACGCCCCGGCGCCACAACCCCCGACCCACAGCCGCGAGCGGGACACGCCCCGGCGCCACAACCCCCGACCCACGGCCGCGAGCGGGACACGCCCCGGCGCCACAACCCCCGACCCACAGCCGCGAGCGGGACACGCCCCGGCGCCACAACCCCCGACC
>JADLFG010000032.1 GCA_020845695.1 Thermoleophilia bacterium | reverse complement strand
TGAACGCGCCGGGGCTGATCGACTCCGGCTACCGGGGCGAGCTCCGGGTGGTGCTCCTGAACACGGACCGCGAGCGCACCTTCGTCGCCGAGCCCGGCGACCGGATCGCGCAGCTCGTCGTCCTCGCTGTGGCCGGCGTGGAGCCGGTCGAGGTCGCAGAGTTGCCCGCAAGCGTGCGCGGGACGGCCGGCTTCGGGTCGACGGGCGCGTGACGGAGCCACGACTCCGGGTGTCGGCCCTGCTCCGGCGTGACGACCGCGTGCTCCTGTGCCGGCACGAGAAGGCGGGTCGGCAGTACTGGCTGCTGCCGGGGGGTGGGGTGAACGGGGGAGAGACGCTCGTGCGGGCGCTGTACCGCGAGCTGGCCGAGGAATGCGGGATCGAGGAGGACCTGCCGCTCGAGGGGCCGATCGCGCTCGCCGAGTCGATCAGCCCGATCGCCGGGCCGGGCGCACGCCACGTCGTGCACGTCATCTTTGCCGGGCATCTCGGCGAACGGTCACTCGAGGCGGTCACCTCGCACGACGTCGCCGTTCGGGGCCACCGGCTGTTCGATCTCGAGGAGCTGTCCGAGATCGCCCTCCATCCGCCCATCCAGCGGTTCCTGCGCCGCTGGCAGCCCGGTGACCCCGTCGTCTACCTGGGCTCGATGTGGGCTCAGTAACGCCCGCCGCGGGCACGCGCGCGACCGGCCGCGACCTCGTGTGCGCGCTCCTCGAGCGTGTCGTCGAGCGGCTCGAGGAGCGGAGGCTCGCCGAGCTCGTGCCCTAGTGCCTGGGTGAGCAGCCAGTCCGCGAGCCACGAGTTGCGGGGCAGCAGCGGGCCGTGGAGATACGTTCCGAGCGCGCGCCCGACGCGGCAGCCCTCGTAGCCGTCCTCGCCGTTGTTGCCGAATCCTGCGATCACCCGCCCGAGCGGCTCGGCTCCCTCGTCGAGGTAGGTCCGCCCGGCGTGGTTCTCGAAGCCTGCGAGCGGCTTGCGCTCACTCGGCTCCAGCTCGCAGTCGAGCAGGATGTCGCCGATCATGCGGCGCTCTCCTGCCACCGTCACATGCGGAAACAACCCGACACCGGGCAGCTCGGCGCCCGAGCGCTCCCGGTACGAGCGCCCGAGCAGCTGGTAGCCGCCGCACACGGCGAGCAGTGCGGCGCCCGCTTCCACGGCGTCGATCAGGGCCGGCCCCCTGGCCGCGAGATCGCCGGCGATCAGCGCCTGCTCGCGGTCCTGGCCGCCGCCCGCGTAGAGGAGATCTGCGCCGGCGGGTAGCGGCTCGCCGATCCCCACCGGAACGTACGTGAAGCCGATCCCGCGCCAGCGCGCGCGACGCTCGAGCACGGAGATGTTGCCGCGGTCGGCGTAGATGTTCAGGTAGTCGGGATAGAGGTGTGCGACCGTGACGTGCATGCCGTGGAACGATACTGCCGACGTGAGCGGCCTCCGGACAGCGGCACTGCAGCTCCGGACCGCGAGCCGGGTGATCCGGGTACGTGGCGTCACGCTGCGCGACGCCGCCTCGGCGCTCGACGAGCGGATGGTCTTCGTCATGGGCTGCCCTCGCTCCGGCACGACCTTCCTGGCCGGGGCGATCGGGTCGTGTCCGGGGTTCGTCGATCTCGGCGAGGTTGCGGCGCTCAAGGCGGCCGTGCCGGAGCTCGCGCGGCTCGGAACGGACGAGGCCGCACGCCGCATCCGCCGCCTGCTCGTCGTCACACGGCGTCTCTCGCTCGTCGGCGGAGCGCGAGCAGTCGAGCAGACGCCGGAGACCGCGTTTCTCGCGCCAGCCGTCCGGGCCGCGTTCCCCGGCGCGCGGCTCGTGCACATCGTCCGGGACGGACGCGATGTCGTCTGCTCGCTGCTCGAGCGAGGCTGGCTGAGCGCGGGGAGGAGGGGCGCCGACGACGCCGGCCTCGCGTACGGCGCTCACGGGCGCTTCTGGGTCGAGCCGGGCCGCCAGGCCGAGTTCGAGGCTGCGAGCGACGCGCGCAGGGCGGCGTGGGCCTGGCGGCGCTACGTCGCTGCTGCGCGCGGAGGCTGCGATGTGGAGGTTCGCTACGAGCGCCTCGCCGCCGACCCCCGCGGGACGGCGGAGGCGCTCGCCGAGGCGCTCGCTGCACCGCTCGAGCCGCTCGCGGCCGCGCTCACGCGGGCGCACTCCGGCTCCGTGGGTCGCTACCGCAGCGACCTCCCGGCTGCGCAACGGAACGAGGTCGAATCCGAGGCGGGAGCGTGGCTCCACTCGCTCGGGTACTTGCAGTAGATCCAGTGTGATCTATCATTGCTTGCACTGGGATGGAACGCAAGCCACGGGCGGGCCCTCTCGCCCGGATCGACGAGGCGGCGCTGGCCTCCTTCCGGCGCGATCTTCGGCGCCGGTACACGGATGCCCAGATGCTGGCCGAGCTCGAGGCGTGCGCCGGCCGGCTCGGCCGGTCACCGACGATGCGCGAGTTCGCAGCCGATCCCGAGGCGACGGTGCATCCCCAGACGGTCGTCGAGCGCTTCGGGAGCTGGACCGCCGCGAAGCGCCGCGCAGGCCTCGTCCCGCGGCGCTTCGCGACCCGTGACGACCTGCTCCGGCTCCTCGGAGAGCTCGGCGAGGAGCTCGGCCGAGTGCCGACCGCGCGCGACCTCGAGGCTCGCCGGGGCAGGATGCCGTCGAAGTCCCTCTACTGGCACACCTTCGGCTCGCTGAGCGCTGCGCTGCGAGAGGCGGGCTTCGACGTCCCGATCGGCGAGGAGCGCCTGGAGCGCGCGATCGAGCAGGGCGCGGCGCTGACACGCGTGCTCGGGCGCTTGCCGAAGTTCGCCGACTGGGCGAGGGCCAGGCGAGACGATCCGTCCATGCTCACCGAATGGCAGGTCTACCGGATGCTCGACGTGGGCCGGGGCACCTGGTCGACATTCCAGTATCTCGTACGGGAGCGTCTCCGGGCGGAGGGCGCGGTGATCTCGCCGGAGGGAACCCTGGAGCGGCCGGAGTAGGT
>JADLFG010000031.1 GCA_020845695.1 Thermoleophilia bacterium | reverse complement strand
TGCACCTCCCCCGCCCACTACACCGGCCTCACCACCGGCCCCCACACCTTCACCGTCCGCGCCACCGACACCGCCACCAACCCCGACCCCACACCCGCCACCCGCACCTGGACAATCGACCCGGGCGACACGACCCCGCCGGAGACCTCGATCGGCACCGCCCCCCAGGACGTGGCCTTCGCGACCTCCGCGACGTTTACGTTCTCGGCCGACGAGGCCGGCTCCACGTTCCAGTGCTCGCTCGACGGCGGTGGGTTCGCCGCCTGCACCGCGCCGAAGGTCTACGCCAGCCTCACGCTCGGGCCGCACACGTTCAGCGTCCGGGCATTGGATGGCGCAGGCAATGTCGACCCCTCGCCGGCGAGCCGGCTCTGGACGATCGTCAGCCCGCCCCCGCCCGCCGGGGGCCCGTACTCGGACGTCGTGCTGGCCGACGCTCCCGCCGGCTTCTGGCGGCTGGGCGACCCCGCTGGACAAACACTCGCGCAGGATGCGAGCGGGGGCGGGCATCACGGAACGTTCGTCAACGGAGCCGAGGCCGGCGTGAACGGCGCGCTCGCAGGCGAGGCCGACACGGGCGCCCGCCTCGACGGCGTCAACGACTACGCCGACCTCGGCGCGGTCGCCAGCGTCGCGGGAACCGCTCCATTCACACTCGAGGCGTGGGTCAGGCCGTCCTCGGTCAGCTCGAGCTACCGTCGGCTGCTCTCCGGCGAATGGACGCAGGGCGGTCAGCGCCAAGGGATCCTGCTCCAGCTCAACGAGACCTACGGGTTCACGCTCCAGCGGTGGGTGAACGGAGCCGGCCGCGGCGCGTCGTCGAAGACCACGATCGGACCCGGCACGTGGTACCACGTGATCGGCACGTACGACGGCACCACCCTGAGGATCTACGTCAACGGTAGCCTCAAGGGGTCGCGGGCGGACTCGCGAAACCTCGCCTCGTCGCCCCAATCCGTGCAGCTCGGCCGGGCGACCACCGGTGGCAACCTGCTCCAGGGCGACGTCGACGAGGTCGCCGTCTACCCGTTCGCCCTCGCCGCCGCGCGGGTTGCCGAGCACTTCGCGGTCGGCACCGCGGGCGATCCGTCCTCGCCGGTGGTGACCCTGGCGATTCCCGCCGCCGGGGCAACCGTCGCCGATCTCACGCCCACGTTCTCGGGCGCGAGCGGCACCGACCCCGGCGACTCGCGGGAGGTTACCGTCAGCATCTACGCCGGCTCGGGAGCGACCGGGACGCCGCTGCAGACCGTCTCGACCACGAAGGACGCCTACGGCGCCTGGGCCGCCGACGCACTGACACCGCTGCCGCCCGGTTCCTACTCTGCCCGTGCCGAGCAGGGTGATCTGGCAGGGAACGTCGGCACGAGCGGGGCCGTCGACTTCACCGTTCAGGCACCGCCAGCGTACGCCAACGACCCCGTCCTGCTGGCGGCCGGGGACATCGCCAACTGCTACTCGAACGGAGACGAGGCCACCGGGGCGATCCTCGCCGCCTACCCCGCCGCGACCGTCGCCGCGCTCGGCGACAACGCGTACGAGGAGGGCAGCGCGAGCGACTTCGCGAACTGCTACGACCCGAGCTGGGGGCACGCGAAGGTACGGACCCGCCCGGCTCTCGGCGACCACGAGTACTTGACGAGCGACGCCCGGGGGTACTTCGACTACTTCGACACGGTCCTCGCCCCTTTCGGGCCGCCAGCGACCGATCCCGATCGTGGCTGGTACAGCTACGACCTGGGCGGCTGGCACGTTGTCGTGCTCAACTCGAACTGCGCCGAGGTCGGCGGCTGCGGCGCCGGCTCGGCCCAGGAGCTCTGGCTTCGCACCGATCTGGCGGCCCACCCGGCCGCGTGCACCCTCGCCTATTTCCAGGAGCCGCGCTTCAGCTCCGGCCCCCACAGCGACTCACTGGCCGTGCAGGCCCTCTGGCAAGCGCTGTACGACCTCGGCGCGGATGTCGTCCTCGGCGGCAACGATCACGTGTACGAGCGGTTCGCGCCCCAGACGCCCGCGGGCACGCTCGACCTCGCCGCCGGTCTCACCGAGTTCGTCGTCGGCACCGGCGGCAGCCGCCACTACAGCTTCGCCGACGGCATCCTCAAGGGCAACTCGCAGGCCAGAAACGACGACGCGTTCGGCGTCCTGAAGCTCGTCCTGCACCCCGACAGCTTCGAGTGGCAGTTCCTACCCGAGGCCGGCAAGACGTTCACGGACGAGGGCAGCCGCCCCTGCCACTGAGATCCAGGCTCAGGTCGGCTGCCGGAAGCGCAGCACCGCGCCGACGGTGAGCACGAGGATCTTGATGTCGAGCCAGAGCGACCAGTTCTCGATGTAGTAGTTGTCCCACTCGACGCGCTCGGCCAGCGTCGTCTCACCGAAGCGATTCTCGCCGCGGCCGATGCCGTGCACCTGCGCCCAGCCTGTGATGCCCGACTTGACGCGGTGGCGCTCCTCGTAGCGGTAGATGCTCTGCTCGAACAGGTCGACGAGCTCCGGTCGCTCGGGACGGGGCCCGACGATGCTCATGTCGCCGCGCAACACGTTCACGAGCTGCGGCAGCTCGTCCAGGGACGTCCTGCGCAGGAAGGCCCCCACCCGCGTGAGACGCTGCTCGTCCGCCACCAGGCTCGGGTCGGACTCCGCCCCCAAGAGAACGCCGGCGTCCAGCGTCTCGCCGGCCGGCTGGGGCCGCATCGAGCGGAACTTGACGATCTCGAAGACCCGCCCGTCACGCCCGACACGGAGCTGGCGGTAGAACACCGGCGCGCCCATGGACACCCGCACGGCCAGGGACCTGGCCAGGATCAGCGGGCTCGTCAGGAGGAGCGCAAGCGCGGCCACCGCGCGGTCGGTCGCGTACTTGACGGCGAACTGCCAGCCCTTCGGATCGGCCGGATGGATCGTGACGAGCGGCAGGCCGCCGATGTGCTCGACCGTGACCCGCTCCGTGACCTTCTCGAACAGCCGCGGCACGACCGACACGGGGATGTCGAGCTCGTCACACCGCTTGACCAGACGCAACAGCACCGAATGCGGCGCGGTCGAGAACGTCACGATCACGTGCTCGACCCTGAAGCGGCGAGCGACGTCGTCGAAATCCCAGCTCGCGCCGAGCACGGGGAGATCGACCATCCCGTCCCCCGCGAGCGGCTCCTTGTCGAGAAACCCGATCGGGCGCAGACCGAGCTCGGGGCGCTCGAGCAGGCGCTTCGCCGTGAGGTGCCCGACATGACCGGCCCCGATGATCAGCGCCGGATGACCGAGCTCTCCGCGTCGCGCAGCCCGCGTGTAGGCCCATGCGAGCGTCACCCTCGCTGCCACGAGGTAGATAACGATGAACCCCCAAGCTCTGATCGTCTGCGCTGCGACGTACGCGTCGTTGGTGAGGACGACACGCAGCGTGATCACGGTCATGCCCGCGACGGCGGCGACGGAGGCCGCAAGCCTGACCTCGTCGAGCACGTGGAGCGTACGCCGAACGCGGTAGGCGCCCCGTGCCCAGAGGAACACGAACGTGAGCACCGGCAAGGCCGCCGGCCACGGCATCGCCGCGGGCGGCACGCCGCCGGCCGGCCAGGCCACCTCGGACGCGATCACCGCGGCGGCGATCAGAGCCGCGTCGACCGCGAGGCGAAACCGGCCCCAGGCAACCTTGCGTTCCGGCTGGGGGCGTTCCGCCTGGACGGGGCCCCTGGGCTGCTCGGCGAGCAGCCCGCCACCTTCCGCGGAAGGGCCGCCGACCAGCACGTGGCCCGCGCCGGGCTCATCCATCAGCGTCTCCACGACCATCCTGTCGGCTGCATCCGCCCGGGGCTTGAGCGTCGGCGGACATCCGGCAATGGCCGGGGCGGCATACCCCATCCCGAGCGCTTCCTATGGTCTCCCCCCTCGCCCCGGAATCCGGGCACCGCTGCCGTGTATGGCTTTCGCCCACCGTAGCCGCGCGAGGTTCGCGTGTCAACGCGAACCCCCCGCACCGGCGCCGAGGCGTCCGGGGAGGGTCTGAAGGCGACCCGCAGAACCCCTTGCGGGTGAGCGCGATTGCCTCCCGCATCTCCGTCGTGGTGCCGATGCTCGACGAGGCCGAGCACGTCCAGACGCTGGTAGAGGATCTCGCCGCGCAGGACTACGCCGGCGAGCTCGAGGTGATCGTCGCGGACGGCGGATCCGCCGACGGATCCCCCGACCGGCTGCGGGCGGCGGCTCGTCGCGGCGGGCTCGACGTGACCGTGATCGCCAACCCGCGGCGGTACGTCTCCCCCGGCCTCAACGCCTGTATTGCGCTGGCGTCCGGCGACCTGATCGTGCGGCTCGACTGCCATTCGCGCTACCCGTCCGACTACCTCAGGCTGTGCGCGGAAGCGTCGGCAACAACCCGGGCCGCCAACGTCGGCGGGGTCATGATTCCCTTGGGCCGCACACCGACCGAGCGAGCGGTGGCTTGCGCCATGGACAGCCCTTTCGGCGGAGTCGGCTGGACCCGCCACGCCAGGGGAGGTGGGCGCGTGGAGACCGATACCGTCCCGTTCGGGGCGTTCCTCCCGGAGGCGCTCCGAGACAGCGGAGGGTACGACGAGACCCTCGTTCGGAATCAGGACGAGGAGCTGAATCTGCGCCTGCGCCTCCGCGGCGGACGCGTTGTGCTCGACCCCGCGATCCGTGTCCACTACGTGCCCCGCGGCTCGCTGCGGGCGCTCGCCCGGCAGTACTACCAGTACGGGTACTGGAAGGTGATAGTGAGGCGAAAACACCGCCAGCGTCTGAGCGCTCGCAGCCTCGTTCCGCCCGCCTTCCTGGCCTCGCTCGTCGTACTGGTACCGCTCGCGGCGATCTTCGCGGTCACTCGCTTGATCCTGCTCGCAGAGCTCGCGGCTTACGCCGGAGGCGCGACGGCGTTCGCGGCCGCAGCCACGCGGCGGCGAGGCGAACCCTGGCGCCTGCTGCCGCGGGTGACTGCCGCGTTCCCCACGATGCACTTCCCCTACGCGGTGGGACTCGTGCACGGCCGCCTCAGTCGGTCGGCGGGGAAGGCCGCCTGATGACACGGCGCACCTGCGAAGCGAGCACATGCACGTCGGCCGGGCGGGGCGCGAGCTCGCGCAGCGACGCGTCGAGCGTGCGAGCGAAAATCAGCACCGCCGCCGTCCCGCCGGCGACGTACGCGAGCGAGGACGCCGTGGCCGCACCCAGACCACCGAGCTCGGGGATCAGCGCGAGATCGAGCCCGATGGTGCATGCGAACGAGGTCCCGATCGCCGCGCTCTCCCGCAGCGGCCGGCTCTGCGCGGTCAGAGCGCTGCCGAGCAGCTTCAGCGACAGGATCCCGAACGCGCCGGGCACGAGCACCCGGAGATCGTCGATCGAGCCGCGGAAGTCCTCGCCGAAGATGGTGACGCACAGGAAGGGAGCAGCGAGGACCATCCCCACAGCGATCGGCGATGTGAGCACCACGGCCGAGCGAAACACCGCTGTGGCGAGCCTGCGGGCCTCCTCCGCGGGTGCCCGGACCAGGTCCGGTCGTTGCACCATCACGAGCGCGGTGGGGAGGTAGAAGAGCGCCTCGGCCCACGCGACCGCGACGCTGTAGAGACCCAGCTCTCTCGACCCGGCCAGCGATCCGAGCAGCCACTGGTCGAGGCGGTAGTTCCCGAGCTGCATGACGGCCCCCGGATGAGCCTTGATACCGAACGCCACCGATCGGCGAGCCAGCCGCGCGTCCGGCCGGCCGAAGCCCGCGAGGCGCCGCCAGACGACCCAGACGTACATCAGGGTGCTGAGGGTCTGCCCCGCCACCCAGGTGCCCATCGCGGCGCCGACGCTGAGCACCCCCGCCCCGGCCAGCGCTCCGTTGACGACGATGTTCGTGAGCGGGGCGAGCAGCCAGGCCGCGTTCATGGCCTTGAAGGCATAGTCGGCCTGGACGATGAAATGGAGGAAGTGGCCGAGGATCATCACCGGGATCACGCCGAGCGCGAGCCAGCGCAGGCTCGGGTCGGACTCCCCGGCCAGGCCGGGGAACGCTTCGATCAGACCGAGCAGCGCGGCGGCCGACCCGAGCCCGAACAGCCCAGCGAGGATCACCGAGTTGGTCGCGAGCGCCCGCCGCCGTTCCGGCTCGGCACCGGCGATGTTGATGTTGGCCTGGTGAACGCCCATTGCCGAGACGTTCGACGTGAGGATCGCCATCGTGGTCAGGAACACAACATCGCCTCGTCCGGTCGGACCGAGCGCCCGGGACACGACCATCACGTTGCCGAGCGACAGGAGCGCCACCGCGAGGTTCGTCCCGTAGGTGAGAATCGCGGAGGCGGCAAACGACGGCCGTCGCCCCCTGGGTTGCTCCGGCGACGGGCCCTCTACCATCTCGGGGCATGGTAGATTCCGCCACGGTCGGCAACTCCGGCGGGGCAGGGCGGTGAGCTCCCGGCCCCACGTGCTGCCGCGGCCCAGACCCGGCGCGTGGCTCGCGATCGGCGTCGTGGCCGCCGCTGCGCTGGGCGCCGTGACGTCGCTCGATGCCCGGGCCGGCATCGGCATCGCGGTCGCGATGCTGATCGCGATCGTTGTCGCGATCAGGCCGGAGCACGTCCTTTCCGTTCTCGTCGCCTCGGTCTTCGTCGAGATCGTCACGGTCGGCGGCGTCGCGATCGGGAGGCTGACGGCGCCGGTGGCGCTGCTCGTCCTGCTCCTCCAGGCCGCCCGCGGGCAGGCGTCCCTGCGCTACGGGCCACCGCTCGCGTGGGCCTGCGCGTACGCGCTGCTCGCGCTCGCTAGCGGACTCTGGACGAGCACGCTCGGGCCGACCACCCACGCGCTCGCGTCGCTTGCGATCGCCTGCGTCTACGCCCTCTGCTTCGCCTCCCTACTCGGGTCGCGCTCCCAGCTGCGCGCGGTGCTCGTCGCGATGTCGGTCGCGGCACTGGTCGTCGGCCTGGTCGCGATCGCGGCGTTTCTCGGCGGCAGCGCCGAGCGGGCGTCCGGCGGCAAGGGCGACCCGAACTTCTTCGCCGCGTTCCAGATCGTTGCCCTGCCGTTCACGCTCGTGCTCGCCGCCGAGACGCGCAAGCGCTGGCACCGCTACGCCTTCTACACGCTCGCCGTCGTGATCACCGGCTCGATCCTGTCATCGCTGTCGCGCGGAGGGCTGGTCGCCCTCGCCGGGATCGTGCTCGTCACCGTCCTGCTCCCGGCCCGGGCGATCTTTCGCTCGCGCGCGCAGAAGGCCGCTGTCCTACTCGTCCTCGCCTGCGCCTTCGTGATCTCGTTCCAGGCCGCCTCGAGCGAGATCGCGCCCCGGTTCCAGTCGATCTTCGCCCGCGAGGACACTGGCTCCGGCCGGCTCAACGAGTGGCTCGCCGCCTGGGGTGCGATCAAGTCCAATCCGGGACTCGGCCTCGGCTACGGCGGCTTCCTCGCGCAATCGAACGAGCTGATGCTGAACACCCCCGGGGTCGACTTCTCCGACTTCCGCCTGCGCCCCGAAGGATCGGAGGCGCACAATGCCTACATCGGCACGGCCGCCGACCTCGGCATTCCCGGACTCGCGCTGTTCGTCGGCCTGATCGCAGCCACGATGCGTCAGGCGCGGCGCACGGCGCGCGCGGCCGCCGCGGCGGGTGATCAGCTACTCACGCGGGTGGCCAACGCGCTGCTGGTCAGCCTGATCGGCTGGGCAATCGCCTCGCTGTTTCTCTCCTCCGAGACATCTCGGCCGCTCTGGATCATGGTCGGCCTGTCCCTGGCCCTGCCGCGTCTGATCCGGGAGCAAGACGGCCCGGCAGAAGGGCTCACGCCGAGCGGTCACGCCGCGGGCGGACGCTAGCACGGGCCGCGCACGAACGCCGCGACGCGCTCGGCCTCCGCTTCGAACGTCAGTCGGCTCGCCAGCTCGAGACCGCGCGCGACCAGGGAGTCGCGCAGGGCGGGCTCGTCGGACAGCCGAAGCAGAGCCCCGACCAGGGCGTCGGGGTCGGCCGGGGGCACGAGCAGGCCGGCGGTGCCCCCCTCGAGCAGGTCCGAGACGCCACCGACGTCGGTGGCCACGACCGGCGTCGCCGACGCCATCGCCTCGATCAGCACCTGCGGCACACCCTCCGTCAGCGAGACGTGGACGAACGCGTGAGCGGCGCGGTAGAGCCCGAGGAGCTCCGGCCCGAAGGGGACGTAGCCGTGGAGGCTGATCAGCCGGTCGACGCCGAGCTCCCGTGCCCGCGCGTGCACCGCCGCCTCGAGCGGTCCCCGCCCGACCCAGGTCAGCCGGAACCGGCCGGGCCGGGTCCGCTCCAGCGCCGCGAGGGCCTCCACGAGCAGCAGTGGGTTCTTCTCCGGGTCGAGCCGGCCGACGGTGAGGAGACCAACCTGCCCCGAATAGTCACGCGGCGGCGCGGCGGCGATGTCAGCCTCGCGCACGAGCGACACCACCATCGGGAGCACCGATGGCCGGTCCCCGAAGGCGCGCGCGAGCTGGGAGCCCACCACGGTCGTCGGGACGCGACGAGCCAGCATCCGGTACGACCAGTCCATCACGGTCATCGGGGCCAGGGCGAGCTTCCAGAAGCCACCGCGCAGTCGCGTTCGCGTGTAGGTCATCGTGTCCTGGCGGACACCGAGAACGACGCGCCGGCGGCGAGCGAGCGCCAGCACGATGAAGAGGAAGCTGAACGGATTGGGCCCGAACACCCAGACGGCATCGACCCGCGCGAGCCCGCGCCAGATCCCGCTGATCGACCAGACGAACGCTCGAGCGACCTGACCGAGGTGATGCAGGCTCTCGTAGTGGGGTAGCTCGGCCAGCTCGACGCCTGGTGGAAAGACGTAGTCGGACGGGCGCTCCGCGCGAATCGTGCGCCCGAACAAGACGGTGCCCCCGAGGCGACGACCGACCTCGTTGGCGAAGAGCAGAAACGCGCGGTCGGTCGAGACGCTCGCGCCGTCGCGGTTGCCCACGACCCGGTAGACGACGTTGACGTAGACGCCGAGGCGGGTCGGGCGAGGAGCTGGCCGGCGGCTGCTCACCTTCACCCGCTCACCGCTCGGCTCGGCGACCGCGCGAGGCCAGGGCGAAGCTCGGCGCTCGTGGGGGCCGGAGTCGGATCGGCCGCCGGCGAGCCGGCGGCCGCGATCGGTTGTCGCGAACGCATACCGGGCGGGCGCACAGAGCCTGGATGCGGACTCAGCGCTCGAACGCGCCGAGATCCGCCCCCGCCCCTTGCGGACGGGTCCTTCCGTCGTAGTCCACCGGCGGCGCGAAGGAAGCTACCGCGAGGTCGATCGCCGGGCTTCCGGCTCCGAGCCGGTAGTTGCCGCCCGAGCGCGAGACGAAGAGCGGGTCGGCCACGATCGTATTCGAGAACGTCATTCCGTCACCGAAAGTGTTGCCCTTCGGGTTGCCGTAGGCGAGGTTGGTCTGGGCGACGTTGCCTTGTCCCTGCGAGGCACCCCAGTACGTGCGGATGCCGTAGGCGGCATTGAACGCAACGACGTTACTCACGATCGTGTTGCCCTCGGACGTCGTCGCCTCGCCGCCGACGATGATGCCGAACCGGCCGTTCTCGACCACGGTGTTGTGGGCGACGACGACGTCGTCGGCGTTCGGGTAGAGCTGGATCCCGTTGGCGAGGTTGCCGGTGATGAGGTTGTTCGCGATCAGGCCGTCGCGGGCCGTCTCCCAGTAGATCCCGTGGTCATACACGGCGTGCGTGCCGTTGTCGTGGACCCAGTTGCCCGTGATGGTCACGTCCGTCGCGTTGGCGTCGAGATACATGCCGTGGGTCCACGCCCTCGTGATCTCGTTGCCGGAGACCTCGATGTGGCGTCCCCCGGTGACGTAGATCAGGGTGCCGCTACGGTTGGCAGGCGTCTGTCCCAGGAAGGTGAACCCGGAAACCCGGAAGTACGAGCCGGTGATCCGCAACCGACCCGTGATCGTCGGCCGCTCGCCCGGGTAGTTGCGCAGCGTGACGGGGGCGCCGGCGGCGCCGCTGCCCTCGAAGCTCGCCCACTCCGCATACGTACCCTCGCGCACAATCACCGTCTCGCCGGCAGCGGCGCGACGAAGCGCGTGGCCGATCGTGCGGAACGGACTTGCGAGCGTCCCCAACGCCGTGTCCGAGCCCGAGGTCGAGACGTAGTAGCTCCCACCCGGGGACGGTGGCGGGTCGGGCGGCCCGGGCACGGACCCGGCCGGAGCCAGCGCGACGAGCTGCCCGACCGCACTCGAGACCCGCGCCGCCAGACCGGCAACGCGATCCCCGGTCGATCCGGCAGCCTGCTGGAAGGCGGTCGCCGCGGCCACCGAGGCGATCTGCGGCCCACCGGCCGCGATGTCTACCACCTCGGACATGCCGGCGGGCGGACGGGAGTCGCCGGTCGCGTTCGTGCCGAAGAACGCGACGAGCGCCGCTCCGGCGGGCGCGGACAGGGAGGGAGCGGTCGCCTCGGCGGTCTGGGCCGTGAACCGCCCCGTGCTGGCGGCGACGGGCGCGGCGGTGTCGACGCCGGCATAGACGACGATCGCAGCAGCGACACCGACTTTGGCGGACACGTCGAAGCGGTACGAAGACGGCTCGTCCGGGGCCGCGACGCGCACGTAGACAGCCTGCGTGAGCGACGCGTACGGAGTCACGTTCGCGTCCCGGCGAACGAGCGTCCAGCCCTGCGGGGGGGTGATCCTCCCGCTCGCGGAGACGCGAGCCACAACCGCCGCCACGAGCACGTCGCCGGCGCTGATCGCGGCAGGACGCGGGACGGTGAGGGCGCGCGCCGGCGCGGCCGTCGCGGCGCTCGACGCCGCCCGTAGGACCACGGACGCGGTCGCGCTTGCCGGCAGGGCGCCTGCCAGAACAACCGCGATCACGCAGAGAGCTCCCGCGGCGGCGCACCGGCTGGTGGGGCGGGCGGCTCCCATCCGCAGCGAGGATACACGGCCCCTGTAAGGAGTGCGTTAGGAGCGCCCCGCCGCCGAGCACCGCCGCCGCGGGCGGTCTAGCCGCCCTCGTACGCGCCGAGGTCGGGAGCCCCGCCCTGCGGTCGCGCAGCGCCCGTGTAATCGCTCGCCGCGTACCCAGCTAGCGCCGCCCCCAGCGCCGGACTACCCGCCCCCAGGCGGTAGTCCGATCCGGACACGAAGCGCGGGTCAGCCTCGATCGTGCCCTCCGCCAGAAGCGACCCGTCCGCGGCCACGTTGCCGTGCGTGTTCCCGAAGCTCAGGTTGTTGCGAGCCACGTTCCCGCTTCCCATCGAGCCGCCCCAGTAGGTCCGGATCCCCGTGTCGCCATTGAACGCGACCACGTTGTTCACGACCAGGTTCCCGTCCGACGTTGACTCCTCGCCGCCGATGATGATCCCGGCGCGGCCGTTGCCGACCACCGTGTTGTGCGCGATCACGGCGTTATCGCAGTTCGGATAGCACTGCACGCCCTTCGCGAAGTTCCGCTCGATCACGTTGTTCACGATCGCCGCACCGGACCCCGAGCCCAGGTAGATCCCGTGATCCAGGTTGTAGTGCGAGCCGTTGTCGTGAATCCAGTTGCCCTCGATCCGGACGCCGTCCGAGAGCTCCAGGAACATCGCGCTCATCGCGGCGCCCGACAGCTCGCTCCCCGAGAGCGAGAACCCGTCGCCGTCGGACACGTAGATCAAGACCTGCGACGGGTTCGCGTCCGTGCCGCCACGAAACACGAGGCCCCGCAGCGACACGTTATCGCCCGTCACCTTCACCCGTCCCGACACGACCGGCCGCTCACCCTGGTACGCGCGCACCACGACACCACTCACGGACGCGGTCACCCACTCCGGGTACACGCCCTCCCGGAGCACGATCTCCCCGCCGGGCCCCACCACGGCGAGCGCGCGCTGGAGCGACCGCAGCGGGGACTCGAGCGAGCCGGGATTCGAATCCGACCCCGACCCGGACACGAACAGCGTGCCCGCCGGCCCAGGCTCCGGCTGAGGTGCCGGCTCCGGCTCGGGCTCGGGCTCGGGCTCCGGAGCGGGGGCCGGCTCCGGCCCGGGACCGGACGCGGGCTTGAGAACGACGAGCTGCCCGATCGAGCTCGAGTTGCGCGAGCCGGAGACCGCGGTCAGATCGCCGGACTCGGCGGGCTCTGCGAACCCTGTCTCGGCTACCGCGAGCGAGACCCTCGAGGTGCCGCTGCCGCTGACGTCAATGCGCTCGATCGTACCGGCAGCCGGCGTCGTCGCCTTGCCGCCGTTGTTTCCGTAGAACGCAACGACGGTCGCTCCCGGGACGGTGGTGGCGACCGACGGGGCAATCATTGCCTTCGAGGACGGCGTGAAGCGCCCCGAGCTTGCGAGCACCGGTGTCGCGGCGTCCACGCCCGAGTACGCGACTATCGCTCCTCCGACGCCGACGCTCGACGAGAACGTCCAGCGGAAGCTAGCCGGCTCGGACGCCCCGGCCACCTTCACGTACACATCCTGGGTGAGAGACGCGTAGGGGGTAACATTCACGTCCCTGCGGACCAGAGTCCAGCCGTCGGGGGCAGCGATGCGACCCGAGGTGGAGAGCCGGGCGTCCACCTGCGCGACCAGCACGTCTCCCGCCACGGTGCCGGCGGGTAGCGCGACGCTCAGGGAGGTAGTCGGCGCACTCGAAACCGCGGTCGTGGAGGCGCGGAGAGCCACGGCGGCAGACGCGGTCGCCGGGAGAGACAGCAGCACGATCGCGAGGGCGGTGAGGAGGGCGCGTGTTCTCGTCATGGCCCTTGCATCGACCCCCGCTCCGACGCCACCCAGTCGGCAGTCCCGCAAACGAGTGACCGCGAGCGGGTGAACATCCGTCCCCCGTTCAGGTGGTCGGGCTCCCGCCGGCCCTCCGCACGCCCCGCCGACGCCGCTGCTAGCCTGGCCCGAGTGGACCCCGCCCCAAGCGCCGGTGGCTGCCAGCCCGCGCATGGCTGGCTCCCCGCCGTCGTGCCGGAGGACGCCTGCCGTTTCCGCGTCCTCGACGTCCCGCTCGCGTCGACGCTCGCGGATGCGGGCGCGCTGCTCGTCGACCGCGACCCGGATGTCGAGATCGCGTCGCTAGCCGGGTTGCGAGCGGACGCGGGGTGCGCGATCGTTCCCGTGGACGCGGCGGTCACCGAAGGGTGGCCGCGGCCGCTGCGCGCGGCTCAGCGTGTCACCGGCTCATTCCTGGTGCGGGCCCGTGCGAGCGCGATGCGACGGGCGCTCGAGCGGCGCGGTTACGCCGCCGATCTCTTCGCCTGGGATCTCGAGCAGCTCCTGCGGCGACCGGGCGAGCGCAACGGTGCCGCTCCCCTGCCGGCGGTCGGGTTGTTCCCGCTGCACGCGGTCGCGATCGGGCGGCGTACGCCGTCGCGGACGGTGCTCGAAGCCGTCGCCGAGGCCGCCGGCGCTCGTACCGGCAGCTCACCCGGTTTCGGACTCCCGCGGATCACGCAGGGGAAGGTGATCGCCGTCGGGACCGGCGGCACCCTGCGCGTGGCGATCGGTCCAGCGCACCGCCAGCTCGAGCGGGCGCACGCTGCCCTCGACGCCCTCGCGAGCGCCGCCCCGCCCCCCGAGGTCACCCGGCTCGTGCCGTGGTCGCTCGCCCGCGGCTCGCTCGGGCTCGCAACCTGGTCGCTCGAGACCACCCTTCCCGGAGAGCGGGTCCCGCCCGCGGTCGGTGCCCGACTGAGCGAGCGCTGCGTCGAGTTCCTCGCCGAGCTCCACCCGCTCGCCCGGGACGGCGCCGGGGCGAGACCTCTCAGCGAGGACGCCGAGGTAATCGCCGTGGCCGCCGGTCGGGCCGGGGGTGCGTGGCTCCCCGCCTTCGCGGCCGCCGTCGAGGAGCGCCTCAGCGACCTCCCCCGCGGCTTCGGCCACGGCGACTTCTGGAGCGGGAACCTGCTCACGGACGGAGGCGAGCTCACAGGCGTTGTGGACTGGGACGCGGCCGGTCCGGGACGGCTCCCACTGCTCGACCTCCTCCATCTGCGCCTGAGCGCCCACCGGTCGCGCACGCGGGAGCTGCTCGGCCCCGGTCTCGTCAGCTTCCTGCTGCCGTGGGCGCGCGGGGGCGGCGACTCGCTCACCCGGACCTACTGCCGCCGGCTCGGGCTCAAGCTCGGTGCGCGGTCGCTCGAGGACCTGGTCGCCGCCTACTGGATCGATCGGATCGCCCACGAGCTCGAGATGTATGCCGACCGCGTCCGGCGCCCGTTCTGGATGGCTCAGAACGTGCACCGCGTGCTGGCGGTCCTGGCCGCGGGGTCGTGGCCGGCCTCCTAGCCGGCTACCTCCCGCACCGTCGGGTTCCGCGCCTATGCTGCGGGCGTGGAGGTCCGGCCCCACCGCGCGCTGGCCTTCGATAGCCCCGCCTGGCCGATCGGCATCCTGGCCGTCGGGATCTGGGTGTTCTGGGCCGCGGCGAGCGGGGGCGTCACCCCCAGCGTCTGGGGCCTGATCGGAATCGGCCTCGTTCTTCTGCTCGGTCTCGCGCTCGCGCTGCCCGCTCCGGCCGGACTGAGACGACTGCGAATCGTGGCGCTGGCCGCGCTCGCCGCGCTCGTCGGCTGGAGCTTCCTTTCCCTGCTGTGGGCCGACGTGCCCGGAGATGCCTGGGAGGGCGCCGACAAGACCCTCCTCTACGCGGCCGGATTCGCCGTCTTCGCCCTCTGGCCGTGGTCCGACCGCTCGGTTACGGCGACGCTCGCCCTCTTCGCCGGGGCGATCGCGGTGCTGGGCGCGGTGACGCTCTGCCGGGCAGCGCTCGCGGCGGATCCGGGGGCGTTCATCCGCGAGGGCGGCCGTCTCGCCGAGCCGGTGGACTACGCGAATGCGAACACCGCCCTGTGGACCTCCGCGCTCTGGCCCGCCGTCTACCTCGCCGGCTGCCGGCGCGTGCCGGCGCCCTTGCGTGCGCTGTTCATGGCGGCTGCCGGCCTGCTGCTCGAGCTGGCCGTGCTCGGACAGAGCCGGGGCTGGCTGCTCGTCCTCCCGGTCGCAGCCGCGGCCTTCATTCTGCTCGCCCGCCAGCGACTGCGGATGCTGCTCGGCTTCGGGCTCGCCGGCATCGCGACCGCAGCCATTAGCTCACCGCTGCTCACGGTCTTCGAGCGGGCCGACGCTGGCGCGCCGCCGGCCGGGCCGCTCGACCGGGCGGCTGTCTTCGTGCTGATCTCCTGCGCCTGCCTGGGGGCGGCCGGCTGGGTCTGGGCGATCCTCGATGCACGATTCGCG
This sequence comes from Thermoleophilia bacterium, assembly GCA_020845695.1. Next base: position 102,459 of record JADLFG010000031.1, on the reverse strand, counting down.
CTCGACAGCGCATACCACCGCCTCGCCGGGGCCGCCGCCGCGCTGCTCGTGCTCGGCGCCGTCGCCGCGGCCACCGCCGTCGCCCTCACCCGCACCGATAGCCCCGGCGGGTGGATCCGCGAGCAGTGGAACGAGTTCGCGACGAGCTACGTGGAGTCCGAGACTGGCACCTCGCGGTTCACCGACACGCTCTCTGGCGATCGCTACCAGCAGTGGCGTGTCGCGCTGGCGGAGTTCCGGGAGCACCCCGTCCAGGGGATCGGGGCGGACAACTTCGCGGTCCCGTACCTGCTTCGCCGCGACGACAACCTGCACGAGCCGCGCTACCCGCACTCGACGCCGCTACGGCTGCTGAGCCAGCTCGGCATCGTCGGCACCGCGCTCTTCGCCGTGTTCTGCGCGGGCGCGCTCGCGCTCGCCTGGCGGCGGCGGTCCCGATCCGACGCGATCGGGGGTGGCGCCATCGGGGCAGCTCTCGCGGTCTTCGTCTACTGGCTCCTGCACGGCTCCGTCGACGTGCTCTGGGAAGTCCCCGCACTCGCCGGCCCGGCCTTCGGGCTGCTCGGGCTCGCCGGTGCCGCCCGGGAGAGCAGCGACGCCCGCCTGGCCTGGGCGCATCGAGCCGCGATCCCCCGCCGCCTGACACGGGCAGGACTCGCCGCGCTCGTCGTCGCGGCCGCGGTATCGCTCGCGCTGCCGTGGCTCGCGGCGAGCTACACCGAAGCGAGCGGCGGTATCTGGAAGCGCGATCCCGACGTCGCGTACGGCCGCCTCGGGCTTGCCGCCAGTCTCAACCCGCTGTCCGCCTCCCCGCTGCTCGTGGAGGGCTCGATCGCGCTCGAGCGGGGCGAGCTCGACCGGGCGCGCGACGCCTTCGACGGCGCGCTCGAGCGGGAGGCGAAGAGCTGGTACGCCGCTTTCCAGCTCGCGATGGTCGGCGCCGTCTCGGGCGACTTCCAGACGGCGAGCACGTGGATCGCCCGCGCCCAGAAGCTGAATCCGCGCGACCCGCTCGTCGAGATCGCCCGGCGCATGATCCGGCTCGAGCTCCCACTCGACCCGTCGCTCTTCAACCGGCTCTACCGCACCCGCGAGAACCGCCACAGCGTCGACTACATCCTCAACCAGTACTTCGGTCGCAAGCGGTTTACACTCTCCGATTCCTGATCTATAGTGATCGTATGAAGCGGATGCGTCGGACAGCCATAGCGTCGCTTGCGACACTGGTGCTCCTCGCTGTTCCCGCGGCTGCCTTCGCTCAGAATGTCTCCGAGAGCGACGGCACCGCAGGATCTGCGCAGGGCGATGTGGCCGGCAGCGGTTCGCTTCCGTTCACCGGCCTGGATCTCACCCTGATCGTGATCGGCGCGCTCGCGCTGCTCGTGACGGGTGTGCTGCTCCGGCGACGCGGAAGCACGAACCACAGCTAGCAGCTCGCGACTCGCACCGGCGCCCGGGGGGAAAGCTCCGGGCGCCGGTGCGCACCCCCGAGAGAATCCGCGCTCGCTACGCCTCGCCGGAGCTGGCACGGGTGTAGTGCGCGTAGCCGTAGTTGTACGCGGCGCTCGCGTTCGAATCCGTAAGCACGACCGAGACCTTGGGCACACCCAGGCTCTCGAGCGCGGTACGCACCGCCCTCGCCGACCCGCGGGTCGTGCGGCCCTCGCGTGCGACGACGATCACGCTCTCGCAGACTCGCACGAGCGGGAAGGCGTCGCCGACCAGCAGGAGCGGAGGCGTATCGAAGATCACGTACCGAGACGATGAGCGCAACTGGTCGACGAGCGTCTCGACGCGCTCGGGAGTGAGCACGTCCGCCGGGTTCGACGGGATCCGCCCGGTAGGCAGGACGCGCAACCGCCCGCCGGCCTGCTCGGCACTGGCGACCGAGCCCGCGCTCGTGATGCGCAGGCGAGCTCGCGGAGCGCGGGCGTCCGCTCCCAGAGCCGCTCCCAGCGCGACATCTTGCAGCGTGTGCTCGAGCTCGGCGCGACCCTCGACGACGTCCGCGAGCCCGGTCGCCTGCGCGGGCACGCCCAGGTAGTCCTGCAACCGCGGCCGCCGCATGTCGGCCTCCACGCAGATCACGTCGTGGCCCGCGAGGGCGAGGATGACGCCGAGGTTCGCGGCGACGGTGCTCTTACCCTCTTCTGGAAGAGCACTCGTAACGAGGATCGTCGGCCCGTCAACACGCGCCTCGGAGAAGAGCAGGGTCGCTCGGAGCAGGTGCAACGCCTCGATCAGCTCCGCCCGCCGCGGCGCAGGCCGGTTCGTAACGCCAAACGGAGCCTTTCCGCGCAGCCCCCGCGGGAGCGCGCCGATCACGGGCGCTCCGTACGACTCCTCCGCATCCCTGCGACCGCGGATCCGGTCGTCGAGGCCGTCCCGGACGAACGCGAGCACGAGGCCGAGCACCAGCCCGAGACCGATCGAGAAACCGAAGTTCTTCACCGGCCGCGGCGCGATGCGATCCGGGAGCAGGTGGGCGGGATCGAAGATGCGCGCGGTGATCCGATTCGAGGCCTCCACCCCACTCCCCAGACGCTCGTCGACGGCTTCCGTGAACACGTCGCCGATCTTCGCGAGCACGGCGACCGCCTGTTCCCGGTCGGTGGAGTCGTAAGTGACGTCGAGCACCGAGCTGTCCGGCTTCGCCGACACCTCGAGATCCTCGAGTAGATCCTTCGTCGAGATGTCGAGTCCGAGCGCCGCGATCGCCGTGCTGACGACGATGTCGCTCTCGATCAGCGGCGTCAGCGTCTGGGTGAATTGCTGGACGTCGCCGCTCTGACCCGGCTGGAACAGCGCCCCACCCTGGCCGACGACGAGCTTCATCTGGGCCCGGTAGATCGGGTCCTGAAGCACCGTGACGGCCGCCGAGGCGAGCAGGGCGAACGCGACCACCGTTCCAACGAGCCATGCCTGCCGCCGCAGGACGTGGAGTTGGTGGAGGAGGGTAGGCTGTGCCTCTGCCACGTTCGACAAGGATCGGCCGGCTTGGCCCCGGCCTGAAGGTCCGCTCAGTGTATCCGCGCCACAGTCCTGTTCTCTGCTACCACGCGCTCTCCTCGTCGTGGTCCTCGACGCTTGCGATCCCACCGGAGCTCCTCGCCGAGCAGGTTCGCGCGCTAGCCGGCCGCGGCTACATCGGGCTCACCCTTGCCGAAGCGGAGCGCCGGCGGGCCGAGCGCACGCTCCCGCGCCGTTCCGTCGTCGTCACGTTCGACGACGGCTACGCATCCACATCGCTCGCGAAGCCAGCGCTCGACGAGGTCGGCTTCCCGGCCACCGTCTTCGTCGTGACTCGTTTCGCCGATTCGGGCGAGCTCCTGTCGTGGCCCGGCATCGACCACTGGGTGACCGGCGAGCACGCGGAAGAGCTGAGGCCGCTTCGCTGGGATGACCTCGAGCGGCTCGTGGCGGCAGGCTGGGAGGTCGGCTCCCACACCGTCAGCCACCCGCGCCTGCCCGAGCTTCCGGACGGCGAGCTCGCGGCGGAGCTGGAGCAGTCCCGCGCCATGATCGTCGCCCGGCTCGGTCGTTGCGACACGCTCGCGTACCCGTACGGGCTCGCGGACAGCCGGGTCGCGCGCGCCGCGTCGAGGGCCGGCTATGTGGCGGCCGTCACGCTGACCGCCAGCCACCGTGTCGACTCCCCGTACCTGCGGGCTCGAACGGGCCTCTACGCGGCCGACAGCGGGCTGAGGCTGCGCCTCAAGCTCTCTCCCGCTGTCGCGGCGCTCCGCCGCACGCCGCTCGCCGATCTCGCCGAGGGAGCTCGCTCCCGCTCGCGCGGGGCCGGACGGCGAGAGCGGCCGTAGCGGTCGCTATGGTGAGCAGATGGCAGGGTTTCGCCGCCGGCTCGGCACGTTCCTGATCGCGCTCGGCATCCTCGGGCTCGCCTACGGGGCGGCCGTCTACTTCTGGCGCGACCCGGTCACGGACGTCTACGCCCGCTGGAAGCAGCACGAGCTCTCCGGCGACCTCGCCCAGGTGTTCGCCGAGCAGCGGGAGGCGGCCGGGCTCGAAATCGTTCCGGATGAGCCTGCGGCTCCCGCCGAGACCGGGACCGAGCCGGGGGAAACCGACCCGACCGCGTCCGACGTCCAGGAGCCTCCGGACGCCGACCTCGAAGCGACGGTCCACACCGCGGCCGAACGGGTCTACGACGCGCTCGAGCTGGGGCAGCCGCTCGGCCGGCTCCGGATCCCGGAGCTCGACCTCCGATCGGTGGTCGTGAACGGAACGCGCTGGGGCGCGGATCTGTCGCGAGGCCCCGGCCGCTACCCGGAGACGTCGCTGCCCGGGCTCGGGCGGCTGACCGCGATCGCGGGTCACCGGACGACGTTCGGAGCACCGTTTCGACACATCGACCGGCTCCAGGCCGGCGACGAGATCGTGCTCGAGCTCGCCTACGGAACGTTCCACTACGTCGTAGTCGAGCACGAGATCGTCGATGACGAGGACTGGAGCATCATCGAGCAGCGCCCCTACGAGACCCTGGTCCTTTCTGCCTGCCATCCCCTGTTCTCGGCGACGCAGCGCTGGATCGTGTACGCGCGTCTCGACCGCGTCGAGCTCCCGGGCGGCGGCACGTACGAACCGCCGGAGGCGAGCCAGGCCGCGGCCCTCAGCGGCGGCTGACCTCACCGAGCCGGCTCAGGCCAGGATCACGACCGGGGTGCCCGCGGGAACCTGTCGGAACAGGACAGCGATGATGTCGTTGCGGACGCGGACGCAGCCGTGCGAGGCGGCACGGCCGATCGAGGCGGGGTCGTTGGTGCCGTGGATCGCGATCGGGCCGCCCTGCACCCAGTCCTGGAGCACCGGCGAGAAGGCGCTGATCCCGATCGCGGCGGGGCCGAACGGGCCCCAGGGATCGGGAGCGGTCAGCCGCTGGTTGACGTAGTACTCCCCGGTCGGCGTCGGCGTGATCTCGGCGCCGACGGCGACCCTGGCGCGGAGCAGCCGGCGACCCTCCCGGAAGAGAACGAGCTGTCGTTCGGAGAGGTCAACCTCGATGCGGGTCGTGACCCGGACGAGCTCGACGTCGCTCGCCCGCACGTAGCCGACCGACCCGTTCGGCCTGACCGGGAGCTGCACACGGTACCAGGCCGGCTCGCAGTCGGGTCCGAGCACGGCGGCCAGAACCCCGAACACCGTCGGAACGCCGTTGGCGTTAAGGCGCTCGAACCGATGCTTGACGTTCCCGCCGAGGCGCGCCACCACCTCGGTCCGGCCCTTGGCGACCGCGGCGTGGGCCGACCGATCCGACCGCAGTCGCTTGACGTCGCCTTCCCGGCACGACGGCTCGACCGGCGGAGCCACCGCCGGGGGCAGCGTCAGCGCGGCGAGCCCGAGCGACGGCAGCACGGCTGGCTCCAGCGTCTGGCCGCGGGAGGCGGGCGCTACGGCCGGGGCAGCTGCGGGTGCCACCTCCCGCGCGTCAGCCCCGCAGCCCGCAGCGAGCCCGACAGCGGCGGCGCAGATCGCTATCCGCGCGAGCCAACGCATGCGGGGAACTCTAGCCAAGCTGCCCCGAGCGGCAATCGCAGCCGGGACGGGCTCCGCAGCGCCGTCTATACTGGCCCGCGCGTGGGACTTCGCTTGCAGATCAGCCGCCGGCCCGTCGCCATCCTGGCGCTTCTCCTCGCGATTGGGGTGGCGCTCGTGCTCGGCGCACCCGCCTCCGCCGCGAAGGCCGACGAGGCCGCCCCGAGCGAGAGCCTCGCGGCCGCGATCGTCCGCGAGATCAACACGACCAGGGCCGCGCACGGCCTGCGGCGCCTGACGGTCGCCACTCCGCTGGCACGCTCCGCCCGCCAGCACGCGACCTCGATGGCAGCGCTCGGCTACTTCAGCCACACCTCCCCCGACGGCTCGTCGTCGGCGCGGCGGATCACCTCGTTCTACCCGGCGAGCGAGGGCTGGAACGCGGCGGTCGGCGAGATCCTCGCCTGGGCAACCGGCAACCTGACCGCGGAGCGCGCCGTCTCGATGTGGCTTGCGAGCGCACCCCACCACGACGAGCTCCTGAGCCGGCGCTGGCGCAACGTCGGGGTAAGCGCCGTGCGCGTCGCGAGTGCGCCGGGCGTCTACGGCGGCCGCGACGTCACGATCGTCGTCGTCGACTTCGGCAGACGCCGCTAGCTGGGTTCCAAGCGGACAGTCCCTCGGGTGGGGGAGCCGGAGACCCCCCGCGCGGACGATGTCTCATCTCGATGGGTACGGCTTCCGGAAACCTGCTGCTCGTTGCTCTGCTCGCGGCCGCCGCTCTGGCCGTGACCGCCGCCACGAGACCCGACGTCACCGAGGCCGCGACCGCCCCCGCCCGCACCGTGGCCGCGGTCGACTCGCTCGAGCCGGCCGTGCTCGCGGGTATCAACAAGGCGCGCAAGGCCCGGGGGCTCCGGCCGCTGCGCGCCTCGGGCGCGCTCGCGAGGGCCGCGACGCGCCACGCGCGCTCGATGGCGCGGGAGGGGTACTTCAGCCACACCTCCGGTGACGGCACCGGACCGTCGGCCCGGATCCGCCGCTTCTACGGCGGCTCGGCGGTCGGCGAGACGCTGCTCTGGCGCTCCCCCGGGGTGACGGCCGGCCAGGCGGTCGCGATGTGGCTCTCCAGCCCCGCCCACCGCTCGATCCTGCTCGCCCCCGGGTTCACGGAGGTCGGCCTGGCGGCGGTGCGTACGGCGGGCGCCCCGGGCGCGTTCCGCGGTCTCGACGTGACGATCCTGGTCGCGGACTTCGGCGCACCCTAGCGGGAGGCGCCGGGCTTCCAGAGCGGCTCCGGCAGCCCGGCCTGCGCGTTGGCGGCGCGGGCGAGGATGAAGAGCAGGTCGGAGAGCCGGTTCAGATAGGCGAGCGCGGCCGGGCTCACCTCCTGCGCCAGCGCGAGCGCGACGGCGCGGCGCTCGGCGCGGCGGCAGACCGTGCGGGCGACGTGGAGGCGGGCGGCGAGCTCGCAGCCGCCGGGGAGCACGAAGCTCGTCAGGGGCGGGAGCGGCTCGTTCGCGCGGTCGCAGAGCTGCTCCAGCCGCTCGACCTGCTCGGGCGAGACGCGCAGGCGCTCGCGGCCGCCGCCGGGCGGGACCGAGAGGTCGGCGCCGAGGTCGAACAGCTCGTTCTGGATCAGCTCGAGCGAGTCGCGCAGGTCGCCGGCGGGGCAGCCCGCGAGCGCGAGCCCGAGCGCCGAGTTGAGCTCGTCGACCGTCCCGTACGCCTCGATCCGCAGATCGGTCTTGGGAGCGCGGGTACCGTCGCCGAGGCTCGTCTCGCCCGAGTCGCCGCCGCGCGTGTAGATGCGCGTCAGCCGGACGGGCTCGTCACGCCGTCTGGCCATACTCGTAGAAGCCGCGCCCCGACTTGCGGCCCAGTCGACCGGCGGCGACATACTGGCGCAGGAGCGGACAGGGGGCGAACCGCGGGTCACCAAAGCCCTCGTGCAGCACTTCCATGATCGCGACGCACGTGTCGAGCCCGATCAGGTCGGCGAGGGCGAGCGGTCCCAGCGGATGATTGAGGCCGAGCCGGGCGACCCGGTCGATCGACTCGGCGTCCGCGACGCCCTCCATCACGGCACGGGCGGCCTCGTTGATCAGGGGCATCAGGATCCGGTTGGCCGCGAAGCCCGGGAAGTCCCGGACCTCCGCGGGCGTCTTCCCGAGCTGGCGCGCGAGCTCGACGATGGCGCTCGCCGTCTCCTCGGAGGTCTCGAGGCCGCGGATCACCTCGACGAGCTCCATCAGCGGCACCGGGTTGAAGAAGTGCATTCCGATCACCCGGTCCGGGCGAGCCGTCGCGGCCCCGAGCGCGGTGATCGAGATCGACGAAGTGTTCGAGGCGAGCACCGCCTCCGCGGGCAGCAGCCCGTCAGCGCGACGGAACAGCTCCTTCTTCGCGGCCGCGTCCTCGACGATCGCCTCGATCATCAGGTCAGCCGGGACGAGGTCGGCGGCCGGCTCGATCCGCGCGAGCACCTCGTCCGGGTCGAGCGAGGCCCCCTTCGCCGCCAGCTTCTCGAGGCTCGCCCGGATGCCCGCGAGCGCCCGCTCGACCGCCCCCGGTGCCGCGTCGACGAGCGCCACGGAGCGGCCGGAAGCGGCCACGACCTGGGCGATCCCGGCGCCCATCTGACCCGCGCCGACGACGAGAACAGTCTCGAAGCGCACACGCGGAGCCTAGACGATCGGGCCGGTCAGCCCGCCGGGTCGCCGCGACGGAAGCCGGCCCGGGCGAGCAGCTCGCGAGCCAGCGTCGCGACCCTGGGCGCGAGGTCGAGCTCGATCAGCAGCGAGAGGCGCTCGGAGACGCCCTGCATCTCCTCCGGGTCGAGCTCGCCGCCGGTTGGGCCGAGGATCGCGCTTCGCCCGATCGACCCAATCGACGAGACGGCGATGAGGGAATCCTCGCGAAGCCTGTAGCGCTCGACGGCGGCGGGTAGGAACACGAACGACCTGTGCTCGCCGGCGGCGATGCTCCGCCAGGTGGCCTCGTCACGGCGCAGGGCGGGCTTGACCGTGTTGATCCTGAGGCAGATCACGTCGTCGTGCTCCGGGCGGGTGCGGTCGTGGAGCAGGAGCACGGGACGCAGGCGCGCTTCCGTCACGACTCGGGCGGGGCGCCCGCGGTGCGCCCGCGCCCACTCCTCCACCGTCCGCACACGGCCCCCAGCGGCGAGCTCCACCGGGAAGCGCGGTGAGAACGGGAAGACCGCGAGGCAGATCCGCCCGCGCCGAAGCTGACGCGGGTGAACCGGCACCTCCGACCACCTCTACTCCCCGGAGCCGGAGAGGACGAGGTCGATCAGCTCGTCCTCCGCGGGGGCGGGCTCGCGGTCATCCGCAAGCGCCCGCTCGAGAGCGATGTCCTCCGCCGTCATCAGGAGCTCCGAAGACACGGCCCGACCCAGCCGCAGGAGCTCGAGCAGCGGCTCGACGAGGGCGAAGTCCTCGCCGCTCAGGCACACGAGCCGCCGCCGCCCGTAGTGCGTCACACCGACAACCTCGTGGCGCTCGAGCGCCTCGAGCGCGTGGCCGGGAAGGCGGATCTCCTGCGACCTGATCTCGACCAGCTTCACATCGCCGAGAGTAGCACGAGTTCAGCGCGAAATTGTCAACACTCGGGAAAAGAAGTCGAACACTTCGGGCCCGCCAGCCGCCCGGAGGCGGCGACGACCTGGGCGATCCCGGCGCCCATCTGACCCGCGCCGACGACAAGAACGGTCTCGAAGCGCACGCGCGGAGCGTAGACGATCGGGCCTACTCAGCCCGCCGGGTCACGGGTGCAGCACACGCACCCGGTCAAGCAGCGCATCGTCCGCGGGGCTCGCCTCGAGAAGAGCCTCGAGCGTGGCGACCCAGAACGGGATCGTGGCCCTGCGACGAGGCAGCGTATCGTCGTACGTGTAGATCACGCCGCAGTGGTGCTCGCCGCACGCGAGCGCGCGTGCATGCGCGAGCCGGTAGTCGCGGACGTTGTTCGTCACGACGGCTCGGCGTTCGGCCGTAGCTGCCTCGAGCACGGTCTGATCGCTGCGCCGCTCGAGCTCGGGCCGGTCTCGCTTGACCGCCACGACGTCATGCCCGCGCTGCCGGAGCTGCTCGGCGATCCGCCACGAGATCATCTCGTCGAGCAGGAGCCTCACCCCGCAAGCGTTTCCTCGCGACGCTGCCAGAGCTCCCGCTCACGCTCGGCGATCGCCCGTCCCTGGCCGATCCACTCGTCCACCTCCTCCCGGAAGGCAACGTAGTAGCGCAGCGCCGCGTCAACCTCTGCCGGCGTCAGGTCGAGGTAGTCAGCCGTCTCCTCGATCACATTGTCGTTCTGGCGCAGCGTCTCGATCACCTGCGCGACGTCGAGATGCGTCCCGAGCAGCGCCGCACGCCTGCCGGAGCCGCCGTCGCGGAAGTAGATGCCGGGATGCTCGTCCATGCGCATCCCCTCGTCGATGTAGCGCTCGGCGAGCGTCCCCTGAGGCATGCCCGCCTCGCGCGAGCGGCGGCGCAGCCGCTCCAACGTCCGCGGAGCGAACCGAAACGACACCGCTCGCTTTCCCGCCTCGCTCGTCGCCATCTGTATCACAATGTATAGCAGCTGCCAGCATCATTCGCACCGGCATTCGCCCGTCGCAGCGTACGGAGGCCCGGCCGGCCGCTGCTACGCCTCGATCAGGATCGCGTCGCCCTGGCCGCCGCCGGAGCAGATCGCCGCGGCGCCGAGGCCGCCGCCAATGCGGCGCAGCTCGTAGGCGAGCGTCGTCACGAGCCGCGCCCCGGACGCTCCGATCGGGTGGCCGAGCGCGACGGCGCCGCCGTTCACGTTCACCCGCTCCGGGTCGGCGCCGAGCATCCGGGTCGCGTGGACGGCGACCGCGCAGAACGCCTCGTTGATCTCGATCCGGGCGAGGTCGCCGACCGCCTTCCCGGCCCGCCCGAGCACGTTCTGCGTCGCCAGCGCCGGGGCGCGCGGCAGATTCGCAACGTCGTTGGCGGCCCAGCCCGAAGCGACGATCCGCGCGAGCGGCTCGAGACCACGCGAGCGGGCGTAGGACTCGCTCGCGACGACGAGCGCGCCGGCGCCGTCGTTGAGGCCGGGCGCGTTGCCGACCGTGACCGTCCCCTCCGGATCCATCACGGGCGGCAGACGCGAGAGCTTCTCGAGCGACGTGTCGCGGCGCGGCGCCTCGTCGTGCTCGACTCCCTCGAGCGGCACGATCTCCTCCGCGAGCCGCCCCGCGTCGATGGCGGCGACGGCCCGCTCCTGGGAGCGCAGCGCCCAGGCGTCCTGCTCGTCGCGGCCGATCCCGAGCTCGCGGGCGACGCGCGCGGTCTGCTCGACCATATGGCAGCCGTCGAACGTGGAGACGAGGCCGTCGTGAACGGCCGCGTCGACGAGCTCACCGTTCCCGAGCCGGTAGCCGAAGCGCGCCTTCTGGAGCAGGAAGGGGGCGAGCGACATCGACTCCATCCCGCCCGCGACCACGACGTCGACGTCGCCGGCACGGATCATCTGGTCGGCGACGGCGACCGCCCGCAGCCCGGAGGCGCAGACCTTGTTGATCGTCTCCGACCCGATCTCCCGCGGCAGCCCGGCGGCGATCTGCGCCTGGCGTGAGGGGATCTGCCCCACGCCGGCCTGGAGCACCTGGCCCATGACGACGTAGCCGACGTCGGCGTCCGAGACGCCGGAGCGGTCGAGCGCGGCCCGGATCGCGCGGGCGCCGAGCTCGACCGCGGGGGTCTTCGAGAGCCCGCCGCCGAGCCGCCCGAACGGCGTGCGGGCGGCGCCCAGGATGACGCTGCGACTCACCGCCCAAGCCTACCGGTCCGCCGACGCAGCCCGGCCGCCGACCGGCCGCCGGGCCCGGCGGTTCGGGGGCGGGGCAGGCCCCGCCCCTACCCTCCCGGCGTCGATGTGGGGGCCGGATCCATCCGGCCCGCAACCGGTCGCATTCCCCGGTGCCCGCCTGGTTCCGGGCGGCGCAGGCCCCGCCCCTACCTCTACGGGTCGGCTCCCTCCAGCCTCCACCCGCACCCGCACGGGGTGGAACCCGTCCCGTGCCCGGCCCGCGAGCCCGCCCGAACCGGTGCGGGTCAGCCGGCTCGCGCGAGCAAGGCGACCCGGTCGACCCAGTCGGCCTCCACGGAGCACGCGACGAAGGCCGCCTCGAGACGAGCCCGCACCGGTCCGGCCCCGACGTGCGCGTCGATCAGGGCGCGCACCGGCTGGCCGCCGGCGTCGGCGGGAACGAGCTCCACGAAGGGGTAGAGCTCGCGCAGCTCGGAGAGCGGCCGGCGGTTGTCGGCGATCGCCTCGCCGATCTCCTCCGGGTAGCTCGCGTGGTACGCGCGGGCCCGCTCGACCGCACGCCGCGTCACGTTCTCGTGATCTGCGAGCAGCCGCTCGACCGCGCAGTCGTGGTCTTGCACCATCTGGATCAGCTCCCAGACGTCGAGGCCGTGCCGATCACCCACGCCCGCCGGCTTGCGTCCTCGTCGCGAAAGCCGATTCTTTGACGTGATGCGCGGGCAACGCCCCGACGCGACGAGGCATGTCCCCTACGGCAGAACCGTGAACGCGCGGTCTCGCCGCGGGCCGTGGCGGTAGACGGCGAAGTGGTGATCGAAGGTCGCGACGCGGTCGAGGCCGAGGCGCTGCATGACCGCGAAGCTCGTCCGATCGACGATCGAGAACCCCTGGTCCGGGTAGCGCTCGCCGATTGCCCACGCGACCTCGATGTCGGCGGCGGTGACGGGCTCGATCGCGGCGGCACCGCGACGGAGCGCATCCCAGAACCGCTCGGCCGTGTCGCCACCGAGCCGTCGCCGGAGCAGCATCCAGGTCTCGACGAGCACGTGGTCGCTCGTGACCAGGCTTTCGGCGCCCGAGAGAAGGCCCTTCGCGCGAGCGTTGCCCGCGTCCTTCGTGTCCGCGGCGGCGAACCACACCGAGCTATCCACGAATAGGCTCAGCGCTGTCCCCGCCACTCCGCCTCGAACGCCTCGCCAACGTACTTGTCCTTATGGCGGGCGATGTCGCTGCCACCCGAGTGGCCGAGATCGAAGATCGCCTCGACTCCGACCGGCGGGCGCGTCCCGCCGAGATCGGCGGCGACCAGCCGGCGGACGTACTCGGCCAGCGAGACGCCGAGGTCCGCGGCTCTCGCCCTCGCCCGCCGGTGGAGCTCCCTGTCGAGCGTGACCTGCGTACGTGCCATCATGATGTCAGCAGCATACCATCGCCTTGACGCCCCGGGCCGGCGTGCCCTACCCTTCCTGGCGATGGCGACTCCCGTCCGCAGCTCGTGGTGGGCATGGCGCAGCGAGCGTGGCGGGAGCGTCGCCTGAGACAGGCGACACGACAGCCCGACACGCTCGAGACCCTCGCAACCCGGGGGTCTTTTTGTTTTCCGAGAAGACGATGATTCGCACCCCAGCCAGAGCCGAGATCTCCGCCGACCTGATCACCCCGCTCGGCGCCTACCTGCGCCTGCGCGACGGCGGCGAGCCGAGCTTCCTGCTCGAGTCCGTCGAGCAGGGCCGGCTCGGCCGCTACAGCCTGCTCGGCTCCGGCTCGCGGCTCGTCGGCTTCGAGGAGGCCGAGCGGGCGGTCGAGGGCGGAGCGCCGGTCGTCGGCTACCTCGGCTACGACCACATCGCGACGCTGGAGCCGACCGTGCAGCTTCCCGACAGCGGCCCGGGGCTGCCCGAGAGCCTGTTCGTCGTCCCGCACACGCTCGTGCGCTTCGACCACCTGCTCGGCGTCGCCGAGGTGCTCGCCGGCGACCGCGACGAGGTGGCCGCGCGCCTCGACGGGCCGGCGCCGCCGCTACCGGAGACGGACGCGGGGGCGAGAGGCCCCACCCGCCGCTACCCCTCCCGGCAGGAGTACGAGGAGGGCGTTCGCCGCGCCAAGGAGCACATCCGTGCCGGCGACGCGTTCCAGATCGTGCTCTCCCAGCGCGCCGAGCGCGAGACGCCCGCCTCCGCGGTCTCGATCTACCGGGCGCTTCGGCGCGTCAACCCGTCCCCCTACCTGTTCCTGCTCGAGCTCGGACCGGTCTCGCTCATCGGCTCCTCGCCCGAGACGCTCGTCAAGCTCGAGGGCACCCGCGCGAGCGTGAACCCGATCGCCGGAACGACCCGCCCCGGCGAGGGCGACGAGGAGCGGCTGCTCGCGTCCGAGAAGGACCGGGCCGAGCACGTGATGCTCGTCGACCTCGGCCGCAACGACCTCTCCCGCGTCTGCACGGCCGGCACCGTCCGGGTCGAGCGGTTCCTCCAAGCGGAGCGCTACTCGCACGTCACGCACCTCGTCTCCGAGGTCGCGGGCGTGCTGGCGCCCGGCTTCGGCCCCTTCGACCTCCTCCGGGCCTGCTTCCCCGCCGGCACCGTCTCGGGAGCGCCGAAGGTGCGGGCGATGCAGATCATCTCCGAGCTCGAGGGCTACCGCCGCGGCCCCTACGCCGGCGCCGTCGGCTACGCCCTCCCGGCCGGCAGCGCCTTCGATACCTGCATCGGCATCCGGACGATCGTGCTCGCCGGCGGCGTCGCCCGTGTCCAGGCCGGAGCCGGTATCGTCGCCGACTCCGACCCGACCGCCGAGTACCAGGAGTGCCTGAACAAGCTGGCCGCGCTCGAGCACGCGATCGAGCTCGCGGAGGGAAGCCCGTGAGCCGCGCCCGCGTCCTCCTCGTCGACAACTACGACAGCTTCACCTACAACCTCGCGCACCTGCTCGAGGAGGCCGGCGCGGAGGTGACGGTGATCCGCAACGACCGGATCGACGCCGAGGGCGCCGAGGCGCTCGCGCCCACGCACCTCGTCATCTCCCCCGGTCCCGGCCGCCCGGCCGACTCCGGCGCCACGCTCGAGATCGTGAAGCGGCTCGGCCCGCGCGTGCCCACCCTCGGCGTCTGTCTCGGCCACCAGGCGATCGTCGAGGCGTTCGGCGGCGAGATTGGACCGGCGAGACGCCTCGTTCACGGCAAGGCGAGCCGGGTCGAGCACGACGGCCGCGGCCTCTTCGCCGGGCTGCCGAGCCCGCTCGAGGCGGGCCGCTACCACTCGCTCGCCGCCGTTCGCGTCCCCGACTGCCTCGAGGTCTGCGCGACCACCGACGACGGCGAGGTGATGGCCGTCCGCCACCACGAGCACCCGATCGACGGGATCCAGTTCCACCCGGAGTCGGTGCTGACGCCGCTCGGCCCCGAGCTCGGTCGCCGCTTCCTCGAGGGAGCGGGCAGGTGATCCAGGCGGCGCTCGCCCGGCTGCTCGACGGCCGCGATCTCGGCCGGGCCGAGGCGCGCGAGGTGATGGGCGAGATCATGGGCGGCGAGGCGACGCCCGCCCAGATCGGGGCGTTCCTCGTCGCGCTGCGCCTGAAGCGGGAGACGCCGGATGAGATCGCCGGCTGCGCCGAGGCGATGCGGGCGCACGTCCTCGCCGTCCACCCGCGACGGCGCGACCTCGTCGACACCGCCGGCACCGGCGGCGACGGGGCCCGGACCTTCAACATCTCGACCGCGGCCGCGCTCGTCGCCGCGGCCGCCGGCGCGGGGGTCGCGAAGCACGGCAACCGCGCCGTCTCCTCCGCCTCGGGCTCGGCGGACGTGCTCGAGGCGCTCGGCTTCGAGCTCGAGCAGCCGGCCGTGCGGATCGAGCGGTCGATCGACGAGCTCGGCTTCGGCTTCCTGTTCGCGCCCGCCCACCACCCGGCGATGCGCCACGCCGCCCCGGTCCGCCGGGAGCTCGGCACCCGCACGGTCTTCAACGTGCTCGGACCGCTCACGAACCCGGCCGGGGCGCGCGCCCAGGTGGTCGGCGTCTACGACCCCGAGCTCGTGGCGACGATCGGGGCCGTGCTCGCCCAGCTCGGAGCCGAGCGCGCCTTCGTCGTCCACGGCGCCGGCGGGATCGACGAGCTCTCCCCGAGCGGACCGAACCTGGTCTGCGAGGTTGCCGGGGGCACGGTCACGCGGCGCGAGATCGATCCGCTCGACCTGGGCGTGCCCCGCTGCGCTCCCTCCGCGCTCGCTGGCGACTCGCCGGCGGACAACGCCCGCGCGATCCGCGAGATCTTCGCGGGTGCCCGCGGGCCGAAACGAGACGCCGTCTCGCTGAACGCGGCGGGCGCGATCGCGGCCGCCGGGCACGCGCGCGACCTGCGCGAGGGGCTCGCGCTCGCTGCGGAGGCGCTCGACTCGGGTACCGCGGGCGAGCGCCTCGAGCAGCTCGCCGCGTTCTCGCGGGGCGAGCGGGCCGGACCGGTCCGGCCCCTACAGGACGTCCCGGAGGCTCGCTGATGGGACGCTTCCGTGACGCGCTCGCGGCACCCGGCCTGGCGGCGATCGCCGAGGTCAAACGCCGCTCGCCCTCGGCCGGCGACCTGCGCCCGGACGCCGACCCGGCGGCGCTCGCCGCCGCCTACGAGCGCGCCGGCGCCGCGGCGGTCTCGATTCTCGTCGACGGCGAGCGCTTCGGCGGCTCCTTCGACGACCTGCGCGCCGCCCGCGCCGCGACCACCCTGCCGCTGCTCGCCAAGGGCTTCTTCACGACCGAGGACGATCTGCGCACCGCGAAGGAGGCCGGCGCCGACGCCGCGCTGCTGCTCCTGCGCGACCTCGGCGACGGGGAGACGGCGCAACTTCGCGCGTACGCGCACCGGCTCGGTCTCGACACGCTCGTCGAGGCCCACGACGCGGCCGAGCTCGAGCGGGCCGTGGCGCTCGGCGCCGACCCGATCGGGATCAACGCCCGCGACCTCTCGACCTTCCGGATCGACCGGGCGCGCCAGCTCGAGCTCGTCGCCGCCGCCCCGCGCGAGCGCGTGATCGTCGCCGAGAGCGGGATCGAGAGCCGCGCCCAGGGCGCGGCCGCCGAGCTCGCCGGCGCCGCCGCGATCCTCGTCGGCTCCGCCCTGATGAGGGCCGGGGATCCCGGTGCGCGGCTCGCCGGGTTGCTCGCCCGGCCGCTCGTCAAGATCTGCGGCCTCACGCGGGAGGAGGACGTGACCGCGGCGGCCGAGGCCGGCGCCGACCTGGCCGGCTTCATCCTCGCCGACACGCCGCGCCGCGCCCGCGCCGTCCTGCCGGTGCCCAAGACGATGCTCTCTGTCTCGGTCCACGTCGGACGGGTCGCGGACGCGGGCGCCGACCTGGTGCAGCTCTACCCGGAGGAGAACGGCCACCGCGCCCGCGACGCCGTCCTCTACCGCGCGGGCGAGGCGGTCGCGAGCGTCGCCGACCTGCCCTGGCTCGGCGAGGACGGCGAGCACTGGCGGCGCGCCGCCGGCCGGTCTGGGCGGGTCGTGCTCGCCGGCGGGCTCGGACCAGAGAACGTTCGGGCCGCGATCGAGCTCGTCCGGCCGTGGGCCGTGGATGCGGCTCGCAGCCTCGAGACGGCGCCGGGGATCAAGGACGGAGACAGGATTCGAGCATTCGTGGAGGCGGTACGCGCATGACACAGGCTGAGGCAATCGGCACCTACGGGCCCTACGGGGGCCGCTACGTCCCCGAGACGCTCGTCCCTGCGCTCGACGAGCTCGAGGCCGGCTGGGCGGCCGCGCGCGAGGACACGGGCTACTGGGCGGAGCTGGACGGGCTCCTGCGCACGTTCGCGGGCCGCCCGACTCCGCTCTACCTGGCCGAGCGGCTCGCGCCCGGGCGGCGGCTCTACCTGAAGCGGGAGGATCTCTGCCACACGGGCGCGCACAAGATCAACAACGCGCTCGGGCAGGCGCTGCTCGCCGTGCGACTCGGAAAGCGGCGGGTCGTCGCCGAGACGGGCGCGGGCCAGCACGGTGTCGCGACCGCCACCGTCTGCGCCCGCTTCGGCCTTCAGTGCGTCGTCTACATGGGCGCGGAGGACATCCGCCGCCAGCACCCGAACGTGGAGCGGATGCGCCTGCTCGGCGCGCGGGTCGAGCCGGTCGAGCTCGGCACGCGCACGCTCAAGGAGGCGATGAGCGAGGCGATCCGCGACTGGATCACGAACGTCGAGACGACCTACTACCTGATCGGCTCCTGCGCCGGTCCGCACCCGTACCCGGCGCTCGTGCGCGAGCTGCAGGCGGTGATCGGCCGGGAGTCGCGCGAGCAGATGCTGGCGGCGGCGGGCCGCCTCCCCGAGGCCGTCGTCGCGGCCGTCGGCGGTGGCTCGAACGCGATCGGCACGTTCGCCGGCTTCCTCGACGACGCCGGCGTGCGCCTCGTCGGGGTCGAGGCCGCCGGGGCCGCCAGTCTCGGGCGCGGCCGCACCGGCGTCCTCCACGGTTCCCGCTCGGCGATCCTCGCCGACGAGGACGGGCAGATCCTCGATGCCCACTCGATCTCGGCCGGGCTCGACTACCCGGGCGTCGGCCCGGAGCACGCGTGGCTGCGGGACACCGGCCGCGCCGAGTACCTGCCGATCAGCGACGAGCAGGCGCTCGCCGCCTTCCACCTGCTCGCCGAGCGCGAGGGGATCATCCCGGCGCTCGAGCCGGCGCACGCGCTCGCGCAGGCGCTCCTGCTCGACGAGGAGCTCGTGCTGGTCTGCCTCTCGGGGCGCGGCGACAAGGACCTCCAGACCGTGCTGGAGCGGGAGTGAAGCGCCTCTCGATCTATCTGATGGCCGGGCCGGAGACGCCGGAGCTCGCCGAGGCGGCCGTGGCGGGCGGCGCCGATCTCGTCGAGCTCGGCTTCCCGTTCTCCGATCCGCTCGCCGACGGGCCCGTGATCCGCCTCGCGGGCGAGCGCGCGCTGGCGAGGGGCATGCGCACGCGCGCGTGCCTCGACTGTCTCGCCGAGTGCCGGCGCCGCGTCGCGGTGCCGCTCATCCCGATGACGTACGCGTCGATCCTCGAGGCCTACGGCTACGAGAACTTCCGCGACGACGCCCGCGCCGCGGGGGCGACGGGCTTCATCGTCGCCGACCTGCCGGTCGAGGCGCGGCCGGAGGTGCGGCGGATCCAGCTCGTCGCACCGACCACGCCGACCGAGCGGATCCGCCTGGCGGCCGGGAACACGGACGGGTGGCTCTACCTCGTGACGCTGACCGGGACGACCGGGGCGCGGTCGGCGCTGTCGAGCCAGCTCCCCGAGCTGGTCGCGCGCGCCAGAGCGGTCACGGACGTGCCGCTCTACGCGGGCTTCGGGATCTCGACGCCGGAGCAGGCGGCCGAGGCGGCGGCGCTCGCCGACGGGATCGTGGTCGGCAGCCGCGCGATCCAGGTTGCCGACGAGTCCGGCCCGGACGGCCTGCGCGACTTCGCCGCCTCGCTGCGCGCCGCGATCGACGCGGTCTGAAGGCTCGCCGCCGCGCGACCGTCAGCTCAGCCCGGGCGGGCGCAGCACCGCGAACTGGTCGGTCACTTCGAGCCGGCGCACGCGGAAGCGAAACAGCGCCGCGGGCCGTCCGCCCGCGCGGCCGGGCTCGCGCCTGCCACCGGTCGGCTCGAGCAACCGGCGGCGAACGAGGATCCGCTGGAGATTCGTCGCCGACACCTCGTGACCCAGGGCGGCGACGTAGAGGTCGCGCAGCTCGGAGATCGTGAACTCGAGCGGCGCGAGCGCGAAGCCGATGTTGGTGTAGGAGAGCTTCGCGCGCAGGCGCTCCCGCCCGGCCGGCACGATCGCCGCGTGGTCGAACGCGAGCTGCGGCAACTCGTCGACCGGATGCCAGCGCGTGTCGGGGGGCAGCGCCGGGTCGGCGTCGGTCGGTACGAGCCCGAGGTAGGCGGTCGCGAGCTGCCACTCGGCCGGGTGGCGCCCGGGGCCTGAGAGGGTCTCGAGCTGCTCGAGGTGCGACAGCTCGCGCACGTCCACCTTCGCTGCGAGGTGGCGGCGAATCGACGCCTCGAGCGTCTCCTCCTGCGCGAGGTAGCCGCCGGGCAGGGCCCAGAGGCCCGCGTACGGCTCCCTCCCACGCTGCCAGAGCAGCACCCGCAGCCTCCCGGTCCGCACCTGGAGCACGACCGCGAGCGTCACGTGCGCCGGGCCGAACGGGCGCGCTGGGCCGCCCTCGTCCGAAGCTGCCGTGCTAGACTCTAGCCGAGGTTTTCGATTCATGGTCGTAAACTAGCACGGGTTGGCGTCGGATGGCACGCGGAGAGCCTCGCTACGACCTCGTCGTCGTCGGCGGCGGAATCGCCGGTCTGTTCGCCGCGCTCTGCACGGCCGGTGAGGGACGAGTAGCGCTCGTCTCGCGCGGGTCGCCCCGGGCCGCGTCGAGCTGGCACGCCCAGGGGGGCGTGGCTGCCGCGCTGGGCGAGGACGACTCCCCCGCGCTCCATGCCGAAGACACCCTGCACGCCGGCCGGGGGCTCTCGAGCCCGGCCGCCGTGGACGTGCTCACGCGCGAGGCGGCCGCCCGGATCGTCGATCTGGTCGAGCTCGGCGTCGAGTTCGACGAGGGGCTCGGACTCGAGGGCGGGCATTCGCGCCGGCGGATCGTGCACGCTGGCGGCGGCGCGACCGGCGAGCGGATCGCCAGGGTGCTCGCGGGACGCGTTCTCGACCACCCCGGCATCGACGTCCTCGACCGCCGCGGGGCGGGGATCTGGCTGGACGGCGGCCGCTGCGTCGGCATCCAGACCGACGCTGGCGCTCTCGCCGGCCGGGCCGTCGTGCTCGCCACCGGTGGGATGGCCGCGCTCTGGGAGCGGACGACGAACCCGCCCGGCACGGTTGGCGAGGGCATGGTGATGGCCTACCGGGCCGGCGGGGCGCTTGCCGACCTCGAGTTCGTCCAGTTCCACCCGACCGTCGTCGCCGGGAACGGCCTGCTCCTGTCGGAGGCGCTGCGCGGCGAGGGCGCGCTGCTCCTCGACGCGCAGGGGCGGCGGTTCACGGACGAGCTGGCGCCGCGCGACGTCGTCGCCCGTGCGATCGACGAGCGGGGCGGCGTCGCGCTCGACCTGCGCCCCGTCGACAGAAGCCGCTTCCCAGCCCTGATGGACAAGCTCGCCGAGGCGGGGTTCGATCCGGGGGCGGAACCGATTCCCGTCAGCCCCGCCGCTCACTACACGATGGGCGGGATCGTCACGGATCTCGACGGCCGCACCGAGGTGCCCGGCCTCTACGCTGCCGGCGAGTGCGCCTGCACCGGGCTCCACGGCGCCAACCGGCTCGCGTCGAACTCCCTGCTCGAATGTCTCGTCTTCGGGCGCCGCGCCGCTCTCGCCGGCCTGGCGGAGCCCGGGCTGCCGCGACGCCTCTCCCCCGCCCCGGCGCCGGTCGCGCCGGAGCCCGTCACGCCCGAGCTCCGCCACGCGCTCTGGCGGGATGCGGGGCTCGTCCGCGACGCCGCCGGGCTCGAGCGCCTTCGCTCCGCGCCGCACCCGCTCGCCCGGCTGGTCGCTGCGGGCGCGCTCGCGCGCGCCGAGAGCCGCGGCAGCCACTTCCGGATCGATTTCCCGGCCGAGGATCCAGGGCTGCTCGCGCACGTCGTCCACCGCCCCGGGCGCGAGCCCGTACTGGAGCGCTGGCCGTGACTCTCGCCGAGGTCGTGCGGGTCGCGCTGGCCGAGGACGTCGGAACCGGCGACGTGACCACGGACACGCTGTTCGAGCCCGGTGCGTCCGCACGCGCGGAGATCCGGCTCAAGGAGCCGGGCGTCGTCTGCGGCCTCGCGGCCGCGGAGGCCGTGTTCGCGGAGCTCGACCCGGCTGTCCGCTTCGAGCCGCTCGCGGCAGACGGCGACCGGATCGACGACGTACCGGCCGCGCTCGCACGGCTCCGTGGGCCGGCCCGGGCGCTCCTGACCGGCGAGCGGACCGCGCTCAACCTGCTCGGCCGGCTCTCGGGGATCGCGACGCTGACGCGCTCCTTCGTCGACGCGGTCGCCGGCACCGCCGCCGTCATCCTCGACACGCGCAAGACGACGCCGGGGCTGCGGGCGCTCGAGAAGGAAGCGGTTCGCTGCGGCGGGGGGCGAAACCACCGACTCGGCCTGCACGACGCGATCCTCGTCAAGGACAACCACCTGGCGCTCCTCGACGGGATCGCCGGGGCGGTCGAGCGCCTGCGCGCCGTCCGGCCCGACCTCCCCGTCGAGGTCGAGGCCGACACGCTCGATCAGGTGCGCGAGGCGCTCGCGGCCGGCGCCGAGCGGATCCTGCTCGACAACATGCCCCTCGCGGACATGGCGGAGGCGGCTCGCCTCGCCGCCGGCCGCGCCACACTCGAGGCCTCGGGCGGCGTCTCGCGCGAGACGGTGCGGGCGATCGCCGAGACCGGGGTCGACTTCATCTCCGCGGGCGCGCTCACCCACTCCGCGCGCGCGCTCGACGTCTCCATGGAGGTACTGCCGTGACCGTCTCGCCCGCAGCGATCGCGAGCTCCATCGAGGAGCTCCAGGAGGAGGTGCGAGAGCTCGCCCGCCTGCGTAACGCCGTGATCCTCGCCCACAACTACCAGGTGCCGGAGGTCCAGGACGTCGCCGACTTCGTCGGGGACTCGCTCGGGCTGGCGAGGGAGGGCGCACGCACCGGCGCACCGGTGATCGCATTCTGCGGCGTCCACTTCATGGCCGAGACGGCAGCGATCCTCTCGCCCGACAAGCTCGTGCTGCTCCCCGACCTCGACGCGGGCTGCTCGCTTGCCGACTCGATCACCGCGGAGCAGCTGCGAGCCTGGAAGGCCGAGCACCCCGGCGCGGTCGTCGTCTCGTACGTGAACACGAGTGCCGAGGTGAAGGCCGAATCCGACTACTGCTGCACTTCGGGGAACGCGAAGGCTGTGGTCGAGTCGGTTCCGGCCGACCGCGAGATCCTCTTCCTGCCCGATCTCTATCTCGGCCTCTGGGTCGAGCGCGTGACCGGGCGGCGACTCACGATCTGGATGGGCGAGTGCCACGTGCACGCGGGGATCCGTCCCGCCGACATCGAGCGCTGGCAGGCGGACGCACCCGACGCGGAACTGCTCGTGCATCCCGAGTGCGGCTGCGCGAGCCAATGCATGGCGTTCGGGACCGAGACGACGCACATCCTCTCGACGGAGGGGATGATCCGGTTTGCGGGCGACTCGCCGAAGCAGCGCTTCCTGGTCGCGACCGAGACGGGGATCCTGCACCGGTTGCGCCGGGAGGCGCCCGGCAAGCGCTTCGAGGCCGTCTCCGAGGAGGCGATCTGCCGGTTCATGAAGATGATCACGCTCGAGAAGCTGCGCGACTCGCTGCGCGACCTGCGCCACGAGGTGACGGTGCCCGACGAGATCGCCGCCCGCGCCCGCCGCGCACTTGAGCGGATGGCCCAGACCGGCTAGACGCGCACGCTCATGGTTGTGCAATGTTGAGGGGTCTGACCCCGGGGTCAGACCCCTTGACGTCGCACGGCTCAGGTCTTTCCAGGGCGCGCGCGGAAGCCCGGGCCGGCGCGCCCGCCCCTCACGCTAGACGCTCTCGTCGTTGCCGCTCGTGACGACGTTCACGACCTCGCAGCCGACCGCCATGTCCTCGGCGCGGATGTGGGCCTCGTCGTAGCCGGGGCCGCAGTTCAGGTAGTCGCGCTCGCCGTCGCCCGCTCGCGAGAACAGCACGTCGTCCCCGGAGCCGCCGTAGAGCGAGTCACGCCCGAAGCCGCCGCCGAGTCCGTCGTTCCCCCCGTCGCCCCAGAGATCGTCGTTACCGGCATTCCCGCGCAGGCGGTCATCGCCGTTACCGCCGGAGACGCGATCGTTGCCGTCGCCGCCGCGGGCACGGTCGTTGTCGTCACCGGCGCGCAGGAGGTCGTTGCCCCCAAGCCCCTCGAGCAGGTCGTCCCCGGCCTTGCCGTGGATCTGATCGGCCGCGGCGGTACCGACGAGCGTATCTGGCCCGTCCGTTCCCACGATCACCGCGGCCGCGGCCGCCGAGACGACCGCGAGCGCGCCGGCCGCAACCAGCGCAACCATGAACGACTTCCGCTTCATCGTAACCTCCCGATTCAGAGATTGAGCTCCGTCGGGGCGAAGCAAACCACCGTGACGCGAAGCTTCCGTGCGCATTCCGTGAAGAACCTGTACGGGTCCGTGAGGAACCGATGAAGGCGTGCCCCGCCCGGGGGATCCCGGGCGCCCGTTAACGTTCGCCCGTGGCCATCCTCGACTCTCGCGTCGATCGAGCCTCCCCGGCGTTCGCACGGAACCGCGAGCGTATGGAGGAGCTCGTCGCCGAGCTGCGGGAGCGGACGGCGGAGATCGCGCGCGGCGGGCCCGCCGAGGCCGTCGAGCGTCACCGCGCCCGCGGCAAGCTCACCGCCCGGGAGCGGATCGATCGCCTCTGCGATCCCGGCTCCGCGGTCCTCGAGTTGAACGCGCTCGCCGCCTTCGACCTCTACGACGGCGACGCCCCGTCAGCCGGGATCGTGACCGGAATCGGCTCGGTCGAGGCAACCGAGTGCGTCGTCGTCGCCAACGACGCGACCGTCAAGGGCGGCACCTACTACCCGCTCACGGTCAAGAAGCACCTGCGCGCCCAGGAGGTCGCGGAGCAGAACCATCTCCCCTGCGTCTACCTCGTCGACTCCGGCGGTGCGTTCCTGCCGCTCCAGGCGGACGTCTTCCCCGACCGCGACCACTTCGGGCGGATCTTCTACAACCAGGCGCGCATGTCCGCCCAGGGCATCCCGCAGATTGCCGCGGTGATGGGCTCCTGCACCGCCGGCGGCGCCTACGTGCCGGCGATGTCCGACGAGACCGTGATCGTGCGGGGCACCGGTACGATCTTCGTCGGGGGACCGCCGCTCGTGAAGGCCGCGACCGGCCAGGACGTGACGGCCGAGGAGCTCGGCGGTGCCGACGTCCACACTCGCACGTCGGGCGTCGCCGACCACTACGCCGCCTCCGACGAGCACGCGCTCGCGCTCGTCCGCCAGATCGTCCGCAACCTCAGCCGGTCGAGGCCGACCCCGCCCTGGGAGCTCGAGGAGCCCGAGCAGCCGCTGCACGACCCCGCCGACCTGTACGGGATCGTCCCCGAGGACACGCGCGTCCTCTACGACGTCCGCGAGGTGATCGCCCGCCTCGTCGACGGCTCGCGCTTCCACGAGTTCAAGGCGCTCTACGGGGAGACGCTCGTCTGCGGCTTCGCCCGCATCGAGGGCTTCCCCGTCGCCATCCTCGCGAACAACGGCATCCTCTTCTCGGAGTCCGCGCTCAAGGGCGCGCACTTCGTCCAGCTCGCCTGCCAGCGCCGCGTGCCGCTTCTCTTCCTTCAGAACGTCACCGGCTTCATGGTCGGGCGGGAGTACGAGGCCGGCGGGATCGCCAAGGACGGCGCCAAGCTCGTCACCGCCGTCGCCTGCGCGCAGGTGCCGAAGTTCACCGTCGTGATCGGCGGCAGCTTCGGCGCCGGCAACTACGGCATGTGCGGTCGCGCCTACTCGCCCCGGCAGCTCTGGATGTGGCCGAACGCCCGCATCTCCGTGATGGGCGGCGAGCAGGCCGCGACCGTGCTCTCGCTGGTCGGCGACGTCGACGCCGACGCGATCCGTGCCAAGTACGAGCGTGAGGGCAGCCCCTACTACTCGACGGCTCGCCTGTGGGACGACGGCGTGATCGACCCCCTCGACACCCGCCGCGTGCTCGCGCTCGGGATCTCCGCCAGCCTGAACGCCCCGATCCCCGAGACGCCGTTCGGCGTCTTCCGCATGTGAGGTGACTGGGTGAGCGCGGTCAGGGTCGAGCGGGAGGGGCACCTGCTGCGCGTCACGCTCGCGCGGCCTGAGCGGCGAAACGCGTTCGACGCGAGCGTGATCGCCGAGCTCGCCGAGGCGTTCGCCGACGTCGGCGACGCGCGTGCCGTCCTGCTCGCCGGCGACGGGCCGAGCTTCTCGGCGGGCGCCGACATCGAGTGGATGCGCGCTTCCGTCGAGCTCTCCCGGGAGGAGAACGTTGCGGACGCGCTGCACCTGCTGCGGCTGCTCCAGTCGATCGACACCTGCCCCGCCCCGGTCGTCGCCCGCGTCCACGGGCACGCCTTCGGCGGCGCCGGCGGCCTCGTCGCCGCCGCCGACATCGCCCTCGCCGCCGAGGACGCGCTGTTCGCGTTCACGGAGGTGAAGCTCGGGATCATCCCGGCGGTGATCTCCCCGTTCGTGCTCGCCCGGATTGGCCCCGGACAGGCTCGCCGCTACTTCCTGACCGGCGAGCGATTCGACGCGCTGACCGCCCTTCGGATCGGGCTCGTCCACGAGGTCGCCGCCGACCTCGACGCCGCCTGCCAGCGGGTCCTGTCCGAGCTTCTCGCCGCAGGCCCCGAGGCCGTTCGCGGGGCCAAGCGGCTCGTGCTCGACGCGCCGCTGCGGGACGAGACGGCGGAGCGGATCGCCGAGAGGCGCGCGAGCGCCGAAGGGCAGGAGGGGTTGCGCGCGTTCCTCGAGAAGCGTCTCCCCGCCTGGCGCGAGCCCTGAGCCCGGCACCTGACACGGCCCGGGCTCGTGACACCGCACCCCGGCTCCCCGCCGCTCTCTAGCATTGCGCCCGTGGCCGACGGAGCTGCCCCGGCGGGGATCCGCAAGCTGCTCGTCGCGAACCGCGGCGAGATCGCCGTGCGCGTCTTCCGCACGTGCGCTCGGCTCGGGATCGCCACCGTCGCGATCGCCGCACCGGACGAGCGCGACTCCTTCCACACGCGCCGCGCCGACGAGAAGCGCGCGGTCGAGAGCTACCTCGACCCGGACGGGCTCGTTCGCGCGGCGCTCACGAGCGGCGCCGACGCGGTCCACCCCGGCTACGGGTTCCTGGCCGAGCGGGCCGACTTCGCCGAGGCGGTCCTCGCCGCCGGCCTCCTCTGGATCGGTCCGCCGCCGGAGGCGATGCGCCTCGCCGGGGACAAGCTCGAGGCGAAACGCGCCGCCGCGCGCGCCGGCGTGCCCGTGCTCGAGAGCGGCGAGCCAGCCGAGGTCGGGTTCCCGCTGATCGTGAAGGCCGCCGGTGGCGGCGGCGGGCGCGGCATGCGTGTCGTTCGCACCGAGGCGGAGCTCGAGGAGGCGCTCGCGGCGGCCCGCCGCGAGGCGGCCGCGGCGTTCGGCGACGGGCGCGTCTACTGCGAGCGGCTGCTCGAGCGGCCCGCACACGTCGAGGTGCAGCTGCTCGCTGACCGTCACGGCACCGTGCTCGCCCTGGGCGAGCGGGACTGCTCGATCCAGCGCCGCCACCAGAAGGTGCTCGAGGAGACGCCCTCCCCGGCCGTCCGTGGCGCGCTGCGCGAGCGGCTCGCCGCGGACGCACGCGCGCTCGCCCTCGCCGTCGGCTACGTGGGCGCCGGCACGGCGGAGTTCCTCGTCGCCGGCGACGAACACGTCTTCATCGAGCTGAACGCGCGCCTGCAGGTCGAGCATCCCGTGACGGAGCTCGTGACCGGGCTCGACCTCGTCGAGCAGCAGCTTCGGATCGCGGCCGGGGAGGCGCTCGGGTCCGCACCGGAGCCGCGCGGGCATGCCGTCGAGGTGCGCCTCTACGCGGAGGATCCGCTCACGTTCCTGCCGCAGGCGGGAACTGCCGAGCAGCTGCGCCTGCCGGAGGGGATCCGCGCCGACGTGGGCATCGAGGCGGGCGACGCGATCCCGGCCGCCTACGACCCGATGATCGCAAAGCTCGTCGCGCACGGCGCGACGCGAGACGAGGCCCTCGACGCGCTCGCGGCGGCGCTCGCGGAGACCCGCGTCTCCGGCATCCGCACGAACCTCCCGTTTCTGCGCTGGCTGGTTTCACACCCGGTCGTCCGGGCCGGCCCGGCGACGACCGCGTTCCTCGACGAGCACCCGCCGCTCTCCCGCGAGCGCCGGCCCCGGCGGCCGTGGGACGGGTACTGGCGCGCGGGGCGCGGCCCCGGTGCCCCGCCGCCGCCGCTACGGCCCGCGCCCGCAATCGAGGCGGCCGCGCACGGAGGCGGCGGAGCGGCGGAGCACTCCGTGCTGGCGGCACCGATGCCGGGAACCGTCGTCAGCGTGCTCGTCTCGCCCGGCGACCGGGTCGCCGCCCGCCAGACGCTCGTCGTGCTCGAGGCGATGAAGATGGAGACGCCCGTCGTCTCTCCCTACGACGCGGTCGTCGAGCGAGTGCACGTCGTCGCGGGCGACCGGGTCGCCGCCCACGCCCTGCTCGTCGAGCTCGAGGAGTAGCCACGGGCTCAGCCGGGCGGTGCGAGCGCCCGCTCCGCCACCGCGGCCGCCAGCGCTGCCGCGGCTTCGGCGCGCGCGATTCGCCCGCGATCGTCCCGGCCGGCAAGGTTGATCGCGACCAGGTTCGCCGCCGCGCGGGCGCAGGCGGCGGCCAGCGAGGCGGCGGTGGCGGCGTCACCGCGCAGGTTGCGGTTGCCCCGCTCGGCGACCTCGGCCGCTAGCCCGGCCGCGTCCGCGGCGAGCTCTGCCAGCTCGAGCGGCACCGCCGCTGCCTCCTCGAGCGCGGGCCCGAGAGCGGCCTCCCGATCCGCGCTCGGGAGCCTGAGCGCTGTGAGCACCCCGGCGTACGCCCGGGAGTCGCGCTCCGCGAGCGGCTCGGCCCGCCGGCGCAGCGCCTCGGCTCGCTCCGCGGCGGCCGCCGCACCGGCCCAGTGCCCGGCCGAGAAGCGGGCCGACATGGCGACGAGCGCAGAGGCGAAGCCCAGCACGATCGCGCAGACGGGCCCGCCGGCGGGATCCGGCGTGCGCGCTGCCACGTCGTCGAGCAGCCGCCGCAGCGGCAGGTCGAACGTCTCGGGCTCGGCGCTCGGCACGCGCCGTATCGTACGGGCGTCGCTGGCCGTCAAGAGAGGAGCTGCTCGAGGCGGAGCGCCAGCGAGAGGTCGCCCTCGACCTTGATCCGCCCGAGCATGAACGCCGTCGTCGCCTTCGTCTCGCCTGAGAGCAGCCCGAGCAGCGTCCGCTCCTTCATCCGGATCACGCAGTCGGCCGCGCCGCCCGCCTCCGTGACGGTCGCCCGGCCGTTCGCGATCGCGACGTGCCAGCTCCCGGCACCCTCGACCTCGAAGCGGTAGGTAACGGTCTGCCCGACCAGCCGGGCCGGGTCGAGTCGTCGCTCGAGGCCCTCGAAGAACTCCCGCGCGCTGTCCGTCACGATCCCTCCCGACCGGTGCTCAGGGTGCCGCCGCCGGCGCCCGTTCTACCAGAGCGCGAGCCCACGGGGAAGGAAGGGCGAGCGCCACGAGCGCGCCAAGCGCCGGGCCGATTGCCGTTGCGAGCACGGCGGTGCGCAGATCGATCGCGTCCGCGACGGCGCCGAGGGTGACCGCGAAGATCCCGCCGAGGCCGATGGCAAGGCCGACCGACAACCCGGATGCCATCCCGAGCCGCCGCGGCAGGTACTCCTGCGAGAGCACGGTCGTGATGCCGAACGTGCTGATGACCGCCGCGCCGGCCGCGACGAGCGCGATGTCGCCGCCGATCCCGCCGGCGAGCACGTACACGACGACGAGGGGCGCCGCCACGGCGTGGGTCACCACGATCACGGGCTTGCGGCCGAGGCGGTCGGCGAGCGGGCCGCCGACGAGCGTCCCCACGGCGCCGGCGAGCAGGAAGAGCGAGAGCAGCCGGGTCCCGGCCTGCTCGCTGCCTCCCTGCGCGACCTCCCACAGCGGCACGAATGTGAAGAGGCCGTAGTGGGCGATCGAGCGCAGCACGACCACGCCCTGGAGCAGCGCGAACGCGCCGGCCCGATCTGGCTCGGGCGACTCCCGCGTCCGCCGCTCGCCCGCGGCGACGAAGCGGCTGAGGTAGCCGCGCTCGGCGAGCAGGTAGCCGGCGACGAGGAGGCCGGGCAGCGCAAGCAGGAGCCCGCCGCTCAGGCCGAGCGCGATCACGAGCGTCGAGGCGAAGAGCGGCCCGAGGCCGAAGCCGATGTTGCCGCCGACCGAGAAGACAGCCATCCCGGTCGCGCGTCTCGAGCCGCTGACGTAGCTCGCGAGCTTCGAGCCCTCGGGGTGGTAGGCGGCGACACCGACGCCCCCGGCGAGAACCGCGGCGAGCAGGAGCGGGTAGCTCGGCGCGACCGCCGCGAGCGCCACGCCGACGCCCGCCAGCGCGACCCCGCCGGGCAGCATCCAGAGCGCGCCGCGCTGATCCGACCAGGCTCCGAACAGCGGCTGCACCACCGACGAGCTGAACGTCGCGACCAGCACGACGGCCGCCGCGAGCGTGTAGGAGAGATCGAGCTTCGGGACGAGAAACACGAGCAGCGCCGGAACCGAGCCCTGCGCGAGGTCGGTCGCGAGGTGACCGGTCGAGAGGCTCGCCATCGCCCGCCGGTCGATGCCCTCGCCCACGCGGCGAGAATACCGCTCTAGGCCGCGTGCAGGCCGGGGGAATGATGGGCGGTCAGAGCCCGGGAGAGGCCCTGGTGGGCGCGGAGGATCGCACAGCGGTTGCGCTCAAGCTCGTCGCGGCCCGCGCCCGTCGCACGCAGGAGCTCCCGCTCGCGCCCGAGCCGGGCGAGCTCGCCCCGGAGGGCCTCCACCGCCACGATCGAGCCACCGTCGTGTCCGGCCAACTGCATCCCGCTTGCAGCGCTGCTCGTCATTGCCCCTCGGTCCGTGTTGTCGGCGGTCCTGCGCTCGAGCTTGAGCCCGGCCGGCCACCGCTCGGCGCCACCGTAGCGCGGCCTTCGGATACCATGCGCCGCCTCATGGAGATCGTCGTCGTCGATGGGCCCCCGGAGGCCGTGGCCGCAGACATCCTGGCCATTCCGGTGACGGGCGAGCCCGCCCTCGGCGGCCCCGGCTCCGTCCTCGACGCCGCCCTCGGCGGCCAGCTCGTCCACCTCGTCGAGGACGGCGAGCTGAAGGGCAAGGCCGGAGACGTCACGCTCGTACACACGCAGGGCGTGCTCGCCGCGCACCGGGTTGCCGCCGCCGGGGTCGGCAAGCGCGAGGAGATCGACGAGGACGCGCTGCGCACGGCCGCCGCCCGGGTCGCGAGCCGCGCGGGCGCGCTCCGGGGCGGCACCGTCGCGTGGGCACTCGACGAGACCCTGCCGATCGAGGTGGCGGCGCAGACCCGGGCGATTGTCGACGGGACCGTGCTCGGCGGCTACGATCCCGGCCGCTGGAAAACCCGCGGCGAGCGTGCGCTGCCGCTCGAGCGCCTGTCCCTGGTCGGCCCGGCCGCTGCCGCCGCCGAGCCGGCCAGACGCGCGGGGATCGCGGCGCGGTGGGCGAACCGCTGCCGGGAGCTCGTGGACGCGCCCGCGAACGAGCTGGGGCCCGTGGAGCTGGCGCAGCGCGCCACGGCGATCGCCGCCGAGTCCCCGCACGTCGCCTGCGAGATCCTGGGGCCGGCCGAGATCGCCGAGACCGGTATGGGCGCCTTCCTCTCGGTCACGCGAGGCAGCGTCGCCGAGCCGCGCCTGATCGCCCTGCGCTACGACCCGCCGGGTGCCCGCGACGGGATCCTCCTCGGCCTCGTCGGCAAGGCGATTACGTTCGATTCAGGCGGCCTCTCCCTGAAGCCGCCCGGTCGCATGGACGAGATGAAGGGCGACATGGCCGGAGGTGCCGCCGCGCTCTGCGGGCTCGGCGCGATCGCCGAGCTCGGCGTGCCCCTCTCCGTGCTCGCGGTCGTCCCCGCCTGCGAGAACATGCCGAGCGGAACGGCGACCCGGCCGGGCGACATCGTCACCGCGCTCGACGGCACCACGATCGAGGTCACGAACACCGACGCCGAGGGCCGCATGGTCCTGGCGGACGCCCTCGTCTGGGTGCGCAGGCGAGGCGCCACCCACCTCGTCGACCTCGCGACCCTGACGGGAGCGGTCGTCGTCGCGCTCGGCGACTTCTACGCCGGCCTGCTCGGGAACGACGACGCGTGGGTCGCGGACGTGCGCGCCGCCGCGGAGGCGAGCGGCGACCACGCCTGGCCGCTGCCGCTGCACGAGACCTACCGCCGCTACATCCGCTCTCCGTACGCCGACCGCAAGAACTCGTCCGACCTGCGTCAGGCGGGTCCGATCTACGCTGCCCGCTTCCTGCAGGAGTTCGCGGGCGAGGGCCCCTGGGCGCACCTCGACATCGCGGGCACCGCGTTCCTCGAGCGAAGCCGGGGCGACTACTACACGAACAAGGGCGCGACCGGCTACGGGGTGCGCCTCCTGGCCGCCCTCGCCGAGCGCGTCGCGGGCGCAGCCTGAGCCCCGGAAGGCCCGGCCTCACGTAGCTAGGCCGCGCACTCCACCTGGAGACCGATCTCGGTCGACTCGGGTGTCGGCACCCACGGCACCGCATCGGCGACGTTCTCCTGCGTCACGACGAGAACCGGCGTGATGCAGAGCTTCGGGCTCGGCTCTGTGCCCTCGCGGATGAAGTCGACGAGCCGCTTCAGCGCCATCTGCGCCTCCTGGGCGGGCGACCAGGCGGCCGTCGCGGCGATCTCGCCCGCCTCGACCGCGGCGAGCCCGTCAGGGGAGCCGTTCTGCGAGACGACCGTGATCTGGCCCTCCTTGCCGGCCGCCTTGATCGCGGCGAGCGCCCCGATCGCCATGTCCTCGTTATGGACGAATGCGACCCGGAGATCCGGGTTGGCGGTGAGGATGTCGGCCATGGCCGTCTGCGCCTTCGCGCGATCCCAGCCACCCTCCACCTCGGCCACGACCTCGAGAGCGGCGTTCGCGGCGATCCCTTCCTTGAACGACGCCGTGTAGCCCTCCGCGTCGCCGCGGCCGAGCAGCCCCTGGATGATCGCGACCTGGCCGCCGTCGGGGACGTTCGCGGCCACCCACTCACCGACCATCTTGCCGGTCAGGTCGGTCGGGGCCTGGATGAACACGGTCCCCTGATCCTCGATCTCCGGCGCGTACCCGTACAGGATCGCGGTCGGGATACCCGCCTCGTTGGTCTTCTGGAGGGCCGCCTCGAGCGAGGAGCGGCCGACCGAGAACACGATCATGCCATCGACGCCCTGCTGGATCGCGTCCTCGACGTTGGCGATCTCCTTCTCCGGCTTGCTATCGGAGTTGAGCACGATCAGCTCGACGCCGAGGCTCTCGGCGGCGGCCTTCGCTCCGTCGACGCCGCGCTCGTAGTAGTCGAACGGGCCCGTCTGGATGAACGCGATCTTCAGCGTCTCGGCCGGCGCCTCTTCGGTAGCCGGCGCCTCCTCCGTGGCCGGTGCCTCCTCCGTGGCGGGCGCCTCGGTCGTCGCGGGCTCCGGCTCGGCCTCGTCCGAGCCGCCGCAGGCCGCGGCGGCCACGACGAGCGCGACGGCCAGCGCGGCCAGCCACACGAGCCGTCCGCCCGCCTTCCAGTTCCTGCCTCGTCCCATCCTCTTCCCCTTTCGTCCGCGTTGGTCACCAGATCCGTGGTTGTGTGCTCGCCGCCGGGTCAGCGCGTTCGCTGACTCATCACGGCGATGACGATCACCCCTCCCTGCAACACGTACTGGTAGGCCCCCGAGACCCCCAGCAGGTTCAGGCTGTTCGAGATCACGCCGAGCAGCAGGACCCCGAGCAGCGTTCCGACGATGGTTCCCCGGCCACCCGCGAGTGGCGTTCCGCCGACCGCCACCGCCGCGATCGCCTGGAGCTCGTAGCCCGCGCCCATCAGCGGCTGGGCGGAGGCGATTCGTGCGGTGAGGACGAACGCGGCGATGCTGACGAGGAAGCCCGAGATCGCGTAGAGCACGATCTTCGTGCGCTTGACGCGCATGCCCGCCAGCCGCGCGGCCTGCTCGTTGCCGCCGAGCGCATACAGCCGCCGGCCGAACACCGTGTAGCGAAGGAGAACGCCGCAGCAGAGCATCACGAACCCGGCGATCCAGACCGGGTACGGGAGGCCGGCCAGCCGGCCGGTGGCGACCGAGAGCAGGCTGTCGTCGATGTTCGAGATCGGAACGCCGCTGGTGATCTGGATCGCGATCCCCTGCAACAGGATCATCACTCCGAGCGTGACGATGAAGGGGTGGGAAGGGCACCACGCCGCCAGCGCTCCGTTACAGCCCCCGATCACGATCGCGAGCGCGATCCCCGCCAGGATGCAGAGCCCGAGCGGGACGCCGTCGTTCATCATCGTCGCGGCGACGACGCTGACGACCGACATCATGAAGCCGACCGAGAGATCGATCCCGCCGGAGACCATGAGCAGCGTCATCGCCGAGGAGACGATCGCGAGCACGCTGACCTGCAGCAGGATGTTGCGCAGGTTGTCGAACGTCAGGAAGACGTCCGATCGGGTCGCCGCAACCGTGGCGAGCACCAGCAGCACCCCGGTGAGGGCGAGCGTGGCCGTCCTGGGCGCCGCCCAGCGAAGCACGCGGCTCTTCAACGTCTCCTCCCTCGCGCCGGCGGTCGTCGTTACCACACGTCCTCCTCTCGTCAGCTCGCCACGGCGCTCGCGCCGGTCGCCGCGGCGGTGATTCGCTCGGAATCGAACGGAGCCCGAAACGACGCGGTCACTCGCCCCCGGGCCATGACCGTGATCCGGTCGGACAGCGCCGTCAGCTCGCGGAGATCGGAACTCGCGAGCACGACCGCGACGCCCTCGCTCACGAGCTCGCGCACGAGCCTGTGGATGTATGCCTTGGCCCCGACGTCGACGCCCCGCGTCGGCTCGTCGAGGATCAGGACCTCCGGGCCGGCGAACAGAGCCCGTCCCAGCACCACCTTCTGCTGGTTGCCGCCCGAAAGCGTCCGACCGTGCGCCTGCGGGTTCCTGGGGCGGACGTCGAGACGCTCGAGGAGGGCGCCGGCGCCGGCGACCTCGAGCGCCCGCCAGACGAAGCCGCGCCGGCTCGCTCTGTCGTAGCGCGAGAAGACGATGTTGGTCGCCTGCGAGAGGTCGGCGAACAGCCCAGCCGCCAGGCGATCCTCCGGCACGAGGAGAACACCCGCACGGATCGCCTCACCCGGCGAGGAGGGTGCATACCGCCGGCCGCGCAACGTCATCTCGCCCTCGTCGGGCGAGATCAACCCCGCCAGAATCGAGGAGAGCCTCGTCCGACCCGAGCCGACAATGCCCGCGAGCCCGTGCACCTCGCCCGGACGGATGTCGAGGTCGATGCCGACCAGGCGGCGTCCCTGGCCGATGCCGCGCAGCGACAGGATCGGTTCGAGCTCGCTCTCGTGGTACTCGCGCGCCTCGGCGCGCTCCTGCGCCGCGAGCTCGCGCCCCGCCATCGCCGCGATCAGGGAATCCTCGTCGAGCTCGCGCACGGGTCTGTCCGCGACGACGACACCGTCCCGCATCACCACGACCCGCTGGCAGATCTCGAAGATCTCCTCGAGCCGATGCGACACGTACACGATCGCTGCGCCCGCGGCTGTCAGCCTCCGGATCAGCCCGAACAGCCGCTCCGTCTCCGCGGGACCGAGAGCGGCGGTGGGCTCGTCGAAGAAGATCACCCGCGCGCCCGCGCCGAGGTTGCGCGCCACTTCCACGAGCTGGCGGTCGGCGGGCGAGAGCGCCTCGACCGCCACCCCGAGCGGGACCTCGGCTCCGATCTCGGCCAGCAGGCGTGCGCCGCGCTGACGCACCTCGCTCCAGGAGACGATCCCGAGTCGACGGGGCTCCCGCCCAAGCACGAGGTTCTCGGCGACGGAGAGCGTCGGCACCAGCACCGGCTCCTGGCGGATCGCCGCGATTCCGAGGCGCCCGGCCGTGAGCGGGTCGAGCGCGGCGTACGGCTCGCCGTCTACGAGCATACGGCCCCCGTCGGGCTCGAGCGACCCGGAGATCAGCCCGACCATGGTCGACTTCCCGGCCCCGTTCTCGCCCACGAGCCCGAGCACCTCGCCGCCGCGGATCTCGAGCGAGACGCCGCCAACCGCCACGACCGCGCCGAAGCGCTTCTCGAGCCCCTCGACGGCGACCAGCGCCGGGGCTGCGGACTGCGCGGCGGCACTCACCGGCCGGGCCCCCCCTCGGGCGAGAGCAGGTGAGCGTCGGCGGTCGTGTCGACCGTGACCGCGTACAGGTCGCCGCGGGCGTGCTTGATCGTGTACTCGAGCGGAGTGCCGCGCTCGGTCTCGGTACCGAGACGCGACGAGAGGATCGGGGCACCGACGGCGACCCGGAGCAGGCGCGCCAGCTCACGGTCGGCGCTCAGGGCGACGATCGTCTCCCGGCCGCGGACCGGCGTCAGACCGTAGTCCCGTCTGAGGATCTCGTAGAACGAGCCGCTGAGGTCGCGGCGGGCGATCCCGGGCAGCAGGGTCGCGGAGACGTGGGTGAGCGTGACCATGCACGGCTCGCCGTCGACGCGGCGCAGACGCCTGAACACGACCGTGGGATCGCCCGGCTCGAGCGACAGGCGCTCGGCGCTCTCCTCGGATGCCGGCGCAGCCTCGACCGCGAGCACGTCGGTGCTCGTGGCCCGTCCGAGCAGGCGCATCGCCTCCGTGAAGCCGGCCAGCCGGGCGGGGTCGCGCTCGAGCCGCCGGGATGCCGCGAAGGTGCCGCGCCCCCGCTCGGACACGAGCACGCCCTCCTGGACGAGGTCGCTGACCGCCTTGCGCGCCGTCGCCCTGCTGACGCCCGCGTGCTCCATGAGCTGCTTCTCCGACGGCATCAGCGTCCCGGGCGCGACCTCGAGCGCCGCCGCCCGCAGGAGCTCTTTGAGCTGGTGGTAGAGCGGCACGAATCCCTCCTGGCGGAGACGCAGACGCGACGCCCAATCGATCTCGGTCGTACCCATGTCTACTTGTCCTGATAACCGGTGAAGAACGATCGGTCGAGGATCGTGCATCGTCGAGCCCGACACCTGACGTGTATTGACTAGCCCGACGCGGGACAGCCTCGACCCGCCCGGCTGACGGCTCAGCGGGCCCGCTCGGTCGGGTAGCCCCAGCCGGCCATCAGCTCGAGCAGCTCCGCGCAGTGCGCCTCGTCGCGCGTGGCCAGCGTCAGCTCGATGCCCGTCTCCGAGACCTCGAGCTCGACCCCTTCGCGGCGGTGCTCGACCGCGAGCACGTTCGCGCCCTCTGACCCGAGCCGGGTCAGGAGCCGGGCGAGCTGGCCCGGGCGGTCCGGCACCCGGGTGCGCACGACGAGGTGGCGCCCCGCCCGGGTCAACCCGTAACGGGCGACCTGGATCAGCATGGTCGGGTCGATGTTGCCCCCGGAGAGGATCGCGCAGACGGGCCCGTCGCCGGGCACGCGCCCGGCCACGAGCGCGGCCACGGCGGCCGCGCCCGCGCCCTCGACGACGAGCTTCGTCCGCTCGAGTAGCAGCACGATCGCCTGCGCGATCTCGCCGTCCGAGACGGTCACCACCGTCTCGAGCCGCCGCTCGAGGATCGGCCGCGTGAGCGCGCCGGGGCGCTTGACCGCGATCCCGTCGGCGATCGTGGGCGCAAACTCGGTCGAGCCGGTGTAGGGAGCGCAGCGGGCCGCCTGGACGCCGACGATCCGTGCCTCGGGGCGCAGCTCGCCGAGTGCGATCGCGACGCCCGCGCAGAGCCCACCGCCACCGACGGGGACGACGACGCGCTCGACCTCGCCGAGCTGCTCGTCGAGCTCGAGCCCGATCGTTCCTTGCCCGGCCACGATCGCCGGGTCGTCGAACGGATGCACCACCGTCGCTCCGGTGCTGGCCGCGCGCTCGGCCGCGGCCCCGATCGCATCCTCGAGGCTCGCGCCCGACAGCACGACCTCGGCGCCGTAGCTCCTCGTCGCTTCGATCTTCGCGAGCGGCGCGTCCGCCGGCATGAACACGGCCGCCTCGATGCCGAGCTCCCGGGCCGCCCACGCGACGGCCTGCCCGTGGTTGCCAGCGCTGGCGGCAATCACGCCGGCGCGCCGCTCCGCCTCGCTGAGCGCAGCGAGCTTGACGACGGCGCCCCGGACCTTGAAGGAGCCGGTGCGCTGGAGCGTCTCCGCCTTCAGTGTCACTTGGCGCGACGCGAGCCGGCTCAGCGTCTCCGAGCCGTGCACCGGCGTCGCGCGCGCGACCGCCCGCAAGAGCTCGCGGGCAGCGCGGATGTCAGCGAGGGTCGGCGCCGTCATTCCCGCCCTTGATCCGGAATACCCGCTCGAGGATCTCGCGAACGGCGGTGAGCGGATCGAGCTCGCGCTCCTCGACCAGATCGAGCAGCCGGCGCAACTCGGGATCGCCGGCAACGGCGCGCTCGAGATGGAGCTTCGCGCGCGCGCTCGCGAGCGCGAACACCTCGGCGGCCAGGCTCCGCCGGCGGCGCTCCGCGAGCCGGCCGCCCTCGCCGAGGTGGGCGCGGTGGGCTTCGACCGCACCCCAGAGGTCGTCGATCCCCTCGCCGCGAGCGGCCTCGGTGAGGACGATCGGCGGCTCCCATTCGCGCCGAGCGCCGAGCGCCAGCACCGCGCGCACCTCGTTCAGCATCGTCTTCGCCTGCGGATGGTCGCGCTTGTTGATCGCGATCACGTCCGGGATCTCCATCACGCCGGCCTTGAGCGCCTGCACCGAGTCGCCGGAGCCCGGCATCAGCACGAGCACGACGGTGTCCGCCACCTGCGCGATCTCGATCTCGCTCTGGCCGATGCCAACGGTCTCGACGAGCAGGAGCTCCTTCCCGGCCGCGTCGAGAACGAGCGCCGCCTGGAGCGTTGCCTCGGCGACGCCGCCGAGGTGGCCGCGGCTGGCCATCGAGCGGATGAAGACACCCGGGTCGAGGAAGTGGTCGGCGAGCCGGATCCGGTCACCGAGCACGGCGCCGTGCGTGAACGGGCTCGACGGATCGACCGAGAGCACGCCCACCGTCGTTTCGCCCCGGCGCACGTGAGCGACTACCGCACCGATCAGCGTCGACTTGCCGACCCCCGGCGGGCCGGTGATGCCGACGGCGTAGGCGCCACCGGTCCGGGGATAGAGGGCGCGAACGAGCTCGTACGCGGAGGGGTCGCGGCTCTCGACGAGCGAGATCGCGCGAGCCACCGCGCGCCGGTCGCCCGCCTCGACGCCCGCGATCAGCTCGGCCAGGGTGAACGCGCGCGGCACGTCAGGCTTCCCGGAGCCTGCCGGCCGGCTCGGAGACGGACAGCTCGAGCTCGCGGGTCAGTCCGATCGCCGCCACGGACGCGACCGCGAGCAGGGCCGCCGCCACCGCCCACAGCGCCCGAGGCCCGATCAGCTCCGTCAGCGGCCCGGCCGCCGCCATGCCGACCCCGAGCGCCGCGTAGCTGACGCTCATCGCGAGCGTGAACGCGCGGCCACGCAAGCGGTCGGCGACGCCGCGCTGGATCAGGATCGCGTTGCACACGAGCGCGACCCCGTTGCCGGCGCCGGCGGGGACGAGCGCGGCGGCGGCGACCCACACCGACGGGGCCGCGGCAGCCGCGCCGATCCCCGCGGCCATGGCCGCGACGGCGGCGGCGTACGGCAGGCGCACGCCGCGCTGCCGCACGAGGCGGGACGCCCACAGCCCTCCCGCCACGAGCCCGACGCCCATGGCCGAGACCATCAGCCCGTAGCCGGTCTCCCCGGCGTCGAAGACGTCCGTTGCGAGCACGATCTCGGCGACGCTGACGCCGGCCGTGGCAACCATGACCATGCTCCACACGCAGACGACCGCCCGCACTGCCCGTGACTGCCCGAGCAGCGAGAGCCCCTCGAGCACGTCGCGCCAGTGGCCCTGACGCTCCCCGGCACCCTCCTCGAGCGTGCGCCGGATCCGCAGGATCAGCACCGCCGAGACCGCGAACGAGGCCGCGTTGGCCCAGTAAGCCGGGCCGGGACCGGCCCAGCCGACGAGCAGGCCGCCGAGCACGGGGCCGGCCGCGATCGTGACGTTGTCGGCGGACTGGAGCAGACCGTTGGCGCGGGGCAGGTCGGGGTCCGCGACGAGGTTGGGGAGCCCCGCGTAGACCGCGGGCCGGAAGAACGCGGTCGCTGCTCCGGCAATCAGAGCAAGTAACACTATCTGCAAAGCGGATGTTGCAAATGGCAGGGCACAGAACACGCCCGCGCGCGCGAGGTCGGCGGCGACAAGCACCCGACGGCGCGGCAGCCGGTCGAGCAGCGGGCCCGCCGCCAGCCCGATCGCGACGAGCGGCAGGAACTCGGCCACGAGCAGGGCACTGACCCAGCCCGCGCTGCCCGTGCGATCGTAGACGTCAACGACGAGAGCAACGAACGCGAGCCACGTTCCGATCGACGACGCGAGCGTGGCGAGGTAGAGCGAGCGCAGGTCAGGGGCTCGCCGCAGCAGCCCGGTCCCCTCCCCGCTCACCCTCCGCGGCACGTACGAACGCTACCAGCCGGCGCCGACGATTCGGTCCGGCTCAGGCGGTCTCGAGCAAGCGCCGCAGCGCCGCCAGGAAGATCCCGTTCTCCTCGTCCGTCCCGACGCTGACGCGAATCGCTCCGGGCGCGCCGAAGCCACCGAGCGGCCGCACGATCACGCCCTCGGCGAGGAGCGCCTCGAACAGGGGACGCGCGTCGGCGGCGCCGGTGTCCGCGTAGACGAAGTTGCCGACGCCCCGCTCCGGGACCGCGAGGCCGAGCGCGCGCAGGCCGCGCTCGAGAACGTCCCGGCCGGTCGCGTTCGCGGCCCGGCGGCGGGAGAGCTCTTCCTCGTCGCCGAGGCTGGCGAGGGCGGCGTCCTGCGCGGGCTGCGTCACGTCGAAGGCGTTCTGCACCTTGCGGATCGCGGTCACGAGCTCGGCGGGCCCGACTCCGTAGCCGATCCGGAGCCCGGCGAGTCCGTAGATCTTCGAGAACGTGCGCAGAACGAGCACCCGCCGGCCGGCCTTCAGGTACTCCTCGATCCCGTTCGGGTAGTCCGGATCGCCGACGTACTCGAAGTACGCCTCGTCGAGCACCGTCAGAACGTGCTCGGGCACCCGCTCGAAGTACGCGTCGAGCTCGCCGCGGGTAACCATCGTGCTGGTCGGGTTGTTGGGATTGCAGACGTAGACGACCTTCGTGCGCGGACCGACCTCGCCGAGCATCGCCTCCAGGTCATGGCGATGGCCTCGCGCCGGCACCTGGCGAGCGACCGCACCGAGCTTGACCGCGTCGATCACGTAGCTCGGGAAGGTCGGGCGGCAGCACACGATCTCGTCGCCGGGGTCGAGGCAGGCGAGCGAGAGGTACATGACGACCGCATCAGCGCCGGCCGCGGGAACGACGTTGCCAAACGCGACGCCGTGGCGCTCGGCGAGCGCGGTCCGCAGGCGGTACATGCCGCCGTCGGGGTAGCGATTGAGCTCGTCCGCGCCCCGCGCGAGCGCCTCGAGCGCGGCCGGGAACGGCCCGGCGGGCCCTTCGTTCGAGGCGAGCTTGACGACCCGCTCGAGGCCGAGCTCGCGCTGCACCTCCTCCGCCGGCTTGCCGGGCTCGTAGGGCACGAGCCCCCCGACCGTCGGGCGGAAGAAGGAGTCCGCGATCCGGGCGAGCGTGGCGCCGTCCATCTCCTGGACCATAACCTGTCGCGATGAGGGAGATCGGTCTCTTCCCGCTCGAGCTCGTCCTGCTGCCTGGAGAGCAGCTCCCGCTGCACATCTTCGAGCCCCGCTACCGGGAGCTGGTCGGGGAGTGCCTCGCACGAGACGAGGAGCTCGGCCTCGTGCTCGCCGACGACGAGCACACGCGCGAGCTCGGTACGACCGCGGCCCTCGTCGACGTACTGGCCCGCTACGAGGACGGCCGGCTCGACGTGCTCGCCGAAGGCCGGACGCGCTTTCGTATCGTCGAGGAGACCGCCGGGCGCTCCTTCCGCACGGCCCTGGTCGAGCTCGTCGCCGACGAGCCCGGCGAGCCCTCGAGCCGCGAGCTGGCGACGTGTGTCGCCGCCTACCGGCGCCTGGCCGAGGCCGCGGGCGCGGACTTCGGGGAGCCGAGCCCGGGCCCCGAGGGCCTCGCCTACTGGATCGCGGCCCGCGTCGGCCTCGGCACCGACTCCCGGCAGGGTCTGCTCGAGCTGCTCTCCGAGCGCGAGCGGATCTCGGCGCTCACGGACCTGCTCGTCCGCGCGCGCACCGCGACCCGGTACGCGCGCCTGGCCCGGGAGCGCGCGCAGGCGAACGGGCGCGTCGAGCCGCCGGGCTAGGGGCCCGCCCGCCTGACGCCGTGCACCGGCCGGCCCGCCGCCTCCCACAGGTAGTAGGAGGTGCTGGGCCCGAACGCGGTCACGTACGGGACGACCCTGGGGTTGCGGCCGACCTCCTTCGCCCGCTGCGCGTGGCGAAGCAGGTTGGGGTCGTCGCGCTCCTCCCAGACGAGGATCAGATGCGCCGCGGTCATGAACTCCGCCACGAACGTGCAGCCCGCCGCCGGGCACGGGAACGGGTCGGTCCGCACGCAGAACCAGCCCGAGTGGTCGGAGTCGGAGTCGCCGCTCCAGAGCTCCTCCTCGGCGCGAAGCTCGACGTCCTCGAGCGTAATCGTGCCCCGGCCCGGGGCGCCAGGGTGCTCGGCCATGCCGCAAGCATGCCTGGCCAGGGCACTCGCCGGCACGAGAGCCGCAGAGCAAAACAGTACTCGCATGATCATCTCGGTGCTAGCATGGCTCGAGCAACTTGGCCATCAGGATGGCGTCGAGGTACGCGTCACCGCGCCGGAAGTGCCTGCGCCGATATCCCTCCCGCTCGTAGCCCATGCGTCCGTACAGGGCGAGGGCCGCCTCGTTGTGCGGCAGCACGTGCAGCTCAAGCTTCTCGATTCCGGCACCCCGCGCCCAGACCTCCGCCGCGGCCAGCAGGGCGCGACCGACACCCTTGCCCCGCTCGGCCCGTGCGACCATGAGGCCGACCTCGGCCACGTGAGCGCCGAGCGGGTACGTGCGGCGGGCGATCGAGAGCCGCCCCACGATTCCCGCTTCGCCCACCGCGACCAGGACGGCCGCGTGCCGCGAGCGGGAGACAGCGCGCAGGTGCGCGCGCTCGGCCCCCGGGCTCTGCCACCGTCCGTCCGTGGCGAGCCATCCTCCGGGCTCGGAGCCGACCGCGCGCGCGAGCTCGACGAGGCGGCGCGCGTCGCCGGCGCGAGCATGCCTGATCTCGACGCTCACTCGACGACGACCCCGTGGCCGCCGCGGCGCGGGTCGCCCGCCGCCTCGAGCCCGCCTTCGCGGGCGACCGCGACCGCGCTGACGCCCCCGAAGTAGAGGTTCCGCCCGGGCCCGGGCCAGCGCACCGTGCGGTAGCCGCGCCGCTCCAGCTCCTCGACAGCCCCGGTGCCGATCCCGCCCTCGCAGTGGAGCTCCTCACCGTCGAGATGCACCCGCGGACGCTCGATCGCCTCGGCGATCGGCAGCCCGTGATCGACCACGTTGACGATCGTCTGGACGATCGCGCCGCGAAGCCGCTCCGAGCCCGCGCTACCGACCACGAGGCGCGGGCGTCGCCGATGCAAGACGAGCGTCGGCGCCATCATGCTGGTCAGGCGCAACCCCGGCCGCGCCGGAGCGTCCGGCGGGTTGAGGTCGATCTCGCCGAGCATGTTATTGAGCTGGATCCCGGTGCCGGGCACGAAGACGCCGGAGCCGCAGCCGGTCGAAGAGGACAGCGACGCCGCGTTTCCCCGCCCGTCGAGCACGCTCACGTGCGTGGTCGACGGCAGCCGCCGCTCGAGCGGAGCCGCGGGCCCGCCGCCCGCGCGGACGCGACCGACCGCCGCCCGCACACCCTCGTCGCCGAGCAGCCGCCCGGCCAGCCCGCCTCGATGGAGCGCGGCCGCGAACGTCCCGCCGCGAGCGATCGCTGCCTCCCGGGCGGCCTCGGCCAGCGTCGCGAGCGCATCCGGGCTGCCCGGAGGGCCGCCCGGCCCGACCGCGTCGAGCACGCGCAGAGCGTACGCGATCAGCACGCCGCCGGCCGAGGGCGGCCCGTTCGACGCGACCTCGTGACCCCGGTAGGCAACCCGCACCGGCCGCCGCCGAACGACCCGGTAGGCGGCGAGATCGTCCACCGTGATCCGCCCGCCGCGCCCCGCGACGGCAGCGGCGAGCTTGCCCGCGAGCTCGCCGCGATAGAAGGCCGCCTCCCCCTCGGCCGCGACCCGTTCGAGCGTGCCGGCGAGCGCCGCCATCACCAGCCGCTCGCCTGCCCGCAGCGGCGCGCGAGCGCCGTACACCTCCCGGCCCTCCGGCTCCCGCCGAAGCACCCCGTCGAGGACGGCATGGAGGAGGGCCTGCTCTCGGGTCAGATCGACGCCGCCGCGCGCGAGCGCGATTGCGGGCGCGAGCAGCTCGGGCCACGGCACGGTGCCGAACAGGCGATGGGCCGCGGCGAGACCGGCGACGGCCCCGGGCACCGCGCACGAGGCCGGGCCGACCAGGAACGTCTGGGTCGTGTCGCCCGCCCCGAACGGCACCGCAACCGCCTCTGGCTTGCCGCCAGCGCCCGGTGGCAGCCCTCGGCCGGGATGGGAGACGAAGAAGTCGAGCACGGCATCGCGGCCGTCCCGCGCCCGGTGCACGAGCATGAACCCGCCCGCGCCGGGTCCCGTCAGCGGGCTCTCGACCACCCAGCCGACCGCGGCCGCGGCGATGCAGGCATCGACCGCGTTGCCA
The DNA here is from genome assembly GCA_020845695.1 of Thermoleophilia bacterium. The sequence continues at coordinate 58,592 of JADLFG010000031.1, read as the reverse complement.
CCGGCCGCGAGCACGTCAGCCCCTGCCCGGGCCGTGAGCGGGTGACCCGCGGCGACCGCGCCCCCCATCGGCGGGGAGCCTAGCGCCGCTCGCGCGGGCCCGGGCACGCGACCCCGCTAGAGGTCGCGCAGAAAGCTCGGCGGGTCGAGCGTCTCGGTGGCCGGCGCCCGCCGGAGCGGCCGCGCGCTCTTGCCGAGCCCGGTCGCGACCACCGTGACCCAGACCTGCCCGTTGAGCTTGGGGTCGACCGTGGCGCCGAAGATGATGTTGGTGTCGTCGGTCGCCGCGGCGCGGATCACCTCGGCCGCCTCGGTCACCTCGAGCAGCGAGAGATCCTCGCCGCCGGCGATCGAGAGCAGGATCCCGCGCGCGCCGGTGATCTCGGTGTCGATCAGCGGCGAGCGCAGCGCCCGTTCAGCCGCCTCCCGGGCACGGTTCTCGCCCGTGGCGAAGCCGATGCCCATCAGCGCCGAGCCCGCGTCGCGCATGATCGTGCGGACGTCGGCGAAGTCGAGGTTGATCAGCCCGGGCATCGTGATCAGGTCGCAGATCCCCTGAACGCCCTGGCGCAGCACGTCGTCGGCGATCCGGAACGCCTCCAGCATCGACGTCGAGCGGTCGAGCACCTCGAGCAGGCGGTCGTTCGGGATCACGATCACGGTGTCGCAAACCGAGCGCAGCTCCTCGACTCCGTGATCGGCCTGCTCGCGGCGGCGCGTGCCCTCGAAGCGAAACGGCATCGTCACGATGCCGACGGTCAGCGCGCCGACCTCGCGCGCGATCCGGGCCACCACGGGCGCCGCGCCGGAGCCGGTACCGCCGCCTTCGCCGGCGGTCACGAACACCATGTCGGAGCCGCGCAGCACGTGCTTGACCTGGTCGTAGGCCTCCTCGGCGGCGCGGCGGCCGACGTCGGGGTCTGCTCCCGAGCCGAGCCCCTGCGTCAGCTCGCGGCCGATGTGGAGCTTCACCGGCGCATCCGAGGTGCGCAGTTGCTGGATGTCGGTGTTGACGGCGATGAACTCGACCTGGGAGATACCCGCCTCGATCATGCGGTTGACCGCGTTGAGCCCGCCGCCGCCGACGCCGACGACGCGGATCACCGCGAGGTAGGCAGCCGAGTCCGCTCGCGGCACCCGCGAGAGCCGCGGCGCGTCGCGCACGGTCACCTGGGGCGCGACAGCGAGCCTCGCAGCGGGCGCCGGCTCCGGCTCGCGGGCGGGTTCCGCCGGCGGCTCGGGCACGGGCACGAGCAGGCTGGCGGTCTCCTCGACCGGATGGCCCGCCTCGGAACCCTCCTCCGCGCCGGCCGGCTCGCCGGTCACCGCCTGCAGCGGCACCTCGCCGCCGGCGGCGGGATCGACCCGTTCCGCCTGGCGCTGGGCCGCCTCGGTCGCCTTGAACAGCTCGGCGAGCGGTCCCTCGCGCATGCTAGCGCGGCGTCGCACCGTTCAGCACCTCCCTCGCGAGATCCCGGTAGGCCTTGGCGGCCGGGCCGGTCGGGTCGTACTTGAGCACCGAGCTGCCCTGGACGGGCGCTTCCGCGTAGCGGATCGTCTTGCGGATCCTGGTTCGGAAGACGAGGTCGCCGTAGTTCTCCTTCAGCATGTCGATCGCCTCGCGGCTGTGCAGCGTGCGGTTGTCGTACATCGTCGGCAGGATCCCGCGGATGTCGACGCTCGGGTTGAGATTCTCCCGGATCATCTCCAGCGTGTTCTGGAGCTGGACGAGACCCCGCAGCGACAGGTACTCGCACTGGACGGGGACGATCACCTCGTCGGAGGCCGTGAGCGCGTTGATCGTGAGCAGGCCGAGCGACGGAGGCGTGTCGATCAGGATGAAGTCGTAGTCCGTGCGCACCGGCAGGAGCGCCTTCTGGAGCGCGCGCTCCCGGCCGATCATGCTCGACAGCGCCAGCTCGGCCCCGGCGAGGTCGATCGACGAGACGGCGACATCGATCTCGGCCCGGTGGATGATCTCCTCGATCGGCAGCGACCGTACCAGCACGTCGAACATCGACTGGTCGAGCTCGTCCGGGTTCATCCCCTGGCTCATCGTCAGGTTGCCCTGCGGGTCGAGATCGACGGCGAGCACGCTGTGGCCCCGCTCGCGAAACGCGACGGCGAGGTTGAGCGTCGTGGTGGTCTTCGCCACGCCGCCCTTCTGGTTGGCGAACGCGATGACCTTGCCCAGCGTTGCTCCTTGCGAGGACGGCGCCCGTCGAACGGCGCGCGTGAGAAGGGAGACCATGGCGGCCTCTTTCGCGCCAGGGTAGCACAGTCCTTCTCGCCTTCCGCCCCGGCTGCGGGGCGCCCCGCTCAGCCGCCAGCCGACGTGACGGCGCAGGCCGCTTCCGCGCGGAGGCGGACGACGAGCGCGGCGGCGAGCCCGGCGATCGCGAGGGCGCCGAGGACGGGCTGGAGCGGAGCGAACCACTCGAGCGCGCCGGCGCTGCCGAGCAGGAGCAGCACCGGCTTGTTGCAGACGGGGCACCCGACGGCGAAGAGCGCGAGCAGGCCGCCGCCCGCAACCGGGCGGGCCGGCCTGAGCGCGGTCGCGGCGAGTAGGCCCGCGAGCAGGGACGAGACGATCCAGACGGGGTACGCCCAGGCGGTCACCCCGATCTGGCGGCCGAACAGCGGCGTGTCGACGAGGTCGGTCGGGATACCGGTGACGGCTGCGACGAGCAGCGCCGCGCCGACGGCGAAGGCGAAGCGGCGCGCCGGCCACGACGCCAGCGACGAGAGCGCGAGGGCCACGGGGCGAAGAGTACGGTATTCGGGATGTCGCTCCTCGATCGGCAGCTCGTGATCGTCACCGGCAAGGGCGGCGTCGGCAAGACCACGGTGGCGGCCGCGATCGGGCTCGCCGCGGCCTGGAGCGGCCGGCGGACGCTGCTCGTCGAGCTCGCCTCCGAGGCGCACCTCGCGCGCCTGTTCGGTGAGGACGGAGCTGCCGGGCCCGGCCGGGAGATCCCCCTCTACCCCGGTCTGGCCGGGCTGGCGCTCGAGCCGCAGCGAGCGCTCGAGGAGTACCTGACCATGGCGCTGCGGGTACGAGCGCTCGCCGAGCGGCTGGTCGAGAGCCGGGCCTTCGGCTATCTGGCGGCTGCGGCTCCGGGCCTCCGAGAGCTCGTGACGCTCGGCAAGGTCTGGCATCTCGCCGAGCAGCGGACCCGCGACGGCGAGCGACGACACGAGGTGATCGTGGTGGACGCGCCCGCCACGGGGCACGGGCTCGGGCTGCTGCGAACGCCGCGCGCGTTCCTCGAGATCGCGAGAGTCGGCCGCATCCACGAGGAGTCGAGGGCGATCGCCGAGCTCGTCGCGGACCCGGCGCGGACCGGGATCGTCCTCGTCACCCGCGCCGAGGAGATCCCGGTCAACGAGACGCTGGACGCGCTCGAGTGGTTGCGCCCGCTCGGGCTCGCCGCCCAGGCTCTCGTCGTCAACGCGATCTACCCGGAGCTCGTGGTCGCGGCCGACCGCGGGCCCCTGGCCGAGCTCGCGCCGGCGGGCGAGACGGCACGGGCGGCCGTCCGCGCGGCCCTTTCCCACCTCGCCCGGCGCGGGGAACAGGAGGCTGAGCTGGCGCGGCTCGCCGCCGCCACCGCCGTGCCCCGGATCGGGCTGCCGTTCCTGTTTCGCCCGGAGCTCGACCTCGACGGCGTCTCGGAGCTGGCGGAGCTGCTTTCGCCCTCGCTCGGAGAGCTGCCGTGAACGTCGAGCGACTCACGGGCGAAGCGGAGATCGTCGTGGTCTGCGGCTCGGGGGGCGTCGGCAAGACGACCGTCAGCGCCGCCCTCGCGCTGGGGGCGGCACGGCGCGGGCGCACCGCGTGCGTCCTGACGATCGACCCGGCCAGGCGGCTCGCGAACGCGCTCGGCCTCGAGTCGCTGCCGGACGAGCCGCACGAGGTGGAGCTCGGCCACGGCAGCGGCCGGCTGTTCGCGATCGCGCTCGATGCGAAGCGCACGTTCGATCGGCTGGTCGAGGAGCACGCTCCGAGCGCCGAGGCGCGCGACCGGATCCTGCGCAACCGCATCTACCGGCAGCTCTCGGGCGCGGTCGGCGGCTCCCAGGAATACATGGCGATGGAACGCCTCTACGAGCTGCACCGCCGGGGCGGGTACGACCTGCTCGTCCTCGACACGCCGCCGAGTCGCCACGCGCTCGACTTCATCGACGCCCCGAACCGGATCACCCGCTTCGTCGAGGGCAAGGCGCTGCGTACCCTGCTCGAAGGAGGCATGCGGGCGGGCGGGCTGGGGCTGCGCACGCTCGGTCAGGCGTCGCTCGTCGCCTGGAAGGCGCTCGAGCGGCTGATCGGGATCACGTTCCTCTCCGATCTGACCGAGTTCCTGCTCGGGTTCGAGGGCATGTACGACGGCTTCAAGCAGCGGGCCGTGGCGGTGCGGGCGCTCCTCGGCGACCGGCGCACCGTGTTCCTGCTCGTGACCACGCCCGAGCGCGAGCCGATCGAGGAGGCGGTGTTCTTCTGGCGACGGCTCGTCGAGGCGGAGCTGCCGTTCGGGGGCGTGATCGTGAACAAGATCCACCCCGCCGTCCTCGGCGATGAGCGCCGGCGCTCGGCCGCGACCCTGCGGCGGGGTGCCCTCGGCCAGCTCGTGGATGCCGGCCTCGACCCCGGCGTCGCCGCCCGCGCTGCCGACGCCTTCCTCGCCTACCAGGTGCTCGCCGAGCGCGACCGGGCCAACGTCCGGTCGCTCGCGCGCCGGCTCGGGCCGGAGCCGCTGCTCGAGCTCCCCCACCTCGACGGCGACGTCCACGACGTGCCGGGTCTGGAGCGGCTCGAGCCGCATCTGTTCGCGGCGCGGCCGCCGGCCGAGTCGTAAGCCCGGTCCGGTCAGGCCCGCAAGAGCGCGAGCAGCGAGAGCATTTCGAAACACGCGTTGGCCGCGAGCAGGGCGGTGACACCCGCCGGGTCGTAGGGCGGCGAGACCTCGACGCAGTCGAAGCCGCGGAAGTCGAGCCCGGCGAGCGACCGCACGAACGTCAGGACCTCCCGGCTCGACGGGCCGCCGATCTCCGGTGTTCCCGTGCCGGGCGCGAAGGCCGGGTCGACGACGTCGACGTCGAACGAGAGGAAGCAGCGGGTCGACCCCACCCGCTCGCGCACGAGCATCGAGAACCCGCCGGGCCCGAGCGCGAGCAACTCCTCGCTGGAGAGCGCGTGGATACCCAGCTCGGCCGGCATGGCGGCGTCCTGCGGGCCGTAGAGCGAGCCGCGCAGGCCGGCCTGCACCGACCGGGCCGGGTCGATCAGCCCCTCCTCCACCGCCCGGCGCACGACGCTGCCGTGGAAGACCTTCTGCCCGAAGTACTCGTCCCAGAGGTCGTGGTGCGCGTCGAGCTGGACGAGCGCGAGCGGCCCGTGGACGGCGGCCAACGCGCGCAGCTCGGCCAAGAGCATCGTATGGTCGCCGCCGAGGCAGAGCGTGACGATTCCCGCACGCGCTACCTCCTCGACCGTCTCGCGGATCCGCTCGAGCGACTCGAGCGTGTACCCGGGCACGACCGCCGTGTCGCCCCAGTCCACGATCGACAGTCGCTCGGCCACGTTCACCCCGAGCAGCGGGTTGAACTTGCGCAGCATCGACGACGCGCTCCGGATCGCCTCGGGACCGAAGCGCGCCCCCGTCCGGTAGGAGACCGCGCCGTCGAGCGGCACGCCGATCACGGCGACATCGACCTCCTCGGTCGCGCGGACGTTCGGGACCCGCATGAACGTCCGAACCCCCGCGTAGCGCGGCGTCTCGAGGGCATCCGGTGGCCCGTAGCGCGGCACGGGGCGCGATTATACGGTGGCTCCGGGCACGGCCACCCCCTCTCGCGCGCGGCTCCGGCCCGGACCGGCGGCGAGTGCCTCTTCGAGCGCCGCCAGTGCCCGCGCGGCCGAGCCGGCCTCGCCCTCGGCCGCCGCCCATGCTTCCCCCTCGCGCACGAGCAGCCGCAGCTCGCCGAGCAGCCTCCCGGGATCCGCCCCGGCACGCCGCAGCCCGTTGATCCGCTCGAGCCTCGCCAGCACCCGCCGGGCCTCCTCCATGCCCCGACCGTAGCGCGCCAAGCTGCAAGACTGTGCGCCGGAATGTGCCGGCTCTGGATCGCAATCGCCGCGGCTCTCGCGCTGGCTCTGCCCGCTCCCGCAAGCGCCGAAGCCGGCCTGATCGCCGTCGGTCGCTCGATCGGCCCGGTCGCGCTCGGCATGACGAGCGCGGACGTGGTCGCCGCGATCGGGCAGCCGCTGCGAATCGACCGCTACGACTGGCCGGCGGGCCAGCCCGGCACAACCAGCGTGTACCGCAAGCACGGCGGGCTGTTCCGCGTCAGCTACGCGGCGGACGTCGTCGTCGGCGTCGAGACGGCCGCGCGTTTCTACCGCACGGCCTCAGGGGTCGGTCCCGGTACACCGTACGCGGCCGCGCGGGCGGCTCCGGGTTTCCGCCTCGATGCCTGCACGGGCGGTTTCAGGCGCAGGGCGCACGGCGCGTTCACGTTCCTGGTCCCGTTCGCGCAGGGTGGCATGATCCGCCGCGTCGTCATCCTGCAGCTCGGCTACTTCGACTGCTGAGCTCGCAGCCCGTCCCGATACCCGCACTCGCGCCGGCTTGCGCGGGACGCCGCGCTAGCCGGCGGCGACGATGCGCGCGGCCGCCGCGACCTGGGGACGCGGGCGCAGACCGAGCAGGGAGTCGTCGAGCGCGGTCACCAGCGCGTCTCGCGACTCCGCGAGCAGCGTCTCGACGAGCGCGCGGCGGACCGCATCCTCGGCCCGCGCGCCCGGGCCTTCCCCGTCGATCAGCGAGCGCAGCGCCCGGACGAGCTCGGCACGCTCCTCGGCCGTCTCTCCGAGGAGCGCCGCGGCGCGCATCGCGGCCGCCCAGGCGCCGTCGTCGCCGCCGAGCAACGTCACGAGCGCCTCCCGGAGCTCCTCGGCGCGCAGCGGCCCGCGGTTGAACAGCGCGATCTCGAACCGCTCGAGCGCCTCGAGCACGTCGGGGTCGACGTGCCCTCCCGCCAGGCGCCGCACGAGCTCGGCCGCGAGGCGGCCGCGGAAACGGTCGAGCCTGGTCGCCTCCCCAGCCGGGGCCTGGGTCGCGAGCGGGAGCATCGAGCGGACGTCGTAGGGCTGCCAGTCGAGCCGCTCGAAGATCACCGGCCCGGCGGCGATCGCCCCGGGGGTCGCGAGCCGCAGCGCCGACACGGCCCGCGCGAGCTCCGCCGGCGCGTCCGGGACGAGCGGCTCCGCCGCGTCGAGCCCGCGCTCCAGCTCGAGCACGAGCGTTCGATCGACCTCCCGCCCGAAGTCCCGCGGCAGGAGACGCGCGGCGTCAGGCCAGTGGGCGGTCAGCTCCCCGCTCGCGGCCGGCCGGACGCGCAGCCCCTCGGCCAGCTCGAGCTCGCCGCCCGCGGTCAGCCCGACGAGCGGCGCCAGCGCGACGTAGGCCCGGTGCTCGCCGAACAGGGCCGCCTCGAGCTCCCCGTACGCGTGCTCGAACGCCTCGTCGTCCCAGTCGAAGCCGCCGCAGCGCTCCGCGGTGCGAACGAGCAGCGGCACCAGGATCGTCCGCCGCAGCGCTTCGTCCTCTCCGGCCCGCGCGCTCGCGTGCGCCTTCGCGAAGATGCCGGCCGCGGGCTCGTCCTTGAGCGCGCCGAGCGCGGCGGTCGCGTCCTCGCGCAGGCCGAGCCAGCCGGACCGCTGCTCGACGAACGCCCCCACGAGCGGGCGGTACTCGTACAGAGTCGGGCGGCCCGGCGCCGCGTGCTCCTCGAGCGCGACGGGCAGGTCGGCGCCGGCCGCGAGCTCCTCCGCGAGCGCGAAGAACGAGCCCAGGCAGTAGTTGCGAAGCGCGCGGTGCAGCTCGAGAGATCGGACGGCCCGCTGACCCACGCGGGACGGTTACGCGCTCGCCGCGTCCGTTCCTGCCTGACGGGGCCAGCTCAGCCCGGATCCGCGCCGATTCGCGACCGCACGGGGCGCTCGACCGGGCCGGACGCTCCGGGCCGGATAGCGGCCTGGCGAGACCAGACCGGCGCACCGCCCGCGCGAATCGGTGGATCAGGGCTCAGCCGGCTGCGCGACAGGCGACGACGAGCGCGTCGATCGCGACGTGCTCCCCGTCCTCCGCCACGACGGGCCGCTCGATCCGCTCCGCCCGCTCGACGGCGAGCCCGTCGAGCTCGGCCGCGATCTCGCGTTCGGTGTAGAGCGCGCCGGGGCTGCGCGGACCGGCGTATCCGTGCTCGAGGTTGTCGCGGTGGTGGCCGACGACGATGAGGACTCCGCCGGGCGCGACCGCGGCGGCGGCGCGCCGCCAGACCCGCCGCCGCTCGGCCACGGGCAGCTGGAGGTACGCGACCAGGACGAGCTCGAAGGCGCCGGCGGGCGGCTCGTACTCGCGTAGGTCGGCCCGTTGCCAGTCGACCGCGACGCCGTAGGCGGCCCCGCGCGCGCGGGCGTGCTCGAGCGCCAGGTCGGAGAAGTCGATCGCGGTCACCCGCCAGCCCCGCTCGGCCAGCCAGACGGCGTTGCGCCCGACCCCGCAGGCCAGGTCGAGCGCCCGGCCGGGGGAGCGCGCGGAGCCCACCTCGACGAGGAAGCGGTTCGGGTCCCGATCGGGCCCCTTCAGGCGCTCGAGCCACTTGCGATCCCAGTCCTGTGCCTCCACCAAGAAGAGGCTAGCTGCTCGCGGCGGGCGGGCGGGGCGGGATCAAACCCTGAGGATCGCCCGTTTCGGGCCGACGTGAAAGCCCGCCTCGGAGAGCAGGGACAGCGCCTCTGAGCCGGCGACGGGCACGCCGTCGAAACGCTCGACCGCGAGCCGCCGCGGCCCGCCGCGACGGGCGTGCTCGACGAGGGCGGCCAGCGCGGGTCGCAGCCAGGCTTCTCCAGGGGCGCGCAGCGGCAGGAGCGAGCGGCCGCCGCGCTCGACGAACAGCGACGCCTCCCCGTCGAGCAGGACGACGAGCGCGCCGGCGACGCGCGACGCGCGGCCGCCCGCCCGCTTCGGCCACGGCAGGGCGGTGCCGTACGGCTGGGCCGGGTCGGCGGCGGCGAGCACGAGCACGGCCTGCCCTTCCGTCTCCTGGCCGGGCCGTTCGCGCAGCCGCTCGACGGCGCCCGGCAGCGCGAACTGGGCCCCGCCGAGCCCCTCGACGAAGTAGCCGCGCCGGCAGATGCCGAGCGTCTCGAGTTTCCGCAGCTCGCGGTAGACGGGCCCGTAGCCGCCGGGGACGCCTTCGCCGCGGACGCCGTCGCGCGTGACGATCCCGTGCCGCTCGAGCAGGAGCTCGGCGAGCGCGCGCGGGTCCGGCTCGGCGGCGACGATCCCGGCGGCCAGCGACCACCGCCCCTGGGTCGCGGTCGCCCGCCCCGCCCGCTGGCGCGCGAAGCGACGCCCGGGCCGCCCGGGCGCCTGGCGCGGGGCCGCGTAGCGCCGGCCCGCCCTGAGCGGCTGCCAGGCGTCGTTCGTCACCTCGCCCGCCCAGACGAGCTCCCACAGCGCCGGCAGCGCGGTCTCCGCGTCGAGACCGCCGGCGTCGAGCAGGTCGTGCCAGAAGAGCGCGCCCGTCGCGAGCGCCGCGCGCAGCCGCTCGTGCTCGGCGCCCTCGGACGGCGGCAGCGCCGCCGGGCGGCCCAGCGCGGTGGCGTCCTCGCGGTAGTAGACGGCGACCCGCTCGAGCCCGGCTCCGATCCAGACGAGCTCGCCGGAGGCGCAGAGCTGGTCGAGCTGCTCGGGCCGGTAGCCGGGGACGCGGCGCGGCAGGATCTCCGACTCCCACAGGCTCACGGGCAGCGAGAGCCCCTGGAGCGGGACGAGCGCCTCGCGCAGGCCGGCGCGGCGGTCGACTCCCTGCCAGCCGGGCAGGAAGCGCGCGAGCGCCGCCGGCTCGACCGGCTCGACCTCCTTGCGCAGGCGCGCGAGCGTCACCCGGCGCAGGCGCCTGAGCACGTCGGGATCGCACCACTCGCGCTCGTTGCCGCCCGGGCGGAGCTCGCCGCGGACGATCCTGCCTTCGCGCTCGAGCGCGGCGAGCCGCGGGTCGAGCTCGCCGGGCGGGAGGTCGAAGCGCTCGGCCGCCGCCGCGGTCGTGAACGGGCCGCGGCCGCGAGCGAAGCGGACGAGGACGAAGCCGAGCGGGTCCTCGCCGCTCTCGAGGAACGCGGCGGGGAGACCGCCGGGCGGCATCGCGCCGAACGCGTCCCGGTAGCGGCCCGCATCCTCGGCCGCGAGCAGTCGCCGCTCGCCCGCGAGGCGCACGCGCACGGCCCGCCGCTCGCGCTCGAGCTCGGCGGCGAGCGCCTCGTCGAACTCCCCGGGGCGCAGGTCGCCGCGGCGCAGCAGCAGGTCGTGGAGCTCGTCGGGCGTGCGGGCGCGACCGCGCAGGTCGCGCTCGACCTCGGCGACCGCGCCCGCATCGAGGAGGTCGCGCAGCTCCTCGGCCCCGAGCAGCTCGCGCAGGAGGTCGCGGTCGAGCGCGAGCGCCTGGGCGCGGCGCTCCGCCAGCGGCGTGTCGTCCTCGTACATGTAGGTGGCGACGTAGTCGAAGAGGAGCGAGGACGCGTACGGGGAGGCGGACTGTGTCTCGACGTCGACGAGGTCGACCCGGCGGGCGCGCAGATCGGCCAGGAGCCGCCGCAGCGCGGGCACGTCGAAGACGTCCGACAGGCACTCCCGGTAGGTCTCGAGCACGATCGGGAAGTCCGGGTAGCGGCGCGCGACCTGGAGCAGCCCCTGCGCCTTCAGCCGCTGCTGCCAGAGCGGCGTGCGCTGGCCCGGCCGGCGGCGGGGAATCAGGAGCGCCCGGCCGGCGCTCTCGCGGAAGCGGGCGCCGAAGAGCGCGCTCGAGGCGAGCTCGGAGACGACGAGCTCCTCGACCTCGCCGGGGTCGACGAGCACCTCGTCGGTCGGCGGCGGCGCCTCCGCGTCGGGCAGGTGGAGCGCGACCCCGTCGTCCGACCAGATCGCGTTCACCTCGAGGCCGAGCGACTCGCGCAGGCGGGCGGCGAGCGCGAGCGACCAGGGCGCGTGGACGCGGCCGCCGAACGGGGTGAGAACGCACAGGCGCCAGTCGCCGATCTCGTCGCGGAAGCGCTCGACGACGACGGTCCGGTCGGAGGGCAGGGCGCCGGTCGCCTGCTCCTGCTCGCGCAGGTAGGTGAGCAGGTTCCTGGCGGCCCGCTCGTCGAGCACGTACGTGGCCCGGAGCCGCTCGAGCGCGGACTCGTCGGGCAGCGCGACCAGCTCGCGCGCGGCCCGGCCGATCGCCTCGCCGAGCTCGTACGGCCGGCCGGTGCCCTCGCCCTTCCAGAACGGGACCGCGCCGGGCACGCCGGGGGCGGGCGAGACGAGCACGCGGTCGCGGGTGATCTCCTCGATCCGCCACGTGGAAGCCCCGAGCATGAACGTCTGGCCCTCCCGCGCTTCGTAGACCATCTCCTCGTCGAGCTCGCCGACGCGGCTGCCGCCGTCGGCGAGGAAGACGCCGAAGAGGCCGCGATCGGGGATCGTGCCGGCGTTCGTGACCGCGAGCCGCCGTGCACCCTGCCTGCCGCGGACGACGCCGCCGACGCGATCCCAGACGATCCGGGGCCGAAGCTCGGCGAGCTCCTCGGACGGGTAGCGGCCGGCGAGCATGTCGAGCACGTTCTCGAGCGCGGCCCGGGAGAGGTCGCGGTAGCTCCAGGCGCCGCGGACGAGCTCGTGCAACTCGTCGACGGGGATCTCCTCGTCGACGCAGATCGCGACGATCTGCTGGGCGAGCACGTCGAGGGCGTTCTTGGGGATCGCGGTCTCCTCGATCGCGCCGCGGCGCATCCGCTCGGCCACGACCGCGGCCTCGAGCAGGTCGGCTCGGAACTTGGGGAAGATCCGGCCCTTCGCGACCGCGTCGAGCGTGTGACCCGCCCGCCCGACGCGCTGGAGCCCGCGGGCGACCGACTTCGGCGACTCGACCTGTACGACGAGATCGACCGCCCCCATGTCGATCCCGAGCTCGAGCGAGGAGGTGGCGACGAGGCAGGGCAGCTCGCCGCGCTTCAGGAGCTCCTCGATCTCGACACGCTGCTCGCGCGCGAGCGAGCCGTGGTGGGCGCGGGCGACCTGGCGGTGACCCCGCTCCTCCGCGAGCTCGTTGAGGCGCAGCGCGAGCCGCTCGGCCAGGCGGCGGTTGTTGACGAACACGATCGTCGAGCGGTGCTCGAGGACGAGCTCGAGGATGGCAGGGTAGATCGAGGGCCAGATCGAGCGGCTCGACGTCTCGACTCCCGGCCCCAGCTCGACCCCGTCCGCCAGCGCCGGGGTCGAGAGCGAGGCGGTGCTCGGCAGCTCGCGCAGGTCGTCGACGGGGACGACGACCTCGAGGTCGAGCGGCTTGGCGCGACCGGCGTCGGCGATCTCGATCGGCCTGCCGCCGGAGACGAAGCGGGCGATCTCCTCGAGCGGCCGCTGCGTCGCCGAGAGGCCGATCCGCTGCATTCGCCCGCCCAGCAGCCGCTCGAGCCGCTCGACGCTGAGGGCAAGGTGCGCGCCGCGCTTCGTGCCGGCGACGGCGTGCACCTCGTCGAGGATCAGGGTCCCGACCGCCCCCAGGATCCCGCGCGCGCTCGACGTGAGCATGAGAAAGAGCGACTCGGGGGTCGTGATCAGGATCTCGGGCGGCCGCCTGACGATCTCCGCCCGCTCCTTCCGCGGGGTGTCGCCGGTGCGCACCGCGACCCGCAGCTCGCTGCCGATACCGGCGAGCGGGCCGCGCAGGTTGCGCTCGACGTCGTGGTTGAGCGCCTTCAGCGGGCTGACGTAGAGCACCTGGAGCCCCTCGCCGGGCCGGGCCCGGTCGAGCGCCCAGAGGAACGCGGCGAGCGTCTTCCCCGAGCCGGTCGGCGCCTGGATCAGCGTGTTGGCACCGCTCGCGATCAGCGGCCAGCCGAGCTCCTGCGGCGGCGTCGGCCGCTCGAACGCGCGCTGAAACCAGGCTCGAACGGCGGGGCTGAACGGCGCGAGCGCCTCCACCCGGTCAGGGTACCCGGGCAGGGTGACGCTCAGCGCCCGGCGTCGAGAAACCGGGCGATCCGATCCTGCTGCCGCTCGGCCACGGGAAGCGACTCCAGACGCTCCCTGAGCGTCGAGAGCTCCACGAGCCCGCCGGCAATCGCTGCGCCTGCGAACGCGAGATCCTTCTGGCGGCCCGCGGCGCATTTCGCGAGCACGAGGTCGTGCGCCTCGAGACACCATCCCGTCGCACCTCGCGTGTTCTCGTTCCGCACAGGGACGAGCCGGCCCTCCCAGCCCGCGGGCGCAACCGCGGTGCCGGGGCCGACACCGTGCGCGTAGTAGCCGAACGTCTCGTGGAACAGCGACCCCTCCCCGACGGCGCCGTCGATCAGGTCGGCTGGCTCTGGATGGCCACGCGGGAAGATGTCCGCTTCGACAGAGGCGAGCATCGCCTCGGGGGCGTCGGGGAACTGCCCGAGGATCGCCGGTCTGCCAACGACGACGAGCGGGTCGTCATCGACGATCGTCGCGCACGCACGGATCAGGTGCTCGAGCGCCTGCCGCCGCACGTGCTCCGCCCTTGCTCGCTACGGGTCTCGCGAATCACTCGCCAGCGCTCCTGGCTCGTCAGGATCCCCGCAAACGGACTGTTCTGGCGGAGATCGCGCGCGTCATCATCGTCCCGGTTGAGCGCCCGAACGAGCTCCGGCAGCGGGCGGTGCAGCAGCTCCTGCCAGCGGAGGGCCCGCCCTCGATCGACCGGCCCGTTCTCGGTGAGCCAGCGCGCGACGCGCTCACGTGCACGGCGCAGCGCTTCCGGATCGCGCTCGAGACGCTCGCCGATCAGCCGGTGGTATTCGAGACTGCGGAGCTCGGCAAGCCGGTGACCGTGAGGCATTACCCTTCCCGATAGCCCCGGCCCCGGTCGCGCGGCACTCGCGGCGCGGCGCTACCCAAGCGCGTGGTCTCGAAGCGCGCGCAGGCGGAGCAGCACGGTCGCCACGGCGAAGACGCCGGCCGCGGCCGCCACCACCCCCAGCGCGGTGTCGATGTTCGCCGAGAACCCGCGCGTCCAGGCAACGACGACGCCCGCGAGCGCAGCGAGCGCCGCCCCAGCGGGCAGCGCCCGTGCGCACAGCCGCGAGGTCGCGGCAGCCGCAGGATCGAGCCGCCAGTGGAGGAACGCTGCAATCGCAGCGACCGCTCCGGCGTAGGAGAGGAGGCCTCCCATCGTGTACAGCAGCACGAGCAACCACGGCGCCGGCTCCAGGGTCTCAGGCAGGTAGACGGTGCAGGCCGGCGGATCCGCGCAGTACTCGTTGAGGCTGAGAAGCTCTCCCACCGCCCGGCTCGTGAGGCCGTACGCGAAGAGCAGGGCGAAGCTCACGCCCGGAATCGCGCCAACCAGCGCCGCGAGTGCGGTCGCGACCAGCCGCGGCCGGGCGCGAACGGCCCCGCGGGCCGCCGCCCAGTCACGGGCGAAGCGGCGCGGGTCAGCCCCCAGGATCGCCGAAGGCTCGGCACCGTCGGCGGCCGCGGCGGCGAGGTCGGCCTCGAGCTCCTCGGTCAGCTCGACGGTGACCGCTCGCGGAACCCCGAGGCGCCTCCAGGTCCGCCGGCACGTGCGAACGGCGCGTGTCATAGCTCCCTCCTCTCCGTAACCCCGAGCACCCGATCGATCGACGAGCTGAGCTCACGCCACTCGCCCGTCCACTCGGCCAGAGCCGCCCGTCCGGCCGGCGTGAGGCGGTAGTACTTCCGCGGGGGCCCGCCGTTACCGGCCTGGCGCTCGTCTTCCACGAGCCTGTCTCGCTGAAGCCGCGCGAGCGCCGGGTAGATCGACCCGTCGGCGACTGCGGCGAGGCCTCGCTCGCGGAGCCGTCTCGTCATCTCGTACCCGTACACGGGCTCCTCACCGATCACGGCGAGGAGGCAGACGTCGAGCACGCCGCGCAGGAGTTGGCTCTGCCTGCTCTCTCCCATGCGCCGCATGATAGTCGAGATTACCCTGCGGTGCAAGAGAGCGGCGGGCGGCCGCGCCGGGGCCGGCCGCGCCCCCGCCCTCAGCGCCCGAAACGGCGGCTTCGCTGCTGGAACGTCCTCAGCGCGCGCAGGAAATCGAGCTCGCGAAACGCGGGCCAGTAGACGTCGGTGAAGTAGAACTCGCTGTGGGCGCTCTGCCAGGGCAAGAACCCGGACAGGCGCAGCTCCCCGCTCGTGCGGATGATCAGATCGGGATCGGGCGCCCCCGCCGTGTAGAGGTTCGCCGCGAGCGCCTCCGGAGTCACCCGGTCGGGCATCTCCTCCGGCGAGACGCCCTCGGTGTGGAGCCGGCGCAGGAGCGAGCGGCAGGCATCGACGAGCTCGTCGCGGCCGGAGTAGCCGAGCGCGATGTTCAGGCGCAGCCCGTCGTTCGCGGCGGTCTCCGCCTCGGCTCGTCTGACCGCGGCGAGCACGCCGGCCGGTAGACGCTCGAAGCGCCCCAGCACCCTGATCCGCAGCGGGCGGCCCGGCCGCGACGCCCTCGCGGTCAGCTCGTCGAGCTTCGCCGCGACCACGTCGAGGAGCGCCGACAGCTCCCGGTCGGGCCGGGCGAGGTTCTCGCCGGAGAGCGCCCACAGCGTCACCTCCCGGATCCCGAGCTCCGAGCACCAGTCGAGCAGCTCGTCGATCTTGTCCGCGCCGCGCCGGTGTCCCTCCCCCAGATCGGCGAGCCCGGCCTCCGAGGCCCAGCGCCGGTTGCCGTCGAGGATGACCGCGACATGCCCGGGAACCGCGGCGCGACGCACCTGCCGGCGCAGCCTGCCCGTGTAGGCGCGGTAGAGCGGCGCGAGCAGGAGCCCGCCGGCGCGCCCGGGCGCGCCCGTCGCCGCGGGGGCCGTGGCGGAGAGCGCTGGGGCTTCGACGCGCTGCGCCACCGGGCGCCTCAGAGCGCGCCGGCGAGCAGGAACGCGCGGTTCTCGCGAAGCATCTCGCGCGCGATCACCAGCCGCTGCACCTGGTTCGAGCCCTCGTAGATCTGGGTGATCTTCGCGTCGCGCATCATCCGCTCGACCGGGTACTCCTTCATGTACCCGTACCCGCCGAGGATCTGGACCGCGTCCGTGGTGACGACCATCGCGGTGTCCGAGCAATAGAGCTTCGCCATCGCCGACGCTTTCGTCAGCTCCGGCCCGTCGACGCCCGCGTCGATCATCCGCGCGACCCGGTAGAGGAGCCCCCGGGCCGCCTCGCACCTAGTCTCCATGTCCGCGAGCATCGCCTGGATCATCTGGTGCTCGGCGATCGGGCGCCCGAACGTCTCCCGGGCCCTCGCGTACTCGAGCGCGTAGTCGGTCGCGCCCTGCGCGATCCCGAGCGCCTGCGCTCCGATGCCGGGGCGCGAGCGATCGAGCACCCGCATCGCGATCCGGAACCCCTCCCCCTCGGCGCCGACCAGGTTGCCGGTCGGCACCCGGCAGCCGGTCAGGAAGACCTCGCCGGTCGCCGACCCCTTGATCCCCATCTTCGGCTCGAGCCGCCCCACCTCGAGCCCGGGCGTGCCGGCCTCGACGAGGAAACAGGAGATGCCCCGGTGCCCGGCGGCCGGATCGGTCTTCGCGAACACGGTGTAGAGCCCGGCCACGCCCGCGTTCGTGATGAAGCGCTTCGTGCCGTCGAGCACGTAGCCGTCGCCCTCCCGGACGGCCCGCGTCGTCATCGCGGCCGCGTCCGAGCCGGCGCCGGGCTCGGTCAGCGCGTAGGCGCCGAGCCACTCGCCGGACGCGATCCGCGGCAGGTAGCGCTCCTTCTGCTCCTCGCTCCCGTGCAGGCGAACGGCGATCGTCGACAGATCCTGCATCGAGAGGATGAGACCGGTCGTCGCGCACGCCTTCGAGATCTCCTCGATCGCGACGACGGTCATCAGCGAGCCCATGCCGAGCCCGCCGTAGCGCTCCTCGAACGGCAGCGCCAGGATGTCGTGGTCGCGGAGCACCTGGACGACGTCCCACGGGAACTCGCCGGAGGCGTCGACCTCGGCCGCCCGGGGCGCGATCTTGTCCGCGACCAGGGTCCGGACGAGCTCCCGCAGCTCGACCTGCTCGGCGGTCAGCGGCCCGAACGTCACGAGTCGATTCTACGCGACCCCCGTCCGGGGGCCCGGGCTAATGCCGGGGCCGGCCCGCGCCGATACGCGTGCGGGATGACCCGTTCCGCCGCGAAGCTGGTGGCAGTGGCCGGGGCGCTCGCGCTGACGCTCGGGCTGGGCGGCGCGGGCGCCGTGACGACGGCGTCCTACTCGAGCGGCGCCATGACCGCAGAGATCCCGGACAACGGGACGCTGCTCTCGCCCCCGATCACGCTCCCCGCGAACGCGGGCCCGGTCGCGGACGTCGACGTGCGCGTCCGGCTCGCCCACGGCAACGTCGGCGATCTCATGATCACGGTCAAGCACGGCGCCACGTCGGTGGTCGTGTTCCAGAACCGGGGCGGCGGCGGCGACGATCTCGGCGCGGGCACGGGCAGCAACTGCGGTGACGTCTTCACGATCTTCGACGACGAGGACGCGAACGGCGATCCGAATCCGTCGATCGCCTTTGCCAGTCCTCCCTTCACCGGCCCCTACCGGCCCGACAACTCCCTGTCTGCGTTCGACAGCCAGCAGGCCGGCGGCGACTGGACGCTCGAGGTCAGGGACACGGCGGGCAACTCGATCGCCGGCACCCTCTTCTGCTGGGAGCTCGCGATCACGATGACGGAGTCAGACCTCGTCACGGAGCTGACCGACGATCCCGATCCGATCGAGACCGGCAGCGAGGTGACGTATACGGCGAAGGTCACGAACAAGGGTCCCGACGCGGCGACCGGCACGCAGGTCGTGCTCGCGCTCCCGTCCGGCGCGACGGTCGTGACCGCGCCCGACGGCTGCACCGGTACCGGCCCGGTCACATGCGACCTCGGCGACCTGTCCAAGGACGCCACGGTCTCGAAGGAGGTCGTCGTCGAGCTCGGGACGGCCGGGACCGCGACGGCGACCGCCACCGCCGGCTCCGGCTCGAAGGAGCTCGTCCCGACCGACAACTCCGCCTCCGCGACGACCACGGTCTCCGCCGAGCCGCTGCCCGGCACGGAGACGATCAGGGTCGAGACGCTCGGCACCGGCCGCGGCACGGTCACGAGCGAGCCCGCGGGGATCGCGTGCGGGATGACCTGCGAGGCCACGTTCGCGCGAGGTACCGAGGTGACGCTGACGGCGACGCCCGCGAGCGGCGCCACCTTCGCGGGCTGGGGCGATGCCTGCTCGGGGGACGAGCCCGCAGCCGAGGAGCCCGAGGAGGAGCAGCCGGTCGAGGAGGAGGCGCCGGCCGACGGCTCGGCGACCTGCACGCTCGTCGCCGACGGCGTCATCGATGTGACCGCGACGTTCTCGGGCTCGGGCTCGGGCTCCGGCTCGGGCGGCGATTCCGGCGAGGCGGGGGGCTCCGGCTCCTCGTACTACATCTGCACGATCACCGGCACGGCGAAGGGCGAGACCCTGCGGGGCACGACGAAGAAGGACGTGATCTGCGGCCTCGGCGGCAACGACACCCTCTACGGCCTCGGCGGCAACGACGTCCTGATCGGTGGCCCGGGCAAGGACAGGCTGTTCGGCGGCCGGGGCGACGATGCGTTCTTCGCGGCCGACAGCCGGCGGGACGTCGTCGTCGGCGGGCCGGGCAAGGACCGCGTTCGCCGGGACGTCCGCGACGTCGTCCAGACCGTCGAGCGCACGTTCTAGCCGCGCCCGCCGCGTCAGAGCTCGAGCAGCTCCTCCCCCGCCGACGTCAGCGGCACCGCCTCCCCGGCGCCGACGAGGTACGTGTTCTCGATCCCGACCGCCCCCTCGCCGGGAAAGAGCAGCTTCGGCTCGAGCGCGAACACCATCCCTTGCTCGAGCGGCTCGTCGTAGCCCCGGGCCAGGTAGGGCGGCTCGTCGACCTCGAGCCCGAGGCCGTGGCCGACGAACGAGACCCGCTCGTCGCCGAGACCCATGAACCCTTCGTACGGCGCGGCCAGCTCGACCGCGAGCGCGTGCAGGTGGGACGCGGGCACGCCCGGGCGCGCGGCCGCGGCGACCCGGTGGAGGATCTCGCGCGTCCGCTCGTACGCCTCGCGCAGGTGGACCGGCAGCGGCCCGAGGGAGAACGTCCGCGTCTGGTCGGAGAGGTAGCCGTCCCAGGCCCCGACGAGATCGACGACCACCGGCTCGCCGCGCCCGATCGGACGGGCCGACGAGCCCTTGGCGATCGCGGCGTTCGGCCCGGGGCCGACGAGCGGCGTGTCGGTGCCCCCGGGCACGGCTCCGCTCGGTCCCGCGACGACGACCCCGTAGAACATGTCGCCGTTGAAGGCGCGCATCCGGCAGAGCCCCTGGTGGCCGGCGCGGCGCAGCAGCCGCTCGAGCTCCGCGGCAAGCTCGAGCTCCGTCATCCCGGCCCGCAGCACCTCCGCCACCCAGCCGGGGACGTGCGAGAGCAGCTCGGACGCCCCCCTGATCCGCTCGAGCTCCCAGGGGGACTTGCGCGAGCGGATGCGCCGGACCGCCGCCGAGCAGTCAGCCAGCTCGAAAGCCTCGAAGCGGCGCCCGTAATCCAGGTAGCGGGCGGCGGGCAACACGTCCAGCTCGAGCCCGAGCCGGCCAGATCGGATACCCGCCCCCGCCAGGACTCCCGGCAGCTCCCGCAGCGAGCGCAACGGCTGGATCCGCTCGAGCGGGGACTCGGCGACGGCCCGGGAGAGCGTCTTGCGCACGCACAGGACGGGCTCGCCGCGCGCGGGCACGACCAGGTGGGCGCTCTGGGCGGTGCCCGACAGGTAGAAGACGTCGGTCGTCTGGACGACGAGCGCGGCATCGAGCCCGCCCGCAGCCAGCTCGGCCTGGAACGCGCGGATGCGACGCTCGATCTCCTCGGGCGGGACGGCGGGAGCCATTGGCACTAGATTCTCACAGGTGATCCTGGAGAACGGCGTTGTCAGGACGATGGATCCGTCGCTGCCGGTCGCGGCGGCGCTCGCGATCGCCGGCGACCTGATCGCCGGCGGCGTCGGCACGCACGAGCGAGCGTTGCCCACCCCCGAGCGCGTCGACCTGGGCGGCCGCTGCGTCCTGCCGGGCTTCACCGACGCCCACGTCCACTTCCCGACCTGGGCGCTCGCCCGCAGACAGGTGCGGCTCGAGGGCTGCGGCTCGCTCGAGGAGGCGCTCGAGCGGGTGCGCGCGGCGGCGGCCGCGCTCGAGCCGGGGCGCTGGCTCCACGGCTACGGCTGGCGCAGCGCCGACTGGTCCCCGGCCGGCGAGCCGACGCGCCACGACCTCGACGCCGTCGCCGGCGACGTCCCGGTCGCGCTCTGGGCGAAGGACGACCACTCGCTCTGGCTGAGCTCGGCCGGGCTGGCCAGGGCCGGCGGCGACCTCTCGGGGGAGATCGTCGAGCGCGACCGCGCCGGCGAGCCGACGGGGCTCCTGCGCGAGCAGGCGGCCTGGCGCTTCCGGGAACTTCACCTCGGCGCCGGCGAGGACGAGACCGCCGAGGCCGTACGCGAGGGCATCCGCGTCGCGCACGCCCGCGGCGTCACCGCGATTCACGACAAGGACGGCTGGGTGGGGGCACTGCGGCTCTGGCAGCGACTGCACGCGTCGGGCCTCCTGACCCTGCGGGTGTGGCAGTCGCTCCCGCACGAGCAGCTCGGGGAGCTCGAGGCGCTCGGGCTGCGCTCCGGGCTCGGCGACGACTGGTTGCGCGCCGGGTACCTGAAGGTGTTCATGGACGGGACGCTCGGCTCGCGCACGGCCTGGCTGCTCGACGGCTCCGGAGCCGCGATCACGACCGGCGAGGAGCTCGCGGAGATCGTGCGGCGGGCCGCGGGGGCCGGGTGGCCGGTGGCGGTACACGCGATTGGCGACCGGGCGAACCGGGAGGCGCTCGACGCGTTCGAGGCGACCAGGGAGGAGTGGCAGCGGCGCGGGCTGCGCCAGCGGGTCGAGCACGCCCAGCTGCTCCACCCCGACGACCTGCCGCGCTTCGCCCGCCTCGGCGTCGCCTGCTCCGTCCAGTTCAGCCACGCCCCCTCCGACCGGGACCTGGCCGACAGCCACTGGGCTGGGCTCACGGCGGGCGCGTACGCGTACCGCTCGCTCGCCGACTCGGGCGCGGTGGTCGCGAACGGGTCGGACGCCCCGGTCGAGGAGCTCGACCCGCTGGCCGGAATCCGGGCGGGAATCCTGCGCACGCTCGACGGGCGCGACTCCTGGCACGCCGAGCAGGCGCTGACGGTCGAGCAGGCTCTGCACGCCTCGACGGTCGCTCCGGCCTGGCTCGCCGGGGACGGGCGACGACGCGGCCGGCTCGTGCCTGGGCAGCTCGCGGATCTGGTGGTGCTCGATCGCGACCCGGTCACCTGTCCGCCGGAGCAGCTCGCCGCCGTGACGGTCGTCGCGACGATGGTCGGGGGCCGCTGGGTGCACAACCCACCGCCCTGGGAGTAGGAGCCTAGCCGAAACGCATCAGGTGGCCACCGTCCGCCCGACTACAATGAGGCAATGCGCACCGATGCTCCCCCGCGGACGCTCCGCGCCGTCCACGACGCGGAATGCGCGGTCGCCTGCACCGCCGACATCATCGGCTCGAAGTGGACGGCGATCATCGTCCACGACCTCTCGGAGGGGCCGCGTCGCTTCTCCGAGCTCGAGCGCGCCTGCCCCGGCATCAGCCCGCGCACGCTCTCGGAGCGCCTCGACATGCTCGAGCGCGAGGGAATCGTGTCGCGGGAGAGCTTCCCGGAGTCGCCCCCGCGAGTACAGTACCGCCTGACCGCGAAGGGCACCGCGCTCCTGCCGATCATCCGCGCGATGAGCGAGTTCGGCCGCGCCTGGCTCGTGCACGACGCCGAGCACGCGAAGTCGCACGGCCACTGAGGACGGGTCCGGCCCCGCGAGAGGGTCAGCGCCCCCGGGCGAGCGCCCACGCCGCTCCGGCGATCGCCCGCTCGACGTCCGCGGCCGTCACGTCGAGGTGGGTGACCGCCCGCAGGCAGCCGCGGCGGATCGCCGGCGAGAGCAGCACGCCCTCGACACGCAGACGCGCGGCGGCCTCCTGCACCGTCAGCCCGAGCGCGGCCGCGTCGAGCAGGACGAAGTTCGTCTCGACCTCGGCGGGGTCGACCGGCAGGCCGGCGGCCGCGAGCCCCTCGGCCAGCCCGCGCGCGTTCGCGTGGTCCTCGGCGAGCCGCTCGACGTGGTAGTCGAGCGCGTAGAGGCCGGCGGCGGCGACGATCCCAGCCTGGCGCATGGCGCCGCCGAACAGGTGCTTCAGCCGCCGCGCGCGGCCGATCAGCTCCGTGCCGCCGGCGAGCAGCGCCCCGAGCGGGCAGCCGAGCCCCTTCGAGAGGCAGAGCGTGACGGTGTCGGCCTCCCGCCCGTAGTCGGCGGCGCCGGTCCCGCTCGCGACGGCGGCGTTGAGCAGGCGGGCGCCGTCCAGGTGGACCGCGAGGCCGTGCCGGCGCGCCTCGGCGGCGACCTCGCGCAGGAGCCCGGGCGGCCAGACCTTGCCGCCGCCGCCGTTGTGGGTGTTCTCGAGGCAGAGGATCCTGGTCGGCGGCATGTGGACGTCCGGTGGGTTGACGGCGTCGCGGACGTCGCCGGGCGCGAACAGACCGCGCTCGCCCCTGATCGCCTTCATCGCGAGACCCGAGTGGACGGCGGGGCCGCCGAGCTCCGCGCGGAAGACGTGGGCGTCGGCCTCGGCGACGACCTCGTCGCCCGGCTGGGAGTGAGCACGCAGCGCGATCTGATTCGCCATCGTCGCGGTCGGCAGGTAGACGGACGCCTCGTGGCCGAGCAGGGCGGCTGCACGCTCCTCGAGCTCCGCCACGGTCGGATCCTCGCGGCGCTGCTCGTCCCCGACCTCCGCCGCCGCCAGCGCCCGCCGCATCCCCTCGGTGGGCCGGGTCGCGGTGTCGGAGCGCAGGTCGATCACGGCGGGCCCGCGAGCCCGGCGAGCGCGAGCAGCGTCTCGCGCGCAGCGGCGACGCCGAGCGGCACGTGCCGGGCGAGCAGCCGCTCGTTGGGCGCATGCACATTGCCCTCGGGGACGTCGAACCCGGTCAGGATCGCCGGAATCCCCCGCTGCGCGAGCGCGGGCACGATCGGCAACGTGCCGCCGATCCGGACGAGCAGCGGGCGGACGCCGAGCGCCCGCTCGAACGCGTCGAGCCCGAGCCGGATCGCCGGCGCGCCGGGATCGACGAGCCCGGGCGGGTTGAGCGCCCAGCACTCGAGCTCGAGCTCGCAGCCAGGCGGTGCCGCGGCGCGCAGGAGTCGCCGGACGGTGCGGTCGATCGTCGTCGCGTCCTGCCCCGGGGCGAGGCGGATCGAGACGTTCGCGGTTGCCTCCACCGGGATCACGGTCTTCTGGAGGTCGGCTTCGCCGCCGCGGATGCCGTTGACGTCGACGGCCGGGCCGGCGCCCGTGCGGAGGTAGAAGTCGGCGGCGGCGCGCTCGTCGGCGGCTCGCGCACCCTGGACAGCCAGTACGGTCGCCCCGGGCTCGAGTTCCTGCCAGGCCGCCAGCTCCTCGGCCGTCGGCTCGGCCGCGCCCTCGCGCAGCTCCTCCGGAAGGGCCGTGACGGCGGCGAGGATCCGCTCGAGCGCGTGGAGCGCGTTCAGGGCGGCGCCACCGAAGAAGCCGGAGTGGAGGTCGCGCTCGCCCGTCCTCACCCGGAGGTGGTAGTAGCCGATGCCGCGCGTGGCGACGACGAACGCGGGCACCCCGGCCCGGGGCATCGGCGAGTCGAAGATCACGCAAGCGTCCGCGCCGCGCTCGTCCCCGGCGAGGAAGCGCACGACGGAGTCCCCGCCGGTCTCCTCCTCCCCGTCGCAGACGACGCGGACGTTCACCGGCAGCTCGCCCGCGGTGGCGAGCAGTCCGGCGGCCTTGAGCAGCAGGTAGAGGTTGCCCTTGTCGTCGGCGGCGCCTCGCCCGACGATCCAGTCGCCCTCGATCCGGGGCTCGAACGGCGCCGACTGCCAGAGCTCGCTCGCACCGGGCGGCTGCACGTCGAAGTGCCCGTACACGAGCACGGTGGGCGCCGACCGCGGATCGCGGGAGGCGGGGATCTCGCCGACCGCGAGCGGGTGCCCGGCGCTGGTCTCGACGAGCTCGCAGCTTCCCCCCGCCGCGCGCACGAAGCCGCACACCCACTCCCCGGCGGCGCGCACGTCCCCCGCGCGGGCGGGGTCGGCCGACACGCTCGGAATACGTAGGAACGAGAACAGCTCCTCGAGCCAGGCGGGATCGGGCTGCACCGTGGGGCAGCCTACCCGGCCCGCGCCTACGCGACGCCGCGAAGCTGCTGCGCCTCGGCGAGCGCCTGCAGCTTGCGCAGCCCCTGGTGCTCGATCTGCCGCACCCGCTCGCGGGTGATCCCGAACGTCTGCCCGACCTCGTCGAGCGTGCGGGGGCGGTCGCCGTCGAGCCCGTAGCGCAGCCCGAGCACGCAGCGCTCCCTGGCGGGAAGCTGGTGCAGCGCTCGCAGGAGCGCCTCGCGACGGATCGTCACCTCGGCAACCTCGTCCGGGCGCGGCATCGTGCTGTCGGCGACGAAGCTGCCGAGCTCCGAGTCGTCCTCGTCGCCGACCGGCTTGTCGAGCGAGACCGGGACCTGGGCGGAGCGGAGGATCTGCTCGACCTCGTCCGCCGGGAGGCCGGCCTCACGGCCGATCTCGGCCGGGGTCGGTTCCCGGCCCAGCTCGACGACCAGCCGCCGCTCGATCCGCGTGATCTTGTTCAGCTTCTCGACGACATGCACGGGCATCCGGATCGTCCGCCCCTTGTCGGCGAGCGCCCGGGCGACGGCCTGGCGGATCCACCAGGTCGCGTAGGTCGAGAACTTGTAGCCCTTGCGATGGTCGAACTTCTCGGCCGCCCGTACCAGCCCGATCGTGCCCTCCTGGATCAGGTCGAGGAACGGCAGCCCCTGGTTGCGGTAGTTCTTCGCGATCGACACGACGAGGCGCAGGTTGGCCGTCACCATCGCCTGTTTCGCGGCGTGGTCGCCGCGCTCGATCCGCTTCGCGAGCGAGACCTCCTGGGCTGCCGTGAGCAGCGGCACGCGCCCGATCTCCTTCAGGAAGAGCTGGAGCGAGTCGGTCGACATCTCCCGCACGGTCACGTCGAGCTCGGCGACGGGCACCGGCTCGTCGCTGCCGCCGCGGTCGAGCACGTCGATCTGGAGCTCCTCGAGCGTCGAGTAGAGCTCCTCCACCTCGGGGGGCTCGAGCCCGAGCTCGTCGAGAGCATGTGAGATCTCCTCGACCGTCAGGAAGCCCGCCTCCTGACCCTGGCGGACGAGTGCCTCGGTGCCCTCGTGCTCGGGCTGCTCGCTCACGGCAATCTCCGCCTGACCGTAGGCCCGCCTGCTTCGGCTGTCAACGCGCCCCCTGTTACGAGACCGTCACGTCACGCGGGCGACTTTCGCAGGCCCGTCGGACGGCAGGCCCGCCGGCTCAGGGGCTCGCGTCCCCCGGGGTTTCCCCCAGCCGGTCGAGCAGGCGCGCAGCCTCCGTCGCCCACACGGTGCCCGCGGCCAGCCGTGCGCGCTCCAGCGCCGCGCGTCCCGACTCGACCTGCCCGACCCAGAGGTAGACCAGCCCGAGGTGGAAGGCGACCGCGGGCTCGCCGGGGAACCGTTCCGCGAGCAGCTCGAGGCTCGAGGCGGTAGCGCCCGGATCGTCTTTGTCGAAGCCGCCGAGCGCCAGGGCCGCGAGCGCCTCCGGGTCGGCCGGAGCCAGCTCGACGGCGCGCTCGAACGCGGCTCGGGCGGACACCGGCCTGCCGGCCCGCTGGAGCGCCGAGCCGTAGGTGACCCAGGCCGGCGCGGTCCCCTCTTTCCCGGCCCAGCGCCCGAGCTCCTCGAGCTGGCGCAGGGGCGGCAACGCCGAGAGCTCCGCGGGCGGGGTCGCGCTCGCCACGACGAACGGCCGGCCGGCGGGCAGGTCCGGGTGGAGCAGGCTCTCAGCGCGCACCGCCGCCCCCGAGTCGGGCTCGGCCTGCTCGGCGCGGGCCCATTCCTGCCGCGCCAGCGCGTCCTCGCCGCGCCAGAAGCGAACGAGACCGAGGTGCAGGCGGACGAGAGCGCTGCCGGGATTGGCCGCCGCGAGCTGCTCGAGCGCGGCGAGCGTTCCGCGCGGCCAGCGCGCGAGCGCCGCGCCGACCGCGGCGGGAACGGAATCCGGATCCAGCTCGAGCTCGGCCCCGAACGCCGCGAGCGCCTCGGCCAGCCGTCCGCCGGCGTAGAGGGCGGCGGCCTCCGCGAGGCGCCGCGCCTGACCCTCGTCCTCGACCAGCACGTCCAGCACGAGCGGGGGCACGCCCTCCCGGGGGCCGCCACCGGCCGCCTCCTCCGGCTGGCCCGACCACGCGACCGCGACGGCGATGGCCGCGGCGGCGGCCGCGATCACGGCGACGAGGAGATACGCGCGGGCCCGGGAAGACACGGGCCGAGCGTAGCGTTATGTCTTCCCGACGGGCGCAGTCCGCGCCGCTACAGTCCCGAAAGCTTCGTAGCTATACTCTTGAAAGCAATGGCGAGCTACCGCGAGCTGCTCCAGCAGGTGAAGGCTGAGATCGAGGAGATCGACGCTCCCGCTGCGCTGGCCCTGCTCGAGCGCGACGAGCCCCCGCTCGTCGTCGACGTGCGCGAGCGCGACGAGTGGGAGGAAGGGCACCTCCCGGGCGCGGTGCACGTACCGCGGGGCAACCTCGAGTCGAGGATCGAGCAGGCGGCGCCCGACCGGGCCCGCCCGCTCGTCGTCTACTGCGCCGTCGGCGCCCGCTCGGCGTTCGCGGCCAGGACGCTCTCGGAGCTCGGCTACGAGAGCGTCTCCTCGCTCGCCGGCGGCTTCACCGAGTGGAAGCGAAACGGGTACCCGTTCGAGCTGCCGCGGGCGCTCGACGCCGCCAGACGCGCCCGCTACAGCCGCCATCTCCTGATCCCGGAGGTCGGCGAGGCCGGGCAGCTCCGGCTGCTCGACTCGAGCGTGCTCCTGCTCGGCGCGGGTGGCCTCGGCTCACCGGCCGCCCTCTACCTCGCCGCGGCCGGCGTCGGCCGGATCGGGATCATCGACCCCGACGTCGTCGACGAGTCGAACCTCCAGCGCCAGGTGCTGCACACGACGGCGAGTCTCGGCGAGCCGAAGGTGCTGTCGGCGAAGAAGACGCTCGAGGGCCTCAATCCCGACGTCCAGGTCGTCCCCTACCAGGAGCGACTGGACACGGACAACGTCGACCGAATCCTGTCCGCGGGCTGGGACGTGATTCTCGACGGCGCCGACAACTTCCCGACCCGCTACCTCGTCAACGACGCCTCGGTCTGGCACGGCATCCCGGTCGTGCACGGCTCGATCTTCCGCTTCCACGGCCAGGTGACGGTGTTCAAGCCGGGTGACGGCCCCTGCTACCGCTGCCTCTTCCCCGAGCCGCCGCCGCCCGAGCTGGCGCCGAGCTGCGCCGAGGGCGGCGTCCTCGGCGTGCTGCCGGGGATCGTCGGCTCGCTCCAGGCGAACGAGACGCTGAAGCTGCTACTCGGAATCGGCGACCCGCTCGTCGGTCGCTCGCTTCTGTTCGAGGCGCTCGAGGGGTCGTTCACCGAGATCAAGCTGCGCCGCGATCCGGACTGCCCGGTCTGCGGCGAGAGCCCGACGATCACCGAGTACGTCGACTACGTGGAGTTCTGCCTGGGCGGGGCCGGTGGGCACGCGACGGCGCAGGTGGCGTCGTGACGACCGTGCGCATCCCCCCCACGCTGCGGGCCGAGGTCGGCGGCGTCCGCGAGGTCGAGGCCGCGGGCGACACGGTGCGCGAGGTGCTCGACGACCTCGCCGGTCGCTACCCGGGTCTCGGCGCGCAGATTCTGAACGGCGGCGACATCGCGCCGTTCGTGAACGTGTACCTGAACAGCGAGGACGTGCGCACGCTCGAGGGGCTCGACACGGCGGTCGCCGCCGGGTCGACGCTGATCCTCCTGCCGGCGATGGCCGGCGGGCAGCTGCCGACGGAGCGGCGCTCGCTCGTCGCCTCCAGCCTGCTCGACCTGATCGGGTCGACCCCGCTCGTCGAGCTGAGCCGGATCTCGCCCAACCCGCGGGTGAAGATCTACGCGAAGCTCGAGGGGCAGAACCCGACGGGCTCGATCAAGGACCGGGTGGCCAGGGCGATGATCGAGTCGGCCGAGGCGCGCGGCGAGCTCGTCCCCGGGCGGGAGCTGCTCGAGCCGACGAGCGGCAACACGGGCATCTCGCTCGCCCTGATCGCGAAGCTGAAGGGCTACTCGCTGACGTGCGTGCTCCCCGAGAGCGCCACCCCCGAGCGCGTGCGGCTGCTCGAGCTCTACGGCGCGAAGGTGGTCTTCTCGCCGGGCGAGGAAGGCTCGAACGGGGCGGTGCGGCTCGCGCTGGCGATGGCCGAGCGCGACTCCCGCTACTACATGCCGTTCCAGTACGCGAACGAGGCCAACCCCCGCGCCCACTACGAGGGCACGGGCGCCGAGCTCGCGGATGCGCTGCCCCGGATCGACGCGTTCGTGGCCGGGCTCGGCACGGGCGGCACGCTGATGGGCTGCGCGGAGCGGCTGCGGGAGACGTTCCCGGACGTCCAGATCGTCGCGGCGGAGCCGCTCCAGGGCGAGGGGATCTTCGGCCTGCGCTCGCTCGCAGACGGCTATCTGCCACCGATCCTCGACGTCTCGAAGCTCGACCGCAAGATCCTCGTCACGAATCAGGAGTCGGTCGTCGGCCTGCGGATGCTGCTCGATCGCGAGGGCATCTTCGCCGGTGTCTCCTGCGGCGCCGCCGTCCACGTGGCCCGGCGGATCGCCCGCGAGCTCGACGAGGGCGTGGTCGTGACCGTGCTCGCCGACGGCGGCTGGAAGTACCTCTCGGCGCCGTTCTGGACCGCCGAGCTCGCCGACGTCGAGCAGGCGATGGAAGACCGCGTCTGGTGGTGACCCCGTGGTGGGGAGCCCGGTGGTGACCCCGTTTGGGGGCGGGTGGTGGGGGACCCGGTGGTAGTACCCCCGCCGGTGCGCTCGGCGCTCGCCGAGCACGCCGAGGCCGAGCTGCCGAACGAGGCCTGCGGGCTGATCGTGATTCGCGACGGGACCGCGGAGCGCTACGTTCCCGCCCGGAACGCCGCCGCGAGCCCCTACCGGTTCGAGCTCGACGCCGGGCCAGAGGTCTGGTTCCTCGAGGACGAGGGCTACGAACTCGCGGTCTTCCACTCGCACATCTCGAGCCCGCCGCGCCCGTCGCGCACGGACGTCGAGAACATCGGGCTCTGGGAGGGCAAGCCGTACGTGATCCTGACCGTCCGCTCGGGCGAGCTCGCCGCCTGGCGGATCCGGGACGGGAAGATCGATCCCGAGCCGCTCGACGGGTAGCCCGACCCGTCAGGCCATCGTGTCGAGCACCGCCGCGATGTCGTCGGGCGTCGTGCGCGGATTGACGATCGCGAGGCGAGCGACCGTCTCGCCGCGGTGGACGGTGGGCACGACGAACGCGGTTCCCCGCCGGAGCAGGCGCCTCGACCAGGCGTCGTAGTCGTGCGGCTCCCAGCCGCGACGACGGATCACGAGGATCGAGAGCTCCGGCTCGAGCAGGAGGTCGAGGTAGGGACGGCTCTCGACGTCGGCGGCAGCAGCCCGCGCGACGGCGAGCGTCCGCTCGATCGACTCGGCGTACGCGCGGGTGCCGTGGACGGCGAGCGAGAACCAGAACGGAAGGCCGCGCGCCCGCCGGGTCAGGTGAATCGCGAAGTCGGAGGGGTTCCACTCCCCGGCGGTCGCGAGCGGCTGGAGGTAGCCGGCCCTCTGGGCGTGGGCGGCGCGCGCGAGCTCCGGCTCGCGGTAGAGGAGCGCGCAGCAGTCGAAGGGGGCGAACAGCCACTTGTGCGGATCGACGATCAGCGAGTCGGCGCGCTCGACCCCGGCGAACAGCCCGCGCGCGGACGGGGCGGCAAGCGCGGCGAGCCCGTAGGCCCCGTCGACGTGGAACCAGACGCCGAGCTCGGCGCAGACGGCCGCCAGCTCGGCGAGCCGGTCGATCACCCCGGTATTGGTCGTCCCCGCGGTGGCCACGACGGCGAACAGCCCGTTCGTGCCTTCGCGCTCGAGCGCGCGGCGAAGTCCCGCTCCGGTCAGACGGCCGCCCTCGCCGACCGGAACGTCGACGACGTCGGCGTCCATCACCCGGGCGGCGGAGCGAATCGATGAATGCGTCTCCGTCGTCGCGGCGAGCTTCCAGCGGGCCGGCGGGGAACCTGCCCGGCGCTCGCGGGCCGAGTGCCGCGCCGCGACGAGAGCCGAGAGGTTCCCGAGCGTGCCGCCCGGGACGAACACGCCACCGGCGCCCGCGGGCAGGCCGGCCAGATCGGCGAGCCAGCGCAGCGCCTGGTTCTCCGCGAAGACCGCGCCGGCACCCTCGCGCCAGCTCCCGCCGAAGATCGAGGTGGCGCCCACGACGAGGTCGAACAGGGTCGCGGCCTCGCTGGGCGCGGCCGGGATGAAGGCGAGCGAGCGCGGGTTGTCGGTCGAGATGCACGCCGGCGCGAGCACCTCCTCGAACAGGCGCAGGGCGGCCTCGCCGCCGAGACCGCCGGATGTGATCGTCTGCCCGGCGAGCCGGTCGAGGTCCTCGAGCGGGCGCGGCCCGTCGAGGGGCACCGGGTCGAGCCGCAGGCGCCGGCTGGCGTAGTCGAGGACGGCGCGGGCGAGCCGCTCGGTCTCGTCGGTGTAGGCGTGCACTCGCGGAGTGTAGGCGGGAACAAAGCAGCCGACGCGTCCGTCGAAGAGAATGAAGACCACGACCGGAAGGATCACGCCATGGGACCGGGACGGCTCCGCTTCACCACCGCACTACTGGCGGCCACCCTCGCGCTCGTCGCCTGCGGCGGCAGCGGCGACGGCGGCAGCGGCGACGGCGGCGGCAACGACGGCGGCGGGAGCCCCGGCGAGGCGCTCTCGATCGAGGAGGCGCTGGCCTCGACAGCCGAGGGTCCGCTGCTCGTGAGCGGCCTCATCGTCGCGCCGGAGGGCGAGGCGGTGCGGCTGTGCTCGGCCCTGGCCGAGTCCTACCCGCCTCAGTGCGGCGGCGCGTCGCTCGTGGTCGAGGGTCTCGACCTCGAGACCGTCCCGGGCCTGACCCGGACGACCGAGCCGGACCTGGCGCAAGTCGCCTGGACGGACACGCCGGTGGCGGTGACGGGCGAGCTCGCGGACGGCGTCCTCACGGTCAGCACGCCCGGCGTGTAGCGCCCGGCCGCGCTACGTGACCCTGAACGTCCCCCGCATCGACTGCGGGTGTGGGTCGCAGACGTACGTGAACGCACCCTTCCTGAGGGTGACGGTCCACGTGACCGTCCCCTCCCTCGGCACGCTCGTCGCCCGGTTCACGCCCGGGCCGGTGAGGCGGAAGTTGTGGATCTCCGAGAGGTCCCGGACGACGATCCTGTACCTGCCCGCCGGCAGCTTCTTCACGGTCTGACCGCCCTTCCTCAGCGTGATCGTGAACCCGGGCCCGACCGTGGCCTGCAGGGTCGCGATCGATGGCGCGGCCTGGAGCGCCGGAGCGCTGGCGAGGGCGAGCGCGGCGAGGGCGAGCGCTGCAGCGCGGCGGTGGGTCAGGCGCATCGATCTCCTTCCTCTGCGCCGGCCCGGCCCCGTCGGGCCGGCCGGGCATACTGGGGCCATGGAGGCAGGGTACCCGCCCGGGTGGGCCGTCGCCGGCGGCGCGCTCGAGCGCACGTTCGCGTTCGCGAGCTTCCCCGAGGCGATCGCGTTCGTGAACCGGGTCGCCGAGGCCGCCGAGGCGGACAACCATCACCCCGACATCGAGATCCGCCACCGGCGGGTAACGCTCCGCCTGCGCACGCACTCGCGGGACGCGATCACGGAGCTCGACGTCGCGCTCGCCCGGCGGGCGAGCGAGCTCGCTGGCTAATCCCGTTAGCCGTCATGATCGTTGCGCACCTCGACCTCGACGCGTTCTTCGCCGCGGTCGAGGAGCTCGAGCGGCCGGAGCTGCGGGCGCGACCGCTCGTCGTGGGCGGCGACCCGCGGGGCCGCGGCGTGGTCGCGACCGCGAACTACGTCGCGCGACGCTTCGGGATCCGCTCGGCAATGAGCTGCTCGGAGGCGCTCCGCCGCTGCCCCGAGGCGGTGTTCGTGCCGCCACGCCACCGGGCCTACCGTGAGTACTCGGAGACGGTCTGGCGGGCTGTCAGGGAAGTGTGTCCGACGGTCGAGCAGGTGGGGATCGACGAGGGCTACCTCGATGTCGGGGAGATCGCCGGGAGCTTCCGGCGGGCGCGGGCGGTCGCGGAGGCGGTGCAGGCGGCGGTGCGGGCGGCGACAAGCCTCTCCTGCTCGCTCGGCGTCGCCTCCTGCAAGGTGGTGGCGAAAGTGGCGAGCGACCGCCGCAAGCCGGGCGGGCTGACCGTGGTACCGCCCGGGCGGGAGGCGGCGTTCCTCGCCCCGTTCGACGTGCGGCTCCTCCCGGGCGTCGGCCCGAAGGCGGAGGAGCGGCTGGCCGCCGCCGGCATCGCCACGATCGGGGCGCTCGCCGCGCTCACGGACGCCGAGCTCTCGCGCCCCTTGCCCGGCAAGCTCGGGCTGCTGCTCCGCGACCGCGCGCGCGGCGTCGATCCCCGGCCACTCGAGCTCGAGGCCGAGGCGGTCTCGATCTCGACCGAGGAGACGTTCGAGCGGGACGTTGCCGATCGCGAGCGGCTGCACGGGGAGCTGCGGCGGATGGCCGTCCGTGTCGCCGACCGCCTGACGGCGTCGGGACAGGCGGCCCGGACGGTGACGACCAAGGTCCGCTACCCGGACTTCTCGATCCGCAGCCGCTCGCGAACCTTGCCCGTCGGGATCGACGACCCCGACCGGATCGGCCGGCTCGCGTGCGAGCTCCTCGACCGGGCGCTCGCCGACCGCCCGGGCGCTCTTCGCCTCGTCGGCGTCGGCGTCTCGAACCTCGAGCCGTACCGCCAGCTCGTGCTCGGGTGACGGCAACCCGTCCTCGCCGTTCCCGCTTGCGCGCCGCCGGCCGCTCGGAGAAGCTACGGGGAAACCTTCGACCGGGAGCCTCGATGACCGATCCGACCGTCGCCGACCTCGCTCGGCGCTTCTCCGCCCTCTACACCGGCGTCGTCGCCGACAGCCTCGACCGGCTCGGCTGCATGCACCAGACGCTGCCGTCCAGCCTCAACCCGCTGCGGCCGGGGATGCGGCTCGCGGGGCCCGCTTTCACCGTCGAGGGTCGCCCGCAGACGGGGAAGGACCACGATGCGGTCGTGCGCCGGATCGTGACGATGTTCGGCTCGGTGCCGCCCGGGTACGTTGCCGTCTACAAGACGAACGACTCGACCGCCGCGCAGCTCGGAGAGCTCTCCGCGACGTCCCTGAAGGCACGCGGCTGCGCGGGCGCCGTGATCGACGGGGGCGTCCGCGACGTCGACTTCATCCTCCGCGAGGACTTCCCCGTCTTCTGCCGCTACACGACGCCGCAGGACGGGCCGCCGCGCTGGGAGGTCGTGGACTGGGACGTCGTCGTCACGGTCGGCGGCGTCAGGATCGCCCCCGGCGACTGGGTGGTCGGCGATCTCGATGGGGTCGTGGTCGTCCCGGGCGAGGCGGTCGCCGACGTGCTCGCCGGCGCCGAGGAGAAGGCGGGAACCGAGAACGAGATCCGGGACGCGGTGCGGGCCGGGATGCTGCCGATCGAGGCGTACGACCGTTACGGCACGTTCTGAGCCCGCTCAGGCGCCTTCGTAGACGACCTCGTCCGAGAGCCGGAAGCGGTCGTGGACGACGGCGACCGCGCGCTCGACCTCGGACGCCCGCACGACGCACGAGATCCGGATCGGCGACGTCGAGATGATCTCGATGTTGATGCCCGCGTCGGCGAGCGCGTCGAACATGTCGGCTGCGATGCCGGGGTGCGTCTTCATGCCGGCGCCGACGACGGAGACCTTGGCGACGTCGGTGTCGGTGGCGACGTCGGTCGCGCCGACCTCGCCGGCGACGGAGCGCAGGATCGGCTCGGCCCGGTCGAGATCGGTCACGGGCACGGTGAACGAGATGTCCGAGCGGCCGGCGACCGACACGTTCTGGACGATCATGTCGATGTTGACCCCCGCGTCCGCGAGCGGGCGGAACACGCGCGCGGCGACGCCCGGCTGGTCGGGCACCCCCGAGATCGTCACCTTGGCCTCGGATGCGTCGTGGGCGACACCCGAGATGATCGCTTTCTCCATCAAGTCGTCCTCCCTCCTCACCCACGTCCCCTCGGCGCCGGTGAACGACGAGCGGACGTGGACGACGACGCCATGGTTTCTGGCGAACTCGACCGAGCGCGGCATCAAGACCCCCGCACCGGACGTGGCCAGCTCGAGCATCTCCTCGTACGACAGCTCGGCGAGCTTCCGCGCTGCGGGCACGAGCCTGGGGTCGGCGGTGAAGACGCCGTCGACGTCCGTGTAGATCTCGCACGCGTCGGCGGCGAGGGCGGCGGCGAGCGCGCCCGCGGTCGCGTCGGAGCCGCCGCGGCCGAGCGTGGTCACGTCGTCCTCGGTCGAGACGCCCTGAAAGCCAGCGACGATCGCGACCTTGCCCGCCTCGAGCGCCTCGAGCACCCGCCTGGCCTTCACCTCCAGGATTTTCGCGCGCCCGTGGCTCGTGTCGGTGACGATCCCCGCCTGCGAGCCGGTGAACGAGATCGCCTGCCGGCCGAGGTCGATGATCGCCATCGAGAGCAGCGCCATCGAGATCCGCTCGCCGGCCGTCAGGAGCATGTCGAGCTCCCGCTCGTGCGGGGACGGCGAGACCTGGGCGGCGAGGTCGAGCAGCTCGTCGGTCGTGTGCCCCATCGCGGAGACGACGACGCAGACGCGGTCCCCGGCGGCGGCGGTCGCGACCACGCGCTCGGCGACGCGCCGGATCCGCTCGGCCGACCCGACCGAGGTGCCACCGTACTTCTGGACGACGAGAGCCACGGTCGGAACGGTAGCCGCTCGCAATTCGGCACAGCGATATGACTCTTTCGCTACTCTTTGATGTATACGATGAAGCGCATGGTGAAGCGTACGTCTCTGAACCTCGATCTGAGACTCGTGGCCGACGCCCGCGATGAGCTGGGGACGAAGAACACGACCGACACCGTGCACGCGGCGCTCGAGCAAGTGGCCCGCCGGGCAGCGCTCCGGCGACTCGCCGAGTGGGATCTCGGCGGCCTCACGCTCGAGCAGCTCGAGAGGATTCGGGAGTGGGGAACCGACGATCCCGATGACCGGTGCCCGCACCCGTGATCGACCTCGCCGACACGAGCGCCTGGGCGGCCAGCAGACGGCAGCCCGAGCAACAACGCGCTTTCGGTGAGCGACTGGCGGCCGGAGAGATCGCGACGTGCGACGCCGTCATGATGGAGCTCCTGCGGGAAACGCGAGATGCAACCGAGCTCGAACGCCGCCGCGCGGACCTCGATATCCTCCGTCGCTGTCCGATCTCCGAACGCGTATGGCGGCGCGCGATGGACGTCATGCACGGGCTGGCTGAGCATGAGCCTTTCCACCACCGTCGGCCGCCTCTCGTCGATCTCCTCGTCGCCGCCGCGGCCGAGGCCTCGGAGGTGCCGGTCCTGCACTACGACCGGCACTTCGAGCTGATCGCCGAGGTGACCGGCCAGCCGGTGCGGGCGATCGCGCCGCTCGGCTCGCTCTGACTCCTACCCGAGCGGCGCGGCGCTCTCCGCCCGGAGCGTGGCGATCGCCTTGTCGAGCCGCGCCGTGCTGTCCAGGAAGAGCAGGGCGGCGTCGACCTCGAGGTAGTGCTGCTCGTTCCACTCGGTCGCCAGGCGCTCCACTCGAGGCAGCTTAGCCCTCCCGCCGGACGGCCGCCGGGCGCCCGAACGTCGTCTCTCGCCCATGGAGCGAACGTAGCGCGAGCCCCGTCACGGGTGAGTGCCCGAGTGCACCGAGACTGTCACGCCTCCGTGCCTTCCGGCCCC
This sequence comes from Thermoleophilia bacterium, assembly GCA_020845695.1. The sequence continues at coordinate 22,503 of JADLFG010000031.1, read as the reverse complement.
TCCTCCCCACCCGTCGCCTGCGGCAGGAACTCGACCTGGAGCAGCTCGATCCGGGGGCCGTCGGTGCCGACGACCTCGAAGCGCAGCCCGTCCCAGGCGACCTCGTCGCCGGGCTCCGGGGCGCGGCCGAGCTCGCCGAAGACGAAGCCTGCGAGCGTGTGGTAGTCCTCGGCCGGCAGCTCCTGGCCGAACTGCTCGTTGAAGTCGTCGATCGGGAACGTGCCGTCGACCCGGATCGTGCGCTCGTCGATCCGCTCCACCGAGTCGTCCGGCATGTCGTACTCGTCCTCGATCTCGCCGACGATCTCCTCGAGCAGGTCCTCGAGCGTCACGATCCCCTGCGTCGAGCCGTACTCGTCGACGACGATCGCCATGTGCTGGTTCGTGCGCCGAAACTCGGTCAGGAGCGGGCCGAGGTCCTTCGTCTCCGGCACCACATGGGCGGGCCGGACGATGTCCTCGATCCGCACGTTCTGGATTCCGTTCGCGTACAGGGCCGAGAACAGGTCGCGCACGTGGAGGATCCCGGCGATCTCGTCGAGCGAGCCGCGGTAGGCCGGGTAGCGAGTGTAGGGCGAGTCGATCACCGCGGCCAGGCACTCCTCGGCCGGCAGCTCGACCGAGACGCCGACCACCTCCGGCCGGGGCACCATCACGTCGTGCACCTCCTTGTCGGCGAAGTCGAAGACCTTGTAGATCATCTCCTCCTCCGCCTCCTCGATCAGCCCGGTCTCCTCCGCCTCCGCGAGCATCGAGCGGATCTCCTCCTCGGAGCGGACGACCATCCCGACCGGCGCGGAGCGCATCCCGAACAGCCTCAGGATCCCCTTCGCCGAGCCCTGCAGGATCACGACGAGCGGATGGGCGACCCGCTGCATGACGTCGACCGGCGCGGCGATCACGACGGCGATCCGCTCCGCGTGCTGGAGCGCGAACGCCTTCGGCACGAGCTCGCCGACCACCAGGCCCAGGTAGGTCAGGAGCGCGAAAGAGACGAGGAACGACACGGTCCGGGGCAGGTGCGGATCGAAGAGGTGAGCCAGGAGCCGCTCGCCGATCGCGCCGAGCAGGATCGAGAAGATCGTGATCCCGACCTGGACGGTCGAGATGAAGCGGACCGGCTCCTCCATCAGGCGCAGCGCCGTCGCCGCCCCGCGCCGGTGCTCCTTCGCCAGCTCCGCGAGCGTCGAGCGCCGCGAGGTGATGAGCGCGTACTCGGCGACGACGAACCAGGCGTTCCCGAGCACGAGCAGAAACACCAGGAAGATCCTGAGGCCGTCGCTCACGCCCCGGCCTCCCGGGCGGGGGTACTAGGCGGAAGGTCGCCGTCCAACTTGCATGACGAGTATAGCCGCCGCCCCGGAAGCCCCGGCTAAAGTCGGGCGCTCCCACCGCCGACAAGGCAGGTGGGATGGCATCCGAGATCACCTGCCTGATCGCCGACGACCACGAGGTCGTGCGCGAGGGGCTTCGTCTCTCTCTGTCTCGCTCCCCGCACATCCGCGTGATCGGCGAGGCGTCCGACGGCGAGGGTGCGGTCGCGCTGGCCGAGCGCCGCCGGCCGGACGTCGTGATCATGGACATCCGGATGCCAGGCACCGACGGGCTCGAGGCGACGAAGCGAATCCGCGAGACCCTGCCCGACACGTCCGTGCTGCTCTTCACCGCCTACGGCGAGCGCAGCCTGCTCTCCCGCGGCCTCGAGTCCGGCGCCCGCGGCTACCTCCTCAAGGAAGCGCCAAACGACACGCTCGTGCGCGCGATCGAGAAGGTGGCGAACGGCGAGGGCTACGTCGACCCGGCGCTGATGCCCACGTTCCTGAACCGTGACAGCCACGACCTCTTGACACCGCGCGAGCGGGAGATCCTGCAGCTCCTCGCCGACGGCATGTCGAATGCGGATGCGGCGGCGAAGCTGTTCATCTCGCAGGAGACGGTCAAGAGCCATGTCCGGCACATCCTGGCCAAGCTCGAAGCCGACACGCGAACGCATGCCGTCGCGATCGCGCTGCGCGAGTCGATCATCGACTAGCGCGCTCCTGGGCGCGCTCGCGGGAGCCGTCGGGGCGACCTGCGCGGCCCGCCGCCGCGAGCGGGCGTCCGCCCGCCGCCTGGAGCGGGCGGCGGCCGAGCGTGAAGCCGAGCGGGAGCTCCTCGCCGGCCAGCTCGTCACGGCCGAGCAGGACGAGCGGCGGCGGCTCTCGCTCGTCCTCCACGACGGGCCGTTGCAATCCCTCTCGGGGATCGTGCTCATGCACGACGCGGCCCTGGCCGCGCTGGCCGACGGGCAGACTGCGGAGGCCGAGCGGGTGATTCGCGTCGCGGTCGAGCGGGAGCGCGAGGTGATCCAGACGCTCCGCGATCTCTCGTTCGCGATCGAGCCGGTGATCCTCCGCGACCAGGGCTTCGACGCGGCCGTGCGAGCCCTCGCCGACCAGATCGAGGACGCCCGCGGCATCCCCGTCTCCGTGGACGTGGCGGCCGGGGAGCGGCTCGTCCCCGGCGCCCAGGTCTCTCTCTACCAGACCATCCGCGAGGCGCTCACGCAGGCGTCCCGCCGCTCTCCCCGGCGGATCTCGGTGCGACTCGAGGACGTGCCCGCCGGCGGCTTCGCCGTCGTCGTCGGCGACGACGGCGTCGAGGAGCGCCGCCGCGAGCGGCTCGAGGCGATCCGCGAGCGCGCCCGGATCGTCCGCGGCGAGGTCTCGGTCGATTCCTCGGGCTCCGGCCCCACCGTCCGCGTCACGGTGCCCGCCCACGCCGCCGCCCCCACGCCGTAGACGCCGCTCCGGCCGGAGCGCCCCGTACGCTGGCGGGAGACGCTCGACCGGCATCCGGATGGGAGGAGGCGACATGCGCACAGGACTACGCGAGTTCCGGGATTTCGCCACGAGGGGCAACGTCGTCGACCTCGCGATCGCCGTCGTGCTCGGCGCCGCGTTCGGCGCCGTGATCACATCGCTGGTCGAGAACCTGCTGACGCCGCTGATCGCGGCGATCTTCGGCGAGCCCGATTTCTCCGGCCTCAGCTTCACGATCAACGAGAGCACGTTCCGCTACGGCGCCGTGATCAACGCGCTGCTCTCCTTCGCGTTCATCGCGGCCGCGATCTTCTTCCTCGTCGTCAAGCCGCTGAACGCGCTCGCCGCCCGGCGCCGGCAGGGCGAGGAGCCGCCCGCCGAGCCGACCGACGAGGTGCGGATCCTGACCGAGATCAGGGACGCGCTGACGCCCCGCTAGCCGGTCGGGCCAGCCGCGCCGGGGTCACACGCCCACGAGCCCGAGGGCGCGCGGGAAGAGGATGTTGTTCTCCTCGTGGATGTGCCGGTGCAGGTCGCGCTCGAGCGCGACGAGGCCCTCGAGCGCCGCCCGGTAGGTGTTGCAGGCGTCCGCGGGCGGAGCGAAGCCGCCGGTCAGCTCGCGCATCCTGACGAGCGCGGCACCCGTGAGGTCGTGGTCGTGCTCCATCGCGCGGATCGAGCCCGCGAGCTCCGACGGCTCCGGAACGATGCCCTCGTCGAGCCCCCGGCAGACGGGAAACACGACCTCCTCCTCGACGTGCATGTGCGTGTCGAGCTCGGCCGCGACCGCCTCGAAGAGGTCCCGCGTCTCGACGATCTCCGGGTGACGCTCGCCGTGGGCGCGGACGACCCGCTCGAGCATCCCCTCGAGCCGCGGCAGCTCCGAGCGCAGGTAGCCGTGATGCTCGGCGACGATGTGGTCGCAGAGCGCGCCCAGGGGCGCCGCCGACCAGTCCCGCTCGTCACCGCCCTCCCCACCGGAAACCTGCTCGAACGCGACCAGCATCGCCGCGACGGTCGCCGGCTCGAGACCGCGCTCGGAGCAGGCGGCGGCGAGGCTGGCCCGGCCGCCGCAGCAGTAGTCGATCCCGAGCTGCTCGAAGAGCCGACTCCGCGCGGGGCGCTCGATCACGAGCTCGGCCACGGTGCGCTGCGGATCGATGCCGCTCATCGCTCGGACAGCTCCCGTGCCAGCAGCGGCTCGAGCCCGGGCGCGGCGGCGAGCAGCGTCGGGGCGACCTCGGCGAGCACGTCGCGGTAGACCCGCTCGGTCTCGGCGGCTGCGAAGTCCGCGTGCTGGCGCTTGCGCAACCCGCGCTGGTGCAGCCGGACGATCCGCTCGGGAGCGACGCCCTTGCTGGCGAGCACGCGCTCGCAACAGGCGAGCGGGCAGCCGTCGAGCGCGACGACGCGCGGCGACGTGGTCGCGCGCCGCACGAGCGGCTTCACGTCCCCGCCGACGCCGGCGATGCACGACATGTCGGCGAGCCCAGCGCGGTCGAGCCTGACGGCGATCGCGTTCGCGAGCTGGGCGACGTTGGAGCTGCCCGAGCAGGCGTACACGACCGCGAGCTCGGGGGCTCTGCTCACGCCCGGCCTCCCTGAGCCGCCCGCTCCGCCCGCTGCCACCCGGCAGGCTCCCACGCGCAGTCCGGCTCCTCCGCGAGCGGATCGCCGGTCGCGGCGTACGCGCGGGCACGACAGCCGCCGCAGAGCACCCGGTACTCGCAGGCACCGCAGGCCCCACCCAGCCGCTGGGGGTCACGAAACGCCTGAAACAGCGGCGCCTCGCGGTAGAGCGCGGAGAACGAGCGGTCGCGGACGTTGCCGACCGAGAGCGGCAGGAAGCCGCAGCCGCAGACGTCGCCGACGTGGGAGACGAAGCAGAACCCGTTCCCCGACAGGCAGCCGCGCGACAGCACAGACAGCCGCTTCGTCACCCGGGCCGAGCGCCGCTCGCCGCGCTCGTGCGCCTGCTGGGCCTCGACGCGCCTGAAGTGCGGCGCGCAGATCTGCTTGACGGGGAACGGCGCCGTGCGCTGCAGGTCGTAGAGCCACGTCAGCACGCGCTCCTGCTCGTCCGGCGGCAACTCCTCGCCGGCGAGCAGGCTGCCTCGCCCGGTCGGGACGAGGAAGAAGAGCTCCCAGCCGGCCGCGCCGATTCGCTCGGCAAGCGCATAGAGCTCGGCCAGCCCTGGCGCGGTCGAGCGCATCACGCTCGTGTGGAGCTGGAAGGGAACCCCGGCCGCGCGCAGGTTCGCGAGCCCCTCGAGGGCGGCCTCGAAGAAGCCGGGCGTGCTCGAGAAGCGATCGCTCGCCTCGGCGTCCGGGTAGTGGATCGAGAACGAGACCCGCTGGACGCCAGCGTCGCGGATCGCGGCGCAGGTGTCGGGCGTGAGCAGCCAGCCGACGTCGACGGACAGCGCCATCGAGAGACCGAGCCGCGTCCCCTCTCGCGCCAGCTCGAGCGTATCGCCGCGAGTCAGCGGCTCGCCCCCGGTCAGGATCAAGACCGCACCGGGATAGCCGCAGGCGAGGTCGCGCATGAACGCAACCCCCTCGTCGTACGTGAGCTCGGCCGGGTGGGCGTGGTGCTGGGCCGCCGCGCGGCAGTGCCGGCAGGCGAGCGGGCAGGCCCGGGTCACTTCCCAGGCGACGACGAGCGGAGGGCGGCCGGGCACCTGCGCAGTTGGGAGGGTCACGCCCGTACCCTAGCGCGCGGCGGCGCCTCCCTGATCCATCCTGATCATTGCGGTTGCTCGCGACGATCCCAACGGCTGCCCGAGCGAGCGGTGGGCGGGCCGGCTATGCTGGGGTGAAGCCGGTGCCTCGCGCTCTCGCGGCGCCGCCGCGAGCAGCCGGGGCCTTCGGGGAGGCGAGGGTGGCGACAGGACGGCGAAACACCGCGCGCGCGCTTCGGCAGGACGATTCCGGGCCGGAGCCCGCGGCGCGCCCCGTCGTCGCGCTCCACCAGCTCGCTCCCGAGACGGACTCGGCGGTCGAGTTCCGCAGCGGCGAGGCGCTGATGGCGTTCGACGCCGACCTACGCGTGACCGCCTGGAACGAGGCCGCGGAGTCGCTCACGGGCGTCGCAGCCGCCGACGTCGTCGGCCGCTTCTGCTGGGAGGTCCTCTGCGCAACCGACGAACGCGGCGGGATCGAGTGCCACGCGGGCTGCTCGAACGCCCGCCTCGCCCGCGAGGGCTGGCCCGTCCCGACGCGCGAGCTCTGGATCCGGGCCGGCAACGGCAGGAAGCGGGTGTCGATCACGACGATCGCCGTACGCGGCGGCGAGGAGCCCCAGTTCCTGCACCTGATGCGAAACGGCCAGGACACCGCCGGGACCCCAGACCAGCCCGGAAGATCGGCGCCGCCGCCGCTGACCGCACGTCAGCGCGAGATCCTCGGCCTGCTCGCCGACGGCGTCCCCGCGAAGGTGATCGCCTCGCGCCTCCACCTGTCCGAGACGACGATCCGAAACCACATCCGCGGGATCCTCACGCAGCTCGCGAGCCACTCGCAGCTCGAGGCGGTGGCGAAGGCCCGCCGCCTCGGCATCCTCGACGCCTGACGGCGGGCCCGCTCCCTCAGCAGGGACGCTCGGCGCCCCCGCGCAGGTAGTACCACCAGTTGATGGCGACGTTCGCTGCGTAGAAGACGGCGGCGCCGATGAAGAACGGGATCGGGTCGCCGGCGGCGCTGATCACGGCCGCGATCGCGACCGAGAAGATGAACGGCCCGTACGCAGCGATCGCGGCGGTCCAGCCGATCACCCCGCCCGCCTGGCGCGGCTCGAAGATCATCGGCATCTGCTTGAACGTGGACGCGTTGCCGATCCCCGAGAAGAAGAAGAGCCCGATCATGCACAGTACGAACCAGGTGAACTGATCGGTCGAGGAGGGCGTCAGGAAGAAGCAGACCCCGACCGCGCAGCCGATCAGCCCGATCCCCGAGATCTGGGTCAGCCTGCCGCCCCCGAACTTGTCGGACAGCGGTCCCGCGGCGACGCGAGCTGCCGAGCCGACGAGCGGGCCGAGGAACGCGTACGTGAGCGGGTCGGGCGCGTCGTCGAAGCCGCCGTAGACCTTGTCGATCAGGAGCGGGAAGGTGGCGGAGAACCCGGCGAAGGAGCCGAACGTCATGAAGTAGAGCGACGTCATCAGCCAGGTGTGCTTCTCGCCGAAGATGTCGAACTGCTCGCGCACGTTCGCGCGCACGGGCACGCTCTTCAGGCGCAGCCAGGCGACGAGCGCGAGGAAGGCCACGAGCGGGATCCAGATGAAGGCGGCGTTCTGGAGCCAGGCGTCCTTGCCGGTCTCGGTGTTGACCTGGGCGCTGCCGATCATCGCGAAGCCGATCACCCAGGGGGTCAGGAACTGGACGAGGCTGACGCCGAAGTTCCCGATCCCCGCCTGGATCCCGAGCGCGGTCCCCTGGAGGCGCTTGGGGAAGAAGAGGCTGGTCGAGGGCATGAAGGAGGAGAAGTTGCCGCCGCCGAGCCCCGCCAGGAACGCGAGCGCGAGCAGCACCCAGTACGGCGTGCCGGAGTTCTGCACGGCGAAGAACCAGCCGATGAGCGGCAGGAGCAGCGAGGCGGTCGAGAGGCTGACGACGCGGCGCGTGCCGTAGAGCGGGCAGAGGAACGTGTGGACGATCCGGAACGTCCCGCCCGCGAGGCCGGGCATGGCGGTGAGCCAGAACTTCTGGGTGGTCGAGAGGTCGAAGCCGAGCTTGCCGAGCCGGACGACGAGCGCGCTGACGAGGAACCAGGTCGCGAACGCCATCGTCAGGTTCGCGGTCGTGATCGCGAGCGTGCGCCAGGCAATCGCCTTCCCACGCGTCTCCCAGAACGTCTCGTCCTCGGGCTCCCAGCGCTCGAGCCAGGAGGCGCCGGCGCGAGCCGGCTCGGCGACGGCGGTCGCGCCCGTCACCGCGCGACCCCGGTCGCGTTCCCCACGCCGCCCACCTCGTCGCGCTCGCGGCGGCGGAGCTGCATGACGACGCCGTGCAGCCAGAGCAGGCTGACCACGCAGACGATCAGGAGCACGACGAACGTGCTCTGCGGCCTGTCGGTCCAGCCCTGCGCCCAGGCAAAGAGGAGCGGCAAGACGAACCCGCCGAGGCCGCCGACCGCGCCCACAAGGCCGCCGACCGCGCCCACGTCGCGGGGGAAGTAGTCGGGGATGTACTTGTAGACCGACGCCTTGCCGATCCCCATCGTCACGCCCACGATCACGACGAGCACGGTGAAGAGGACGACGCCGAGGGAGAACGAGAGCCCGGCGAGCGCGAGGATCATGACGATGAAGGACGCGTAGGTCACGCTGCGGGCGCCGACCCGGTCGGAGAGCCAGCCGCCGAGCGGGCGCAGGAGGCTCGCCGGGAAGATGAAGAGCGCGGTCAGGAAGCCGGCGGTGCGCAGCTCGTAGCCGTACACGTCGACGTAGTACTTCGGCAGCCAGAGCGACAGCGCCACGTACGCGCCGAAAACCACGACGTAGTAGAGGCCGAAGCGCCAGACCCGCACGATCTTGAGCGGCTCCAGGAGCTCCCGCGTCGTGCGGCCGCGTGCGGGCCGCAGATCGGGCGCCGGAGCGAGGAGCCAGACGGCGACCGCCATCGCGACGAGCGCGATCGCGTACACGAACGGCACGAACCGCCAGCCGCCGGGGATGGCGCCGCCGGCGATGCCGCCGGCAGCGATGAGCGTCACGAGCGTCGGGGCGAGCAGCTTCGTGACCGAGGCGCCGACGTTGCCGGCACCGAACGTCCCGAGCGCGAAGCCCTGGCGTTCCTGCGGCCACCACGCGGAGGTCCAGGCGATCCCGACGGCGAAGGAGACGCCGGCGAGGCCCATGAAGAACGCGAGCACGACGAGCTGCGTGTAGCTGTCGGCGCGACTGATCAGGAACGTCGGCACCGCGGTGATCAGAAGCAGCGCGCTGAAGACGATCCGGCCGCCGACCTTGTCGGTGAGGATCCCGATCGGAACGCGCAGGATCGAGCCGGTGAAGATCGGGATCGCTGCGAGCAGCGCGAACTCGCCGTCGGAGAGCCCGAGCTCCTTGCGCAGCGGGATGCCGACGACGGCAAACATGACCCAGACGGCGAAAAAGAGCGTGAACCCGGCGGTCGAGAGCACGAGCACACGGGTTGCCGCCTTCGCATCGCCGAGCTGTCCGGTCCGTACCACGATCGCTCCTCCTTCGGCAGGGAACACCGCCAAGAGCGACGGTACGGGCAGCGGGCGAGGGCGGCATCCGCGGCCTCGCTGATTCCCGCTCCGTAGTTATCCGCGAAGCGGGAATCAGCGAGCGCGGCGCCTCGTGACCGAGCGCGCGTGCGGGCGCGCTCCTAGCGCTCCTGGCGGGAGGCCCTCCGGTTCCAGAGGTAGACCTGGTAGGGGCGCCAGAGGTACGTAATCGGCACCGTCACGACGTGGACGAGCCGCGTGAACGGGAAGAGCGCCATCAGGAAGAACCCGAGCACCGCGTGCGCCTTGACGACGTCCGGGAGCGCGATCACGTAGCTCACCTTCGGGTTGAGCGCGAACAGCGAGTGGATCCACGGCACGATCGTGTGCAGGTACCAGTCGGAGCCCCAGCGGTAGCCGAGCGCCATCCAGATCCCGAGCGCCACCTGGCCGAGCAGGAGCACGAGCAGCACCCAGTCCATCGGCGACGTGACCGTGCGGATGCGGCTGTTCGTGAGGCGGCGCCAGAGCAGGAACGCGAGCCCGCCGAACGCGAGCCAGGAGAGAGCGAGGCCCGCGACCTCGAACGAGTAGAGGCGGGTCGGGCCGGAGAGCATCTTTCCCCACGCATCCCAGAACATGAGCGCGAGCACGTGGGCCCCGAGCACGGCGAGCACGCCGTAATGCCACGCGACCGAGCCCCAGAAGAGCGTGCGGCTCTCGAGGAACTGCGAGGACTGGCTCGAGTAGGAGAAGCGATCCCAGCGGTAGCGGGCGATGCCGCCGACGACGGCGATGCCCACCGCCAGGTACGGGATCACCGCGAACAGGAACGTGTTCATCGAGTCTGCCTCCTCAGTCCCGGCCGTTTCGGCTCAGCACCAACTCGTTCGCTTCCGAGCCGGCACGGGCCGGCCGCTGCCTCACCCCGAGCGCCAGCCAGAGCGCCCGCAGCACGAGCTGGTAGCGCTCGCGCCCGGTCTCCGGCACAGCCTCGGCGTCGAGCTTCCCCACCAGGCGCCCGAGCGCCGGCATGATCGCCTCGTCGAGCAGCTCCTCGGCGAGCGCCGCGTCCTCGCAGGAGGCGACGAAGCGCAGGAGCACCACCAGGTGATCCGGAAGCTCCGTCCCCGCGCTGAAGCCGTGCTCGCCGTAGCGCTCGTTCAGCCCGACCAGGAACGCGCTGCGCTTGTGGTTGTCGTCGAAGAGCACGTGGCCGACGTACGGGTAGCAGGTCGGCTCGAGGTCGGACATGCTGTCGAGGTCGAACGCCCTCGTGTACGCCTCCTGGAGCTCGCCGAGGCCCGCCGACTCCGCGAACTCGCGAAACCCGGCGAGGAGAGCGACCGCCTCCGGGCTGGCCGAGGCCGCCGCCTCGCAACGGGCAACGAGGGCAGCGAGCGGCCCGCGCGGGTAGTCGAGCACATCCGCGAACGCCCCCGTGACCGCGCGTCCGAGCGTCTCGTGCGCCACCGCTACCACCGCCGCTCCGGGGCGGCTCGGAAGCCGAAGCCGCCCTCGCGCTTCTGCGTGAACGGATCGCCGAGCTGGGCCTCGAACGCCTGGTCGCGCAGGAGCGGCGGGATCACGAAACGCTCCTGGAACGTCGGCATCGAGGTCAGGCGGTAGATCGCCTCGGCCACGTCGGCGGTGATCCCGGCGGCGCCGAGCGCCTCGGCGACCTCGCTCTCCGGGATGTTGCCGACCTTCTGCTGGCGCATGTGCACCCGCACCGCGTGCAGCTTGCGGTAGACCTCGGCGACGATCGCCTCGTTGCCGGCGGAGAACAGGCTCGCCATGTAGCGCAGCGGCATCCGGCTCTGCTCGAGGTTCGAGATCGACGGCAGCCCGGTCGCCTCCGTGCCGCCGTTGCCGTTCGCCCCGTCGACGTCGTAGCGTCCGTTCTTCATGCTCGCGAGCACGGGCAGCATCGGCGGCACGTAGAAGAGCATCGGCAGCGTCCGGAACTCCGCGTGCAGCGGCAGCGCCAGCTTCCAGACCTTCACGAACTTGTAGACCGGCGAGTCCTGCGCCGCCTTGATCTGGTCGGGCGTGATCCCGTTCGCCCGCGCGAGCGCGATGATCTCCGGGTCGAACGGGTCCTTGATCAGGTCGCGCTGGGCCTCGACCAGCTCCTCGTCGGGGTGGGCCGCGGCGTCCTTGATCGCCGCGGCGTCGTAGAGGACGAGACCGAGGTAGCGGATCCGCCCGACGCAGGAGTGGAAGCACGCGGGGGCATGGCCGCTCTCGAGCCGCGGGTAGCAGAGGATGCACTTCTCGGACTTCCCGGTCGCCCAGTTGTAGTACGTCTTCTTGTACGGGCAGCCGGAGATGCACATGCGCCAGGCCCGGCACTTCTCCTGGTTCAGGAGCACGATCCCGTCCTCGCCGCGCTTGTGGATCGCGCCGGCGGGGCAGGCCGCGACGCAGCCCGGGTTCGCGCAGTGGTTGCAGATGCGCGGCAGGTAGAAGAACACCATCCGCTCGAGCTCGTTCAGCTCCGCCCGCTCGGCGCTCGAGAGCCCCTCCAGGTTCGGGTCGTTCGCCGCGTAGATCGTCGAGCCGCCGAGGTCGTCGTCCCAGTTCGGGCCGGCCTCGATGTCGATCGGCTCGCCGGTGATCATCGAGACCGGGCGCGCTGTCGGCTGGTCGTCCCCCTCGGGCGCGTTGAACAGCTCGTCGAAGTCGTACGTCCACGGCTCGTAGTAGTCGTCGATCGTGGGCAGGTACGGGTTGGCGAAGATGTTCCCGAGCGCCCGCCCTCGGCCCTGGAGCTTCAGGCTCAGCTTGCCCTCGCCCTCGCGCTCCCAGCCGCCGCGGTACTTCTGCTGGTCCTCCCACAGCGTCGGGTAGCCGGTGCCCGGCTTCGTCTCGACGTTGTTCCACCACATGTACTCCGACCCCTTGCGGTCGGTCCAGATGTTCTTGCAGGCAATCGAGCAGGTGTGACACCCGATGCACTTGTCGAGGTGGAACACCATCGAGACCTGCGCCCGGATGTCCATCGCTCTCGCCCCTCCTCCGTTCGAGCCGGCCATCACCACTCCAGCCTCTTCAGCTTCTTGACGACCGCGTAGGTGTCCCGCGTGAAGACGCCGATCGGGCCCCAGTAGTTGAACCCGTACGTGAACTGGGCGTAGCCGCCGGCCAGCTCCACCGGGTTGATGCGTGTCCTGGTGAGGCTGTTGTGGCCGCCGCCCCGGCGCTTGTCGCGCACCTGCGACTTGGGGATCGACAGCGTCCGCTCGGGCGCGTGGTAGATCATGCACGTCCCGGACTGCACCCTGGCGGAGACCGCCGCCCGGGTGACCATCACCCCGTTGTCGTTGTAGACCTCGACCCAGTCGTTGTCGACGATGCCCGCCTTCTCGGCGTCCTTGTCGTTGATCCAGCAGGGCTCGACGCCGCGGGAGAGGGTCATCATCCGGTGGTTGTCCGAGTAGGTGGAGTGGATGTGCCACTTCCCGTGCGGCGTGATGAAGTTGAGCACGAGGCAGTCCCGCTCGTCGGTCGGGCTGTTGACGATGTCGCCCGTCAGGCGGGGATTCAGCTTCGGCTTGTACGTCGGCAGGTGCTCCCCGAAGTCGAGGTAGTAGGGGTGGTCGACGTACAGGTGCTGGCGCCCGCCGAGCGTGCGCCACGGGACGAGGCGCTCGACGTTCAGACACCAGGCCGCGTAGGCGCGCCCGTCGTTGACCATCCCGGTCCAGCAAGGGCTGATCAGCGTCCGGCGCGGCTGCGCCGTCAGATCGGCGAACGTCATCCGCACGTTGCGGTTGCCCTCGGCCAGGTCGGTCAGCGTCAGGCCCGTGCGCGGCTCCTCCGCCGCGAACGCGACGTGCGCGACCTCTCCGTTCGTCTCGGGCGCCAGGTAGAGCAGGGCATTGGCCGCGTCGAGCGCGTCCTCGACGCTCGGGTACTTCTCCCCGCCCCACTCGACGCAGCGCAGGTGGCGCATGTCGGGGGAGCCCCCGACCGGGTTCTCGAGCAGCTCGTCGTAGAACTTCGCGACCGGGATGTGCACCCCGTGCCCGTTGATCCCGTCCGTGCGGATGTTCGGGCCGAGCGAGATGAAGCGATTGTGGAGGTTCGCGTAGTCACGCTCGACGAGGCGCAGGTGCGGCATCGTCTTGCCCGGGATCGCGTCGCACTCGCCGAGCTTCCAGTCGAGCACCTGCGGCTGCGCGAGCTCGTCCGGCGTGTCGTGGGCGAGCGGGCTCGCGACCACGTCGCGGGTCTTGCCGCGCTCGAAGACCCCGGGCGCGAGCTCGGACACCTGCTTCGCGATCGCCTTCCAGATCTCCCAGTCCGACTTCGACTCCCACACGGGCGGCACGGCCGCCGAGAGCGGGTGGACGAACGAGTGCAGGTCGGTCGTGTTGAGGTCGTTCTTCTCGTACCACGTCGCGGTCGGCAGGACGATGTCCGAGTAGAGCGCCGTCGTGTCCATCCGGAAGTTGATGTCGACGATCAGGTCCATCTTCCCGCGCGGCGCCGGATCGCGATACGTGACCGTCTTGACCCGGTCTTTCGCGTGCTCCTCCGCGACGACGTTGTCGTGGGTTCCGAGGTAGTGGCGGAGGAAGAACTCGTGGCCCTTCGCGCTCGACATGAGCGCGTTGCCGCGCCAGACCATCCAGATCCGGGGCCAGTTCTCCTCCGCGTCCGGGTCGTCGACGGCGAACCTGACCGAGCCGTCCTTCAGCTTGTCGCGCAGCCACTCGACGATCCCCTCGGACGTCCGTGCGCCGGAGCGCTCGGCCTCCTCGACCAGCTCGACCGGGTTGCGGTTGAACTGGGGGTAGTAGGGCATCCAGCCCATGCGCACGGCCTTCGCCTCGAGATCCATGGCGTGGCCCTTCGCCCACTTCGTTCTCGGCGGGATCGGGGCGTAGTCGGTGAAGTCCCCTTCGTAGCGCCACTGGTCCGAGTTGACGTAGTGCCACGTCGGTGACTGCTGCAGCCGCGGCGGCTTCTGCCAGTCGAAGGCGAACGCGAGGCTCTTCCACGGCGCCTCGAGCGTCAGCTTCTCCTGGCCGACGTAGTGGTTCATGCCGCCGCCGTTGACGCCGCAGCAGCCGCAGAGAATCAGCGCCGTGATCGGGGCGCGGTAGGAGAGGTTGTTGTTGTACCAGTGGTTGATCGAGGCGCCGATGATGATCATCGACTTGCCCCTCGTCGCCTCGGCGGTGCCGGCGAACTCCCGGGCGAGCTGGATCACCGTGTCGCGACCGATGCCGGTGTAGCTCTCCTGCCACGCCGGCGTGTAGGGCCCGACCTCGTCGTAGCTGGCCGGGTACGCACCGGGGAGACCGCGGCCGACGCCCATCTGGGCCATCAGCAGGTCGAAGACGGTGGCGACGAGCACGCGGCCGCCGTCAGCCGTCTCGATCGCGCGAGCGGGTACGCCGCGCAGCACCGTCTTGTGCTCGGCGAACTCGTGGAACGCGACCTGGGCGACCTCGCCGCCGTCGGCCTCGAAGAACGAGATCACCGGATCGATCGGGCTGTCGTCGACCCCGTCCTCGAGCTTCAGGTTCCACTTGCCCATCTCCTTGCCCCAGCGGAACCCGACCGTGCCCTTGGGCAGCCGCACGTCGCCGTTCGGGCCGTCCCAGACCAGCATCTTCCAGTCCGCGTTCTCGACCTGCGCGTAGCGGGAGACGCGCTCGGCGCGCAGGAACTGCCCGGGCCTGAGCCCGTCCTCGTCCTCGACCAGCTCGACCAGGAAGGAGCTGTCCGTGTAGCGCTTGAGGTAGTCGGCGAAGTACTCGACCCGCCGGTCGGCGTGGAACTCCTTCAGGATCACGTGGTTGACGGCGAGCCAGAGCGCGGTGTCCTGACCCGCCTCGACCGGAATCCACCAGTCGGAGTACTTCGCGACCTGGCTGAAGTCGGGGGCGATGACGACGAACTTCGCGCCCTCGTGCCGCGCCTCCGAGATGAAGTGGACGTCGGGCGTCCGCGTCATGTTCAGGTTCGAGCCCATCGAGACGATGAACTTCGAGTTGAACCAGTCGGCCGACTCGCACACGTCCGTCTGGTCGCCCCAGATCTCGGGGAACGCGTTCGGCAGGTCGGCGTACCAGTCGTAGAAGCTCATGTTGACGCCGCCGAAGAGCTGGAGGAAGCGCGACCCGCCGGCGTAGGAGAGGTAGGACATGGCCGGGATCGGCGAGAAGCCGAAGACTCGGTCGGGGCCCCATTTCTGCGCCGTGTGCAGGAGGGCGGCCGAGATCAGCTCGAGCACCTCGTCCCAGGTCGTGCGCCGGAAGCCGCCCTTGCCGCGGGCGCGCTGGTAGCGGGCGCGCTTCTCGGGGTCGTCGACGATCGACTTCCACGCTTCGATCGGGCTCTGGTAGCGCTCGCGCGCCTCGCGCCAGAAGTCCATCAGGGCGCCGCGCATGTAGGGGTACTTGACCCGGATCGGGCTGTAGACGTACCAGGAGGCGGAGATCCCGCGCTGGCAGCCGCGCGGCTCGTACGGCGGCAGGCTCGACTCGAGCAGCGGGTAGTCGAGCGCCTGCATCTCCCACGTGACGATGCCGTCCTTGACGTAGACCATCCACGAGCACCCGCCCGTGCAGTTGACGCCGTGGGTGGAGCGGATCGCGTTGTCGTGCTGCCAGCGGTTGCGGTAGAACTCCTCCCACTGACGGGTCTTGGGGTTTACGAGGTCCTGAATCCAGCCCACGTGATCCTCACTTCTGCCGGGGGTTGAGACGACGCAAGAGGGGCCGGCGCACCCCTGCGAGCCGGCTCCGCCAGACGAGCAGGGCGAAGGCGGCGAACGCCGCGACGCCGCCGATGGAGAGGACGAACAGCTTCCAGGCCGACCCGCCGGGGCGGGTCGCCTGGGGCGCCTCGGCGAGGAACGCCGCGAGGTCGCGCGCCTCCTGCTCCGTGATCGGCGCGCCAGTGTAGACCGGCTGCATGGTCGGGAACGCGACGGTCGTCAGGGACGCCACGAGCCCGGTCTCGCCGTTGTACTTCGCGAACGCGCCGGTGAGGTCGGGACCGAGGGCGCCACCGCCGAGCGCCCCGATCCCCGCCACGCTGTGGCAGGAGAGGCAGGCGGGGCCGCCGCCGTCGAAGTCGCTGCGCCCCTCGAACAGGTTCTTGCCGCGGACGGCGTCCCCCGTGCCGGGCGCCGGCGCGGTCTCGGGAGGTGCCGTCTCCGTCGGAGGCGTCTCGGGGGGGGCTGCGGAGGCCGAGAGGAAGGCCACGATCGCGGCCGCCTGATCGGCCGTGACGCCGAGGTTCGGCATCGCCGTACCGGCCGGATCGACGATGAAGGCGGCGGTCGCGTCGGGGCCGCCGCGCCGGTCGACGGCACCCTGGAGATCGGGGCCGACGAGGGCTCCTCCGCCGATCGTGTGGCAGCCGCTGCATTTCTCCTGGAAGAGGGCCTCGCCCTCGTCCGCCTGGGCGAGCGCTGGCCCGCTCGAGCAGACGAGCAGCGCGCCCGCGAGCAGCGCGAGCGCGAGCGGACGCCGGACGGATCTAGCCAAGACGCGTACCTCCTGTGCGCACGGGTGCAAAGAGGCGAAGACCCGGCAGGCAGGCTGCCGCCGGCGGGGCGGTGGCGCGCATCCGCGCGGCCCAGTACCCCTGCTCATCCTCCCCCACAGCGTTCCCTCCCGGAATCGGTCGACCTTCACCGGCACGCTATCGCCACGCGCGAGGCGCTCCCTGATCAGTTTTTGTCAGTGGCAGAGTAATCATTTTTGGTCAAGGCCAGGTACGCCGGGCTGCGTAGTGTTTTGTAGCACGACTAGTGCGATTAGGAACGAATGGGTGTCGCCGACCCCGCCCGCGACGCCCGCGGTCTCGTCCGGGGACGCGCTGCTCGCCATCGACAGCGAGCTGCGGGTCGTCGCCTGGAACGCGGCGGCCGCGGAGCTGACGGGCATTCCGCCCGAGCGGGCGCTCGGGCGGCGCTGCTACGAGGTCCTGCAGGGCCGGGACGACGACGGGCTGCCCGTGTGCGGACCCGGCTGCGAGCGCGCGCGCAGGGCCCTCGCGGGGGAGCCCGTGGCCGGGTGCACCCTCTCGATCGCGACGGCCAGGGGGCCGCAGCGAGTCGTCCTCTCCACGCTCGTACTCGGCGGCGGCTCGCGGCGAACGCTCGTGCACCTGCTCCAGCACGCCCCGGAGGAAGCGCCCGCCCCCGGGATGGTGACAGCCGCGGGGAACGGCGAGCCGGTCCTGACCGCACGCCAGCGGGAGATCCTGCGCCTGCTCTCCGAGGGCGTCCGCGCGGGCTCGATCGCCGAGCGCCTCGGCCTCTCGGAGACGACCGTCAGAAACCACATCCGGGCGACCCTCGGCCGGCTCGGCTGCCATTCGCAACTGGAAGCGGTGGCGGAGGCCCGCCGCCACGGGATCATCTAACGCGCGGTCTCTCGGCGCCTCGCGGGGGCACGCGGGGATGGTGGGGGCGGGACCCGTCCTGCCCGGATGTAGGGGCGGGATTTGTCCCGCCCAGCTCGGTCCGAGCAGCGGGAACCGGGCCGGGATGCGGGCCGGACGAGTCCGGCCCCCACATCGATCGCCGCGACCGCTTCCGGTCGCCGGTCGCCGCGCGGGCGCTTCCGGCGGCCACGCTAGCCCGCGCGTCCCCGTCCGCTGGCCTCTCGTTCCCGCGCGAGCTCGACGACGACGTGCGTGAGCGGGAGGTCGAGCTCCGCTCCGATGCGCTCGACGACCCGCTGCTCGAGCCACGACGACCGGCCCGGCGGGTGCGTCGCGACCACGACCTCGTCCGCCTCGAACCGCCTGAGCGCGTCGGCGACGGCGATCACCGGATCCTCGTCGCCGACCGTGCCGTGCGCGGCCAGACCGTGCTCCGCCGCCCAGGCGAGCGTCGCGTCGAGGCGCCTTGTCGCCTCCCCGTACTCGCGATCCGTGTCGTTCGTCCAGAGGTGCGTCCGCGAGGCGAGCACGGGCGCGACGACGAAGAGCTCGGGCCACAGCTCCACGCGCGTCATCAGCTCCCGGCGCAGCTCGTCGCCCTCGAGCGTCTCGTTCGCGACCACGAGCACCCGATGCGTCCGGCGCCGGTCGCGCTCGTGCGGCCCCTCCGCCGCCGCCGTTCGCAGCGTGCCGGGGCCTCGCTCCCGGCGGCCGAGCACGACGAGCGCGCCCGCCGCCGCGCCGAGCCCGGCAGCGAGGAGCACGTACGCTGCCGTGCGGCTCGCGAGCCCGACGAGCACGGCGGCCGCCACGAGCGCCGCCAGCCCGACGGCGGCCAGGAACGCGTCACGCTCCGAGCGGAACGGGTTGCGCATCGTCGCGACCGATACTAGCTCCGCCGCCGCTCGCCGGCGAGCGAGCCCGCGCCGTCGCCGCCGGCGTCGCTTGGCCTACACTTCGACCCGGCGAGCGGGCCGTGCCCGCGCATCGGGGGAGGAGAGGGACAGATGACCTACAGGCTCTGGGGACAGGCGACATCGCCCGCGTTCGAGCGGTTCGCCGGCGAGCTCGCGGCGGCGCTCGACCGGGCCGGCTTCTCGCCCGCCGCGGACGGCGACGAACCCGATCTCGTCCTGAATCTCGTTGACACGAGCGACCCGAAGCCGTACCGCCGCGGGGCGAGGGGCACGTTCGTGGCGGCGATCCACGAGCTGCCGGACGTGCCCGCGGACGTGCTCCAGACGAACTACCCGATGCTCGTCCGGGCGCTCGCGAACATCGTGCTCTGCTACGTGCCCGATCGGGGCGTGTGGTTCACGACCATGGAGCGCGGGCACTACGGCGTCGAGGCCCGCGACGGGGAGGCCGGGCTCGCCGACGGGGTGATCGAGCGGCTGCTGCCGCTCGCGACCGCCCGGCTCGTGATCGACAACGAGTTCCGGACCGACCTCGAGCCGGAGCTGTGGCCGGGCGACGAGATCGTGGAGCAGGTCAAGGAGGCCGGCCGGCGGCTCGGCGACCTCGACCTCCTCCCCGCCCCGTTCCCGATCGAGGACCTCCTCGACGAGCGCGAGCTGCGCCAGGTCAAGCGCCTCTACGGGATCGGCGGGCTCTCCTACGGCAACCTCTCCGCCCGCAAGGACGCGCGCCGCTTCTGGATGAGCGCGAGCGGTGTCGACAAGTCGAAGCTCGAGATCGCCGGTCGCGACATCCTGCTCGTCTCCGACTACGACGAGGCGAGCGGGCGGATCGTGCTGAGCGTCCCCCCGGACGTCGAGCCGCGGCGCGTGTCGGTCGACGCGATCGAGCACTGGATGATCTACCAGGCCCACCCGGGCGTCGGCGCGATCCTGCACGTCCACGCCTGGATGGAGGGGATCCAGGCGACCGACGTCAACTATCCGTGCGGCACGGAGGAGCTTGCCCGCAGCGTCGCCGACCTGCTCGCCCGCGAGCCCGACCCGGTGCACGCGGTGATCGGCCTGAGAAACCACGGGATCACGGCGACCGGCGAGAGCCTGCCGGAGATCCTCGATCGGATCGAGCCGAAGGTCCTGCGCCAGGTGCCGATGACGTAGGGGCGACCGCCCCCGCGCTCAGCGGTACTGCGCGGCTGTGGCGGCGATCGTCTCGTCGAGCGGGCGCGTGACGAGTCCGAGCTCCCGCTCCGCCTTGGCGGGGTCGTAGAACCACCAGTGCGCGGCCGCGGCCACCTCGCCCGGCCGCACCGGCCAGGGTACGGCGCGGGCCGCGAGCACGGCGGCGCGCGGTGGCAGCCCGACCATGCGCCGGCGCACCCCGGTCACCTCGGCGACCCGGCGGAAGAACTGCTCGTGCGAGAGGTTCCCCTCCCTGCTCGTCAGGATCGTTCGCTCGCCAGCGCGGCCGCGCTCGGCGAGCGTGACGAGGGCGGCGGCGACGTCACGCACGTCGACGTAGCTGAGCCCACCGGGCACGTGCACGCGCAGCGTGCCCTGCAGGTAGCGACGCACCGGCCACGTCGAGACGCCGTAGACGTCGCCGGGGCCGATCAGGAAGCCGGGGCTCGCCACGACCACGTCCCGCCCGGCCCGGGCGGCGGCGAGCGCGACCTGCTCGCCCTCCCGCTTCGTCGCGGCGTAGACGAGTCGCTCGGCGAGGCCCGGGAAAGGGCTCTCCTCGTCGGCGGGCCGATCCGGCCCGGATGCCGGCCCGACCGCGGCGACGCTCGACACGTGCACGATCCGGGCCCCGGGCTCGGCAGCGGCGAGCAGCGACCGCACGCCCTCGACGTTGACGGCCCGCAGGCGCTCGAGGTCGCGGCGCTCGTGCGCGACGAGACCGGCGAGGTGGTAGACGAGACGGCAACCCGCGCCGGCGCGCGCGAGGGCGTCCCGGTCGCCGAGCTCCCCGCGGACGACCTCGACCCCCGGCCCGGCCAGCCCGTCCGCCCGCGTGCCCGGCCGGACGTACGCCCGCAGCGTCTCTCCCCGCTCGAGCAGGAGCGGGACGAGTTGACGGCCGAGAAACCCCGTCGCTCCCGTGAGCAGAACCGGCACCGCTAGCCGGTCTCGGGCAGGAACGTCGGCAGGCTGACGCCCCGGAACGGCTCCGCGTGACCGAGCACCTGGGCGGCGTGCAGCTCGCAGTTGCGTCCGCCGAGCGAGTAGAGCAGCCGCGCGAGGCCCGGGCGCTCGGTCGGGACGAGCGCGAGCGTCGTCGCGCCGGGGCGGCGGTCGAGCTGGGCGACCAGCAGCGCCGCTGCCTGCTCCTCCGTGCGGGTGAAGCCGGGGCCGAGCTCGTCGAAGAGCGGGTGACAGACCGATGCGAGGAAGCCGTCGATCCCGCCCCCGGGACCGTCGTAGACGAGCGCGTGCCAGAAGCCGTCCCCGTTCTCGATGAAGTAGCGGTAGTCCTGGCGCCGGCTGATCCCGCTGACGTCGAGCTCGAGCGCCGCGATCGCCTCGACGTCGTCGAGCGTGGCGTCGCGGACACGCTCGAGCCCGGGCGGGCGGACACCGCACCCGGCCTCGGGAACGGTCACGAGGAAGTCCTGGTAGAGGAGGCTCGGCACGAACCCGGCTCGGTTGTAGAGCGAGAACGAATCGAGGTTCATGACCGAGGAGACGAGCCGGAGGGGCTTCCCTGCCTCGGCGGCGCGCGCGACCACGACCTCGAGCAGGCTGCGGGCGACGCCGCGGCCGAAGTAGTTCGGGTGGACGTTCATGATCCCGAGCGCGAGGTGCGTCTCGCGCTCCCGCCAGTAGCAGGACCCCGCGAGCCTGCCGTTGTCGGGGCTCTCGGCGACGAGGCAGTGGCCGGGATCGAGACGCTCGTAGACGTGCGAGAAGAGCGCGGTCTGCGCCGGGCCGCCGCCGAACCGCCCGGGCGCGAGCCCGTGCAGGATGTCCCAGGTGTTCATCGAGACGCAGATCAGCTCGGCCACCTCGGCCCGATCCGCCGCCGCCATCGCGCGCAGGGCCACACTCGCCATCGTCCTCGCTCCTTTCGGCTCGCCGGAGCGCGAATCATAGGAGCGGGGCCGGCGCCGGCCGGCGCGTTGCACGCGTCGCAAGCTCCGGCTAGGGTACCCGCAACGGGAGCGGAGGGTGCTGCGGCGACCCTCCCTCCCGGTCTAGCCCTGCGCGAGTGCCGAGCGCAGCGCGGCGGCCGAGGCGCCGAGCGCCTCCCGCGCGCGTCCGATCGCGGCAGGCATCCGGTAGAAGCCGTGAATCAGCCCGTCGTAGCGCACGAGCGTGACGGGAACGCCGGCGGCGCGTAGACGCTGCGCGTACGCCTCGCCCTCGTCGCGCAGCGGGTCGTACTCGGCAGTGAGGACGAGTGCCGGGGCGACATCGGCGAGGTCGGGCGCCCGCAGGGGCGAGGCCTCGGGATCGGCCGGGTCGCCCGCCGGGCCCAGGTACCGGTCCCGGTACCAGGCCATCGCGGCGGCGGTGAGCCCGTAGCCGTCCGCGAGCTCGCGGTACGAAGCCGTGTCGCAGGCGAGGTCGCACACCGGGTAAACGAGCAGCTGGAGCGCGAGCGGGAGACCGCGGTCGCGGGCTCGCAACGCCACCACCGCGGCGAGCGTGCCCCCGGCTGAGTCGCCGCCGACAGCGACCCGGGCCGGGTCCGCCCCGAGCGACGCGGCGTGCTCCGCCACCCAGGCGGTCGCGGCCCACGCGTCCTCGACGGCGGCCGGGAAGCGGTGCTCGGGCGCGAGGCGGTAGTCGACGGCGACGACCACGCACGGCGTCGCGGCCGCCAGCGCCCGGCAGACGCCGTCGTGGCTGTCGAGGCTGCCGGTGACGAAGCCGCCGCCGTGCAGGTAGAGCAGCACCGGCAGGCGCGCGGCGCTCGGGGCGTACAGGCGTGCGGCCAGCGCGCCGCCGGGGCCGGGCAGGCTCAGTTCTTCGACGCGCTCCAGTGGCGCGCGCGGCAGGTCCAGGATCTCGGCGCCCATGCGGTAGGCGATGCGAGCCTGCTGCGGGCTCAGATGGTGGTAGGCGGGCCTGTTGGCGCGGTGGATGCGCGCCAGCAGCTCGGCCATGCGGGGGGTCAGCATCGGGCGGGTTTTCCTGCCCCGCGTTCGCGGGAGGCGGTCGGGGGGAGCGA
>JADLFG010000030.1 GCA_020845695.1 Thermoleophilia bacterium | reverse complement strand
TGCCGCATCCGGGCGGAGCCCGGATGCGGCGATCACGATCGTGATCATCTCGTACCGCTTCATCGATGACCGACCGCATCTTCGAGATCGAGACCACTGCGCCGGGCCCGTCCGGGGCGCTGCCGCTGACCCCGGAGCTCCTGCGCGACAGCCCGTCCGGCGACGTCTTCGGCCTGAGCCAGAACGCCGGCATGGGCTGGGAGGCGTCAAAGGTCGGGCGCGACCAGTTCCTCGTCCTCTCGACCCAGGGCGGCCTGCGGGCCGACGACGGGACGCCGGTCGCGCTCGGCTACCACACCGGGCACTGGGAGGTCGGGCTGCTCGTGCGCGAGGCCGCCCGGGAGCTCGACGAGCTCGGCGATCTCCCGTTCGCCGCCCACGTCTCCGATCCGTGCGACGGGCGCACCCAGGGGACGGAGGGCATGTTCGACTCGCTGCCCTACCGCAACGACGCCGCCCTCGTCCTGCGCCGGCTCGCCCGCAGCCTGCCACGGCGCCGCGGGATCATCGGCGTCGGCACCTGCGACAAGGGCCTGCCCGCGATGCTGATGGCGGTCGCGTCGTTCCGCGACCTCGCCGGAGCGATCGTCCCGGGCGGCGTGACGCTCCCGCCGCGCCTCGGAGAGGACGCCGGGACCGTGCAGACGCTCGGCGCGCGGTTCGCGCACGGGCTCGTCACGCTCGAGGAGGCGGCCGATCTCGGCTGCCGGGCCTGCGCCTCGCCGGGCGGCGGCTGCCAGTTCCTCGGCACCGCGGCCACCTCCCAGGTCGTCTCCGAGGCGCTCGGGCTGACGGTGCCGCACGCGGCCCTCGCCCCGTCTGGCCAGCCGATCTGGCTCGACGTCGCGCGCCGCACGGCCCGGGCCGTCCACGAGCAGTGGCAGGCCGGGCGCACGCTCGCACAGGTCGTGACGCCAGAGGCGATCGAGAACGCGATGCTCGTCCACGCCGCGTTCGGCGGCTCGACGAACCTCCTCATCCACATCCCCGCGATCGCCCACGCTGCCGGGCTGCCGAGACCCACGGTCGAGGACTGGCGCCGGGTCAACCGCTCGGCGCCGCGGCTCGTCGACGCGCTGCCGAACGGCCCGCGCAACCATCCGACCGTCCGCGTGTTCCTCGCCGGCGGCGTTCCGGAGGTGATGCTGCACCTGCGCCGGCTCGGGCTCCTGCACACGCGGGCGCTGACGGTGCTCGGGCGGGCTTGGGACGACGTCCTCGACGAGTGGGAGTCGAGCGAGCGGCGCGCCCGCGTGCGCGAGCGGCTCGTGGAGGCGGACGGCGTCGATCCCGACGACGTGATCTCACCGCCCGGGCGCGCGCGGGAGAAGGGCCTGACCTCGACGGTCTGCTTCCCGGGCGGGAACCTCGCTCCCGGCGGCAGCGTGATCAAGGCGACCGCGATCGACCCGCGTGTCCTCGACGCCGACGGCGTCTACCGCCTCACCGGCCGCGCGAGGGTCTTCGCGAGCGAGCCCGCGGCGATCGCCGCGATCAAGGGCACCGCCGGCGACCCGGTCGCGCCGGGCGACGTGATCGTCCTCTGCGGGCGCGGCCCGCTGGGCACCGGCATGGAGGAGACCTATCAGCTGACGTCGGCGCTGAAGTTTCTCCCCTTCGGCCGCGAAGTCGCGCTCGTCACCGACGCGCGCTTCTCCGGCGTCTCGACGGGAGCCTGCATCGGCCACGTCAGCCCGGAGGCGCTCGAGGGCGGCCCGCTCGGCCGGCTCGTCGACGGCGACGTGATCCGCGTCGTCGTCGACCCCCGGGAGCTCGAGGCGACCGTCGACCTCGTCGGCCACGGCGACGAGGAGTGGACGCCCGAGCAGGCGGCCCGCGTCCTGGCGGAGCGTCCCGTGCGCGACGACGTCGAGCCCGACCCGCGCCTGCCGGCCGACACGGCGCTCTGGGCGCGCCTCCAGTCGGCCAGCGGCGGGCTCTGGGGCGGCTGCGTCTACGACCCGGACGCGATCCAGGCCGCGCTCGGCTAGGTCTCACGCCTCGCGAAGCTGGACGCCGGGCAAGTCCCGGAAGCCGGACGCGTCGATGGCGACGACGATTCGGTTCGCCGTCAACGCGGTCGCGGCAATGATCAGATCATGCGCGCCCCGCGGCTGTCCCGAGCGTCGCGTCACCGCGAGGAGCTGGGCGTGCGCTCGGGCAACCTCGACCGTGCACGGCTCGATCGGAATCGCTGCGAGGATCCGTCCCACGTACTGCTCGCGTGCCTGCCGCCGCCGCCCTCGCGCCAGCTCGACGCCCACGAGCAATTCAGCAACGGTCACGGCGGCGATCGCGCCGTCATCCTCGTCCGCGATGGCGGTCGCCGGGTCGGCCGGATCGCGCTCGGCGGCGACGAGGATGGACGTATCGAGGATCAGTCGGGCCAGGCCCGATCCTCGATCGTGAGATCCTTTCGCAGATCGGCCAGCTCCCGCGACCACGACGGGTCCCGCGGCCTGGTCCTGAGCAGCTCGCGGAGCGCACGCCCTCCAGCTCCTCCGGCGGGTTCGAGCCGCGCGATCGCACGACCGTGCCGGACGATCAGGTACGAATCGTGGCCATGCACGATGTCATCGAGCAGCTTCGAGAAGGTGCGGGAAGCCTCGGTCGCGCTGACCTCGCGCATGGAATCGGATCATCAGATCTCGCCGGTCGG
Organism: Thermoleophilia bacterium; assembly: GCA_020845695.1. The sequence continues at coordinate 3,307 of JADLFG010000030.1, read as the reverse complement.
CCGATCAACCGGGGGCGCGTGCCGCGCGTGATACGCTTGCGCGGAGGGGCAGTATCCCCGAACGGGCATCGCCGTCATTTCGGTCGTCTGACCCGGTGATGTCGGCCGCGCGAGCGCGTGGCGGGAGAGACCTTCGTCGGTGTGACGATCTCGACGGGGGAGGTCTTTCGTGGCGCTCGATTGGTGGGTGTGGGCCGGTTTCGGCGCCTTCGTCTGCGCCCTGCTCGTGGTCGATCTGGTCGCGTTCGCCGGTCGCGGCGAGCGGATCCCGATGCGCCGTGCGGTGGCCTGGAGCGTGGCCTGGACGGTACTCGGGGTCGGCTTCGCCGGAGCGCTCTGGGCGTGGCAGGGGCAGGCCTGGGCGGAGGAGTATCTGGCGGGCTTTCTGATCGAGAAGTCGCTCTCGATCGACAACCTGTTCGTCTTCGCCCTGATCTTCGGCTACTTCGCCGTCCCGGCCGCGTACCAGCGACGCGTGATCTTCTGGGGCATCGTCGGCGCGGTCGTCCTACGCGGGTTCTTCATCCTCGCCGGAGCGGCGCTGCTCGACGCCTTCCACTACACGATCTACCTGTTCGGCGGCTTCCTGATCCTGACCGGGATCCGGATGGCGACGCACTCGAACGTCGAGATCCACCCGGAGCGGAATCCCGTGCTGCGCCTGATCCGCCGCGCGGTTCCGATGAGCGCGGACTACGACGGCGACCGGCTGCTCACGCGCCAGAACGGCCGGCTGATCGCGACCCCGATGCTCGCGGCGCTCGTGCTCGTCGCAACGTTCGACGTCGTCTTCGCCGTCGACTCGATCCCGGCCATCTTCGCGGTGACGCGCGAGACGTTCATCGTCTATGCGGCCAACGCCTTCTCGCTGCTCGGCCTGTCGGCGCTGTACTTCGTGCTCGCGGGCATGATCGGCCGCTTCAGGTACCTGAACGTCGGTCTCGCCGCCGTGCTCGTGTTCGTCGGGGTCAAGATGGTCGTCGCCGACGTGTACGAGATCCCGGTCTACGCGTCCCTCGCGGTCATCATCCTCGTCCTGGCCGCCGCCGTTGGCCTCTCGCTGCTCAGGCCGCCGCCGGCTTCGCAGGCGGCGAAACCCGGCGTGCGCGCCACTCGCCTGGAAGGTGGATGATGGCGGTGCTCTGGCCGGCCGTCATCCTGACGGCGCTCGCCGTGCTCGGGTTCGAGACGGCGCTCGCGCTGCGCGCGAGCGGCAATCTCGTGCGGCCGGCGCGGTACGCGACGCTCCTCGCGCTCGCTCTCGCCGTCGGCGTCGTCCTGCTCCTGCTCGCCTGACCGGACGCTTGCCGTCGGGGCTCGCTGACATCCACGCCCGGGTGGTCATCCGTCGCCGGCCTGGCTACGCTGAGATCGTGAGCGTGCTGCGCGAGCTTCTCGGCCCGGGCGTCCGCGTCGCCGACGGCGGCGTCGGCACCGGCCTCCAGTCCTGCTCGCTCGAGGCCGGCCAGGCGCCCGAGGAGCTTGCGATCGAAGCTCCCGCCGAGCTCGTCGCGCTCCACCGCTCGTTCATCCGGGCCGGTTCGGACATCCTCCTGACCGACACGTTCGGGGCGAACGCCGTCCGGCTTCGCCACGCCGCGCATCGGGATGTCGAGCGCGTCAACCGTGCCGCGGTCGCGTGCGCCCGCGAGGCGATCGCGCTGGAGGGGCGCCCGGGGGTTCTCGTCGCCGGCTCGATCGGTCCCACTGGCGAGCTGCTCGCCCCGCTCGGCGAGCTCGAGCCGCAGGTCGCGCAGGATGCGTTCGCGGCGCAGGCGGAGGCGCTCGGCGGCTGCGACCTGCTCGTGATCGAGACGATGTTCGCCCTCGACGAGGCCGAGGCTGCGCTGCGCGGGTGCCGCCGGGCGACGAGCCTGCCGGTCGTCGTCTCGTTCTCGTTCGATTCCGGGCAGGGCGCGCCGCGGACGATGATGGGCCATACCGTCGAGGACGTCGTCGTGGCGATGGCCGGGCTCGGCGCCGACGGGATCGGATTCAACTGCGGCGCCTCGCTCGAGCTCGCGAGGGCGACCGCGACGGAGTTCGCCGCCGCGATCGAAGCTCACGGGCGCGACCTCCCGCTCTGGGTGAAGCCGAACGCCGGGATTCCCGAGCCGATGTCGGGCCGGTATCCGGCGCAGCCGAACGACATGGCGTCGTTCGCCGCCTGGGCCGCCGAGCTCGGGGCGGCGGTGATCGGCGGGTGCTGCGGAACGACCGGCGAGCACCTGCACGAGATCGCCGGCGCGCTGCGCTGAGCGTTCGTGGCACCGCCTGGCGGATGACCGCGGGCAGCCGCCGGACCGGGCCGGTGCGGACCGCCCTCCGGGTCTCACACGCAGGTCCTGACCGCCGCCCGCGCCCGCCACGTCTGGCGCCGGAGCTCATGGAGTCATAGGCTCCCGGGCGTGCGGCTGTTCAGCCAGGACACGAAGGTCGCGGCGCTCGCGCGGGCGCCGCTCTTCGACGGGCTCTCGAAGAAGGAGCTCACGGCGCTGGCGCGCTCGACGGACGATCTCGAGGTCGACGCGGGCAAGGTGCTCTGCAGGGAGGGCGAGCTCGGACACGAGTTCTTCGTGATCGTCGAGGGCGAGGCGGAGGTCCGCAAGGACGGCAGGCAGGTCGGCACGCTGGGCCCGGGCGACTTCTTCGGCGAGATCGCGCTCGTCGAGAAGAGCAGCCGGACGGCGACCGTGACCGCGACGACGCCGCTGCGCTTCTTCGTGCTCGCGAGCCAGAGCTTCTGGAGCCTGCTCGACCACAACCCGCAGGTCGAGCGCAAGGTCCTGCGCGCGCTCGCGAGGCGCGTGCTGTCATCCTGAGCGTCTCATGCCGGAGCTTTTCGGGCAGCCGTACGGGCGAGGCGACCTCCTGCGTCGCGCGGGGCGTCTCGACCAGGTCGCGGGCATCCGCCTGGTGACGCTCGGCGACGGCGTCGAGCGCGGCGTCCGCGTGCTCGAGGTCCGGACGGGCACCGGCTTCTGCTTCGACGTGCTCGTCGACCGGGCCTTCGACATCGGGCGCTGCGCGCTGCGCGGCGTCCCGCTCGCCTGGACCTCGCCCGTCGGCTTCGCGGGCCCATGGCACTACGAGTGGGAGGGGCTCGGCTTCTTCCGTACCTGGGGCGGCGGCTTCCTGACCACGTGCGGCATCGACCACACGCTGTTCATGGCGACGGACACGGCCGCGCAGTACCACTATCCGCCGAAGCAGACCGAGGACTTCCCGCTCCACGGCCGCATCTCGAACCGGCCCGCTCGCCTGGCCGGCTACGGCGAGCGCTGGGACGGCGACGAGTGCGTGCTCT
>JADLFG010000029.1 GCA_020845695.1 Thermoleophilia bacterium | reverse complement strand
GCCATACTTCACCCTCAAGGTGCGTCCTCCTTGTGCAGGGAGCAGGTCCAGAGAACCCGAATCATCCCTGCACAGGAGGACGTCTCTGCTTCCGTCGCCAGCCCAGCTCGCGGGGAATCGAGGCTAGGCTCCCCGGCGGTATCCGACGAGGAGGGGAAATGGCACGGGTCTTTCGATCGTCAGTGATCGACGCGCCGGCAGCTGCGGTCTGGGAGCGCGTTCGCGACTTCAACGGGCTGCCGGACTGGCACCCGGCGATCGCGTCGAGCGAGATCGAGGACGGGCGACCGTCCGACTCGGTCGGCTGCGTGCGCAGCTTCCACCTCCAGGACGGCGGCCACATCCGCGAGCGGCTGCTCGCGCTGTCCGACGCCGACCGCTCGTGCACCTACTCGATCCTCGAGGCACCGATGCCCCTGAGCGACTACGTCGCCACGCTCTCCGTGACGCCGATCACCGACGGCGACCGCGCCTACGTGCAGTGGACGGCCGAGTTCGCCTGCGATCCGGCCGACGAAGCCGGGCTCGTCGAGCTCGTCGGCGACGGCGTCTTCCAGGGCGGCTTCGACGCCCTGAGGCAGCAGCTCGCGGGGTAGGTCGAGCCGGATGGCCGCGGCGCGCCGCTAGCCGCGCGCGACCGGCCGGGCCCCGCCGCGCAGCCCGGCGACGGCAGCTCAGGTCCCGGACGTACCCAGGACTCGGATCGCGTCCAGGGCCTCCGGGTTCTCGACCGACGAGAGGTCGCCGGGGTCGGCCCCGACCGCGACGGCTCGGACGGCGCGGCGGACGATCTTGGCGCTGCGCGTCTTCGGCAGGGCCGGCACGACTGCGATCCGGTCGGGCCGGAAGGCCTTGCCGAGCGCGGTCGCGACCGCGTCCGCAACCTCGGCCTCGAGAGCGGTGGAGGGCTCGCGACCGGGCGCGAGCACGCAGAAGAGCCACGCCACCTCGCCCTTGACGTCGTGGGGCACCCCGACGGCGGCCGCCTCGAGCACCGCCTCGTGACCCACGGCGGCCGACTCGAGCTCCGCGGGGCCGATCCGCTTGCCCGCGATGTTGAGGGTGTCGTCGGAGCGGCCGTGCAGGTACCAGTAGCCGTCATCGTCGACCGAGGCGAAGTCGCCGTGCACCCAGAGGCCGGGGATCGCCCGCCAGTAGGCGTCGAGGTAGCGCTCGCGGTCGCGCCAGAAGCCGCGCGTCATGCCCGGCCAGGGCCGGCGGCAGACCAGCTCGCCGACCTCCCCGCGCGCCGGCTGTCCCTCCCGGTCGACGCAATCGATCGCCATTCCGAGCGCGGGGAAGCCGAGCGAGCACTCCTTGATCGGCTCGACGTGCGTGCACGAGAGGAAGCAGGCGGCGACCTCCGTGCCGCCGGAGATGTTCACGATCGGGACGCGCCCGCCGCCGACCGTGCCGGCCAGCCAGCGGTACGGCCCGGGGTTCCACGGCTCCCCGGTCGTGACGAGCGTGCGCAGCGCCGAGAGGTCGTGACGCAGCACGATCTCCTCCCCGTGAGGGATGAGCGCCCGCACGAGCGTCGGCGAGAGCCCGATCGCGCCGGCCCGCTCGGCGGCGGCGAGCTGCCAGAGCCGGTCGGGTCCGGGCCAATCGGGGGCGCCTTCCATGAAGACGACGGTGCCGCCCAGCGCGTGGGCGCCGACCACGGTCCACGGCCCCATGATCCAGCCCATGTCGGTGGCGAAGAGGAGCGGCTCGCCGCGCTTCAGGTCGGCCTGGTAGGCGACCTCGGAGGAGATCTTGACGAGGAAGCCGCCCTGGACGTGCACGGCCCCTTTCGGCTTCCCGGTCGTGCCGGAGGTGTACGCGATCAGGTAGGGATGCTCGGCCTCGACCGCGAGCGGCGGCAGGGTGCCGGGGGAGTCGGCAGCCGCCTCGTCCCAGTCGAGGTCGCGTCCCCGCGTGAGCGGGCAGTCGAGTCCGAGCCGCCGCCAAACGACGACGTGCTCGACCGACGGCGCCGCGGCCAGCGCCTCGTCGAGGATCGCCTTGGCCGGGTGCGGCTTACCGCGGCGGAGCGTCCCGTCGGGGCAGATGACGACCTTCGCCTCGGCATGCGCGAGTCGTTCCGCCACGGCCGGCGCGGCGAAGCCGGAGAAGATCGGCACCTGGACGGCGCCGAGGTGCGCGCAGGCGTGCGAGGCGATTGCCACCTCGGGCGACATCGGCAGGTAGAGGCCGACCCGGTCGCCCGGGCCGACGCCGAGCGCGGCGAGCGCCTCCGCGAAGCGGGTCACCTCGCGCGAGAGCTCGCCGTAGCTCAGCTCCCTGCGCTCCCCGTCCTCGCCGGCGAACACGCACGCGGTCGCGGCGGGCGCCGAGCGGGCGTGCTGGTGCACGCAGGCTTCGGCGATGTTCAGGGTCGCGCCCCCGAACCAGGTCGCCCACTCGATCCCGGCCGACAGGTCGACGACGCGCTCCCAGGGCGTCTCGAACGGGAGCTCGAGGTCGTCGACGACGGCGGGCCAGAACCACTCCGGCTCCTCCTGCGAGCGCCGCACGAGCTCGCGGTAGCTCGCGATCCCGTGGCGGCGCATCAGCCTCGTCACGTTCGCGCGCTCGACGACCTCCGGCGTGGGTGTCCAGGCGAGCCGAGTCATCAGACCAGGATCGCCGGGTCGCGCGGCCTGTCGGCCAGCTCGACGGCATCGAGCAGGAGCCGGTGCTCCATGGGCCCGATCTCGGGCGAGCCGGGGAACGAGGACTGGAGGTAGGCGAGCCGGTAGGGGCGAGCCAGATTCCGAAGCCGGAAGATCAGCCGATCCTACCTGCGCGCGATTCGGCCTGGATTCCCGTACCACCGCACGAACTGGATCCTGGCGGAGGCCGCGCGGCCCGCCGGGTTGTGTCGTGAGGGCACTCAGGAGAGCGAGCTTCTGACCGCGGCCAGCAGCTCGGTGCCGCGAAACGGCTTGTGCAGGAGGCCTTCGCCCCGCTCGAGCCCGCGCTCGCCGAACGCCTCCCCCGGGTAGCCGGAGACGTAGAGGACGCGCAGCCCCGGCCAGGAGAGCCGGAGCTCGGCCGCAAGCTCCGGGCCGCTACGTCCCGGGAGCACGACGTCCGTCACAAGCAGGTCGGGGGCGGGCATCGCCGCGGCGAGCTGGCGCGCCTCGCCGGGCGTCGCGACCGGGACGACCGCGTAGCCGCCCCCCTCGAGCAGCCGCTCGACGAGCCGAAGCACGAGCGGCTCGTCCTCGACGAGCAGGATCGTCGCGAGCGGAGCGGTTGGCGGCGTGACCGCGGCGGGCACAGCCGGAACGGGACGCTCGAGCTCGTGCTGGCGCTCGATCGCGGCCCCGAGGCACGCCGCGGCGACCCGCAGCGCGTCGATCTCGCAGGCACGGAAGCGGCGTCCGTCGTCCGCCGAGCCGAGGCCGAGCCGCCCCCACCACCGGCCGGCAACCTGGATCGGCGCCTCGCAGACGCTCGCCGCCCAGCGGCCGAAGCCGCCCGGCTCCCACGGGAAGTCGTCGCCCCAGAGCGTTCCCCGCCCGACCGGCACCCCCGGCGCGGTCCATTCCGTCAGCACCGTCGCGCAGAGCTCCCCACCCTCGGCACGGTCGTTTCGCCACAGCACGGAACGATCGACGCCGGCCACGCGACCGAGGGTGGCAACGAGCGGCTCGCACTCATCCGACCAGTCGGCGCAGACGCGCAGCCGGGCCGCGATCTCGGCGAGCGAGGCAAGCATCTCCGTACACCGAGTGGCCGCATCCTCGGCATTCATGGGCAGGCGTCCCTCCCCGACCTAGCCGGCTCCTGACCGGCGAGGTCGGGAGTCTACCGGGCCGGGATACCCGCCGCTCCGCGTCAGCGCGCTGGCAGCACCTTGCCGGGGTTCAGCAGCCCGTCCGGGTCCAGCGCCGCCTTCACCTGGCGCATCAGGGCGACGCCCTCCTCCCCGTGCTCGAGCGGCAGGTAGCGCGCCTTGCCGTACCCGACGCCGTGCTCGCCCGTGCAGGTGCCACCGAGCTCGAGCGCGCGGCGCACGAGGCGATCGTGGAAGCCCTCCACCCGGGCAAGCTCGTCCGGGTCGTCCGGGTCGAGGAGCACCGCGACGTGGAAGTTGCCGTCGCCCACGTGGCCGACGATCGGCGCGACCAGGCCGAGCCGGTCGATCTCCCGGCGGGTGGCGGCGATGCACTCGGCGAGCCGCGAGATCGGCACGCAGACGTCGGTCGCGAATCCCCGGGCGCCCGGGCGCAGCGCGCGATTCGCCTCGTAGGCGCCGTGGCGAGCCTCCCACAGCCGGCGGCGCTCGTCCTCGGTCGCCGCCCAGCGGAAGCCGCCGCCGCCCGCCTCGGCGGCGAGCTCCCCGACCGCCTCCGACGCCTCGGCGACGCCGCTCGTGCTGCCATGGAACTCGAAGAAGAGCGTCGGCGCGGCCGCGTGGCCAAGGGCGAAACGGCGCTCGATCGCGTCCATCTGCACCTCGTCGAGCAACTCGACCCGGGCGACGGGCAGCCCGAGCTGGATCACGCGGATCACACATGCGACCGCCGCGTCGAGGGTCGGGAAGCTCGAGACCGCCGCCGCGATCGCCTCGGGCGTCGGGTACAGGCGCAGCGTCGCCTCGGTCACGATTCCGAGCGTCCCCTCGGAGCCGACAAAGAGGCGGGTGAGGTCGTACCCGGCGGATGACTTGCGGGCGCGGGAGCCGGTGCGGACGACGTCCCCCGCAGCGGTGACGACCGTGAGCGAGAGGACGTTCTCGCGCATCGTCCCGTAGCGGACGGTCGTCGTGCCCGACGCGCCGGTCGCGATCATGCCCCCGATCGTCGCGTCGGCGCCGGGATCGACCGGGAAGAAGACACCCTCGGGCCTGAGCTTCGCGTCGAGCCGCTTGCGCGTGACGCCGGCCTCGACGGTAGCGTCGAGGTCGTCGACCGAGACCCGCAGGATCCGGTCAAGGCCGGAGAGGTCGACGCAGACGCCGCCCGCGACCGCGGCGACGTGCCCTTCGAGCGACGTCCCGGCCCCGTAGGGGACGATCGGCACGCGCTCGCCCCGGCAGGCGGCGACGACGCGCGCAACCTCCGCGGTGGAGCCGGGGAAGACGACGAGGTCGGGTGGCGCGGGCGCGTGGTAGGACTCACCCTGGCCGTGGCGGTCGCGCACCGCCTCGCTGGCCGACACACGCTCGGGCCCGAGCTCGGCGGCGAGCCGGCCCGCGAGTCGCTCGATCGCCCCGGCCGATGCCCGCTTCGCCACCCGCCGACTGTAGCGCGGAGCGACGGCCGGCGGCACCTCCTGCAGCACGCGATGCGAGAATCGCGCAAGCTGGCCGCAATCGAGGGTGGCTGCAATACTTCGACCGCCGATGCGGATCGTCGCCACGATCGCCGCCGCCGCGGGCGCGCTCGCGCTCTGCGGCGACGCGCTCGCCGCGAGCGTCGACGGCGCGCTCCAGCTGCCGGGGAAAGCGGGCTGCTCGAGCTCGGCCGGAGCCGACGGCTGCACCGAGGTGGCGGGGCTCGACGGGGCCGCTGTCGCGGCCGTCAGCCCCGACGGGCGCAACGTCTACGTCGCGGCGCGCACGGCGGACGCCTTGGTCTCGTTCCGGCGCGATCCCGCGAGCGGCCGCCTGACCCGGCTCGCCGGCACGGGCGGCTGCGTGAGCGCGGGCGGCCCGGGTGACGACTGCGAGCCCGGGCACGGCCTCGACTACGTGTACGACCTCGCGGTCAGCCCCGACGGCCGCAACGTCTACGTCGCCTCGTCGGGGCCGGGCGGCACGATCGCGGTCCTGGCCCGCGACCCGGCCACGGGGGGGCTGACCCAGCTCGAGGGCGCGGACGGGTGCGTGAGTCGCACCGGCGAGGGCGGCTGCGGGTTCGCCCGAGGGATGCCCACACCTCGCGCGCTGGCGTTCAGCCCGGACGGCAAGCTGCTCTACGCGGCCGGCTTCTACGTTTTCCCTCCCAACTACGTGACCCGCGTCCAGGGTGTCGTCGTGTTCGCCCGCGATCCCGAGACGGGCGCGCTCGAGCAGCTCGCGGGTGCCGCCGGCTGCGTGGAGGACGGCGGCCGCGACGGGTGCACGGCCCAGGACATGCCGTTCGACCTGAGTGCCGTGGCTGCGAGCCCCGACGGCGGGCACGTGCTCGCAGGCGGCAGCTTCCAGGCCCGCGCGCTGGGCACGACCGCGACGGGCGGCCTCGTCCCGATCGGCGGGACGGGCGGCTGCGTCGCCAGCTCCGCGACGGCGGGCTGCACGCACGATCCGCAGATCGCCCCGGGGATCGCGTACGCGCCCGACGGCATGGCCTACCTCGGCCTCGTCCCCTACGTCTTCGAGGGGAGCGTCTTGCGCAAGATCGGGAACGCACCGCGCCTGCAGGGTGTCGGGGTTGCGACTCTGCTCGTCGATCCGCGCGGCGACTGGGCGTACGGATCGGGCGTGGGCGGCGTCGCCGTCCTCTCGCGCGGCGGCACGGGTACGCTCGCGCAGCTCCCGGGCGAGGCGGGCTGCCTGGCCGTCAGCTCGATCGTCTGCCGCGACGCGCGGGCGCTCGAGACCGCCGGGAAGGCGGCGCTGAGCCCGGACGGCCGCCACCTCTACGTGCCGGCGAGCGGCTCGAATGCGATCGCTATCCTCGCGACGCCGGACGCGACGGCCCCGGCGGTCGGGCTCGCGAAATCCGCCCGGGTCGCGGGCGGCAAGGCCGCGATCCGCGTCTCCTGCCCGGCCACGGAGACCCGCTGTTCGGGGACGCTGGCGCTCCTCGCGGGCGCGAAGGCGGTCGGCCAGGCCGCGTTCGCCGTCTGGGGCGGTAGCTCGCAGGTCGTCCGCGTCGGCGCCCGCGGCGTCACGTTGCCCGGCAAGGCCACGGCCAGGGCAACCGCCTCCGATCTGCACGGCAACACGCGCGTGACGGCGGTGACCGTGCGGCTGGCGGGCCGGCCGTAGCCGGCTCGGTTCCTCCGATGGAGCGTGCGGGATTCGAACCCGCGACCTCCGGCTTGCAAAGCCGGCGCTCTCCCAGCTGAGCTAACGCCCCCTGACGGCGTCACTGTAGCCGCGCTACGCTCCGCCAACCGAGACGAGGGGAGGCAGGAATGCGCACACGAACCGTGATCGGCACGCTGGCGGTCGCGGCCGCGCTGGCCGCTCCCGCCGCGACGGCGGCGAACGAGCCGGCCGCGTACGGGATGGCGACGAGCGGGACGCTCGACGTCGTCAGCGGCGTCATCGTCGCCGCGAAGACGGTCGACCTGCGCGGTGTCTGGCTCGACGACACGAAGCCGTGCAGCCAGACGAGAACGCTCCGGGTCTCGATCGAGGTGTTCTACTCGTCGAGCACGGGCGCGACGAAGCGGACGAAGCTCGCGAAGAAGGGCGCGGTCGGGAACTGCGCCGAGGGCGGGCCGAACTTCGGCTACACGTTCAACGCCGCCGCACGCGGGTACGCCTGCGCGAGCGGGGCGTGGAAGCCGGGCAACTACTCCTTCGTCACGACGACGCGGGATACCGTGAGCGGCCTCGTCGCGAGCGCCAGCCTGAGCTGGACGAAGAAGGGATCCTGTTAGTCGCCCCAGTCGAAATCGCGCGAGCGGCCCCAGAGGGTGTCCTCGTCCGGCTCGGACGCCGGGGGGTTCTCCTCGGTCGGCCAGGCGAGGGCGTAGCTCGGCTCGTTCATGTCCAGCGGCTGGGTCCCGCCGAGGGTCTCCTCGAGCAGGGCCTGCTCCTCGGACTTGAACAGCGGATGGTTCTCGAAGGGGTCAGCGGTCCTGTAGCGCTCGATCGGCATCTCGCGGTTGAGCGCGGCGTTGCGGCGCTTCAGCTCGAGGTGCTCCTCGATCACCTTCGCGAACGACTGGCTGCCGTCCACCGTCATCCCACCTCCATGCTCGGGATCAGGGCAGCCCAAGTGTAGACCACGCGTGACGGACGGATCCACCCGACCCGCCTCGCCGGGGCTAGAAGATCGGCCGGTCGAGGACGACGCAGACGACCATCCCGGCCAGCCAGCCGAGCGTCGCGACCACGACCGCGAGCGTGGTCAGCCGTCGGATCGTCCGGCCGATCGCGACGGCCACGAACGCGACCACGATCGCGGCGAGGCCGATCCGGCCCGGGTAGTAGACGATCGCGGCCAGGCCGCCGAAGAGCGCGAGCGCGGCCAGGTACCCGGCGACAACCTGGGAGGGAAGGGTGCGGTCGGGGCCGCCGTACTCCTGCGCCCGGTACTCGTGCTCGCTCGCGCTCACGCCCGGGCCCTCACGCGCTGCCTCGCCGGCACGGTGCCGGGCCGGCGGGCCGGGAGTCCGTGCGGGCCGCCACTCCGCGGGGCCCGCCTGGGCGGGCGCCAGCCGCGGGCGCCGGGATCGTGACCGCTCGCGCCGGGATCATCCTCGGCGTCAGGATAGCCGCCGCCGGGGGGCGGCGGATCCTTCACCGCCCACCAGACGACGTAGCAGAGGTAGACGACGGGGATCTTCAGGAGGACGAGGAAGACCAGGGTGAAGAGAAGCATCGCTTGCCCGGGCTCGGCTGGCCGCGATTCAGTGTACCCGCGCGCCCGCGGCGGCGAGCGGCGCGCCCGCAGCGGCCAGCGCTCAAAGCCCCGGGCCGGGCCAGCGCTCTGGCGGCTCGGTGGAGCGCACGACACGGGCGCCGGCGGCGGCGAAGCGCCGGAACGCGGCGTCCGCCTCGTCCGTGTAGTCGACCGCTCCCGGCACGACCACCGGGGACGTGCAGTCCTCGAGCAGGTAGACGCGCTCGGGCAGCCCCGCCTCGGCCGCGTCCGGGTGGCGGAGGAGATCCTCGACCGTCCGGGCGACGCAGTGACTCTTCGCCTGGCCGGCGACGACGATCGCGTCGAAGGAGAGCAGGCTCTCGACGAGGGCGCGGTCGGGCTCCCCGAGCCGCCGCCCGGCCGGTCCCACCGTTACCTCGGGGCCGAGCGCGGAGTAGTGCTCCGCGAACGGCGTCGCGCCCTTGAGCCGCAGCTCGGGCTGGCTGCGCCGGGCGATCGCGTGGAAGAACACGGCCTCGGCGAATGAGGCGACGAGCGCGTGCCCGATCCCGCCGAGCAGCGCGTGGTACGGCCACACCGTCAGCTCGTAGCGGCCGCCCGCCGCCAGCTCGCGCGTGTAGCGGGCAAGGATGTCCTGGGCCTCGCCGGGCTCGACCCCGAGCGTCCGCGCGACCGCCGCCTCGATCCGCCAGGAGCCCCGACCGACGTCCGCGGCCGTGATGCGCGCGTACGGCTCCGGGTGCCTGCCGTCCGCGTCGACGAGCCAGCCGGGATGGAAGACCTGGAACGGCAGGTGCGTGTCGAGCGTCGCGATCACGCGGGTGATCCGGCCCAGGTTCCGGTACAGGAACTCGCACAGGCGCACGGTGTCGTCGACGGCGGCACGGCCGGAACGTCCCCCGACGAACAGCTCGAACCCGGGCGCGCAGAACGTGTTCTGGACGTCGATCGCGAGCAGGCAGACCCGCGGCTCGTCCGCGGCGGCCGGCCCGATCCGGTGCGCGCCCGCCCATTCCTCGGCCTGCGCGGCCCGCTCTGCGTAGGGGACGCGCCAGACCTCGCCGGCCCGGCCGGGGTCGAAATGCGGCGGCAGGGGCAGGGTCATGCCGGGCTCACGCCGACGAGCCTACCCGCCGGCGCACGGTTCGGGAATAGTTCCGCGCGGCGTGCGTTGGTAGCGCCAGAGCCGGGGAACCAGAGCCAGGGGGGAGAGCGATGAATGCCGCTGCCGCAGATCCGAGGCGCTGGAAGGCGCTCGCCGTCCTGGGCGTCGCCTACCTGATGGTCGTCCTCGACATCTCGATCGTCAACGTCGCGCTGCCCTCGATCCAGACCGACCTCGGGTTCGCGCCCGAGGATCTCCAGTGGGTGATCTCGGCCTACTCGCTCACGTTCGGCGGCTTCCTGCTGCTCGGCGGGCGGGTGGGCGACCTGCTCGGACGCCGGCGGCTCTTCATGATCGGGCTCGCCCTGTTCGCGCTCTGCTCGCTCCTGGCCGGGCTCTCGGCGTCCGCGGGCATGCTGATCGCGGCGCGGGCGCTCCAGGGCGCCGCGGGCGCGGTACTGTCGCCGTCGGTGTTCTCGATCGTGATGGTCACGTTCGAGGAGGGTGCCGAGCGCAACAAGGCGCTCGGAATCCTCGGCGCGATCGCGGGCTCGGGCGCCGCGATCGGCGTGCTCCTCGGCGGCATCCTCACCCAGTACATCGGCTGGGAATGGATCTTCTTCGTCAACGTGCCGATCGGCGTCGCGGCACTGCTCGTGGTCCCGAGGGTGGTGCGCGAGAGCCGCGCGCGCGACCTGGAGCGCCACTTCGACTCGCTCGGCGCGGTCACGATCACGGCGGGCCTGATGCTGCTCGTCTACGGGCTGACGCAGGCGACGAACGCGGGCTGGGCCTCCGCGCAGACGATCGGCGTCCTGCTCGGGGCGGCCGCGCTGCACGTCGCGTTCCTGGCGATCGAGTCGCGGTCGCGCTCGCCGCTCGTACCGCTCGGGTTCTTCCGCCGGCGCACCCCGACCGGCGCGAACCTGATCGGCTTCGGGCTCGGGACGATCGTGTTCGGGATGTTCTTCCTGCTCTCGCTCTACATGCAGCAGGTGCTCGGCTTCTCGGCGCTGGAGACGGGCGTCGGCTATCTCGCGGTCTCGCTGACCGCGATCGTGGCATCCGGCATCGCGCAGGCGCTCGTGACGAAGGCCGGCGTCAAGCCGGTGCTCGCCACGGGCATGCTCCTGCTCGCGGGCGGGCTGCTCTACTTCACGCGGATCTCCGTCGGCGGCTCCTACGCCGCCGACCTTCTGCCCGGCTTCCTGCTGATCGGCGTCGGCCTCGGCTTCGCGTTCGTTCCGGTCTCGATCGCCGCGCTCGCGGGCGTGCCGCCGATCGAGGCGGGGCTGGCCTCCGGACTGATCAACACCTCCCAGCAGATCGGCGGCGCGCTCGGAGTCGCGATCCTGACGACCGTCTCGACCGCCCGCGCGGACGGGCTGCTCGCTGACGGCGCCGACGCCGCGAGCGCCCTCACCGACGGGTTCAGCCTCGCGTTCTGGATCGGCGTCGCGTTCGCGGCGGTCTCGCTCCTCGCCACGCTCGTCGCCCTGCGCCGGGAGGAGCTCCGGGTCGCGCCGGCGGGCGCGCCGGTCGGGTAGCCGGGCCCTACGCGAGCGAGTCGAGCAGCCGGCGCGCCGTCGCCGCGAGCGCGGCGAAGTCGCCCGCCGCGTCCGCGGGCTGGCCGAGACCGGACGTGGAGACCCCGACCGCGACCGCGCCCGCGTCGATGTACGACCGCGCGGACGACTCGTCGATGCCGCCGGTGACCACGAGCTCGACGTCCCGGAGCGGTGCCAGCAGCGCCTTCACGTAGCCGGCGCCCACGGGCGCGCCCGGGAACAGCTTCACGAAGGTCGCGCCCTGCTGCCAGGCGGCGTCGACCTCGGACGGGGAGAGCGCGCCCGGCAGACAGGGAACGCCGAGCTCGAGCGAGCGTTCGACCACGCTCTCGTCGTAGGTCGGGGCGACCACGAACTGGGCGCCCGCGTCCACGACCGCATCGACCGTGTCGGCGTGGCGTACGGTTCCGGCGCCGACGAAGGCCCGGCCGGCGGCGCGCCAGCGGGCAATCGAGGCGAGCGCGCCCTCGCTGTCGGCCGTGAACTCGAACACCGCCACTCCGCCCGCGAGCAGCGCCTCCACGGTCGGGTCGACGACCGCCGGCGGCAGCCGCCGCATGATCGCGACGAGCCGCCCGCGCCGGATCGCCGCCGCGAGCTCCGAGCGACGGAGGCTCTCGACCGTGCCCGTGGCCTGCTCGACCGCCATCGCCCACATCGTACGCGGCCCGCGCCCACTCTCGCCTACCCTTGGCCGCGTGCCAGCGCCACGCACGCTCGGCCTCGACCTCGGCGGGACGAACATCAAGGCGGCCGTGCTCGAGCACGGGACCGCGGGCCCTCGCATCGTCCACGAGGGCCGGCTCGAGACCGGTGCCCCAGACGGGCCGGCCGCGGTGCTCGAGCGGATCGCGGAGCTGGGCCGGCGGGCGCTCGCGGCGGCCGGCCCGGTCGCGGCGGCGGGGCTCGGCGCGCCCGGGCCGCTCGACCTCGAGCGCGGGGTCGCGGTCTTCCTGCCGAACCTCCCCGGCTGGGAGGAGCAGCCGCTGGTCGCGCCGCTCGCCGAGCGCCTCGGCCTGCCCGTCGCGCTCGTCAACGACGCGCGCGCGCTCACGCTCGCCGCGCACGCGCTCGGCGCCGGCCGCGACTGTGACACGCTCGTCTGCGTCGCGATCGGCACCGGCGTCGGCGGGGGCGTCATCGTGGGCGGGCGCCTCGCGACCGGTCTCGGCGGCCTGGCCGGCGAGCTCGGGCACCTGACGATCGTCCCGGACGGGCGGCGCTGCCCGTGCGGCAACCGGGGCTGCCTCGAGCGCTACGCGGCCGGCCCGGCGATCGCCCGCGCGGCCGGGACCGGCAGCGCGCGCGAGGCCGCGGCGGCCGCCCGCTCCGGAAGCCCGCGCGCCCTCGCCGCGCTGGCGCAAGCCGGCCGCGCGCTCGGGCTCGGGCTCGCAAACGCGGCCCTCGTCGTCGGCCCGGACCGGCTCGTCGTCGGCGGCGGTGTCGCGGCCGCCGGCGAGCTCCTGCTCGACCCGGCCCGCCGGGAGCTCGCCCGCCGCCTGCACGTGCTGCCGGTCGACCGGATCGAGCTCGTCCCGGCCGAGCTCGGCCCGCTCGGGGGAGCGGTCGGCGCCGCGCTCTACGCCTGCGAGCGGAGCGTGCCGTCCGCGAGCACCTGACGGACGTAGCGGAACTCGCGATCGGTGATCCCGGGGCGCTGCTCGAGCGCGTCGAACGCAACTCGAGCTGAGGGATCCGGTCGAGATCGCCGTTCAGGCCGGCGTCCTTCCGCATGATGGCGCGGGCCGACTTGGTCGCCGCGGTCAGCTTCCCCTTCGGCGTGGTCTCGACCAGAGCCGAACGGCGACGGGCCGTCAGGCGATCTTCTCTCCCCTCGCGAGCCAGAACTCCTGGACGACCCGATGCGCCTCGGCCAGAGTGCGCGCTTCGAGCTCGATCTCGGCCGCCTGGGCCGCATAGGTTGCGCCCCATGATCGTGGCGGGACAGGGATCACTACCGGCGGGCTACCCGCACCGCGGACCCGAAACACATGATTCACGATCTCTCGCAGCCTGAATCCGGACTCAAGGCCCATCTCAATGATCAGCACGAGATCCGTCAGGTCCCTGACCCGCGTGTTCTCGCGGCTCCCACGCGGGGTGCTGTACGCATGCAGCTTCTCGGCGAAGTGTTGACGAGCGTCCACCACGTCGAGCTCGACGTCCGGGAGGCCGGCGAATGCCAGCGAGTTCGGCATGACCATGCGCTCGGTGGAAGCTACCTCGTCGGTCCGGGCCACGATGTCGACGTGCACTGTCGCGAACTCGCGTCCGTCGAGATCGGCGCGGATCGTGAGCCGCCAGCCCGCCCGGCCTGCCTCGTCGGGGGTGAGATCCCGCGTCCGCGCGAGCCCGAGCCGAAACCAGTCGCCGTCCGGATCGGCGGCGAGCAACTCGACCACGAGATCGCTCAGCGCGCCGGCCCCGCTTATCGCCTCGCTCACCGCGAGATCGAGATCCCGCGTCGCCCGTGCCCGATCTCGATAACGAGCCTCGAGGGCAACACCGCCCTTCAGCAGCCAAACGCCCGGGTGGCTCCGGACGAGCCGGGCGAGGACGCGTTCGAACACGATCTGGCGGCGGAGCCGCATTGGATCGCCTTCCAGAGCGATCCGCGAGCGGATCGTGTCGTCGATGGCGTGCCGGAACGCCGCTGGCGACGCGTACCTCACCGAGCGCCGAGTTGCCGGAGAGCGCGTTCGATGCGAAGCGCGCCGTGGGCACCGTATTCGTCGGCGCGTTCGAGGAGCATCCGGCGGGTGAAGGCGCCTCGGTCCAGAGCGTCTGCGATCACGGTCGCAAGCTGGGCGACCTCGAGATTGCCCGCGGCAACGTCGAGCACCGAGCGGAGCGGCGTCGTGACCCGATACCCCCCCTGCTCCCACCTGTCGGCGTCTGGGACCTCGCCACGGTGGAGGATGACGCCGTGCGCCTGCTGCCGGAAGCCGCGCGGCACCGTGAGATGGACGCGCGCGGGGTTGACATCGCCGAGGCCGTGTACGGCAAGAGCCGTCTCGTTCGAGACGACGGCACGCCCTCTGCTCCAGAGCGTCCAGCGGGCGAGATGCTCGTGCGGTCCGACCGGCCACTCGGGAAGCCGGAAGAGCGCGCGGTCGACCTGGTGCCAGTTACCCCGGTGGACGTGGTAGCGCTGGGCGGAGTACGAGTACCCGGCCTCGCGGGCCTGGGCGGCCGTGAAGTAGCCGGACTGGGCCGCGGCAAGGCGGGCGATGCGACGGCGGCGGTCGATGCGATCCCTGACCGGCACAGGACAGCAAAGTCTACTTAATTTGAAGTTTGATGCAACTCGATTGACGCAATACTTCAATTTCGGTGGAGTTCTGCGCGCCGTCGACGAGCTCGGACAGCTCGTCGACAGCCTCGCGGGCCACCGGCCCGCCGTGAGCTCGCCCGCCGCCTGCACGTGCTGCCGGTCGACCGGATCGAGCTCGTCCCGGCCGAGCTCGGCCCGCTCGGGGGAGCGGTCGGCGCCGCGCTCTACGCCTACGGGACCGCGCTGACGTAGCCGCCGTCGACCTGGAAGGCGGCGCCGCTGACGTAGGAGGCGGCGGGCGAGAGCAGGAACGCGGCGACGCGGGCGAGCTCCGCCGGGTGGCCGTAGCGGCCGAGCGGGATCGCGGCCTCATTGCGGACCCGCTGCTCCTCCGGCGTGACCCCGGCGGCCTGGGCGCGCGTCTCGTCGAGCCAGCGGACCCGGTCGGTGTCGATCCGGCCGGGTGCAACCGTGTTCACGCGCAGGCGGGGACCAAGCTCGAGCGCGAGGCACTTGGCGAGCGCGGCCACGCCGGGGCGCAGCACGTTCGAGGAGTCGAGCCCCCGGATCGGCTGGCGCACCGAGGAGGAGGTCACGAACAGGATCGCGCCGCCGTCGCGCAGCTCCGGGACGAGCGTGCGCAGGAGCCGGATCGGGCCGCCGACCAGCAGCATGAATGCGTGCAGCCACTGCTCGTCGTCGAGACCGAGCGCATCGCCGCCCGGCGGGCCGCCGGCGTTGACGAGGATCCCGTCGAGCCCGCCGAGGCCCCGCGCCGCCTCGGCAACCCGGTCGACGTCCTCCGAGCGGGAGAGGTCGGCGGCGCAGGCCGAGGCCCGCTCCCCGAGCTCGCCCGCGGCCCGGGCCAGCTCGCCCGCGTCGCGCGCGACGAGCAGCACGCGCGCGCCCTCCGCGACCAGCTCGCCCGCGACGGCGCGGCCGATCCCGCGGCTCGCGCCGCCGACGAGGAACGCCTTCCCGTCGAGTCCGAGGTTCATCCGGGCGGCTCCGGGACGAGCGCCCTGACGCGGGCCGCGAAGCCGTCGAGCGCGGCCTCCCCGTGGAGCACGCCGAGCTCGAGGTCGTACTCTCGCCGCTCGCCCGCGCGCAGCTCGATCAGCTCGCCGCGCTCGCGCGCGTCGAGCCGGCCGGCGACGCGGTTCGTGCACGGCTCGATCCCGACCACGTACGTCCCCCGCCCGAGCATCCGCCACGCGAAGTGGAACGGGAGCTGGTCGCGGCGGAAGAGCTCGTAGACGCCGAGCCGCAGCGGACGGTTGACGACGGCAACGGGCACCGTTCCGTCGGGCTCGGCGACGACGTCGTGCTCGAACACCTGCTCGACGAAGCCCGCCGCGGGCGCCGCGAGCGTGCGGTAGCCCTCGACTGGATGGTCGCCGGACTCCTCGACCGCCCGCGCGGGCACGAGCAGCTCGGAGCCCGCGTCGACGACCGGGAAGCCGACGTTGACGTGGTAGAGGAGCATGTGCGGGGTCGTGTCGAAGCCGACGTTCTCGACCGTGTCGTGGACGCGCAGCCTCGAATCGCCCACGCGCGCCTCGATCCGGCGCCGCAGCAGCAGGTGCTCGCCGAACACGGAGGCCTGGAGCACCTCCCCCTCGGCGAAGAGCACGCAGGCGTCCCCCTCCCAGCGCTCCCCGTAGCCGGCGAGTCGCGCCGGACGGCTCGAGACGCGCCCGTGCAGGCCGAACTCCTCCGTCTGCTTCGGCGGGTAGTGGTACTGGGCGGCCGTGTCCTCCGCCATGAACAGGGCGTGGTCGATCCCGCACGTCGTCAGCAGCCCGCCGCCCCAGGTGCGGAAGAAGCCGAGACCCTCCGGCTCGCCGTACCAGGGGCCCGCGAAGCCGACGCCCGAGCACCAGGCGAGCGGGCGCCCCCGGTGCTCGCAGCGACCGATGTCGAACGCGCGGTCGACGAGCACGTCGAAGGCGAAGCCCGTGCCGGTGCGGAACTCGAGCACCCGCACCCCGCGCTCGCCGCCGTCGCCGAGCGTGACCAGCCGGACGCCCGCGACCTGGTCGAGCCGCCCGACCCGCTCGAGCAGCTCGGCCTTCCCGTACGTCCGCCCCCACAGCTCGGGCATCCGCGCCCCTCCCGTCGTCGCCTGCGCCAGGCCGGAACCTACAGGACCGGCCGGCCGCCGGACGGGCGGGCGGGCGGTCAGTGCATCATCCAGCCGCCGTCGATCTCGAACAGCTGGCCGGTGATGAAGGAGGAGGCGTCGCCCCCCAGGAAGACGACGAGGTTGCCGATGTCCTCCGGCGTGCCGCGGCGCTTCAGCGACTGCTGCTCGAGGATCCAGCGGTTGTACCCCTCCGGGTCCGGGTGGATCTTCTCCGCGTCCGTGGGGAACGCCCCCGGCGAGACCGCGTTCACCGTCACCCCGTCCGGCCCGACCTCGCGCGCGAGCGCGCGCGTGAAGCCGACGACGCCGCCCTTCGACGACACGTAGGGGAGCAGCAGCGGCAGGTTGCCGAAGAACGTGACCGAAGCGACGTTGACGATGCGCCCGTGCCCGCCGGCGACCAGCGAGGCGAAGCACGCCCGCGCGCAGAGGAAGTAGCCCTTCAGGTTCGTGGCGAGAACGGCGTCCCACTCCTCCTCCGGCACCTCGGTCCACGGCCGCCGCGGGTAGATCGCCGCGTTGTTGACGAGCACGTCGATCCCGCCGAGCTCGCGCACGACCGTCCCCGCCATCGCCTCGACCGACGCGCGATCGGAGACGTCGACCGGGACGGTAAGCGCGGTACCGCCCGCCGCGCGCACCTGGGTGGCCCGGGCCTCGGCACGGTCGAGCTCGACATCCGCGATCGCCACCGCGGCGCCGGCGGTGGCGAGCGCGAGGGAGATCCCCTCGCCCAGGCCGCCGCCGCCGCCGGTCACGATCGCGACGCGGCCGTCGAGCCGGAACGCGTCCCCGCTCACGCGATGCCCGCCTCGTCGAGGATCTCGGCCAGCGGAACCGCCCTGCCCTCGGCGGCGGAGCGGTAGCCGGCCTCGATCAGAGCCATCGTGCGCAGGTTGTCGCGGCCCGGGATCTCGGGCTCGCCGCCCGTCTCGAGTGCCGTCATCAGCTGCGCCATCGTGCCCACGAACGCCTGCGGGAACCAGCGCTCCTGCCAGCGCGGCCGGTGCCAGAGGCCCTCCTCGGAGCGCAGGTGGTAGTCGATCGTGCTCGGGCTGCCCGCCGGGTAGTCCGGCCAGCCGATCGTTCCCCTCGCGAGCCCGTCCGTGCCCTCGACCCGCCACTCGATCCGGTGGTCGGCCCAGGTGAAGCAGTTGTCGAGAGCGACCGCACGCAGCCCGTCCGCGTACTCGAGGATCGAGAAGGCCATCCCGTCGTCGTGGGCGAAGTCCCAGCTCGGGTCTGGGCGGACGCTCGTGTAGATCCGTCCCGGGTCGCCGAACAGGAAGCGAAACGCGTCGAGGTGGTGGATCGACATGTTCAGCAGCGCGATCCGCCCGTAGTCGCGGATGAACTCCTGCCAGTGCGGACGGGCGTTCATCACGATCTCGCCGACGATCGGCGTGCCGAGGTGGCCGCCCGCGAGCAGCGTCTTCAGCGCCCGCATCGACTGGTCGTAGCGCATGTTCTGGTTGACGGCGAGCGTGACGCCCGCGTCCTCGCAGAGGCGCACGATTTCGATCGCGTCCGCGAGGGTCGAGGCGAGAGGCTTCTGGGCGAGGATGCCCCTGATGTGGTCTCGCTGCTCGACCGCCTTGCGCACCACGTCGAGCTGGAGGTGCGCCGGGTAGGCGACGTCGAGGATCTCGACGCGGGGATCGGCGAGCAGCTCGTCGACGGTCTCGTGGACGGTCTCGATCCCGTTCTGCTCGGCGGTCACGCGCGCGTGCTCCGCAGTCCGCGACGCGATCGCGACGACGTCGAAGCCGGCCTCGGCGTAGGCGACGAGATGGATGTCGCGCATGATGAAGCCGGCGCCGACGGCGCCGATCCGCCAGTCGGTCCGCGCCGGCAGAGCCGGTCCGGTACGGAGGTCGATCTCGGTCATGGCCCGCCCCTACGCCCTGACGCCGAGGTCGCGCATGATCGCGGCGGTGCCGTCGTAGGCCCGCTGCGCCCACTCGACGATCTGGTCGGGGTCGGGCGAGTACTCGAGCTCGATCGAGACCGTGCCGTCGTAGCCCGCGTCGCGGATCGCGGCGAGGTACTCCCGGATCGGGGTCACCCCCATGCCCGCCGGTAGATCGCCGTGCACCTCGCCGTCGCAGTCGGAGAGATGGATGTGGCCGATCAGGCCGGTGAGCTTCTTCACGTCCTCGAAGGACGCGCCCGCCAGGTGCAGGTGCGAGATGTCGGCGTTCGCGCGCACGGCCGGATGGTCGAGCTCGCGCACGAAGCGGGCGAGCTCGTCGACGTCCTTGAGCAGCGCCTCCGTGAACGGCTCCAGCTCGAGCACGATCTCGAGCCCCTTCGACGCCGCGTACTCGCCCGCCTGCGCGACGAGCTCCTTCGCCAGGTCCCAGATCGCCGGTCGCGGAAACACCTCGCCGTCCCAGAAGTACTCGCCGACGACGAGCAGGACGTTGCGCGCCCCGAGGTACGCGCCCTGGTCGACGTACGCCTTGATCCGGTCGAGGGTGAAGCGCCGCACGGACGGGTTGAAGTCGACGATCCCGAACGCGACGCAGACGACGGAGCGGATTGGCAGGCCCACCTCCGCGCAGGTGCCGCGGATGAGGGCGCGCGTCGCATCGTCGATGTCGAGCGGGTCCTCGAAGATGTCGTAGGTGTCGAAGCCGATCTCCTTCGCCCTGCGGATTCCCTCCTCGAGCCCGACCTTCGTTCCGATCCAGGTAGAGCTGATCATCCCGAGCTCCATCCGTGTCCTCCTTGGCGTCGTGGTTCCCCGTGTGTGCTACCCCTGGTGCCGGGCGCGCCAGGTCAGGCCGTCGGGCGCCTCCTCGGCCAGGCCCGCGGCCACCAGCTCGCGCAGGTGAGCGCGCAGCGGGCCCGCCAGCTCGTTCGGCATCGAGCTGAACGGACCCAGCCGCGTGTCGGCGAGCTCGCGCGCGCGCGCGAGCGTCACCTCTCGCTCCCCGGCGAGAATCTCGGCGGTGACGGCGCGCGCGTCCCGCACGAACTCGAGCGTGTCGGCGAGGAAGCGGTCGACCGCCGCGCCCTCGATCACCTCGTAGTGGGCCGTCAGGAGCCGGGTGGGCGCGAGGCGCTGGAGCGTCCGCACCGAGCCCTCGTAGGCCGCGGCATCGAAGTACGGCGAGGGGTGGATCACGTTCCCCTCCGTGTCGAGCAAGCCGCGCGCCATCACCGCGTCCTGGACGATCGCGGTACGCGACGCGGGCAGCCAGAGGCCGAGGTGACCGGGCGTGTGCCCGGGCAGATGCAGCACGTGCGCCTCGAGTCCCGGGCCGAGCCGGAACACCTCGCCGCCGCGCAGCCGCACGTCGACCGGCGTGTCCGCGCCCATCGCGTCGCGCAGCCACGTGCCGACCTCGGGCGCGTACGGGATGCCGTGGGCCGCGTACCAGCCGTAGCGCTCGAGCAGGATCCGCTCGGCGTTCTCGATCCACGGGACATCCAGCTCGTGCGCGCAGATTAGCGCGCGCGGCGAGGCGGCGCGGATCGCCTCGTCGCCGCCGAAGTGGTCGACGTCGGCGTGGGAGACGAGCAGGAGGTCGAGCGCCGCCGGGTCGATCCCCGCCCGATCGAGGAAGGGCAGGATCACGTCGGCCGGGGTCGCCGCGACGCCGCTGTCGACGAGCAGCAGCCGCCGCTCGCCGCGCAGCAGGTACTGGGAGAACGGACGCGGCCCGAGCACGCTCTCGATGCGGTGGATCCCCGGGGCGACTTCCACTGGGCGACTCCCTTCGGGCTTCACGCGAAGGTGTACGTGAACGGACTCACACTACCCGCGCCGAGCAGCCATAATTGGCCTACACGCTGAGCCACTCGCTGTGGTACGGTTTCGCGCCCCGGCCGATCGGCCGGGCGGGACGGCGGGAGGTGGGAGGCACGGCAGAGACGCGGCAGCGGGTGCGCGTCGGTGCGCGGCACTAACAAGCGCGGCGAGTCGACGTCCAAGATCCATGCAAGCACGGTCAGCCGTTGCGCCTAGACACACGTCCCGAATCGGTTTAGGCTGCACCCTATAGGATATTGCAGGGTGCGCGGTTGCCCACCGGCCGGTGCGCAGGCGCCAAAGGAGGAGGCTCAATGAGGAAGCGGTTGGAAAGACTCGGGCAGGAACTCCCGGGCGAGGAGGCGCTGCGAAAGCCGATCTCGCGCCGGCAGCTCGTCGCCGGTGCGGGCGCGACGAGCGTCGCGCTGCTGCTTGCCGCGTGCGGTGGCGACAGCGAGGCGGAGCCCGAGGCGACGACGGAGGAGGCCCCGCCCGCGACGACGGAGGAGGCGCCGCCGGCGACGACGGAGGAGGCCCCGCCGACCACGCTGCCTGGCGTCGCAGGCGGCTTCTCCGGCTTCGAGGGCGCGGAGCGCTACTCGTGGACCGAGGATTCGGCCGCCGGACGCGCGATCGCCCTCGCCCAGAAGCTGAAGGCGGACGGCAAGGCGCCCGACAAGCTCGTGGTCGGAAGCTACGCGGGCTCGATCGGCGCGTACGAGGAGCCGTTCCCGGAGGGCGCGAAGGCCGTGAACGCGCTCTGGGAGGAGCTGACCGGGATCAAGATCGAGTTCGTCGCGATCCCGCCGGAGCAGGTGTTCCCGAAGACGGTCCAGATGGCCGCCACGAAGGACGGCTCCCAGAACCTGATCCAGATGGACTACCACTCGACCGGGACGCTCGCCGAGGCGGGCCTGATCATCCCGTTGACCGAGTGGGTCGAGGCCTACCAGCCCGACTGGGACGACCCGGAGACCGGCTACATCGGCGCCCCGCTGACGACGCAGGCCTTCAACTACTACAACGGCGAGCCCTACGCGGTCGCCCAGGACGGCGACCTGCAGGTCTTCATCATCCGCAAGGACCTGTTCGAGGACTCGAAGGAGCAGGCCGACTTCGAGTCCAAGTACGGCTACCCGCTCGCCCCGCCGAAGACGTGGGACGAGTTCTCCCACATGGCGGAGTTCTTCCACCGCCCCGACCAGGGCCTCTTCGGCGCCACCGACCTCCGCTCGCCGGCGTGGGGCTGGATCAACTTCGTGCACCGCTACGTCTCGACCGCGAACCCGGTCCAGTTCTACTTCGACGACGAGATGAACCCGCTCATCAACTCGGAGCAGGGGCTGAAGGCGATGACGCATCTCGTCGAGACGACGAAGTACGGCTCGCCGGACGCGCTCACGTGGACGTGGGAGCAGCAGTACCCGAACTGGGGCGCCCGCGGCGCGGCGATGACGGTCGCGTTCAACAACGTGACCAAGTTCATCACCGCCGGCAGCCCGCTCGACACGGCCGACGCCGGCTCGGTCACGTACGCGTTCCCGATGCCCGGCTGGGACATCGACGGGACGCTCTCCCGCCACAACTCGATCTACTTCAACGCCTCCTGGGGCATCAACCAGTACGCCGACCCGAAGTACCGCGAGGCGGCGTTCGCGTACATGCTCTGGACCGGCTACGGCAAGATCTACACGCTGATCAACGCCAACCCGGCGGGCTACCAGGACGTGGCGCGCACGTACGCGCTCACCGACCCGCTCGCCGTCAAGTCCTACACGCAGCGGACGATGGACGTGCTCGGCGTCACGTACCCGGGTCACGCGCCCTCGTTCTCGGGCGCCCTCAACGGCGCGTACGACTACATCCAGGGCCTCGAGATCAACATGCTCGAGGCGCTCTCGGGGCAGGCCTCGCCGGAGCAGGCGCTGGCCTCGATCGAGTCCGCCTGGCAGAAGGCCACGGACAAGCTCGGCCGCGACACGCAGATCGCTGCCTGGCAGACCGCCAAGGCCGGCTGGCCCACGATCCCCGACTCGGCCGGGGCGGACTTCGCCTAGAGCCGAAGGAACCACCGGCGGGAGGGCCCGGCAGGCGCGGCCCTCCCGCCGCTCTTTCCCGTAGCGGCGAAATCCGGGAGAATCCCAGCACCGATGTCCACAGTCGACGAGACCGGCTCGAGCGTGGCCGCCGCGGCGCCGCGCCGCTCGCCGCTCGACGCCGCCGAGCGCAAGCTGGGGCGCCTGCTCGTCTCGCCCGGCCAGGTGCTGCTCGTGCTCCTGGTCGCGTTTCCGATCGCGATGGAGATCTACGTCTCCCTGACCGGCTGGAACCCGACGACCGGAACCGACTGGTACAAGGCCTACAAGGACTGGATCTGGTTTGACAACTTCGCCGAGGGGCTGACGTCCGAGAGCTTCCTCTCCGCGGTCGTCCGCACCGTCCTGATCACGATCGTCGCGGTCGGGATTCAGTTCCTGATCGGCTTCCTGCTCGCGCTGCTCTTCGTCGAGAAGTTCCCCGGCCGGCGGGTGGCGACGATCCTGTTTCTGTTGCCGATGATGATCATCCCGGCCGTCTCGGGCTTCATCTGGTTTCTCCTCTTGCAGACGGACGGTCCGATCAACAAGCTGCTCTCCTTCGTCGCCCCGGGGGACATCCGCTGGCAGTGGCTCTCGGATCCGAGC
The DNA here is from genome assembly GCA_020845695.1 of Thermoleophilia bacterium. Next base: position 191,709 of record JADLFG010000029.1, on the reverse strand, counting down.
TTCGCCCCGGTCGCGGTCACGATCGTGGATATCTGGCAGTGGACGCCGCTCATGTTCCTGATCCTCCTCTCCGGCGTGATGGCGGTGCCCGAGGACCAGCTCAACGCGGCCAACATCCTCGGCGCCTCGTACTGGCAGAAGCTGCGCCACGTGATCCTGCCGATCATGACGCCGATCATCATCATCGCCCTGATCATCCGGGCAATGGAGGCCTTCAAGATCTTCGACGCCGCGTGGCTGCTCACCCAGGGCGGGCCCGGCGAGGCATCCTCCACGATCTCCGTGCACCTCTACCGGCAGGCGTTCATCAACTCCCAGTGGAGCTACGTCGCCGCGCTCGCGATCGTCGTCATGGTCGGCGTCTCGATCGTGGCGGCCCAGGCGATCAAGCCGATCGAGCGGCGTCAGGAGGCGAGCGCATGAGCGGTCAGACGCTTCGCACGGCGGCGCGCACGTTCGCGGTCGCGATCATCCTCGCCTTCTTCCTCTTCCCCGTCTACTGGATGGTCACGATGGCGTTCAAGCCGCAACCGGAGTGGGCGCCGACGACCGGCGACACGTACTGGTTCCCGGACACGCCGACGTTCGGCAACTTCAAGCGGATCTTCGGTGGCGAGCCGACCGACGAGAGCGGCCTCGGCTTCCTCACCTCGACGCCGATCGACGCGACCGACTCCATCATCACGAGCCTGATCGTCGCCGGCCTCGGCACCGTGCTGGCGCTGCTCGTCGGGATCAGCACCGCCTACGGGATCTCGCGCTTCCGCGCCGGCGGCAAGATGCTGCCGTTCGCGATCCTGCAGCTACGGATGTTCCCGCCGATCGCCATCATCATCCCGGTCCTCTTCCTCTGGACGTACCTCCAGATCAACGACACCTACTGGGGCCTGATCCTGATCTACGGAGCGGTCACGTTCCCGTTCGTCGTCTGGCTGATGCGCAGCTTCTTCGACGAGATCCCGCGGGAGATCGCGGAGGCCGCGATCGTCGACGGCTGCTCCAACTTCGGCGCCTTCCGCAAAGCGATCCTGCCGCTCGTGAAGGGCGGGCTGGCCACGACGGCACTGTTCGTCTTCATCCTCAACTGGTCCGACTACCTGATCGCGCTCGTGCTGGCCGGCAGCCGCGTCATCACCGCGCCGGTCTTCCTGAGCCAGATCCGCTCCGCCTCCACCGGCGTCGAGTTCGGCTCCCAGGCCGCGCTCGCTCTGATCCTGATCCTGCCACCGGTCCTGCTCGCAATCGCGATCCAGAAGCACCTCGTGCGGGGCCTGACGTTCGGCGCGATCAAGCGGTAGGGGCGGACATGGCCAGGATCGAGCTCGAGCACGTCTGGAAGCGCTTCGATCGGGTCGAGGCCGTCGCCGACCTGTCGCTCGAGATCCCGGATGGCTCCTTCGTCGCGCTGCTCGGCCCCTCGGGCTGCGGCAAGACGACGACGATGAACATGCTCTCGGGCCTGCTCCAACCCACGAGCGGCGAGATCCGGTTCAACGGGCAGGTCGTCAACAACCTCGATCCGGGGAAGCGAAACGTCGGCTTCGTCTTCCAGAACTACGCGATCTTCACCCACATGTCGGCGTTCGACAACATCGCCTTCGGCCTGCGCATCAAGAAGCAACCCGCCGACCAGATCCGCGCCGAGGTGGACCGGGTCGCCAGCCTGCTCGACATCACCCACCTGCTCGATCGGCGCGCCACCGACCTCTCGGTCAATGACATGCAGAAGGTCGCGATCGGGCGCAGCATGATCACGAACCCGGGCATCTTCCTGCTCGACGAGCCCTTCTCGAACCTCGACGCGGCTTTTCGCGCCTACATGCGCGCCGAGATGAAGAAGCTGCAGCGCGAGCTCGGGCAGACGATGATCTACGTCACGCACGACCAGGTCGAGGCGATGGCGATGGCCGACCACATCGCGATCATGGATCTCGGGAAGCTGCAGCAGTACGGAACTCCCAACGAGGTCTACAACTCGCCGGCAAACCGCTTCGTCGCCCACTTCGTCGGCTCGACGACCATGAACTTCCTCGCCACCGAGCTCGGAGTCGCCGATGACGCGCTCGAGCTGCGCCTGCCCGTGCCCGACGCACGCCCGGTCGTCCTCGAGCCGGGGACGGCGGCGCTGATCGAGCGGAAGGGCGCGGGGAGCCACACGCTCGGGATCCGCCCGGAGCACATGCGCCTGCTCGACCCGGACAGCGACCGGGCAAACACCCGCGGCACGGTCGTGCTGGTCGAGCCGCTCGGGGCCAGGAACATCGTCCATCTGAGAGCCGGCGAGGCCGGCTTCCGGGTCGTCGTTCCGCCCACGATCCGGCCGCGGATCGGCGACGCGCTCGGCCTCGAGCTCGAGCGGGCCCACGTGCACGTCTTCGACGACGACACCGGCGAGGCGCTGCGGTGACGCTGGCGAGAGGGGTCACGCATGGCTGAGATCAGGCTCGAGCGAGTCACCAAGCGCTTCGGCGACGTTGTCGCCCTGAACGAGGTCGACCTCCAGATCGAGGACGGCGAGTTCTTCTGCGTGCTCGGACCGCCGGGCGCGGGCAAGACGACGCTCCTGCGCACGATCGTCGGCCTCGAGCGTCCGAGCGAGGGCACCGTCCACGTGGCCGGCAACGACGTCACCGACGTCCCGCCGGGCGAGCGCAACATCTCGATCGTCTTCCAGAACCTCGCGCTCTATCCGGACAAGTCGGTCTACGACAACCTCGCCTTCCCGCTGCGGCAGCAGAAGCCGAAGCCGGCCAAGGAGGAGATCGATCGGCGCGTGCGCGACGCGGCGGCGATCCTCCGCATCGAGAAGCTCCTCGCCCGCAAGCCCGGGCAGCTCTCGGGAGGCGAGCGCCAGCGGGTTGCCATCGGCCGCTCGCTCGTCCGCGCGCCGCTCGTCTACCTGCTCGACGAGCCGCTCTCGGCACTGGATGCGCTCCTGCGGCTCGAGATGCGCGCCGAGCTGAAACACCTCCAGCGTGATCTCAAGCGCACGCTCGTGTACGTGACGCACGACCAGGTCGAGGCGATGAGCATGTCCGACCGCATCTGCGTGCTGAACGAGGGCGTCGTGCAGCAGGTCGCACCACCGGAGACCGTCTACAACGAGCCAGCGAACACGTTCGTCGGACGGACCGTCGGTACGCCGCCCATGAACCTCCTGCCCCTCCGCGTCACGGCGGCGAACGGCGGGCTCGAGCTGCGCTCGGACAGCTTCGCCGTCGCCGGCCCGGGCGGCGACGCGCTCGCCGCTCTCGCCGGCCGCGGCGGGCAGCTGGTCCAGCTCGGCGCGCGCGCCGAGGACGTCCGGATCGGGGAGCAGGCCGGCGGGTCGCCCCTGCGCTCGCGCGTGATCGCGGTCGAGCCGCTCGGGGGCGAGGTGATCGTCGATCTCGACGTCGACGGCCACATCGTCAAGGCAATGACCCCGCCGGGGATCCGGATCGAGCCCGACGAAGTCGTTCCGCTCGGCTTCGACTTCGGCCGGGTGCACGTGTTCGACACGGAGGGCGACATCGTCTACCGGGCCCGCGGCGAGGCCCAGCTCTCGATCGCCGGCCCGACCGCCTGAGCCGCCTTCCCGCCCGCCGCGATGGCAGCAGGCCCCCACATCGGCTACGAGACGCGGGGTCCCGTCGCGCTCGTCACCCTGCGCCGACCCGAGAAGGCGAACGCGCTCACCGCGCAGATGGCCGCCGACCTGCACGAGGCCTGCGCGCGTCTCGACGACGACGACGACGTCAGGGTCGTGATCCTGGCAGCCGAGGGCAAGGCCTTCTGCGCGGGCTCAGACATCACCACGCTCGACGACTACCCGACCCCGTGGGCGTTCCGAAACCGGCTCGACTACTGCGACGCGATCCTCGGATTGCGAAAGCCCGCGATCGCCGCGGTCAACGGGGCAGCGTTCGGAGGCGGGCTCGAGCTCGCGATCAGCTGCGACGTCGTGGTCGCCAGCACGGCCGCCCGGTTTGCGGCGCCGGAGGTGAAGCTCGGCTGGATCGGCGGCGGCGGCGCCTCCCAGCTCTTGCCGCGGATCTGCGGGCTCGCCAACGCCGCGCTCCTGCTGCTCACCGGCGACCCCATCGACGCCCACGAGGCGCTGCGGCTCGGCATCGTCCAGCGGGTCGTCGGACCCGGCGAGCTGCTGCCGGCCGCGCTCGAGCTCGCCGAGTCGATCGCCGTCAACGCGCCGATCGCAACCCAGGCGGCGAAGGCCGCGGCGCGGGCCTCGCTCTCGCTCGGCCTCGACGCCGGGATGCGCTACGAGGAGGAGCTGGTGGCCGTCTGCATGGGCACCGAGGATCGCAACGAGGGCATCGCCGCCTTCAGGGAGAAGCGGCCGCCGCGCTTCCGCGGTCGCTGAGCGCGGGAGCGGTCGCTGCCGTCAGGCATCCGGCTCGCGGTGCGCGGCAAGCACCCTTCGCGCTCCGCGGCCGACGTGCTCGCTGACCGCCTCCTCGGCTGCCGCCGGGTCGCGCCGCTCGAACGCCCGGACGATACGGTCGTGCTCCCCGGCGATCTCGTCCAGGTCTGGGATACCCCGATCGTGGAGCGTCCGCGCGATCAGGAGATCGTGCGCCAGGCCGCGGAAGGCCTCGAGCAGGAACGGGTTGCCGCTCGCGGCGACGATCTGCTCGTGGAAGGCCTGGTTCAGGCGCACGAAGGTCGAGTAGCCGTCGAACCGGGGGCCGTAGCGCCGCTCGGCGATTCGCCCGGCGAGCCCGGCTAGCTCGCGCACCTGCTCGGAGGAGGCGCGGTCGCACCCGAGCCGCGCCGCGTACGCCTCGATGCCCCGCCTGGCCTCGAACGAGGCCTCGATCTCGGCCCGCGTCGGCTCGGGCCGGACGGTGAAGCCTCGGTAGGGCTCGAACACGACCAGCCGCTCGGCGGCCAGCCGAGCGAGCGCGTCCCTGACCGGGGTCGCGCTGACGCCGAGCTCCCGCGCGAGGTGATCGATCACGAGCCGGTCGCCGGGGCGGTAGCGCAGGTCGAGAATCCAGCCCTGAATCGTCTCGCAGACCTGGTCGGCCAGGCCCGCGCGCACGATCCGCGGCTGGTCCGCCGCGGGCCGTTCAGGCTCGGGCATCGTCCCGCCGCCAGATACAGCCCGACTCCTCGAACCGCGCCCGCTCGGCCGGCACGAGCCCGAGCTCGTCGAGGATCTCGTCGGCATGCTCGGAGACCCGAGGCGGATGGGTGTAGGCGGGCTCGTGGGCCGGGAAATCGACCGCACCGTCGGGGCAGGTGAACGTGCCTCCGCCGGCCAGGGGGAGCCGGCGGAAATACCCCTCGGCGCGGATGTGCTCGTTGCCAGGCAGGTCGTCGTAGCGGTGGACGGGCCCGCACCAGACCCCGTGGGCGTCGAGGAGCTCGATCCATTCGGACGATCCGCGGGCCGGGAGAGCGCGGGTGACCTCCTCGTGGATCAGCCGGCCGTTCTCGGCCGCTGCCTCCCAGGTTCCGAGCGCCTTGACGGCCTCGGAGCCGATCGCCTCACCGAGGCTGACGGGGTCGGCCATCGCGATCGCAATCCAGCCATCCCGGGTCTGGTACACGCCGTAGGGCGGATTCAGCATCGCGTGAGCCGCGGGGTACGGCGGCCGCTCCATCCCGATCCCGAGGTTCAGGAACGTGATCAGCTCCTGCATCTGCGCGTCGAGCATGGCTCCGAGCATGCTGACCTCCACCACCTGGCCCGCGCCGGTGCGCGCGCGCTCGATCAGGGCCGCCATGACACCCTCGGCCAGGAAGTGGGAGGCGAGGACGTCCGCGGCGAAGATGGGCCCGGCGTTCGGCCGGTCAGCACCTGAGCCGACGGAGAACATCACCCCGCTGTAGGCCTGGAGCAGGAGATCCTGACCGGGGCGGCGGCTGTCGGGCCCGCGGGAGCCGTAACCCGTGACGAAGCCGTAGACGAGCCTCGGGTTGCGGGCGCGCACCACCCCGGGCGCGAGCCCGAGCCGCTCGATCACGCCCGGGCGGAAGTTGTGGCAGAACACGTCCGCGGCCTCGGCGAGCCGGAGCACGAGCTCCTGGCCGACCGGGTTCTTGAGGTCGATCGCGATCGACCGCTTGTTGCGGTTGAAGCCGATGAAGCTCGTCGCCTCGCCGTCGATGAACGCGTTGCGGATCGGGTGCGTCCTCCCCCACTCGCCCGTGACCGGCGGCTCGACCTTGATCACGTCGGCGCCCCAGTCGGCCAGGCGCTGGGTCGCGGCCGGTCCGGCGAGCGCGAGCGTCAGGTCGACGATGCGGATGCCGGCGAGCGGTCCGCTCATCTGACCGCTCCCGCGCCGACGGCCACGGCACGCCCTTCTGCGGCCGAAAGGAGCACGCCCTCGACGATCTCGACCGTTCGCGCAGCCGCCTCGGCGGGCGAGTCGTTGACGTCCGTGAGCCCGCGCACGAGCTCGATGAAGCGGTTCGGCGGTCCGCTGCATTCGTACTCGCCGCTGCCGGGCTCGACACGGACGAGCTCGTCGACGCGGTCGTGGCGGCGCAGGACACACCGCTCGCGCTCGATGTCGAGCAGCAGCATGCCGTCGGAGCCGAAGATCCGGATGTCGACCTGGAAGCCGGCGTGAGCCGGGGCGAGCCCGCACCCCGACACAGAGCCGACCGCCCCGCCGGCGAACTCGACGACCGCCGCGTCGACCACATCCACGCCGGTAGCGCTCGAGCGAGAGCGCGCCCAGACCGACTCGCCGCGCAGACCCGTCAGCCAGCACACCAGTCCGACCGAGTGGGTCATCTGGCCGAGCGCGTAGCCGCCGCCGTGTCCGGGCGAGGCCCAGGTCGCGGGCGACGCCTCGAAGACGAGACCGTCGAGCTCGACCGTCCCGTAGCCGCCGCGGCCCTCGAACAGCTCGACGGTCGGGGAGGCCATGTGGCAGAGGACGTGCTGGATCCGCCCGACGGCGCCCGCCTGAACGAGCTCGTGAGCGCGGCGCACGAACGGCTTGTAGTGCCAGCCGTGCGGAACGAGCGCGACGAGCCCGCGGGCCGCCGCGGCATCGGCGATCGCCCACGCGTCCCGCGCGCTCGGCGCGAGCGGCTTCTCGACCAGCACGTGCTGCCCCCGCTCGAGCGCGGCGAGCGCGTGCTCGCGATGGAGGTCGTTCGGGCCGCAGATGACGGCGGCGTCGACGCCCGCCTCGAGCGCCTCGAGCGCGTCCTCGGTCGCGAGCCGAAACCGAAACCGGCGCGCGATCGCCTCGAGCTCGCGCCGGCCGAGCCGGCAGACCGACACGAGCTCGACGTCGTCGCGGGCCGCGAGCACCGGGATGTGATTGGCGACGGCCCAGAAGCCCGCGCCGATCACGGCGACCCGGACACGCCCGGTCACGGTCACGCCGGGCGCGGCCCGATCGAGACGCTCGCGCCCCCCGCCCGGCTCGAGGCATAGCACGCCTCCATCACGATCGCGACAGCACGCGCCTGCTCGGGGGGGATCGGCACGGGCCCCTGCCCGAGCGCTGCGGCCTTGAAGGCGGCGAGCTCGCGGAAGAAGAACGACTTGTTCGCGACGACGTGCCACTTCTCCCACGGCGTCGGCTCGTCGGCCCACGGCACCGCGAAGGTCGTCTCGTTCCAGCGCGTCCAGCCCTGCCGGAACTCGGCCGTGTCGGCCTTCAGGTACAGCTCGTACGTCTCGGGCAGAACGCGGAAGTAGAGCGTCCCGTCGGTTCCGTAGAGCGCGAACTCCCAGGTCTCGAGCCAGTCGTTCGCCTCCCAGGACGTGAAGTCGAACGCGAGCAGCATGTCGTCGTACTCGAGTGCCGCGACGGCGGCGTCCTCGAGCGAGTCGGCGCCCGAGATCGACGGGAACTTCGAGACCTTCGCAGTCACGTTTCGCGGCATCCCGAACAGGTGGATGATCAGGTCGACGATGTGGCACCCGTCTTCCCAGAAGCAGCCGCCGACGTCGCCGGGCAGGTTGTACCAGCGATGGGTCGAGTCGCCTGCCGGGCCGGCCGCGTGGACGCGCGCCTGCACGACCTTGCCGAGCACGCCCTCGGCGAGGATCCGGGCCGCGAAGTCGACCATCGGCGAGAAGCGGAAGTTGTAGCCGACCTGGACGATCCGGCCGGCGGCTCCTTCGACGAGCCGCTCGATGTCGTCGGGGTTCGAGCCGGCGGGCTTCTCGACCAGCACCGCCTTGCCGGCGCTCGCGCACGCCAGGGTGAGGTCGACCATCTCGTTCGTCCACGGCTCGACGATCACGGCGTGCACCGCCGGGTCCGCGAGCAGCTCCTCCTGCGAGCGGACCGGTACCCCGAGGTGCTCGCCCAGCGCCGCCAGACCCTCCTGGTGTGCCGGGTCGGGATCGGCGACGGCGACCAGCTCGATCCCGTCGATCCGCCGGGCGACGTCCAGTCGCACGGACACGTGAGGGTGGGCGATGCCGAGACACGCTATTCCGAATGGCTCGCTCAACGAAGCTCCTTTCGTCGCGCTATCCCCAGTACAGAAACGGCCGGTTCGTGTGGGCAGCGTAGAGCAGGCGCTCCGCGACGACGCCCCCGCCGCCCGCGGGCGTCCAGCGTGCGTCGGCGTCGGCCAGCAGCCAGTAGAGCAGGCTCGTCGAGCCGCGCAGGTAGTCCCAGAGGTAGTAGGCGCGGGCGTAGGCGGTCACGTCCAGCTCGAGCAGCCCGTCGGCATGGTCGACCGCGATCCGCCAGCCCGCCGGCACGGTGACGCCGCTGCGTGGGTCGTGCCACCGCGCGGTCTCGTCGACCCGGAGCGCGTCGCGCCCGAACGCGAGCCGCCGGCCGTTGACGACGAGCTGGCCGTTCGCGAGCGAGGGCCGCTCGCCCGGCTGGTTCGCGAGCACGGAGAACGCGAGCTGCCGGCCGGCCCCGACGTGCCAGACGTGACGCTGGTCGACCGGGAGGGTTGCCCAGCCGGCGCCGTCGCGACGCTGGATCGGGACCGCCGTGTGCACCTTCTCGTGCTGGGCGACGCCGCGGACCGCGAACGTCCGGCCGTCCGCCGTGATCGTGCCCTCGACCCGGGCGAGCGCCTCGAAGCCCTCGATCAGCTCGAACTCGGAGAACCAGGAGACCGGCGCGAGCGCCTCGAGCTCGAGCTCGACGACCAGCGGGCCGGCGTTACCCGCGATGCGCCACCTCGGGGGCGCGCACACGTGGCGGCGCCCGCCGAGCTGCCAGATCGCCGAATCGCCCTCGAGCGTGCAGCGCAGCTCGGCCGGCGCCCGGTACTCGCTCCAGTGGACGCCCGTCGCCGTGAAGGGGGTGTCGTGCACGGCGGCACGTGCGCTCGCCGGAAACGCGCCGTGAACGGCGATCGCCTGGTCGACGCGGACGTCGGCAACCGCGAAGCGACCGCCGGGCACGCCCCGCAGAACGTAGAACGCGAGCCAGAGCAGGAACTCGTGCTCGCCGTCGGAGGCACGGACGCAGAACCCGTTGTTCTCCCAGTGCTCCGCGCCGTCGGGGAGGCCCGTGAGATGGTCGAGCTCGTCGAGGGCGCCCGCGCCCGCGTCCCCGGGGGCCTCCCCTCCGGCCGGCCCCGGTCCGACCTCCGATCTCATCGGAAGTATCCTATAGGATCGCGCCGAGACGGGTTCGCTCTGCGCCTACCGCCGCGCCCGGCCCCGAAGCTTCAGCTGCAGGCGGAGAGCACGGGGCCGGTCAGCTCGCCTTGGCGGCGCTGAGCGTGCCCCGGACGGAGCCGATCAGACCGAGCATCGTCAGCAGCCAGGCCGCGAAGGAGACCCAGACCATGACCCGCGAGACGGTCTGCAGCGCCGTGTAGTCAGACGCGAGCGAGAGGCGGTAGGTCGCGACCGTGTACATGCCGAGCGGGAAGACCAGGTTCCAGTAGGCGGGGTGATAGCTGAGCTGGTAGCGCTGCACCACATGCCTCCAGAAGCCGAAGATGACGAGCAAGGGGATCCACCAGGTCGCCCACGCCCAGAGAATCAGGGTGGTGCCATCGATGAACGGCCGCATGGCGAGGAGGAACTCGAGGTCGGGCTCGCTCACGATCAGCGTCGAGCCGGCATTGGTGGCGATCGCCGCCGCGCCCATGACCACCCAGAACAGGGGGTTCATGTCCTCCGCCGTCACCCGGAGGAAGAAGATGCGATGGGTGAAGAGCGTGACGAAGATCCCGTAGAAGACGATCCCGACACCCCAGAGCGCGTACACGGCCACCCACGTCAGCGCCGCGAGGGGGCCGAACTCCGGCGCCACCAGGGCGCCGAGCACCACGAGCGACTCGGTCCCGACGATCGCGATCAGCCAGCCACCATGAACGACCTCGGCTCCGCTCTCGGTGTTGATGAACGTGAGCACGGCGAAGCTGAAGTAGCCGAGCAGGACCCAGACGACGAGCGCGAAGAGCCAGAGACCGGCAGCGACGAGCTCGAAGCCCCGGACGTAGAGCCCGGACCCGAGCACGTTCGCCCCGGCGACGATCGTGAAGAACGTGAACACGAGTCTCGGGTTGGTGAGATCGCTCCAGAGCTCACGCCGGTAGATGCCGGCGCGAAGCGTGGTGGCGAGGACGAGGACCGCGAAGGCGGCGAGGTTCACGACGAGCAGCGCCGATGAGAGCGGGCGCGGGCCGATGATGAAAAGAGCGTTCGAGACGATGCCCGTCGCCATTACCAGGTTGAAGTAGCCCGGAAAGAGCGGGCGGACTCCGCGGTCGAATAGGTGCCTCAGGTACCCGCTCGACGCAGCCTCCCCGAGCGTCCCAGAGCTTCTCACGGCAACCCCCGCACTCGGTCGGCCAGGACAACCGCAGCCACCCGCCGAGACTCGGCTCCCGCCACGCTCGCCCGAGAGCTCGGATCGGGATGAGGTGATGATGCCACGCCGCCCGCCCGAGCGCGGGAACGCTCACCCGCCTCGACCGCGCCGCCAAGCGGCGCGCGACCTGAGCCCGCGGCGCTAGGCGCGGGCCGCGTCCGCCGCGGCATCGCCGAGCATCCGCCGGGCGCCGCGGCGGATATGCGCGCGCACCGCCCGCTCGACCTGGCCGGGATCGCGGCCGCGCAGCGCGGCGATGATCGCGATGTGCTCCTCGTAGTTGTCGCGCACGTCCGGGATGCCGCGCCCCCGGGTGGCCCGGGCCGTGAGGGCGTCGTAGTTCATCCCCCGGAAGGCGCGCAGGAGCGGCGCGTTTCCCGACGCCCGCACGAGCGCCTCGTGGAACTCCTGGTTGTCGACCACGAAGGCGGCGTAGTCAGCGTAGGCATCGGCGCCGTACGTGCGGGAGATGATCCGCTCGTTGATGGTCTCGAGCCGCGAGATCTCGGCGTCGCTGATCCACTTCGCCGCGAGCCGCGCAGCGCACCCCTCGATCGCCTCCCGCACGACGAAGAGCTGGGCGACCTCCTCCTGGGACGGCTTGGGCTGGATCGTGTAGCCGACGTAGGGCTCGGCGCTGACGAGTTGCTCGGCCGCCAGGCGTGCCAACGCCTCGCGGATCGGGGTCGCGCTCACGCCCATCTGCCGGGCGAGCTCGTCGATCACGATCCGCTCGCCTGGCGGCACCTTCTCGTTGATGATGTCGGACTTGAGAACCTGGTAGACCTGCTCGGAGAGGCCGGTGCGAACGACCCTCCGGTGGGGCTCGGCCCGTCTTCGCTCAGCCCCCACCGGGATTCCTCGCCGCTCGTCCGTTGCCCATGCGTGCCCACTTTACGCCACCGCGCCGACGGGCCCGCACCCGCTCTACCCGCCCGCTCGCCAGGCGAGCGAGCGGGCCACCACCGGCAGGCGATAGACCGGGTGCGACCGGTCGGTGCCGTAGACGGCCACCTCGCGACCGCCCGCGACCGCGAGCCACGCCGAGTCAGGCGACCACGCCACGTCGCCGACCGCCTCCTCGCTGAGCAAGACCGCGCGCGTGCGCAGATCGACGAGCGCCACGAGCGTCCCCGGGCCGGGGGACGCGAGCGCGTCCGGGAAGAGGATCGCGGCCTCGTTGCCGTCCGGGCTGAGCTCGACGCGTAGCCCGGACAGCCCCGGTCCCGCGGGCGGACTGAAGGCCGGGATCCGGATCGCGTCGCGCAGGACGCCGTCACGCCACAGCTCGAGCAGGGTCGGGGGCGGAGCCCCCGCCGTCCGCCCCAGCACCGCGACCGCGAGCGTTCCGTCCAGCCCGACCGCGAAGCCCGCGACCTCGGCCAGCTCGCTGCCGAGCGCGACGAGCGGCTGCTCGAGCCGGGCGGCGGCCAGAAGCACGCGGCCGTCGCCGAGCAGCGAGGGGGCAGGCGAGTCATCGGCTCTCGTGATCACCGTGCCGTCGGGCGCGAACCGCGGCCGGCACCCGGCCGGCCGCACGGGCTCGGCCGAGCCGTCGATCCGCATCGAGACCGAGCCGTCCGGACCGCACCACGCGAGCCACTCCCCGTCCGGCGACCACGCGACCTCGCCGAGCGCGGCCCCGAGCACGACCGCTTCCGACCGCCCGCGCAGGGAGACGAGGGTCAGCTCACGCTCCGCGCGACGGCCGTCGAGGGGCGCGGCGATCACCGCCCGCTCTCCCCCGGGCGAGAGCCAGACACGGCAGCCGGTCCGCGCGCCGGGCTCCGAGAGCACGACGCTGGCGAGATCGAGCGTACGCAGGCGGCAGTCGGGGCCGACGGTCAGGGTCAGGCTGCCCGCGAGCGCTCCCGGCGCCGGTACCTCCGGTCCGGAGAGCCGCTCGCCGGCGAGCTCCGGCCCGTCGGAGCGGGCGGCCGTCGCTGCCGCGGGCCGGGAGCCCCGGTCCGAGCGGGCGGCATCGAGCGCGGCGACGACGCCGACGGTCGTGACGGCCGCGAGGACGAGCCAGGACGCGACGCGGTTGCGCGCCGTCAGGTACCCAGGTAGACGGTCTTCAGGCGGGTGTAGAAGTCGACGGCGACGCTGCCCTGCTCTCGGAACGTGCCGCTCGAGGAGTTCTTCACCCCGCCGAACGGCGCGTTCAGATCGAGCCCGGTGGTGGGCCGGTTGACCTTGACGATCCCGACCTCGGCCTCGTCGGCGAAGCGCAGCGCCGCCCGCAGGTCATTGGTGACGATCCCGCCCGAGAGACCGAACTCCGAGTCGTTCGCGAGCTCGATCGCCTCGTCGAGGTTGTCGACCTCGAGCACGCCGATCACGGGCCCGAAGATCTCCTCCCGCGCGATGCGCATCGCCGGCTGGACGCCGGCGAAGACGGCCGGGCAGAGGAAGAGGTCCTCGCACTCCCCACCCGCGACGAGCCGGGCGCCCTCCTCCTTGCCGGCCTCGATGTAGGAGAGGTCGGTGTCGAGCTGACTCCGGTCGACCACGGGCCCCATCCGGGTGCCCTCCGCCTGCCCGTCGCCGGGCTTCCACGCCTCCGCCTCGAGCGCCAGCGCCTCGACGAAACGGTCGTGGATCCCGCTCGTGACGATCGCGCGACTCGTGGCGGTGCACGCCTGCCCGGTGAGGCCGAAGCCGCCCTGGGCGGCCACGGTCGCGGCGAACGCGGGATCGGCGTCGTCCAGGACGACGAGCGCGTTCTTGCCGCCCATCTCGAGCTGCACGCGGGCGAGCCGGGCGCTCCCGGCCGCGTGGATCCCGAGCCCGGTCTGGACGGAGCCGGTGAAGCTGATCGCGGCCACCCGGCGGTCGTTGACGAGCGCGTCCCCGACGACCGAGCCGCGACCGTGGACGATGTTCAGCACCCCGGGCGGGAGCCCGGCCTCGATGAGCGCGAGAGCGAGATTCTGAACCGAGACCGGGACAAGCGTCGCCGGCTTGAGCACGACGGTGTTGCCGGCGACGAGCGCGGGCGCGAGCTTCCAGGCCGGAATCGCGATCGGGAAGTTCCACGGGGTGATCAGGCAGACGACGCCAAGCGGCTCCTTGACCGTGTAGAGGTGGGTGCTCGGAACGCTCGACGGGAGGTTCTCGCCCGCGATCCGCCAGCCCTCGCCGCCGAAGAAGCGCAGGATGTCGATCGCGCGCTGCACCTCGCCGGTCGCCTCGGTCACCGTCTTGCCCTCCTCGGCGCAGAGGTCACGCGCGGCCGCCTCGCGACGCGAGGCGAGCAGCTCCGCGGCGCGCAGGAGGATGGCGCCACGCGCGGGAGCGGGCGTGCGGCGCCAGCCGGGGAACGCCGCCTGCGCCGCGGCGAGCGCCGCCTCGGCCTCGGCGGGCCCTCCGGCCGGGAGCTCGGCTACGACCTCGCCGGCACGGGCCGGGTTGCGACGCTCGCCAGCGGGCTCGCCGGTCCACTCGCCGCCGATCAGATGCTGGACGCGGAGGGGTGTCGTCACGCTCATGGGGCTACTCCAGGGGCTCGGTAGACGGGATGGCGGAGAACGTCGACGCCCTCGATCTCGATCTCGACGACGTCGCCGTCCTCGAGCGTGAAATCGTCGGGCGGCACGAGGCCGGTGCCGGTCAGGAGCACGGCGCCCTCCGGGTGCGAGAGCTCCCGGTACAGGTAGCCGGCGAGCGTCTCGAACGGCCGGCGCATCTGCGCGGTCGAAGTCTCGCCGCTGAACACGGCACGCCCATCCCGCTCGATCGCGAGCGAGATGCGAGCCGAGCGAGCGCGCTCGCCCAGCTCGCGGGCGAGGACGATCGTGCCGGACAGGCCGAGCGAGTCGTCGTAGATCTTCGCCTGCGCGAGGTAGAGGGGGTTCTGCCCCTCGATCGAGCGCGACGAGACGTCGTCGGCGACGAGGTAGCCGGCGATCTCGCCCGCGGCCGTGAGGACGAGCGCGAGCTCGGGCTCCGGGACGTCCCAGGTCGAGTCGGCCCGGATGCGCAGCGGCGCTCCGGGAGGCGGCACGCGCCCCGGGGCAGCCTTCAGGAACAGCTCGGGGCGCTCCGCCTCGAAGACGAGGTCGTACACGCTCTTGACGACCGCCTCCTCGACGCGCGCCTGGCGGGAGCGCTCGTACGTGACGCCGGAGGCCCAGACCTCCTGCGCGTCGATCGGGGCGAGGACCGCCTCGGGTACCCCGGCGAGCGGAGGCGCTGCGAGAGCGCGGTCGACCGCCTCGTGCAGCGCCCCGAGCCCTCCGGCCAAGAGCTCCCCGAGCGTTTCCTCGAGCGGGTGGAGAGCGCCGTCGCGTGCCGCGACCAGTTGCGCTTGCCCGCGGAAGCTGACACGCCGGAGACCGTCCACGGCCTCTGAGTCTACGGGGCGCGGCCAGCGGCCGCGGCGATCAGCTGCCGCACCCGCTGCGGGTCGAGCGGCGCCTCGTCCACGTGCACCCCGAACGGCGCGAGCGCGTCCTCGATCGCCGCCGCCGTGACGGCGGGTGGACTGATCGACCCGGCCTCTCCGGTCCCCTTGATTCCGAGCGGGTTGAGCGGCGAGGGCGTCTCGAGGTGGTGGATCTCGACCGCCGGAACCTCGGTCGCGTACGGCATCAGGAAGTCGAGCAAGGACGCGTTGCGATGCTGACCCGCCTCGTCGTAGACCATGCGCTCGTAGAACGCATTCGCGACGCCCTGGGCGACGCCACCGTGGATCTGGCCGCGCACGATCGCGGGGTTGACCATCACGCCGCAGTCGTGGACGACGACGTAGCGCAGGTAACGGACAGCTCCGGTCTCGGGATCGACCTCGACGATCGCCGCGTGCACTCCGTTCGTCCACGTGGTCGAGGACGGGGCCCAGTACGCCGACCCCTCGAGCAGGGGGCCGTCGCCGCGCTCGAACCCGGCCCGGGCACGGGCCGGCGCGAAGCGGGCGACCGCCGCGGTCGAGGGATCGAGCGTCGTGTAGCGGATCGGATTGACCGCGATCGCGATCTCGCGCAGCGTGACCGCGCGCTCGGGCGCGCCCCGAACCTCGACCCTCCCGCCCGCGAGCTCGAGATCCTCGACCGCGGCCTCGAGCATGTTCGCCGCGTGGCGCAACGCCTGCTCCCGCACCTCCTCGGCCGCGAGCGCGACCGCGTTCGCGCAGTTGACGATCGCGCGACTGCCGAAGGTACCGGCGCCGAAGCCGAAGGCGGACGTGTTGCCCTCCTCGACCTGAACGTCGGCCGGCTCGAGACCGAGCACGTCGGCGGCGACCTGGGCGAACGTGGTCGCGTGGGACTGCCCCTGCGACGTGAGGCCGGTCGTCACCTGCACGCGTCCGCTCGTCGGCTGCACGTAGACCCGGGCCCCCTCGTAGGGACCCTCGCCGGTGCCCTCGACGTAGCAGGCGAGCCCGAGCCCGAGATAGCGGCCATCCGCGCGCGCGCGCGCCTGCTCGGCGGCGAAGCCCTCGTAGCCAATCGCCTCGAGCGCCGTCTCGAGCGCGCGGGGGTAGTCGCCCGAGTCGAGCACGACCGGGTAGCCGGCGAAGAAGAGACCGTCGCGGGCGTAGGGGAGCTCCTCCGGGGAAAGCAGGTTGCGCCGGCGCAGCTCGGCCCGGTCGATTCCGAGCTCACGGGCGAGCAGGTCGACGGCCCGCTCGAGCGCGAAGCTCGACTGCGGCCGCCCCACGCTGCGCATCGGGCTGACGGAGACCTTGTTCGTGTAGACGCAGCGGTAGCGGACGGCGAGGTTCGGGATCCGGTAGGCACCGGCGACGTGGCTGGCGGCGATCCAGGGGGTGACGAGGCCGTAGGCGATGAACGCGCCCTGGTCCTGAACGAGATCGTCGCGCAGGCCGGTGATGACGCCGTCGCGGGTCGCGGCCAGCTCGATCGTGTGCACCTGGCCGCGCTGGTGGTTGGAAGCCAGGAAGTGCTCCCGGCGATCCTCGGTCCAGCGCACCGCGCAGCGCAGGCGCAGCGCGGCCAGCGGTACGAGCAGCTCCTCCGGGTAGAGCAGGTAGCCCTTGAGGCCGAAGCCGCCGCCGACGTCCTGCGCGATCACGTGGACGCGGTCCTCGGGCAGACCGAGCTTCGCGATCAGGGCCGAGCGTACGGGCAGCACGCACTGGGTCGTGTCCCAGACGGTCAGGGCATCGGTGCCGGGCTCGAAGCGGGCGAGCACCGCCCGCGGCTCCAGCGGCATCGAGGCGCTGCGCTCGCAGACGAACCGGTGGCGGACGACGATCTCCGCCTCGGCGAAGGCCCGGTCGGGATCCCCGACCGTCCAGGTGCCGTCGGCGGCGACGTTGGTCGGCAGGTCGGCGTGGACGAGCGGCCCGCCGTCGACGGCGGCCTCGTAGTCGACGACGGCCGGCAGCTCGTCGAGCTCGAGCTCGATGAGCTCGGCCGCGTCCTCGGCGACGTAGCGGCTCGCGGCGATCACCATCGCAATCGGCTGGCCGACGAAGTCGACCTCCTCGATCGCGAGCGGATGCTGGGTCTTCGGGTACGGCAGGTGCTCGTGCGGGAAGAGCAGCGGCAACGGCTCGGCCCGCTCGCCGAGGTCGGCGTGCGTCCAGACGGCCGTGACCCCCGGATGGGCCCGGGCGGCCGAGACGTCGAGCCTGCGGATCCGCGCGTGGGCGACCGGGCTGCGCAGAAACGCGACGTGGAGCGCGTCCGGCGCCCGCACGTCGTCGACGTACTGCCCACGTCCGCGCAGCAGACGCTCGTCCTCGTTACGCGCCACGGAGCGCCCGATCACGGGCCCGGGCTCCGCGCTCATGCGGGCACCTTCCCCATCGTCCGGGCGGCGATCCGCACGGCCTCGACGATGTTCTGGTAGCCGGTGCAGCGGCAGAGGTTGCCGGCGATCGCCTCGCGGATCGCCCCGTCGGAGAGATCGACGGTCTCGCACTCCTCGAGGAAGGCCGCGACGGCGATCACGAAGCCGGGCGTGCAGAAGCCGCACTGGAGCGCGTGCGCCTCCCGGAACGCGGCCTGCACGGGGTGGAGCTCGCCGCCAGTTGCGAGTCCCTCGATCGTGCGCACCTCGGCTCCGTCCGCCTGGACGGCGAGCATCAGGCAGGAACGGGCCGCGGCGCCGTCGACGAGGATCGTGCAGCAGCCGCAGACACCGTGCTCGCAACCGACGTGCGTCCCCGTCAGCCCGAGCTCGTGCCGCAGGAAGTCGGAGAGCAGCAGCCGCGGCTCGACCTCGCGCCGCACCCGCTCGCCGTTGACCGTGAACGTGACCGCCTGTCTCATGCCCCTCCCGTCGCGCGCTCCCGGGCGAGCGCGAGCGCCCGTCTGCCGAGCACGGCGGCGAGCTCGCGCCGGTACGCCGCCGATGCGTGGATGTCCCCGGCCGGCTCGATCGCGGCGTCCCAGTCGGCGGGATCGTCGGACTCGACCAGCACCGGGGTCGGTCCGAGCGCGGCGAAACAGAGCCGCGCACGATGGTCTCCGACCACGGCTGCGACGCCGGCGAGCGGGTAGTCGCCGTGGCGGCGGCTGAGCTCCAGGTAGGCCGACCCGGCGCCGGCAGCAAGCGAGGGGAAGAAGACCTCGGTCAGGATCTCGTCCGGCTCGAGCGAGGTGGTGAAGTGAAACCGAAACAGCTCGGCGGCGTCGATCCTGCGCTCCCCGCGCGGCCCGCGAGCCGTGACGTGGCCGCCGAGCGCTCGCAACGCCGCCGGAAGCTCCGCCGCCGGGTCGGCGTGAGCGATCGTCCCACCGACGGTGCCGCGGTTGCGGATCACGGGGTGGGCCACGCAGCGCTGCGCCTCGCGGACGAGCGGGCTCAGTCCGACCGCCGCCGCCGCGCGCTCGAGCTCCCGCTGGCGGGTCATCGCGCCGACCGCGACGCCGCCGTCGCACGCGCGCACGTAGTCGAGCTCGCGCACGCAACGCAGGTCGATCAGCGCGCTCGGTCGGGCGAAGCGGAGGTTGAGGAGGGGGATCAGGCTCTGCCCGCCCGCGAGGATCGAGGCATCGGGACCGAGCTCGGCTCGCAGCCTGACCGCCTCCTCGAGGGTCTCGGGCACGTGGTAGTCGAACGGCGGCGGCTTCATCGAAGTGGCCTGCTCAGTCAGCCAATCCTAGGTACGCGTCCCGAGCGAGTCAACACGGCGCCGCGGAAACGTCCGCCCACAGGATGTCAGGACTCGCTGCCCGCCGCAGCGGGGCCACCGTCGCCGAGCACGACCTCCCCTCCACGCAGGAGCTTGAGCCGGCGCACGATCTCGCGGTCTCGGTCACGTCGAAACGCGTCCGGGTCGCGGGCGGCCCAGTCGTAGAAACCCCTCCCGGCCTTCATCCCGGTCTCGCCGCGCCGGCGCAGCTCGCCGATCGGCCCGTCGTCCGGGTCGACGTCGCGGGAGAGGTCGGGCCACACCTCCTTCGCCATCTCGCCCATCAGCTCGAGCCCGGCGAGGTCGGCGTGCTCGAACGTCCCCATCACCGCCAGGCGGTGCGCGAAGCCGTACTTGAGCACGGTGTCGCAGGTCTCCGCGGTCACGTCGCCGCGACGGACGAGGAAGGCGAACTCGCGCAGGAGCGCCTGCTGGAGCCGGCTCCAGACGAAGCCGGGGATGTCCGCGCAGCGGGCCGGCAGCTTGCCGGTCCGGCGCAGCAGCGCCGAGACCGCCTCGATCGCGTCCTCGCCGCTGCGTTCGCCCGGTACGACCTCGACGAGCATCATCAGGTGGGCCGGCTGGGCGTAGTGAGCGACCACGAAGCGCTCGGGCCGAGCGAGCGACTCAGCGATCCGGGTGGGGCTGAGCGACGAGGTCGTGCTCGAGAGCACGGCGTCCGGTGGCGTCTCCGCCTCGGCCGCCGCGAGCAGCTCCCGCTTCAGCTCGAGCCGCTCGGAGACGGCCTCGATCGCGATCTCGACACCGTCGAGCGCGCGCGCGCGCTCCGTCGTGGCCTCGACCCGCGCGAGCGCCGCCTCGACCGCCGGCCCGGTCGCGAGCCCCTCCCCCGCGACGAACGCCGCATTCTCGCGCAGCCGGACGCCGGCCGCGGCCAGCCCCTCCTCGCGCCGGCCCCACAACCGGACCGACTCGCCGCCGAGCGCGAGGCTGAGCGCGATGTCGGCACCCATCACGCCGGCGCCCAGCACGGCCTGGGGCCTCACGCTCACGGCGCCATCCCGGTCGCCGCGCGGCCGCCCGCCAGCTCCCAGCCGCCCCCGGAGCGCGCGATCACTCCCTGCCGCTCGAGGTCGCGCAGGTGCCCGTCGATCGTGATCAGCGCGCGCCACTCGCGGAGCTTCCCGAGCCGCTCGGTGACGACGTCGCGGATGCGAGCGAGCTCTCCGCCCGGCACCTCCTGGACCGCCTCGACGATCGCCCGCTCGATCTGCACCGTCCGCTCGAGACACTCGCCGGCCCAGGCGATCGCCTCGTCCCGCCCGCACGGCTCGGCGTGACCGGACAGCACGGCACGCACGTCTCGATCGCGGGCGAGCTGCATGATCCGCCGGCAGGTCGCGCGCGTGTGATGCGGCTCCTCGTAGAGGAAGAGCACGGGGACGTGCGTCGGCATCAGAGCGTCGCCGAAGACGAGCGTGCCGCTCGAGCGCTCGAGGAAGCCGATCTCGCCCAGCGAGTGGCCGTGCAGCTCGATCACCTCGAGCTCGACGCCGCCACCGAGGTTGATCACGTTGCCGTCGAGGAGGCGGAGGTGCACGGGCGCCTGCTCCTCCTCCATCCAGTCGAGGTACTCGGGCTTCGGGTCGAAGACGGGCTCGGCGTCGGGAAAGCGCAGCACCATCTGCTCGGCCCCGAGTCGGTGGTCCTCGATCCAGGCCGCCCGGCGGGGGTGCGCGCCGACGAGCGCGCCCGACTCGCGCACGACCCGGGCGTTGTTGCCGATGTGATCCATGTGCTCGTGGGTGTTCAGCACGAGGTCGATCCGACCCACGGGGATGCGGAGCTCGCCGAGCGCCTCCTCGAGCTGGTCGTAGGCCCAGACGAGCCCGGTGTCCACGAGCGCCACGCGGTCGCCGCCCACGACGATGTGCACGGTCACCGAGACGTTCGACTGGTCGCCCTTGAGCTGCATGTTCAGGGTCGAGATGGGGCCGTGCTGCCACAACATGGTCGTCTCCTCGGGTCAGCGCCCGCTGAATCGGGGCTCGCGCTTCTCGCTGAAGGCACGGATGCCCTCCCGGGCGTCGGCGGTCGCGAACAGGTTCGAGAGCACGCGCTGCTCGAGCGAGAGCGCGGTCGCGAGCGGCGAGTCGCAGCCGTCGTCGATCAGGCGAATCGCCTCGCGAGCGGCGAGCGGCGGCGCGGCCGCGATCCGCTCGGCGAGCTCGGTCGCGACCCCAAGCAGCTCCTCGGGCTCGGTCACGGCGACGAGCAACCCGCGCCGCTCGGCCTCGTCTGGGCGCATGAAGCGCCCCGTCAGCACGAGCTCCTTCGCCGCGCGCATGCCGATCGCGCGCGGCAGGCGCTGGGTGCCACCGCCGCCCGGCAGGAGGCCCAGCTTGATCTCCGGAAGCCCGAAGCGCGCGGCGGTCGAGGCGACGATCAGGTCGCACGCGAGGGCGACCTCGAAGCCGTCGCCGAGCGCGTAGCCGTTGACGGCTGCGATCGCGGGTTGCGGTAGCGCCTCGAGCAGGTCGAAGACGCGCCGCGACAGCCGCTGGTAGTCGTCGAATGCGGCCTGGGAGACGCCGTCGTACTCGCCGATATCGGCGCCGGCGATGAAGCCCTTGCCCGTGCCGGTGAGGACGAGCGCGCCGACCGAGGAGTCGCGGCCCAGGTCGGTGAGGTAGTCTCCGAGCGCCTCGACCATGCCGCGGGAGAGCGCGCCGAGCGCCTCCTCGCGCTGCACCCGCAGGATCGCGACCGCGTCCCGGCGATCCTCGACGAGGTTCGGGTGCGCCCCGGCGCTCACCCGAGCACGCCCGCCTCGCGCAGGGCCGCGAGCTCGGCCGGATCGAGCACCTCCGAGAGCACCTCGTCCGTGTGCTCCCCCACGAGCGGTGGCGCGAGGCGAAGCTCCCAGGGGGTGTGCGACAGCGTGATCGGGCAGCCGATCAGCTCGAGCTCCCCCGCCCGCGGGTGCGTCACCCGGCAGACGAGCCCGGAGCCCTCGGCGCGCAGCTCGTCGACCGCCTCCTTCGTCGTGCGCACCCGGGAGCACCAGACCCCCTCCGAAGCGAGCCGCTCGAGCCAGACGTCGGTCGTCTCCCGCTCGAACACGGGATCGAGGCGGCGCTTGACGTCGTCGCGGTCGGCCCACGCATCGAGCCCGGCCAGGCCGGGATCGCCGACGAGCGGCGCCAGGGTCTCGAGCGGCGTCATCGAGAGGGCGAGCCACCCGTCGCGGGTGCGGTAGATCCCGAACGGCGCCGAGAGCCAGGGCTGCGCGATTCCCGCCTCGGATCGGACGGCGTCGGTGCCCTGGTTGACGATCGCCGAGATCTCCTGGCACTGGACCGAGATCGTGGTCGAGAAGAGATCGACCTCGACGCGCTGCCCGATCCCCCGGCGCTCCCGGGCGACCAGCGCGGCGAGGATCCCGATCGCGAGCGTGAGCGCGGTCGTCGCGTCGCAGAGCGAGGAGCCAGCCACGATCGGCGGATCGTCCCGCCGCCCGGCGTTGAACGCGAGCCCCGACATCGCCTGGATCAGCAGGTCCTGACCGGGCCTTCGCTCGCGCGCGAAGCGCGTGCGCTGTCCCCAGCCCGACCCGGAGGCGAAGATCACGTCGGGTCGCACGCGGCGGAAATCCTCGTAGCCGAGCCCGAGCCGGTCGAGCACGCCGGGGCGGAAGTTCTCCGCGACGACATCGCACGTCGCACCGAGTCGCAGGATCGCCTCGCGGCCGGCGGCGCTCTTCAGGTCGACCGTGACCGATCGCTTGTTGCGGTTCATCGCGTGGAAGGCGGCGGAGTCGCCCGCCACGAGCTGTCCCATGAACTCGAGCCCGCGTTCCCACTCCCCCGACACCGGCTTCTCGATCTTGATCACGTCGGCGCCGAGGTCGCCGAGAAACTGGGTCGCGTACGGGCCCAGCATCATCTGGGTGAAGTCGAGCACACGGATTCCGTCGAGAGCTGCGCCCACGCGACTCCCCTAGTGACCTAGCCAGTGATCCAGCGGTTGAGCGTAGCGGCTCGGCCCGCCGCTGTCGAGCGCCCCGCCTACCCGGCGGGCCGGTGCTCGCGGTAGACGCGCTCGAGCGCTGCGACGATCCCGCGGGGCGTCGCACCCGAGCGCAGAGCGCCGGCAAGCAGCTCTCCCGCCACCCGCTGAAAGCCCGGCCACCAGGGGTCGCGTGGACGGACCCAGGCGGACTCGATCGTGCGGCGCGTCCCGGAGAAGAAGCAGCCGGTCGCCGCATCGAGGCCGGGATCCACCCAGGCGGTACGACTGGCGGGTTGACCGCCGGCGGGGGCGATCACCTCGACCTGGGCCGGCGGCCCGCACGCCCAGGCGGCGAACGCCGCGGCCTCCGCCGCGAAGGCGGAGGCGGCCGAGACCGCGAGCCCGGCACCGCCCAGGATCGAGCCCGACGACCCGCGCCCGGCCGACGGGATCTCGAGGAACCGCAGCCGCTTGCGCCCGGGCGGCTGCGCGCACGCGTAGCTCACGTACCCGAACACGAGCGGGACGTACGCGACCACGTCGCTCGCTCCCATGCGCTCGAGCAGCGCGGGCGGGCTCTCCTCGAGCGAGGCGGGATGCAGGTGCGGTACGAGCTCGGTCAGCGTCGAGACCGCCCGCTCCCCGGTGAGCGGGTCGAGAAAGAGCGTCGGCCCCGCCGCCGCGGCGACGCCCGAGCTCGCGCAGATCGTGAGCAGGGAGCAGATCGCGTCGGTCGGGTCGAGCGGCATGGCCACCCGGCCGGGGTTCGCGCGCGCGAGCTCGTGCACGTCCCGCCACGCCGCCGGGGCGGAGCAACCGAGGTCGGCAAGCAGGTCGTCACGCGCCGCCGCGACCTGGCAGGCGCCGTCGACCGCGAGCGCCCACTGGCTGCCCGCGTACCCGTAGGCGTCGTGGCTCTCGCCGATCGCGTCGGCCGCGAGCGCGCCGAGCTCGCCCGGGCCGAGCAACCGCTCGAGCGGGGCGAGGCAGCCGAGCTCCGCCGCCGCGCCCACGAAGGGGTGGTCGATCACGAGCAGGTCGTAGCGCTCGGCGAGCGCGCCGAGCGGCTGGTCGTTGAACGCTTCGAGCGGCCGTGCATCCCACTCGATCGAGACGTCCGGGCGGCGCTGCGCCCAGGCCGTTGCCGCAGCTCGCAGCGGGGAGAGGCAGCGCTCGTGGTCCCACCCGATCCCCCTCAGCGTCAGCCGGCTCACCGGGCAAGTATTCCCGCCCGCTCACTTCGCGCCCCGAGGGAACCGTCGTGCCGGCGAGTACGATACGAGCATGCAGGAGGGCGAGCTCCCGGAGATCGTCGGCCTGCGCGACGCCGCACCGAGCCGCGCCTGCGACCTCGTCGTCGACCAGCTCCGCGACCTGATCGTCACCGGCCAGCTCGAGCCCGGAAGCCGCCTGCCCGCCGAGCGCGACCTCGCGCTGCGCTTCCAGACGAGCCGGGCCACGATCAGCCAGGCCCTGCGCATCCTCGCGGCACTCGGCCTCGTCGAGATCCACCACGGCAGCGGCGTCTACGTCTCGCCCCACCCGGATCGCCTGCTCACGCACTCGCTCGAGCTGATCCTCGCTCTCGACCGGCCGAGCATGATCCGGCTCTGCGAGGTGCGGGGCTGGCTCGAAATCGCAGCGATCGCCCGGGCGGCGGAGATCGCGACGCCCGCTGACATCCAGGCCATCCGAACCGAGCTCGACCGGCTCGCGTCGGAGCGCCGGTCGGTCGAGCGCTGGCTCGCGCACGACATCGAGTTCCACCGGGCGATCCTGCGCGCCACCGGCAACGTGCTTGCCCTGTCGATGGTCTCGAGCGTGCTCGAGCTGATGGCGTCCGCTCGCGTGCGCGAGTACCGAGAGGCGGGCACCGCGCCGGCCTGGTTTCGCAACGAGTGGGAGGACGTGGTGGCGATCCACGTGCGGATCACCGAGTCGATCGCCGCGCACGACGTTGCCTCGGCCCGCGCGGCCGCCGAGGAGCATCAGCAGCGGCTCGCGCACTTCGTGGCCGAGATCGACCCGTGGGCGGAGGCACCCGCTCGGCCGCGCGCGGCGGCGGGTTCCCGGCGGGCGGGCGGCGCCCGCTGAGCCGCTGCTGGCGCCTGCGCGACGCCTGCGGTAAGCTCGCGCCGACGTGAGCGCCCACCCGGACGTCATTGTCGTCGGAGCGGGCATCGCCGGCGCAGCCGCCGCGTTCCACCTCGCCGAGCGGTGCGTGGACGTCACCCTGCTCGAGCGCTCGACGCCCGCGTCGGGTCCGTCGGGACGCTCGGGCGCGCTCTCGCACGCCTTCTACTTCATGCCGGAGCTCTCCCAGCTCGCCCGTAACGGCACGAACTTCCTGCGCGCGATGCCCGAGCGCACCGGCCACCCCTCCGACTTCCGCGAGGTCGGCCTGCTCTGGGGTTTCGGCGAGGCGCTCGTGGAGGACGTCGGGCGGACGGTCGAGCGCGTCCGCGCGGAGGGGACGCCGCTCGAGCTCCTGACACCGGCGGAGCTGCTCGACCGCGCCCCGGGGTTCACCGCCGACGGCCTGGCCGTGGCGCTCTGGGAGCCGTCGGCCGGCTACCCCGACCCGGCCACCGCGACGACCGGGATCGTCGCGGCCGCGCGGGAACGCGGCGCGACCGTGCGGTTGAACACGCCCATCGCGCGACTGGCTCGGAACGGCTCGCGGGTAACGGGGGTCGAGACGCTCGGCGGCGAGCTCGTCGAGGCCGGCACGGTCGTGCTCGCGACCGGCCCCTGGACGGGGCCGCTACTCGCCGCGATCGGTGTCTCGTTGCCGCTGACGATGGAGCGCCACTCGATCATGGCCCTCGACGTGCCCGACCGGGCGCGCGAGGTGCTGCCGTTCACGTGGTGTGACGACACGCTCGTCCACTACGCCCGCCCCGACGGCGAGCACCGGGTGCTGATCGGGAGCTGGGCCGGCGGCGGCACCGGCTACCGCCACCCCGACGTCCCCCGCGCGGAGGTGACGAACCCGGACGTGTACCAGCAGACGGTCAGCGATCGCGAGGCGGCCTGGATCCTCGACCTGATGCTGCCTCGACTGCCGGCCCTCGCCGATCTGCCGTTCGGACGCGGCTGGGCCTGCGTCTACGACATGAGCCCCGACGACCTGCCGGTGATCGGCAGCGTCGGCGGCGTCGACGGCCTCGTCGTCGTCGCCGGCTCGAGCGGCCACGGCTTCAAGCTCGGCCCCGCGGTCGGCGAAGAGGTCGCCCGGCTCGTCGCGACCGGCGAAGCGCCGCTGCTCGCGCCGTTCACCCCGGATCGATTCGCGGTGGCCGCCTGACCGTCCCCGGATGCTCGACCGCTGATCGCCCGGTACCCGCGGCACGACAATCACCGATCAGTCGGCTAGTCCGGGAACGCGAGCTGCTCGACGAAGCGGTCGTTGAAGTCGGCCCGGTCGGACAGCTCGACGTACTCGACCTCGTCGAGCAGGGCGGTCGCGGCGTGGCGCTCCTGGAGCGAGAGCAGCGCCATCTTCGCCCCCTCGCCGGCGAGGTTCCCGGCCGACACGATCCGCGCGAGCGGCAGCGGCGGGACGAGGCCGATCCGGACCGCGCTCGCGGGCGAGAGGTAGGAGCCGAAGGAGCCGGCGAGCAGCACCTGCTGGATCTCCTCCGCGCGAGCGCCGAGCTCGTCGAGCAGGATCCGCCACCCGGTCGCGATCGCCGCCTTGGCGAACTGGAGCTCACGGACATCGCGCTGGGAGAGGTAGACGGCCCGACCGAGGTCACCTTCCTCCCCGCGCCAGTCGAGGACGAACACGCGCTCCCCATCCGGCCGCTCGACGAGCCGCCGCGAGAGCGCGGGTGCGACCGTGGCTGCCGCCTCACCCGAGACGAAGCGCCCGGAGGCGTCGAGTAGCCCCGCTCGGTGCAGCTCGGCCGCCGCGTCGACGAGGCCCGAGCCGCAGATTCCCGCCGGCTCGACGTCCCCGATCACCGACAACTCGAGCCGGTCGCCCTCGATCCGCACCGCGTCGATCGCCCCGTCGGCGGCGCGCAGGCCGCAGCGGATCTGCGCGGCCTCGAACGCGGGCCCCGCCGGGGCGGCGGTACAGACGAGGCGCTCGGCCGAGCCGAGCGCGAGCTCGCAGTTCGTGCCGACGTCGATGAACAGGCGCAGCCGCCGGTCGCGGCTCATCCCGCTCGCGAGCAGCCCGGCGACGATGTCGCCGCCGACGTAGGCGCCCAGGGCGGGAAAGACGGTCGCCCGCGCGCGCGGATGCAGGGGCAGGCCGAGCTCGGCGGCGTCGAGCTCCGGGAGCATGCGGGCGGCGAGCGCGAACGGCGCCACCCCCAGCGGCTCGGGATCGATCCCGAGCGCGAGCTGCGGCATCGTCGCGTTGCCGGCGAGCGCGACCTCGTACACCTCGGCCGGATCGACGCCGCCCCGCTCGCAGACCTCGGCCGCCAGCCCGGCGAGCGTCTCCGCCGCCGCCGCCCGCAGCCGCCCGAGCGCGGCCGGGTCGAGCATCGTCGCCGAGATCCGCGAGATCACATCGGCCCCGAACGGCTGCTGGCGGTTCAGCATCGAGGCGACCGCGACCGGCGTTCCCGTCGCGAGATCGAGGAGCGTGGCGACGACCGTGGTCGTGCCGAGGTCGAATGCGATCGCGTGCAGCCGCCGGGTCGTGTCGCCGGGCTCGACGTCGACGAGTACGTCGTCGGCGACGACGCAGGTGACGGCGAACCCCGCCTCGCGCAGGACCCGCGGCAGCCGCCGCAGGACGTCCACGCCCACCCGCAGCTCGAGATCGTCCAGGGCGTCGCGGATGCGCTCGAGGTCGGATCGCTGATCGGCGAGAGTCGGCTCGGCGAGCTCGACGTGGCGCTTCTGCAGAGCCGGGCGCAGGATCACCTGCCGGCCGGCGCCGACCGTCGCGGCCTTCGGGCGCGTGACGAGCGGCGGCACCTCGACGACGAGGTCGCAGCGGGCCTCCGCCCGGCAGGCGAGCCGCCAGCCCTGCTCGAGCTCCGCCTCGCCGTACGCGCGCTCGTCGAGGGGGCCGGCGGGGACGTGGCCCCGGGCGACGCGGACGCGGCACTTGGCGCACGTCCCGTGCCCGCCGCAGGTCGAGTCGATCGCGATCCCGTTCCACGAGGCGGCGTCGAAGACCGAGACGCCGGCCGGAACGCGGACGACCACGCCCGCGGGCTCGAACCGCAGCTCGACACGCTCGGAGCGCTCCTCCACGGCCGGCGCGCCCGCAGCGACTGCGCCCATCCCGGGCTCAGACGGTCACGAGCGCCCGGCGCGCGTCCAGGAGCTCCTTGGCGAGCTTCGTCGCCGATGCGGCGTCGGGCGCATAGCCGTCCGCGCCGATCGCGTCCGCGTACTCCTGGGTCACGGGCGCGCCGCCGACGAGCACGATCACGTCGCCGCGCAGGCCGGCCCGCTCGATCGCCTCGAGGTTGACCTTGAACATCGGCATCGTCGTCGTCAGGAAGGCGGAGAAGCCGACCACGTCCGGCTCGTGCTCGCGGATCGCCTCCACGAACGTCTCGGGAGCGACCTGGACGCCGAGATCGACGACCCTGAAGCCGGCGCCCTCGAGCATGATGTCCACGAGGTTCTTGCCGATGTCGTGGACGTCGCCCTTGACGGTTCCCATCAGAAACGTCCCGACCACCTCGGTGCCGGTGTCGGCCAAGAGCGGGCGCAGGAGGTCGAGCGCGGCCGTCATCGCCCGGCCGGCGATCAGCATCTCCGGCACGAAGAAGTCGCCCCGCTCGAAGCGGGCGCCGACCTCCTCGAGCGCCGGGATCAGCGCGTCGAAGAGCAGCGTCTCCGGCCGCATCGCCGCCTCGAGCCCGTGCTCGGTCAGCTCGACGACGGCCGGCTTGTTGCCGGCGAGTGTCTCCTCGTAGAGCCGCTGCAGGATCTCCTGCTCGTTCATGGCTTTCCGTCCCCTTCCTGGTGGCAGAGCTTGATGTGCGCCGAGAGCGCGCCGGCCGCGTCGACGACCCGGCCCGAGAGCTCGGCGAGACGCTCGCGCGACGTCCGCACGGTCGGCGCGGAGACGGAGATCCCGGCGATCACCGTCCCGCGGGCCCCGCGCACCGGCGCGGCGGTCGAGCAGAGCCCCGCCTCGAGCTCCTCCCACGTCGTCGCGTAGCCGTCACGCCGGACCCGGTCGAGCTCGGCGAGCAGGCGCTCGACGCTCGTGATCGTGCTCGGCCCGAGCTTCGAGAGCCGGCCGACCGGGGGCTGGGCGGCCCCGAAGGCCATGAAGACCGTCCCGAGCGACGACGCGTGGGGCGGAATCCGCGCCCCGACCCAGTTGCCCGCGCCGAGCGGATGCGTCGAGTCGATCTGGGCGAGCCGGGCGACGCCGCCGGGGGTCGGGATCGCCACGTTCGCCGTCTCCCCGGTCTCGCGGCCGAGCTCCTGGAGGAACGGCCAGGCGAGCATGGCGAGATCGCCCACGCTCGCGTCCCGGCGCGCGTACTCGACGAGCACGGGCCCGGGCCGGAAGCCGCCGCCGCGGCGGCGCTGCGCGAGCCCGTTGCGCTCGAGCGCTCTGAGCAGGCGCGCGGCGGTCGACTTCGGCAGCCGCGTCTCCCGCATCACGCCGGCGAGCGTGACCGGCTCCTCGGTCGCGACGAGCCGCACGAGAATCCGTGCGGCGCGATCGATCGCCTGCGATCCCTCTTCCACCGGCGCCATAGTCCCACAATATGGCACCTACTCTACTGCGCGTCAACAGCTGCTACCTCACCAGCGCGCTAATATCATCCCTGATCGGGTGCCGCAACATGGCACCGTGGGGGCCGATGGGAAAGGGAGAGACCGTGAAGACCGCCGAGCGCACACGCATCGCCTTCGAGCGGGGCATCCCGGATCGGGTGCCCGTCCACTGCTGGCTGGGCCTGCCGCTGATCAAGAAGCTCCGGCGCCCCGACCAGTCGTTCCTCGACCTGTTCGAGCTCTGGATCGACGATCCGCTCGGCTCGATCGTGAAGATGCAGGCCGATCTCGGCCTCGACCCGATGATCACGACCTACAGCCAGCACATCGGCGAGCACGAGATCTGGCCGCGGCTCTTGTTCCCGCGCCCGCTCGAGACGGACACGTGGGTGGAGACGATCGAGGAGACGGGCCGCGGCGACGGCTGGCGGGAACACCGCCACACGATCGAGACGCCCGACGGCGAGCTCGACTACTCCTACCGCACCGAGGACGGGTTCGGCACCTCCTGTCACGATTTCCTGCTCAAGGGCGACGAGCCCGAGCGCAAGCTGCCCGCGCTGCGTCACTTCCCGGCGCCCGCCCTCTTCGACATGTCCGTGCTGGCAGGGATGGTGGCGAAGGTCGGAGACGAGGCCTGGTGGCTGCACCACGTGGTCGGGCCGTGGGACATGGCCGCTGAGATCAGAGGCCTCGTCGATCTCTCGATGGACGTGTACGACCGGCCAGCATTCGTCCACGACCTGATGCGGTTCTGCACCGACTGGCTGAAGGGCTTCTACCGCCGGCTCGGCGAGACCGGGATCCATTCCATCTCGATGAACGAGACCTGGGTCGGGGTCGGCGTGGCACCCGAGCACTTCCGCGAGTTCATGCAGCCCTACGAGACCGAGTGCGTGCGAGCTGCCCACGAGGCCGGCTACCTCGTCAGCTTCCACAACTGCGGCCGGGCAACGCTGATCCTCGAGGACATGGCCGCCACGGGGCCCGACGCGATCGAGACGCTCACCTCGGACCGCTCCTCGGGCGATGTCGACCTCGCGGACGCCAAGCGCCGCATCGGCGACCGCGTCTGCCTGTTCGGCGGCTTCAACGAGCATCTGCTCCACGAGGCCGATGCCGATGCCGTCCGCGCGGAGGTCAGGCGCTGCCTCGACGCGGCGATGGCGGGCGGCGGCTACGTGCTGCGCTCGACCGGGCAGATCTTCGACGCGAAGGAGGGCCTGATCGAGGTCATGTGCGAGACCGCGCGCGAGCACGGCCGCTACCGGTGACTGACGCCGAGCGGGACCTCTACGAGGTCGAGACCGCGGCAGCCGGCCCCGCCGGAACGCTGCCGCTGACGGACGAGCTCCTGCGCGACAGCCCCTCCGGGGACGTCTTCGGCCTCACCCAGGGCGCCGGCATGGGCTGGGACCCGGCCAAGGTGGGGCGCGACCAGTGCCTGATCCTGTCGACGCAGGGCGGGCTGCGCGCGGACGACGGGACGCCGGTCGCGCTCGGCTACCACACGGGGCACTGGGAGGTCGGCCTGCTCGTGCGCGAGGCCGCGCTCGAGCTCGACCGCCTCGGCGCGCTCCCGTACGCGGGCGCCGTCACCGACCCCTGCGACGGCCGCTCGCAGGGGACGGCGGGGATGTTCGACTCGCTCCCCTACCGAAACGACGCGGCGATCGTGCTGCGCCGCCTCGTCCGCTCGCTCCCGCTGCGCAAGGGCGTGATCGGCATCGCCACCTGCGACAAGGGCCTGCCGGCGATGCTGCTGGCACTCGCCTCGTTCCGGGAGCTGGCCGGCGCGATCGTGCCGGGCGGGGTGACCCTGCCGCCCCGCCAGGGGGAGGACGCGGGCGCGGTGCAGACGCTCGGGGCGCGCTTCGCGCACGGACTCGTCACACTCGAGCAGGCCGCCGACCTCGGCTGCCGGGCGTGCGCCACCCCCGGCGGCGGCTGCCAGTTCCTCGGCACCGCCGCGACCTCGCAGGTCGTCGCCGAGGCGCTCGGGCTGACCGTCCCGCACGCGGCACTCGCCCCCTCGGGGCAGCCGATCTGGCTCGATCTCGCCAGCCGCACCGCACGGGCGGTCCAGGACCAGTGGCGGAACGGGCGCACGCTCGGGGAGGTGTTGACCGCCGAGGCGGTCGAGAACGCGATGCTCGTCCACGCCGCCTTCGGCGGCTCCACCAACCTGCTCATCCACATCCCCGCGATCGCGCACGCGAGCGGGCTGGCGCGACCGGCGGTCGAGGACTGGCGGCGGGTCAACCGTGCCGTCCCACGCCTCGTCGACGCGCTCCCGAACGGACCGCGTAACCACCCGACCGTGCGGGTCTTCCTCGCCGGCGGCGTGCCCGAGGTCGCGCTGCACCTGCGGGCGCTCGGCCTCTTCAACAGCACGGCCCGCACCGTGTCCGGCCGCAGCTGGGACGACCTCCTCGACGAGTGGGAGGGAAGCGAGCGGCGCGCGCGGCTCCGGGCACGGCTCGCCGAGGCCGACGGCGTCGATCCCGACGACGTCATCTCCCCGCCCGACCGGGCGCGGACGAAGGGCATGACGCCGACGGTCTGCTTCCCCGGCGGCAACCTGGCGCCCGGCGGCAGCGTGATCAAGTCGACCGCGATCGACCCGGACGTGCTCGCCGAGGACGGCGTCTACAGGCTCACCGGCCGCGCACGTGTGTTCACGAGCGAGCCGGACGCGATCGCGGCAATCAAGGGCACAGCCGGCGAGCCGATCCGGGCCGGCGACGTGCTCGTGCTCGCCGGGCGCGGCCCCCTCGGCACCGGCATGGAGGAGACCTACCAGCTCACGTCCGCGCTCAGGTTCCTGCCGGCCGGGCACCAGGTCGCCCTCGTCACGGACGCGCGCTTCTCGGGTGTCTCGACCGGGGCCTGCATCGGCCACGTCAGTCCCGAGGCGCTCGAGGGTGGCCCGATCGGGAAGCTCGTCGACGGCGACCGCGTGCGGATCGTCGTCGATCCGATCCGTCTCGAGGCCTCCGTCGACCTCGTCGGCCACGGCGACGAGGAGTGGACGGCCGAGCTGGCGGCGCGGGTGCTCGCGGACCGGCCCGTGCGGGAGGACGTCGCGCCCGATCCCCGGCTACCGGCCGATACCGTGCTCTGGGCGCGGCTCCAGTCGGCGAGCGGCGGCCTCTGGGGCGGCTGCGTCTACGACCCGGGAGCGATCGCGGCCGCGCTCGGCCGCCCCTGAGGCACGGTGACCCCGGCCGCCGCGGTCAGCGCTCGAAGACCCCCGCCCGCTCCATGAGCGCCCGGGTCTCCCGGTAGGCCTCCTCGACCCAGGGAACCATCTCCGTTCCGGGCGGCGGGAACTCGAGCTCGAGCGAGACGGGCCCCGTGTAGCCCGTGTCGCGGATCGCCTCCAGGTAGGAGAGCAGCGGCGTGTTGCCGCGTCCCGGAGGGAGATCGCCGTGCTTCTCGCCGTCGCAGTCGGAGAAGTGCACGTGCGCGATCCGGCCGGCCAGGCGCCCGATCTCGGCGGCATCGATGCGCATCAGCCACAGGTGGGAGCAGTCGATGTTCGCGCGCACGCTCGGTAGACCGACGTCGTCCAGGAACCGGACCATCGTGTCGACCGTGTTCACGAGCGAGAGATCGAAAGGCTCGAGCTCGAGCGCCAGCTCGATTCCCTGCCCGGCCGCGTACTCCCCGATCTCCCGGGTGTTCGCAACGGCGGTGTCCCACTGCGCTGCCGGCGGGATCACTTCCTGCTGCCACATGTACTCGCCGAGCACGAAGAGGACATTGGCAGCGCCGAGCTCGGCCGCGAAGTCGACGTGCCGCTTGGCCCGATCGACGTGGAAGCGCTGCACGGCGGGATGGAAGTCGGCGATCCCGAGCGAGATGCAGATGAGCGAGGGCACGGGCAGGCCGACCTCGGCGACTGCGCGCACGTAGGCGCGGCGCTCGTCGTCGCCCAGAGCCAGCGGGTCGCGGAAGATGTCGATCGTCTGGTAACCGATCTCCCGCGCCTGCTCGAGGCCGGGCTTGCCATCGAGTGGGGTGTGAAACCAGGCGGATTCGATCAGGCCGAGCTGCACGAGCGCCTCCTTCGGGTCGTCTGGCCAGTCCTCAACCGGAGAGCGGCGAGCCGCCCGCGGCCTTCGTGATCGTGAAGCCGCCGTCCGCGGTCACGACCGCGCCCGTGACGTAGGCGGCGGCCGGCGAGGCGAGAAACGCGCAGACCGCCGCGATCTCCTCGGCGCGTGCGAGCCGGCCCGCCGGGACGCCACCGGCGAGCGCCGCCGGCGCGTCCCCCTCCACCCAGCCGGGCACGACGACGTTCACGGTGATCCCGTGCGGCGCGAGCTCGACCGCCGCCACCTGGGCGATCGTGGTCAGAAACGCGCCCGCGATTCCGGGCAGGCACGCACCCTCGATCGGGCGCACGGCGGCCGGCGAGGTCAGGACGAGAACGCGCCCTCCCGCGCCGCCCCCGACCATCGCCGCCGCCGCCTCGGCAACCGCGAGGAACGCCTCGCGCAGCGCGGCGATCGCGGACGCCCAGGCGGGCGCGTCAACGTCGAGCACGCCGGCGAGCGGCAGGTCGCCGGCTCCGACGACGGCCACGTCGAGCTCCGACCCCGCCAGCGCCGTGGCGACGGCGGGCTCGAGGGCAGCGGGGACCTTGACGAGCGTGACCTCGCCCATCAGTACTTCCCGACCACGAAGCCGCCGTCGACTCGGAGGAAGGCGCCGGTCACGTACGCGGCAGCGGGCGAGCAGAGGTAGACGACGGCCCGCCCGAGCTCCTCCGGCTCGGCCGGGCGGCCGGCCGGAATCAGCTCGAGCGTCGCGGCCACGTCCGCCTCAGTCTGGAGCGCCGGCGAGCGGTCGTTGATCTGCGAGCGCACCCAGCCGGGCCCGACGTGGTTGGCGGTGATGCCGTACGGGGCAAGCTCGATCGCGAGCGACTCCGTGAGCGCGCGCAGCGCCTGCTTCGTCGCGCCGTAGACCGCCATGCTGGGGAACGGCATCTGCACGTGCACCGAGGACGTGATGACGATCCTGCCGCCCCGGCCGGCCGCGACCAGCGAGCGGGCCGCCGCCTGGCAGACGTTGAATGCCCCGGTGAGATTGACCGCCACCTGGCGGTCGAAGCTCTCCGGGGTGGCCTCGAGCAGGGTCTCCCAGTCGGCGACGCCCGCGTTCGAGCAGATGAAGTCGAGGCCGCCGAGGTCGGCTCGGACCCGCTCGATCATGCCGTCCACGGCGAC
Source organism: Thermoleophilia bacterium (assembly GCA_020845695.1). Next base: position 156,901 of record JADLFG010000029.1, on the reverse strand, counting down.
CCGGTCGCTGACGTCGGCCAGGTACAGCTCCGCACGCCCCCCGAGCGCCCGCAGGCGCTCGACGAGCTCGCGCCCCTCCTCCGCCGCTGCCACGTCGTTGACGGCGACAGCGCAGCCCTCCCCGACGAGGCAGGTGGCGATCCCCCGGCCGATGCCACGCTCGCGCGCGGCACCGGTGACGAGCGCGACCTTGCCCGCGAGACGCATCAGCCTCGCCGCGCCTCCCACGCGCGCTGGAAGCCGGCGCGCGCCCGCGTGATCAGCTCGACCGGGTCGAGATTCCAGAGCGAGTCGGGGTAGTCGTCCTCGAAGACGCCGTTGTCGGAGAACACCTCGAGGTCGTACCAGCCGTCGTAGCCGCCGGCCTCGAGCGCCCCCAGGATTCCCTGCAGGTCGGCGCGGCCATCGCCGGGAAGCGCCCGGTCGTTCCACCCGCGAGTGGGCTCGCGCCAGTCGTTGACGTGAACCCCGACGAAGCGTCGCGCGTGCGCCCGGATGCTCTCGAGCAGGCCCTTCGTGTCCCACAGGTGCCAGACGTCGAAGCCGATCCCGAGGTTCGGCTCGCCCACCTCGTCGAGCAGCACGAGCGTCTCGGGGATCGTGGAGACGAGCGTCCAGTCGTCGCGGATCGAGGCGTGAATCGGCTCGAGCCCGATCGGCACGCGGGCCTCGGCGGCGCAGCGGGCGATCCGGCGCAACCCGTCGACGGCGATCCGCCGGGCCTCGGCGGCCGGATACGTCCCCTTCGGCCCGGTGAGACAGTAGACGCAGGCGGGCTCGAACGGCGCGAGCCGGCGGATCCCGGCGCAGATCGCCTCCACGCGCTCGTCGGGATCCGCCGGCCCGGGGAACTTCGTCAGGGGGAGCACGGAGAGCCCGGCCGTGAGACAGATCCCGGCGGAGAGCCCGCTGCGGCGAAACCGCTCGAGCAGCGCCTCGTCCTCGCCTTCCCGCAGCTTGGCCTCGGCGATCCCGATCCCGTCGACACCGGCGCGGCAGTAGACATCGAGATCCTGCTCGAACGGGAGCGCGAGCGTCGTCAGCTCGCAGACGGAGAACCTGGGCACCGGCATGCGCGTCCCCTTTCTAGGGCTTGATCACCGTCTTGATCACGTCGTCCTCCCGTCCGACCACCCGTTCGATCGCGGCGGCGATCCCGTCGAGCGCGGCGGAGTGCGTGATGATTCTCGCAGTGTCGATCTTCGCACCCTCGAGGATCCTGATCGTCGCCGGCCACCGGTACGGGTACCAGAGCGAGAAGCGGATCGTCTTGTCCTGAATCAGGCTGGTCAGCATCGGTAGCTGGACCGCGTCCGCGGGCCCGGTGACGCCCATGTAGACGACCGTCGAGCCGGGCCCGGAGATCTCGAGCGCCTGCTGGTTCGCCGCCATCGAGCCGGTGGCGACGATTACCCGATCGGCGAGCGCCCCGCCGTTGGCCGCCCGGATCGACTCCGCGAGATCGCCCGTGTAGTGGGGCGACGACTCGTCGGCGACGTTGAGGACGACGTCGGCCCCGAGTGTCCTGCCGAGCTCCAGCCGGTAGTCCCTCGTCCCCACGAGCGCGACGCGCGCGCCCTCGTTCTTGAGCAGCTGAACCAACGAGAGCCCGACCGGGCCGGGGCCGTAGACGACCGCGCAGTCCTCGGGCGCGGCAGCCGCCTTGCGCACCGCGTTGACGGCCGCGGCGAGCATCTCGACGAATGCGCCCTCCTCGTCCGTGAGCGAGTCGGGCAGCTTGTAGGCGTGCGCAGCCTTCGTCTTCGCGTACTCCGCGAAGCCCCCGTTGGTGGTCACTCCGAGCACCGACAGGTTCTGGCAGAACTGCGGTGTTCCCGCCCGGCAGGCGTTGCACGCGTTGCAGCTCTGGATCGGGCTGACCGCGACCCGGTCGCCCTCGGCGAGCCCGTAGGCGGCGGCGAGCTTCCCGACCCCGGCCACCCGGCCGGAGAACTCGTGCCCGAGCACGAGCGGCCCTTTGCCCGTGGCCGTCCCGACCGGGCTCTTGCCGTAGTAGTACTCGACGTCGGAGCCGCAGAAGCCGCACGCGGCCACCCGCACGAGCACCTCGTCCTCGGCGATCTCGGGCTCCGGTACGTCCTCGACCCGCAAGTCGTTCGCCTCGTAGAAGACGGCTGCCTTCATCGTCCTTCCTCCTTCCCGCGCGCTCAGCGGTTGCGCACGTGCTTGTCGAGCAGGGTGTCGAGCGCGAAGCGGTCAGACCAGGTGTCGGCCCACGACTCCGCGGTCATCGGGATCGCATCAACGGACCACCACTGGCCGTCATAGGCGCCGGCGAGCGCCGGCACGAGCGCGTCGAAGTCGACGACGCCCTTGCCGATCCCGAGGTGGGTGCCGAACGCGTTGTGCCACGTGTTCGAGTCCGTATCGCACAGGTGCACGTGACCGATCCGGCTGCCGAGCATCCCCACGAACTCGACCTGCCCGCCCTCGAGCCGCTCGACCGGCTGGACCTGGTTGTGCGCGAGGACGCACGCCGCCTCCACGTGCCCGACGTCGTACATGAGCTTCAGGTTCGGGTGGTCGACGTCGGCGAGCAGCCTGACGGCCTCGGACGGCTTGACGAAGATCTGGCCGGTCTCGAGCTCCCAGAGCATCGCCACGCCCGCCTCGGCGCCCCGCTCGGCGTGGGCGCGAAACGTCGTCACGACGCGATCCCAGACGGCGGCGGCGTCGACGTCGCGCGGCAGCGGGCCGAAGTCACCCGGGTCGACACGCATCGCGGGGATGCCGGCATCGACGCAGAACTGCAGGTGGTCGTCGAAGAACCGCTGGTACTCGGCGAGCACGCCTTCGTCGCCGGTCGCCCAGGGCAGGCGGCCGAAGTCGCCGTACGGTCCGGGCGCGTAGCCGACCAGCTCGAGCTCGTGCGAGTGGATCCAGTCGGCGAGCTTCCGGCGGCTCTCCCGGTCCGGGTACTTCTCGACCGTGGCGTGGTCGAAGAAGCCGGCGAGCTCGATGCCGTCGTAGCCGAATGCCGAGAGCACCTTGACGACCTGCTCGAGCGATGCCATCGGGTCGAGCCCGAACGCGAGGCACCAGCTGCCGCGGCAGATCTTCGCCGTGCGTGCCATTGCCCTACCTCCTTGTCCGTTGGTTTCGATACCCGCCCCGCTGGGCCGTTCAGCCCATGTGGAGCCCGCCGTTGACGTCGATCCGTGCGCCGTGCACGAAGCTCGCGATCCCGGAGGCGAGCACGACCACGATCGCTGCCACCTCCTCGGGTGTGCCCGCGCGCCCGAGCGGCGTACTCGCGAGCACCCGCGCGCGCGCTTCCGCCGGCCAGCCCGCGGTCATCGGCGTGTCCACGAAGCCCGGGGCGACGCAGTTGACCGTCACGCCGCGCGGACCGCCGTGGCGAGCGAGCGACTTCGTCAGGGCGATCACCCCGCCCTTCGACGATGCGTAGCCGGCGCCGGCCTCGAGCCCGCCGACCTCGCCGGCCAGCGAGGCGATCGTGACGATCCTCCCGCCGCCCCGGACCGCCATCACCTCCATGGCCGCCTGGGCGGTCAGAAACGTCCCCGTCAGGTTGACGGCGTGGACACGCTCCCACTCGGCCATGGTGATCCGGTCGATCGGCGTCGCGTGGTAGACGCCGGCCGCCGTCACGAGCACGTCGAGGCCACCCAGCCGGCCGGCCACGTCGGAGACCACGGCGGCCACCGACCGCTCGTCCGTGACGTCGACCCCGAGGCCCACCGCGACCTCGGTGCCACCGAGCAGTCGTGCCTCGCTTGCGACCCGCTCGCCGTCGAGATCGGCGAGCGCGACCCGCATACCTTCGGCGGCGAGCGCACGCGCCGACGCGAGCCCGATTCCCCCGGCTGCCCCGGTGACGAGCGCGACCTTGCCCGCGAGCCCGGTCTCCAATCAGGCCTCCGCCGCCGGCCGGGGTCGCGCGAGCTCGACCACCTCGACCGCGTTCCCGTCCGGATCCGAGACGTAGATGCCGCGCCCGCCCAGGTTGGGACCGCTCGTCGTCGTGACGATCCCCTCCGAGAGGAGCGGCACGCCGCGCTCGCGCAGACGCGCGGTCTCGGCCTCGAGGTCGTCGCTGACGAAGCAGAGATGGGCGCTGCCGGCGTCGGGCAGCGCCCGCGCCCGGCGCGCCCCCGCCGGACGCAGGTAGCTCACGAGCTCGACGAGCGCCCCGTGGCCGGACAGGTGAACGAGGCGCACGTGCGCGCCCGGCACCCCGGTGATTCGCTCGACGTAATCGCCCTCGACCTCGCGATCCGAGATGACCTCGAGCCCGAACAGGTCGCGGTAGAAGGGCAGGGAGCGCTCGATGTCGGAGACGGTGAGCGCGACGTGGTGAAAGCCGACGATCACAGCCCGGCACCCGGAGGACGGTTGAGGTTGAGGACGAGCAGCTTCGGCTCGGTCTGCTCGCGGATCGCGTGGCGAACGCCCTCGCGTCCGTACCCGGACGCCTTGACGCCGCCGTAGGGCATGGAGTCGATCCGCCAGCTATTGACGTCGTTGACGATCACGCCGCCGACGTCGAGCTCGCGGTACGCGCGGTAGGCGAGGTGCAGGTCCTTCGTGAAGATCCCGGCCTGCAAACCGTAGTCGGTCGCGTTCGCCCATGCGAGCGCCCGTTCGACATCGCGGTAGCGCTCGAGCACCACCACGGGAGCGAACACCTCCTCGCAGGCCACGCGCAGATCCGGCCGGACGCCCGCGAGCACGGTCGGCTGAAACAGCGCCCCTGCCCGGGTCCCGCCGCAGAGCAGCCTGGCGCCGGCCGCGACCGCCTCCCCGACCCACTCCTCGGCCTCGACGGCGACCGCCTCGCTCAGCATCGGTCCCATCCGGGTCGCCTCGTCCATCGGGTCGCCGGTGCGGATCCGGCCCACGTGCTCGAGGAAGAGCGCGGTGAACGTGTCGGCGACGTCCTCGTGGACGAGGACGCGCTGCACCGAAGCGCAGACCTGCCCGGCGAGCAGGAAGCCGCCGAACGCGCAGCGCTCGGCCGCCAGCCCGAGATCGGCGTCACGGTGAACGATCACCGCGCCGTTGCCCCCGAGCTCGAGCGAGACCCGCTTGCGCCCGGCCTTCGCTCGCAGCGCCCAGCCGACGGAGCTCGAGCCCGTGAAGGAGAGCGCCTGCAGGCGGGAGTCGACAACGAGCGGCTCGGCGACCGCCGGCGTACAGGGAAGCACGCTGATCACCTCGGGCGGCAGGCCGGCCTCGCGGGCGGACTCGACGACGAGACGGCCGAGGTTGAGCGCGGAGACCGGGGTCGCCGAGGCCGGCTTGACCACGATCGTGTTCCCGGCCGCCAGCGCCGGCGCGACCTTGTGGGCAACGAGGTTGAGCGGCGAGTTGAACGGCGTGATCGCGGCGACCGGGCCGAGCGGGAACCGGCGCACCTCGCCGAGTCGGTTCTCGCCCGCCGCGACCCCGTCGAGCGGGACGATCTCGCCATCGATGCGGGCGGTCTCCTCGGCGGCAAGCAGGAACGTCGTCGCCGCGCGCTCGCACTCGAGCCGGGACTCCCAGATCGCCTTCCCCGTCTCCCGGGTGATGTCACGGGCCAGCTCGCCCGCCCGCTCGCGGATTCGCCGGGAGACGCCGCGCAGGAGGTCGGAGCGGCGGTGGGCCGGCACGTCGCGGTAGGCGCGAGCCGCGTCGACCGCCGCGACGATCGCCTCCTCGATCGCCGCGGGGGCGGCGGACGCGACCCAGCAGACGAGCGATCCGTCGTACGGGTAGCGTACCTCGAGCACGCCGCCACCCCCCGACGCCGGGCGCCCGGCGAGGATCAGCTCCTTCTGCATCCCGCTCATCCGCCCGCTCCGGATCCGGCGACCAGCTCGACGAGCGCGGTCGAGCTCGAGCGGCGCTCGAACTCGGTGGGCAGCACGAGCCGGCGCGGCGGCGCGGCCGGGTCGGCGAGGCGCTCCAGCAGGAGCGCCGCGGCCCCTCGACCGAGCTCGACGGGATCACGGCGGATCACGTCGATGGGCGGCGTGTGCAGCCGGGTCAGATCCACGTCGTCGCAGGCCACGAGCGAGAGCCCGCCGGGAACGCGCAGCCCCCGGGCTCGCAGCGCGCCGAGCACGCCGACGGTGAGCTGATTGTTGCCAGCGACGAGCGCGGTCGGCGGACACTCGAGCCGCAGCAGCTCGCCCAGCGCGGCGGCACCGGTCTCCGCGCTCAGCTCGCCAGTGCGAACCAGCCCGGGGTCCGGCTCGAGGCCGAGCCGGGTCAGCTCGGAGCGAAAGGCGGCGACGCGAGCACGGCTACCGAGTTGCGCCTGGCTGCCCGCCACGAGCGCGACCCGGCGATGGCCGAGCGAGGCGAGATGCTCGAGCGCCTGGGCCATCCCGGCGCTGTGGTCCGAGCAGATGCTGTCGACCGGGACGCCGCGCACCTCCCGATCGACGAGCACGCACGCGTTGAACGCGCCTAGCCGCTGCGCGAGCCCCGGCTGCGTCTCGTCGGCGACCGCGACAATCAGCCCGTCGACTCGGCGCTGTCGCAGCGCCGAGAGCAACTCGGCCTCCCGCCCGGGATCGCCGCCGGCGTTCGCGAGCACGAGCGAGTACCCGTACGGGTGGAGCACGGCGTCGGCTCCCTTCGCCATCGCGGAGAAGAGCGGGTTCGAGATGTCCGAGACCGCGAAGCCGACCGCGCGACTCGTACCCGTGCGCATGCTGCGCGCGGCCACGTCAGGGCGGTACTCGAGCACGGCCATCGCCTCGAGGACGCGCCCGCGGGCGCGCTCGCTGACGTACGGGAAGTTGTTCAGCACGCGGGAGACGGTCGAGACGGACACGCCGGCCCGCTCGGCCACCTCCCTGATCGTCGTCGGCACTCGCACCACCGCCTGATAACGTTTTCAGAACGACTCTAGCGGCGGGCCCGTAAGCGGTCAAGGCACGTCACCCGCACGATGCGTAAGGCTACGCCCGCGCATGCAGCTCGTCTCGCACCGCGACTTCGCCCACCTGCACCCGACCGGGGAGCACCCCGAGTCCCCGGAGCGGATCGCCGCGCTGCACGCCGCCTTCCCGGACTTCGAGGTCGCTCGGCCCGCCGCGCTCGAGCAGGTCTGCGCGTGCCACGAGCGCGAGTACGTCGAGATCGTGCGCGCGGCCTCGGAGAGCGGCCGGACCGTCCGGCTGGATCCGGACACGGTCTGCACCCCGTCGTCCTACCGGCTCGCGCTGCTCGCCGCCGGCGCCGCGATCGGGGCGGCGGAGCGCGGCGGGTTCGCGCTCGCGCGCCCGCCGGGCCACCACGCCCTGCCCGACCGGGCGATGGGCTTCTGCCTCTTCGACAACGTCGCGATCGCCGCGCGCCACGCGCAGCGCGAGCTCGGGCTCGGCCGCGTCGCGATCCTCGACTGGGACGTCCATCACGGCAACGGGACGGAGGCGATCTTCCGCGACGACCCGTCCGTGCTCTTCGTCTCCATGCACCGCTGGCCGTACTACCCGGGCACGGGCGGGCCCGACGACCAGGGCGAGACCACGGTGAACGTCCCGCTCGTCGCCGGCTCGGGCGACGGCGAGTACCTGGAGGCGATGGAGCGGGTGGTCGAGCCGGCGATCGGCGCGTTCGCGCCCGACCTCCTGCTCGTCTCGGCGGGCTTCGACGCGGCCGAGGACGACCCGCTGGGCGGGATGCGCGTGACACCGGACGGCTTCGGGGAGCTCGCGCGCCGGGCACGCCGGCTGTGCGAACGACTGGCGCTCGTCCTCGAGGGCGGGTACAACGTGACCACCCTCCCGGCGCTCGTCACCGCGACGCTCGAGGGCGTGACAGGATGAGAGCCAGCGCACTGCGTATCGGTCTACTGCTCGCGGCCTGCGGCGCCCTCCTGCTCGCTGCCGGTCCGGCCCGGGCGGGGATCGAGGACGATCTCGCCCGCCTCGGCGGCACGCCGTGTCCCGACAGCGACTTCACCTGCGTGACCCTCGCCGTGCCGCTCGACCACGCCAATCCGGCCGACGCGCGGACACTCGACGTCACCTTCGCCGTGCTGCCGGCCAGCGGGCGCAGCAAGGGGCTGTTCGTGACCGCGACCGGCGGCCCCGGCAGCGCCGGCATCGGGCTCGCCGACTACTACACGTCGTACTTCGATCCCGCGATCACGAGACGGTTTGACATCGTCTTCTTCGACCAGCGCGGCGTCGGCCGCTCGGGCGGGCTCACCTGCCCGGTCGCGGTCGCCGTCTTCTACCGCTCCCAGGCGGCTCCGGAGGAGGCCGCGGCCCGGTTCAGCGCCGACTGCGTCACCGAGATGGGGTCGCCGGAGATCCTCCCCTACCTGGGGACGAAGCAGGCGGTCGAGGATCTCGAGCTGTTCCGGCGAGCCGTCGCCTCGCCGCGCCTGTGGCTCTACGGCGAGAGCTACGGGACGCAGTACGCCCAGGAGTACGCGGCCGCGCACCCGGACGCGCTGGCGGGCCTCGTCCTCGACGGGACGGTCGACCTCACGCTCGACGGACCGGCGTTCTGGATGGACGCGGCGGCGGCGTTCGAGCGCATCCTCGGGCTGACCCTCAGCGCGTGCGACGAGCGCCCCCGCTGCCGGCACGACACAACGGCGAGCGCACAGGTGGTCTACGACCAGCTCGCCGACCGCCTCCGGGAACGGCCGGCGGCGGTCCGGTTCCCGCTTCCGGCCGGCGGCACGGAGCGGCGCGAGCTCACGCTCGGCGATCTGGAGACGGTCGCGAGCGGGCAGGCGTACGGCGAGGACGACCGCATGCTGCTCCAGCGCGCGATCGCCGCCGCCGGGCGGGGCGACCTCGTGCCGCTGCTTCGCCTCGCCTACGCGAACCTCTACCTCGACCCGCAGACGCTCGAGCCGATTCCCGACCCGACCTATTCCGACGCCATCTACTACGGCGTCGACTGCCAGGACTACGCCTACTACTCCGGCACGCCGGACGAGCGAGCGGCCTCGTTCCTGGCCGACGCCGCCACCGTTGCGGCCGCGCAGCCGAGGCTCGGCTCGGCCACCTTCCTGTCCGATCTCCCCTGCGCGTACTGGCCGGACGCGCGCCGAGACCCGGTGCGGCCCGCGCCGCTGCGAGCGGAGGGCGTGCCGACGCTCGTGCTCGGAGCGACGGGCGACCCGATCACGCCCTCCGGTCAGGGGGAGGCTGTCTACCGCCGGCTCGCGGACGGCTACCTCGTCACGACGCGCGGCGGCCCGCACGTCACGTTCGGTCGCGGCAACGCCTGCCCGGACGAGCTCGTGCGCGACTTCCTCGTCCACGGGTTGCGGCCACGAGAGCGGGAGAGCGAGTGCCCGGGGACGATGGTCTCGCGCTACGTGCCGCTCGCCCCGGAGAGCGCGGCCGCGTTCGCGGGCGCCGGGGCCGCGTTCGCCTCGGCCGAGCGAGAGCTCGCCCATCTCCCCGAGTACTACTACTGGGACTTCGAGACTCCGACCTCGGTGGGGTGTCCCGCCGGCGGCGGGTTCCTGCGGTTCACGGCCCGGGGCTCGGTCGCGCGCCTGAAGCTCGAGCGCTGCGGGTTCACGCGGGGATTCGTGCTCACGGGGACCGGACGCTGGAACTACGACCGGGATCGCGTCGTTCTCGACGTCACGGTGACGGGCGGCCGGCTCGCCGGCTCGTACCGCTACGTGCGCGAGGGGAGCTCCGCCTCCGTGGAGGCGCGGTGACGGACGCGACGGAGGCGACGTTCGCGGGCACCGTCCTCGAGCGGTCGCACGAGCTGCCGGTCGTGGTCGACTTCTGGGCCGACTGGTGCGGGCCGTGCAAGGCGCTCGCCCCCGTGCTCGAGCGAGCCGTCGATGAGCGCAGCGGGCAGATCGAGCTCGTCAAGGTGGACGTGGACGCGAATCAGGGGCTGGCCCAGGTGTACGGGATCCGCGGCATCCCCGCCGTCAAGGCCTTCCGGAACGGCAGGGTGGTCGCGGAGTTCGTCGGCGCCCAGTCGCCGCAGTCCGTCGCCACGTTCCTCGACTCGCTGCTCGGGCCGAGCGCGGGCGAGCGGCTGCTCGACGAGCTCGCGGCGAGCGGCGAGTTTCCCGAGATCCTGGGACCGCTCGCCGAGGGTGACCACGAGCGCGCGCTCGAGTGGCTGCTCGGCCGGATCGAGGGCGCCGATCGGAGCGGGCGCGACCGGGTCCGCGAGGTGATGGTGGCGGTATTCGAGGAGCTCGGGCACGACCACCCGCTGGCCGTGAGCTACCGCCGCCGGCTCGCGAGCGCCCTCTACTGAGCCTGAGCCTGTCCGGGTAGGCTTGCGCATCGCGCGCGAGCCCCGGCACGACATCCTCTTCGAGCCGGTCCCGATCGGACCGAAGACGCTGCGCAACCGCTTCTACCAGGTGCCGCACTGCACCGGCTTCGGCGTCGACAAGCCCTTCTCGCAGCTCGCCCATCGCGCCGTCAAGGCCGAGGGCGGCTGGGCCGCCGTCTGCACCGAGTACTGCGCGATCAGCCCCGACTCGGACGACGCGCCCTACGTCTCCGCCCGCCTCTGGGACGAGGACGACGCGCGCGCGCTCGCCCTCGTCGCGGACGCCGCGCACGAGCATGGCGCGCTCGCCGGGATCGAGCTGTGGCACGGCGGCGTCCACGCCGAAGCGCGCGAGTCGCGCTGGCCGCTCGTCGCACCCTCGCAGCTCGCGACCGGCTACCGCCCGAGCGCCGTGCCCAAGGCGCTCGAGCGGGCCGACATCAGGCGCATCCAGACGGACTGGGTAGCCGCGGCCCGGCGGGCGCGCGCGGTCGGCTTCGACATCGTCTACGTGTACGGTGGCCACTCCTACCTGCCCCTGCAGTTTCTCTCGCCCGTTCTGAACCGGCGGGGCGACGAGTACGGCGGCTCGCTCGAGAACCGGGCCCGGTTCTGGCTCGAGACGATCGAGCTCGTACGCGAGGCGCTCGGCGGTGAGTGCGCGCTGGCCGTCCGGCTCTCCGTCGAGAGCCACGGGGACGACGGCGTGCTCCCGCTCGAGGACGGGCTCGCCTTCGTCGAGCTGGCCGACCCGCTCGTCGACCTCTGGGACGTGACGGCCGGCGGGCTCGTCTGGCCGAGCAGGCTCGACACCGGGCCGTCGCGTTTCTTTGCGGAGGGCTACCAGCTCGGCTGGACGCGGGCCGTGCGGGAGCGCACGGCGAAGCCGGTCATCGGCGTCGGGCGGTTCACGAGCCCGGACGCGATGGCGACCGCGGTGCGGACGGGAGCGCTGGACGTGATCGGGGCCGCGCGACCGTCGATCGCCGACCCGTTCCTGCCCCGGAAGGTGGAGGAGGGGCGCTACGGAGAGATCCGCGAGTGCATCGGCTGCAACCAGTGCTACGCGCGGGCCAACTACGGCCGCCACATCGGCTGCACCCAGAACCCGACCGCCGGCGAGGAGTTCCGCCGCGGCTGGCATCCCGAGCGGATCCCCGCGGCCACGGAGGCAGCCGTTGACGCGCTGGTGGTCGGCGCCGGCCCGGCCGGTCTCGAATGCGCGCTCACGCTCGCCCGCCGCGGCCTGCAACGCGTCCACCTGGTCGACGCGGGCGGGGAGCCCGGCGGGCACTTCCGCTGGCTGACGCGGCTGCCGGGGCTCGGCGAGTGGGCGCGCGTCGTCGGCTGGCGGCGGATCCAGCTCGGGCGCCTGCGCAACGTCGAGCTGCTCGCCGAGCTCCCGCTCGACGCGGCCGGCGTCCTCGAGTACGGGGCCGACGTGGTCGTCTGCGCGACCGGCGCCCGCTGGTCCCCACACGGCTTGAGCGCGGTCACTCACACCCCGATCCCCGGCGCCGGCACGGGTCTCGCGCACGTGCTCACGCCCGAGCAGGTCGCGCTCGAGGGGCTGCGGCCGCCCGGCGAGCGGGTGCTCGTCTACGACGGCGAGGGCTACCTGGTCGCCGCCGGGATTGCCGAGCTGCTGGCCCGCGAGGGGTACAAGGTCGAGCTCGTGACGTTCCTCGAGCAGATCGCGCCGGCCTGCGACGAGACACTCGAGGGCTACCCGCTGCGCCGCCGTCTTCACGAGGCGGGCGTGGCGATGCGCCGCGCGACCGTCGTTAGGGAGATCCACCCGGACGGCGCGGTGGCCGAGACCGAGCACGGCGGCCGGGTCGAGCTCGCGGCGAGCGCGGTCGTCCTCTGCACGCAGCGACTGTCCGACGACTCCCTCTACCACGAGCTCGCGGCCCGTCCGGAGGCGCTCGCGGCGCGGGGGATCCGGGCGCTCCACCGGGTCGGCGACTGCGTCAGCCCCCGGACGGCGGCCGACGCGATCTTCGACGCGCACCGCCTTGCCCGCGAGCTCGAGTCGCCGCACCCGGCGCTTCCGCTCCCCCACCTCCGGGAGCGCTTCGTCGTCAGAGCGCCGTAGCGGTCCCGGCGCGCTTCCGGCACGAATACTGGCCGAAAAGGCCGATGCCAAGCCGGGCGCGCCGGCGTACAGTGGCACGAGGACGCGACAGCCCGCGCCCGCCGCGCCGGAAGGAGGTGAGAGATGGATGCGAACGCGAACACGACTGCTCGTCGCCCTCACCGGCGCGACGCTGGCGGCGACGCTCCTGGCGGGAGCCGGCAACGCGGGCACGACCACCACGGTCTCCTCGTTGCGGGTGACCGTCACGGACCTCGACGCGAGCGGCAGGCCGCTCGGCCCGCCGCGGCCGGCCCGGCCGTCCGAGCGCTCGCTCCAGGCGTCGGGCTGCCGCGACGTCGACATCTACAAGGAGGCGAAGAGCTTCCTCTTCCGTTCGATCGTGTACCGCTGGCACCACACGAAGCGCTGGTGCTGGTCGAACGGGAGAATCACGACCGTGGTCACCACCGCGTACGCGACGAACGTCGACCCGAACTGGTACTACCGGGGCATCGCCGCGAGCGCGAGCTACTTCTACAACTCGAACACGGCCCACTACTCGTTCCGGCAGGCACGGATGGAGAACTGCGTGCTCAAGATCGGCTGCGTCGGCAGCGAGTATCCTTGGGTCAAGATCTGGACGTTCGGCGACGGGAGCTACCGCTGGGAAAGGGGGACGTGAGATGTCCGAAGCACCGGCGAGCGTCACGGTCCAGGTGCTCAACCTGGTCGGGCGCTTCCTCTACCGCCTCGTGCTGGCCGTCGTGATCGTGTGGGTGCTGGGCCTGATCGTCGGCCTGTTCGTCGGAGAAGGTCCCGGCGGCGGCGTGATCGAGATCGCCCCGTAGCCCCACCGGAGGGCCGCAGCCCGCGCGGCCCTCCCCCTCCCCGCGCCAGGGGCCTGTCCGGAGAGTGGCTCGGAGCGGCTTGAAGGCGTCACGCACCGCGATGCGGTGTCCTCGGTCGCGCCAGACGCCCGCGTACTGACGCTCCCCGCGTCCTTGCTTCGCGGCACGTGCCGCGTGCCAGCCGCCGCGACCGCTTGCTGGACAGGCCTACCGGGAGTGCGCCGGGTAGGAGCCGAACACGACGAGCTGGCGCGTCAGGGCCGCCATCTCGGCCAGCGTCTCGGAGACGACGTCGTCGAGCGGGTGGCCGGCCAGCACCGCGTCGAACCGGTAGCGCCACGGCGTCTGCGGGATCGGGCGGGAGACGAGCTGGACGAGATCGAGCCCGTGGCGCGCGAACGGCTCGAGCGCGCGGTGCAGCGCGCCCGGCCGGTGGTCGGTGACGAACGCGAACGCGGTCCGCCACGCCCCGTCCGTGCGGTCGAGCCGGACGTACGGCGCGATCGCGACGAAGCGGGTGTACGCCTCGGGATGGTCGCCGACGTCGCTCGCGAGCACCCGCAGCCCGTACATCTCGGCGGCGCGCTCGCTCGCGATCGCGACCTCGGAGGGGTCGCCGGCCCGGGCGACCTGCGCCGCGGCATCGGAGGTGGTCGGGGTCGCGATCGCGGTCGCCCGCGGGAGCGACGCGAGCAGCTCCCGGCACTGATCGAGCGCCATCGGGTGGGAGCGAACGACGCGAACCTGCTCGAGCGGGATCTGCTCGGGCCCGAGCAGGAGGTGGCGGATCGGCAGGACGGTCTCGCGGGCGATCGAGAGTGAGGAGGTGTAGAGCAGGTCGTGGGTCTCCGCCACCGGGCCCGCCAGCGAGCTCTCGATCGGGAGCACGCCGAACTCGACCTCGCCGAGCGTCGCCGCCTCGACGACCGCCGCGAACGTCGGCATCGCCGTGAGCTCGGCGTCCCTCGGAAACAGCCGGTCGGCCGCGACGGCGGCATGCGTCCCGTCGGGCCCAGGGTAGGCAACCTGCAGCGGCATCGCGCCTACGGTAGCGGAGCGGCGGGCCGGCAGCCGCTGCTAGCGAAGCTCGGCCGGGAGACGGAAGTAGACGTCCTCCCGGGTGAGCTCGACCTCCTCCCGCTCGGCGAAGCCGAGCTGCGCGAGGCGATCGGCAACCCGGTTGACGAGCAGGTCCGGGGAGGACGCCCCCGCCGTCAGGCCCACGGTCTCGTGGCCCGCGAGCCAGGCCGGGTCGAGGTCGGACTCGTCGTCGATCAGGTGGGCGTCGGCGCCGCAGGTGCGCGCCACTTCGACGAGCCGGTTCGCATTCGAGCTCGTCTTCGAGCCGACGACGAGGACGAGCGTCGCCTGCTCGCAGATCTTCTTGACCGCGTCCTGGCGGTTCTGCGTCGCGTAGCAGATGTCGGCGGAGGGCGGCCCGACGAGGTCGGGGAAGCGCTGCCGCAGCGCGCCGACGACCTCGGCGGTGTCATCCACGGACAGGGTCGTCTGCGTCAGGTAGGCGACGCCGCGGCCGCCGCCGAGGTCGAGCCGCTCCGCCTCGTCGGCGGTCTCGACCAGCAGGATCGACTCGGGCGCCTCGCCCATCGTGCCGACGACCTCCTCGTGACCCGCGTGCCCGACGAGCGCGATCCTGAGCCCCCGGGCCGCGTAGCGCCTGGCCTCGGCGTGCACCTTCGAGACGAGCGGGCAGGTCGCGTCGATCACCTTCAGGTTCCGCTCGGCGCACTTGCGGTAGACCTGGGGCGCCACCCCGTGGGCGGAGAGGACGACGAGCGCACCCTCCGGCACCTCCTGCTCGGACTCGACGAAGATCGCGCCGCGCGCCTCGAGGTCGCGGACGACATGGACGTTGTGGACGATCTGGTGGCGGACGTAGACGGGCGGCCCGTGCGTCTCGAGCAGCGTCTCGACGATGTCGATCGCGCGGACGACGCCGGCGCAGAAGCTCCGGGGAGCGGCGACGAGTACGCGCTTGGTCACGCCGTCTCCGCCCGCGCCAGCGCCGCCGCAGCGCGCTCGAGCGCCCGGAGGCCGCGGCGGGCGTTCCGGGCCGCGCGGGCGGCCCTGAGCGGCTCGCGCAGGAACGCGGTCGCCACCGCGCCCCAGGCGGTGCCACCGGCGGACGTGGCGGCGCCGGCCAACCGGCCGACCGGCTCCTCGGGCGTGTCCGAGATCGCGCGGACGACACCGGCAAGGCGGCCGCTGGCGGCGAGGACGCCGCTCTCGAGGTCGACCGCGACCGCGCCGGTCCGGGCGGCCAGGCTGGCGCGCGCGGCGGGCGCGTCGACGATCTGCCCGGCGGCACACACGACCGCCGCCACAGCCTCCGGGACGGCCAGCGGCTCGCCCTCCCAGAGCAGCGCGCCACCCTCGTCGACGACCTTCGTCGCGGTCACCAGCGAGCCCGGCCCGTAGCCGGGCACGAGCGCACCGGCGAGCCCGAAGCTCGCGAGCGCCCCCCGGGGCGGCAGCGGCAGCGAGGCGCGAAGACCGATCCGGACGGCGCGGGCGCCACCCGCGCGGGCGGCACGCTCCTCGACGGCGAGCGCGCAGGCGAGCGTCAGCGGAGCGTCCACGCGAAGCTCCGGACGGCCTCCTTGACGCTCGCCGTGGTCGCGAGAGTCGCCGACGGCTCGAAGCCGCAGTGAATCGCGCAGTGCTCGCAGCGGGGATCGTTGCCGGGCCCGTAGCGCTCCCACTCCATCCCGTCCATGAGCGCCTCGTAGGTCGGGAAGATCGCGTCGGTGAGCAGGTAGCAGGGGCCCTTCCAGCCGTAGGGGTTGCGCGTGATCGAGCCCCACGGCGTGCAGGGAAGTGTCCGCTCCCCGGTCAGGAGCTCCTGGTAGATCGGACTGGCGAGCCAGCGGTAGCCGTGCTTGCGCGCCTCCGCGGCGATCAGGCGGAACTTCTGCTCGTGCTCGGCGCGCGTCATCGTCAGGCTCGGGTCGATCTGCGAGTACTGGTAGCCGGGCGCGATCAGCATCCCGTCGATCCCGACCTCCTTCTCGAGGTAGCGCATCATCTCGAGCACGTCGTCGACCTCCGTCTCCTTGAAGACGGTCGTGTTGGTCGTGACGCGGAAGCCGCGGGAGCGCGCCTCTTTGATGGCGGCGATCGCGATCTCCCAGAGGCCCGGGTAGTTGCAGACGTAGTCGTGGATCTCGCTCATGCCGTCGAGGTGGACGACCCAGGTCAGGCGCGTGTTGGGGGTGAACCGGTCGAGCATGTCGGAGAGCCGCAGCGCGTTCGTGCAGAGCTGGATGTTCTTGCGCAGGTCGAGGAAGCCGGCCACGACCTCCTCGATGCCCTTGAAGATCAGGGGCTCACCGCCGCAGATCGAGACGACGGGCGCGGGGCACTGGACGCCCGAGTCGAGGCACTCCTCGACCGACAGCCGCGCCTTGTTCGACTCGTACTCGCGGATCTTGCCGCAGCCGATGCAGGCGATGTTGCAGCCCAGCGTCGGTTCCAGCATGAGCACGAGCGGGTAGCGCTCGACGCCTTTCTGGGACGCGACGTAGCGGCCGATCTGGACGGTGCTGCGCAGCGGAAACTTCATGCTCCTCCCTTCCCGTCGACGCCCGCGTCCCGGATCGCCCGCACCAGCGCGGGTGTCACCGGCCCCGGCTCGTACCCCAAGACACTCCGTGCCTTCCCCGAGGAAAAATACATGGGAACACGGGCGAGGCGCACCTCGCCGGGGTTCGCGAGCCCGAGGCGGGCGGCCAGGACGCTGGCCGCGTAAGGGACGCGCAGGGCAGGGCGTGTCACGCCGGCGAGATCGGCGATCGCCGCGAACAGGTCGACCAGCGGCAGGTTGACGCCGCCGAGCAGGTAGCGCTCGCCGCGCCCGCCCCGCTCGAGGGCGAGCGCGTGGCCGCGCGCGACGTCGCGCACGTCGACGACGTTCAGACCGGTGGTGGCGACGTAGCCGCGGATCCGCCCGCTCGCGACTCCGGCGACCATCCGCCCGGTCGGAGTCGGCTTGCGGTCGCCGTCGCCGACCGGCGCGGTCGGGTTGACGACGACCGCGTCGAGCCCCGCTCGGGCAGCCTCGAGCACGAGCCGCTCGGCGGCGAGCTTCGTCCGCTTGTACGGCACCTCGAGCTCCCAGGCGGGCGGCCCGTCCGCCTCGGTCGCCTCTCGGCCGGGAACGGGGCCGCACGTGCCCGCCGTGCTCGTGTGCACGAGCCGTCGAACGCCCTCGCGCACGCAGGCCTCGATCACGTTGCGCGTCCCCTCCACGTTGACGCGCTCGATCACCGCCGGGTCGGCGTCGTAGCTGTAGAGCGCGGCGACGTGGAAGACGGCCTCGCGGCCCGCCACGGCTCGGCGGAGACCGTCGGGGTCGAGCAGATCGACCCGCTCGGCCCGGACGTCGGCCCCGCGCTCGGCGAGCTCCCGGGCGACGTGGGCGCCGACGAAGCCGCTCGCGCCGGTGACGTAGACCTTCACGGGCACCCGTCCGCGTGACGGGAGGCGTCGCGGTAGCGGCCGAGCGCGATCAGAGGCCAGACGAGGCGGTAGAGGTGGTAGCGGATCAGGAAGTCGCGCGGAAAACCGGTCCCGGTGAAGTGCGCCTCGTCCCAGTCCCCGTCCGGGCGCTGCCGCTCGCAGAGCCAGCCTGCGGCCCGGCGGGCCGCGGCGCCGCCCGCCTCCCCGGCCGCCACGAGCCCCATCAGCCCCCACGCCGTCTGGGAGGGCGTCGACTCGCCCCGGGCCTTCCAGGCGCGCCCCGCCTCGCCGCGATCATAGGAGCGGCAATCCTCGCCGAAGCCGCCGTCCTCGTTCTGGACCGCCTCGAGCCAAGCGACCGCACGGCGCACGGCCGGATGCTCCGGCGGGCAGCCGGCCGCCTCGAGCGCGGGCAGCGCCGCGCCGGTTCCGTAGACGTAGTTGACGCCCCAGCGGCCCCACCAGGATCCGTCCGGCTCCTGCTCGGCGAGGAGGTACTCGACGCCTCGGTCGACCCGGGCCTCGTAGCCGGGCTCCTTCGCGAGCAGCTCGATCACGTGAGCGGTGACGTCGACGCTCGGCGGATCGATCACGGCGCCGAAGTCACAGAAGGGGATGTCGTAGAGCCAGAAGGCATCGTTGTCGACGTCGAAAGCGCCCCAGCCGCCGTTCTCGCACTGCATGGCCGCGATCCAGCGGCAGGCCCGCTCGACCGCGGCCCGGCCGGCGCCGAGCTCGCGCAGAGCGAGCCCTACGACGGCCGCGTCGTCGACATCCGGGTAGAGGTCGTTCTCGTACTCGAACGACCAGCCGCCCGGCTCGACGCCCGGCAGGCGAAGCGCCCAGTCGCCGCGCGATCGCACCTCCTCGCGCAGGATCCACTCGATGCCGCGATCGACGCCCGGGTCACCACGGCGGGCGCCGGTGGCGGCCAGGCCGAGCAGGGCGAGCCCGGAGTCCCAGACCGGCGACTGGCAGGCCTCCGGGCGCAGCCGGTCGCCGTCGTCGACCAGGAAGCCGTTCCAGCCGTCGAGGCCCCGGCGGACGTACGGCGAGTCGGGGCCGTGGCCGCGACAGGCGAGCGCGATCAGCGACCAGACCCAGGGCGGCTGGATGCCGCCCCAGCTCCCGTCGAGCTCCTGGCGGTCGACGATCCACCGCTCGGCGACCGCGAGCGCGCGCTCGCGGCCCGGCTTGAGCGGCGAGCGCCCGTAGAGGGAGAGCAGGCGGTCGACTCCGTCCCAGACGTTCCGCCGCCGCCGCTCGCTCCGCCCCCGCGGTAGCTCGCTCCACGCCCGCGCCGCCGGCAGCGTCCGCACGGGCCGGTAGTGCATGACGACCGCGAGCGCCAGCACGGTCTGGCGGGCCCAGCACGCGAACGTGGACGGGGAGACGGGCGCCCAGGTGCGCAGGAGCGCGAGCTCGACGGGCAGCACGGGCACGTCCTCCCAGCTCCAGAGACCGAAGAGCGAGAACCAGATCCGGGTGAAGACGCGGGCAGCGGCGATCCCGCCCCGCTCCTCGACGAAGGCGCGCGCCTCGGCGAGCTGCGGCGCCCGGTCGGAGAGACCGGCGAGGCGGAGCGCGGCGTACGCCTCCGCGGTGGCGTTCAGGTCGGGCTCGCCGCCGTGGTAGATCGACCAGAGCCCGTCGGGTCGCTGCCGCGCGAGCAGCTCGGTCATGATCCCGAACGTCGTCCGCTCGTCGCGCAGGCGCATGAACTCGAGAAAGAACAGGTGCTCGGCCGTGATCGTCACGTTCGACTCGAGCTCGCCGACCCACCAGCCGCCCGGCTCCTGGAGCTCGTAGAGCCTCCGGACGCCCGCCTCGATCGTCCGCTCGACGGACGGCTCGCTGACGACGCTCACCGCCGGCCGCCGGGCTTCGGTTGCCGTCCCCGCATTCCGCCGCTGATCGTACGGCCTCGGCGTGCGAGCCGGGGCGGCGAGACCGCCGGCGCCCCTACTGCCTCCCCCCGCCGAGCAGGGCGCGGGCAGCGGCGTGGCCGCTCCTGATCGCGCCCTCCATCGTCGCGGGCCAGCCGGTGGCGGTCCACGCGCCGGCGCGGACGATGCCGGGGCGACCGGTCCCGGGTCCGGGGCGGAGCACGGCTGTGCCGGGCCGGCAGGCGAACGTGGCCCGCGGCTCGCGGGAGACGCGCGACCAGATGAGCCCGGCGGGACCGAGACGCTCGACGAGGGAGCGGAAGACCAGGTCGACGAGCTCCCCGCCCCGGGTCGCGGCCAGATCGGGTGTGGCGCTCGCCACCACCGTCAGGTATTGACCTCGCGCGGGCTCGTGCCCGGTCAGGCGGCCGCGATCGAACACCCAGTGCGCGGGGCTCGCGAGCAGCGCGGCGAGCGGCGGCCCGAGGATCGCCCGGTCGAGCCAGAGGTGGACGCTCACGATCGGCGAGTCCTCGAGCGGCGGCGCCGGCTCGCCGAGCAGCTCGGCGCTCTCGGCCGGCGGCAGGGCCACCACGACGGCATCCCCCATCACCCGCTCACCGCCGGCGAGCACGACCGTGTGCCCATCGAGCGAGGCCGCGCGGGCACGCAGCCGCACGGAAGCTCCGGCCGCTGCGAGCGCGCGGCCGGCCGCGTCGCCGTGCAGCTCGCCGAGCGGCGCGGCGGGCAGGAGCAGGTCACTCGCCGCCCGCGGTCCGAGCATCGCCGTCTGCACGGTGAAGACCCCGGCCGCCGCGCTCGCCTCGTCGGCGGACAGGTTGAGCGCGGGGCGGATGAAG
Source organism: Thermoleophilia bacterium (assembly GCA_020845695.1). The sequence continues at coordinate 136,491 of JADLFG010000029.1, read as the reverse complement.
ACGTCCCAGAAGCGGTCGATCGCGGCACAGGAGGTGCCGAGGCGGCGCAGCAGCCCGCCGAGGCTCTCGCCGTCGAGGGCGGCGGGGTCGAGCCGCCCGAGCCTGCGTGCGACCAGGCCGATCGCTACCCGGTCGGCGAGCGAGAGATGCCGGTAGCGCAGGAGCGCGAGCGCGCCGGCGCCGAGCACTGCCACGCGTCCCCGCTCGTCGACCACCGGCAGCCGCAGCGGCACCCGCCGGACACCGCCCGTGCTGCCGACCCGCTCGAGGAAGCGCAGGTACTCGACGCAGCAGCCGAGCCCGATGTGCTGACCGTTGTCGGGAGGAGGCTCCGGGTCGCCGTCCCGCGCGGGCAGGGTCTGAACGGCGCCGCCGAGGGTCGGGCGCGCCTCGAGCAGCGTCACCGCCCAGCCCGCGTCGGTGAGGTCGAGCGCGGCGGCGAGCCCGGCGAGCCCACCGCCGACGACCACCGCCTTCACCGGCGCCTCGCCCCCTGGGCGAGTCCGGAGCCGATCACGCGCAGCTTCCCCGCCGCCGAGAGGCGGGGGCGCGAGGAGAAGACGTCGTACTGACGCCGCTCGATCTCCCCGAGCACTCCCGCGTAGATGCCCGCGAGCGTTCTCACGCAGAGCGCGCTGCGGCGGTCGAGCAGCGCCACGAGCCCGAGCCCCTCGGCCAGGAGCCCGTGTGCCCGCGCGCCCTGGTGCGCCATCAGCCCCCGCCAGCCGGGTCCGGTCCGGCCCGCCGCGATCTCCTCCTCCGTGACCGCGAACCGGGCCAGCTCGTCCTGCGGCAGGTAGACGCGCCCGAGCCGCAGATCCTCCGGGACGTCGCGCATGATGTTGATCTGCTGGAGCGCGAGCCCGAGCGTCTCCGCGAGCGGGCGGGCGCGCTCGGGGTCCGTGGGGCCGTAGACGGCGGTGCAGGCGAGCCCGATCGTCCCCGCGACGCGGCGGCAGTACTCGCGCAGCTCGGGCCAGGTCTCGTAGCGCGCCCGGTCGACGTCCCAGAGCGCCCCGTCGATCAGCTCGCCGAGCGCCTCGCGCGGCACCGGGTAGCGCGCCAGCGTGTCGGCGAGCGCGACGAGCACCGGGTCGTCGCCCGCCGACCGGGGCAGGCCGTGGAGGAGCGCGCGCAGCTCGCCGAGCTGCCGGCGCCGCTCCGCGGGGGGATCGCCGCCGTCGGCGACATCGTCGACCCGGCGCGCGAACGCGTACAGCGCCGAGAGCGCGGCTCGCTTGGGCGGCGGCAGCAGCATGATCCCCCAGGCGAAGTTGCGCGCCTCCCGGCGCGTGATCGCCCGGCAGGCCGCGTAGGCGGCGTCAACGTTCACGGGCGGACGAGCTCCCGGGCGGTCAGCCAGGCGAACGTGAGTCGCGACGGTGCCGGCCGCCCCGAGAACACGTCCCAGCCCGCCCGCTCGAGCGCCGCGAGCGCGGCCAGGCCGCCGCGCGCGAACAGCGCCACGGAGCGCCCCGCCCGCCCACCGAGCGCGTCGGCGAGCGGCAAGCCCCTGCGCAAGAGGAGCGCCGCCCGCCGCGCCTCGAACCGGCAGAGCGTGAGCAGCCGGTCGGAGCGTGGCCCCGCCAGCTCCGGCTCGAGCACGCCGAAGCGGCGCAGATCCTCGAGCGGCAGGTACACCCGACCGAGCGCGAGGTCGCGCGGCGGGTCCTGGAGGAAGTTGACGAGCTGCAGCCCGGTGCAGACGTCGTCCGACATCGCCACGAGCTCCGGCTCCCCCGCCCGGCCGTAGATCCCCAGCACGAGCCGCCCGACCGGCTCGGCCGAGTAGGTGCAGTACTCCCGCACGTCCGCCCAGGTCCCGTACCGCGCCTGCCGCTGATCGAGCCGGTTCGCCTCGATCAGGCGGCGGAACGGCTCCGCCGGCAGGTCGCGAGCGGCGATCGTGACGGCGAGCCTGCTCATGATCGGCGTCCGCGGCCGGCCGCCGTAGCAGCGCTCGAGCTCGGCCTCGAGAGCGTCGAGCAGCGCCTCCCGGTCACCGGCCGCCTCGTCGCCGAGCGTGTCGACGAGGCGAGCGAAGCCGTAGATCGCGCGGAGGTGCGGGCGCGCCTCCGCCGGGGCGAGCAGTGACGCGACCGGGAAGTTCTCGCCGCTCGCGCGGGCGTCGATCGGCTCGAGCGCGAGCTCGGGCGCGTCCAGGGGCTCTCCCGCCGACATCGCGGGGAACGTAGCACCAGCCGCTCCGGCCCGAGCGCTCAGCCGCGAACGGGGCCCGGCTTCGGGTAGCGCAGCCGCTTGGCCGCGCTGAACATGGCGAGCACGTTCTCGCCCGGGACGTCCGCCTGGATGTTGTGGCAGGCGGCCAGCACGTAGCCGCCGCCGGGGCCGAGGTCGGCGATCCGCCGCTCGACCTCGTGGACGACCTCCGACTCGGTTCCGAACGGAAGCACGCGCTGGGTGTCGACCGCGCCCCAGAACGACAGGCTGTCTCCGAAGGCGGCCTTCAGCTCGCGCGAGTCCATCCCGGCCGCCGTGGTCTGGACCGGGTTGATCGCTTCGATTCCGATCTCGACGAGATCCGGGAGGAGCTGGCGCAGCGACCCGTCCGAGTGGAGCAGCACGGTCGCGTCCGTGCCGCTTCGGATCGCCTCGACGAGCAGGGCGTGGTACCGCTTGACCCGGCGCCGGTAGAGGTCGGGGTGCATGTAGCAGCGATCCTGGAAGCCGAGATCGTCGTAGAAGACGACCACGTCGACGAGGTCGCCCACCGCCGCGACGGCCCGCCGGACGATCCCGGCCTCGACGTCTGCGACCCGCGCCGTCAGCTCCTCCGCGAAGTCCGGGCGGAGCAGCAGATCCTCGAGCCACTCGGTGAACCCGCGCGCCCGCTGGCACTTGTTGACGATCCCGACGTCGAGGTCGAGCACGAGCGCGTAGTCCGTCGTCTCCCGGATCCGCAGCGCCTGCTCGCGCAGCGACCGGTAGCGCCCGGGATCGTCGGGGTCGGGCCACGCATGACGCTCGAGCTCGCGCGCGGTCGGCTCCTCGAGCCGCTGGAAGGGCCCGTCCTGGTTCATGAACTCGCCCTCGCCGACCCGACCCCAGACGACGCCCCATTCGTCCACGAAGCGCTCGTCGGAGACGACGGTGACCTGGGCCAAGTCCGGCGCGCCCAGCGAGATACTGCGGAAGTCGACGTCGAGCAGCCGGAGCACCTCCTCGTCGGGCACGACCATCTCGCCGGCCAGGAGGTAGTGGCGGCGGTGGACGTCGGCGTCCTTCATCCGGGGCTTTGGCGGCGGCAGGCCGAGAGCGGCCCGCAGACCCCGGTACGCGCGCTGGCTGATCTTGGACGCGTTGGTCGAGCCGAGATCGAGCGGCACCCGGTCCGGCTCCTCGTGCCGGAGTGCGGCCAGCACCCGGTCTCGGTGGGAGGTCGTGGTCACGGCAGCGCTGCCGATTGTCGTCCTCCGCCTGCGCCGGGGAATGGCCAACCTTGACCACCCGGGCGCGGCCGCTACTCCAACCGCTCGGGCTCTGGCGCCTCGAGCCGGGCGGCGCCGCCCCGCCGGGCCCGGACCCAGGCGAGTGCGGCGAGAGCTGCGAGCACGGCCACCCCGGCCAACGTCACCGCGACCGGCGTCCCGCCGCCCGGGTTCAGGTCCGACGCGTGCACGGCCGGGACCCAGTGGGGGCCGCCCCAGGTCAGGTCGAACGGGTGGCCCTCGATCGCGTGGGCCCAGATCACCCAGGCCGTCCAGCGGCAGGCGCCGTAGAAGAAGGCGGCCCGGTAGAGGGCGAGCAGCGCGGGCTCGGAGAGGTAGCGACCGAGCCAGCGCCACGACGAGTCGGCCCGCACGATCGTGCCGCGGAAGTACGCCCCCGCGAGCACGCGCCAGCTCAGGAGGCCCCAGACGAGGAAGATCCCGTCCCAGACGAAGCCGAAGCCGCTGTAGTAGGCGGCGGCGTCCATGAAACGGCCTGTTTGGCCGGCGTACGCCCAGGCGCCGACCGAGACGAGCTCGGTCGTGAACGGGAACAGGAGCATCGACCCGACCGTGTCGCCGATGTCGGTGAGCGCGTGCGCCCACTGGCCGACCATGAAGCTGAGCGCCCAGACCCGGCTGCGGGTGAGGACGAAGACGACCAGCGCGGCCGCAACACCGAACGCGAGCGAGTGGGTGAAGCCGACCCCGGGCCAGCCGCGGTGGAACTGGGCCGGATTGTCGGCCTTCAGCTCGGCGCCGAACAGCGTGACGCCGTAGACGAACCACTTCGAGGCGATGTCGGGCGCGTACGAGCCGGCGAGCAGGGGCAGGAACGCGATGCGGAGCCCCGCGTGCTTCTGGATCACGTAGGGCTCGAGATCGTGGGCGGCCCAGCTCATCGCTGGCGGCGGCGCACGAGCCAGGGCAGCACGACGACGCAGAGGACGAGGTAGCCGATGCCCACGAACCAGGCAAACAGGATCGTGGGGTAGAACGCCCCGATCGCGACGTAGACGGCGCCCGCCCCCAGGTAGAGCGCCCACTCGGGCACCTCAGCCCGCCCCGGCAAGCTCGTCCGCGTCGAGCCCGAGCTCCGCCAGCACCTCCCGCGTGTGCTCGCCCAGGGCGGGCACCGGCCCGAGCCCGGGCCGCTCGCCGTCGAGCGCGATCGGGCTGCCGATCGTCGGGATCGGACCGACCGGCGAGCCGACCTCGGTGACGAGGTGGTTGTGGGCGAGCTGCGGGTGCTCCATCACCTCCCGGAACTCGCGCACGAGCCCGCACGGGATGGCGGCCCGCTCGAGCCGCTCCACCCACTCCTCCGCCTCGCGCTCGGCGAACGCCCGGTCGAGCACCGGCTCGAGGTCGCCCCGGTGGGCGGCGCGCCCCTCCATCGTGTCGAAGCGCTCGTCGCCGAGCAGCTCGGGAAGCTCCACCACCTCGAGGCAGAAGCGCCGCCAGTGCTCGGGCGAGAGCACGGCGAGGTTGAACAGCCGCCCGCCGCGCGCCCGGTAGGGCCCGTACGGGGAGAAGAGCGGGTGGCGCGTCCCCCAGCGTCCCGGCTCCTCGCCGCGATGCCACCAGAAGTGCGGGTAGTAGCCGACCCAGTCGAGCATGACGTCGAAGAGCGAGACGGAGACCCGCTCGCCCTCGCCGCTTGCGGCGCGGCGAAGCAGGGCTGCGAGCGTGCCGATCGCCGCGTAGGAGCCGGCGCCGATGTCGGCCACGGGAACGGAGATCCGGGCCGGCTGCGCCTCGGTGCCGGTCATGGTGATCAGCCCGGCTTCGCCCTGGACGACGAGGTCGTAGGCGTTCTTGTGCGCGTAGGGGCCGTCGCTGCCGTAGCCGGTGATCTCCGTGTAGACGATGTCGGGTCGCAGCCCGCGCACCGAGGGCTCGTCGAGGCCCATCCGCGCCGCCCACCCGGGGGCGAAGTTCTGGAGGAACACGTCGCTGCGCTCGATCAGGCGGTCGAGTGCGCGCCGCGCCGGCTCGGTCTTCAGGTCGAGGGCGACGCTGCGCTTGCCCCGGTTCATCCACACGAAGCCGGTGGCGAGGCCGGCCGCCCCGGTGTCCCAGCCGCGCGTGACGTCCCCGGAGCCGGGACGTTCGACCTTGACCACGTCCGCGCCGAGGTCAGCCAGGAGCCGGGAGCAGAGTGGCCCCGCCAGCCCGTTCTCACAGGCGACGACCCGGTAGCCCGCGAGCGGCCGCACGCGATTACCCTACCGTCAACCACAGAGGAGGAGCGATGGCAGCGATCCCGGATACGGTCCGAAGCAAGCTCGAGCAGAAGACGTTCTGGCACCTGGCGACGATCAACGAGGACGGGTCGGCGACGACGACGCCCGTGTGGGTCGACGTCGACGGCGGTGGCGTGATCGTCAACACGGCGATCGGCCGGCTCAAGGAGCGCAACGTCCGCCGCGATCCGCGGGTGGCGCTCTCGATGACCGACTTCGAGAACCCGTACGACTGGGTCGAGATCCGCGGCCGCGTCGTCGAGCTCGTCGAGGGTGAGCCGGCCGAGGCGTCGATCGACGCGCTCGCGCGCAAGTACATCGGTAGCGACTACCCGTACCGCCAGCCGGGCGAGCGGCGCGTGATCATGCGCATCGAGCCCACCCGTGTCGTCGAGCCCCCGCATTGAGCCCGGCGCCCACGAGCGAGATCGTCTACCTGACGCGGCGGGAGGTCGCGGGCCTCCTGCCGCCGCTCGCCGACCAAGTCGACCTCGCCGAGCGAACGTACGTCGCGCTCGCCGCGGGCCGTGTCGAGTTGCCGCCCAAGCCCGGGATCCATCCGCGCGAAGACGCGTTCATCCACGCGATGCCGGCGTACCTCGCCGACGCGGACGTGGCGGCGCTGAAGTGGATCTCGGGGTATCCCGAGAACAAGGCGCGGGGCCTCCCGTACATCTCCGGCCTGATCATCGTCAACGACGCCGCGACGGGCTTCCCGACGGCCGTGCTGGACGGGGCCGAGATCACAGCAGCGCGCACGGCCGCCGCGAGTGGCGTCTGTATCCGCCGCTGGGCCCCCGGGGGGTGGCGGCGGGCCGCGATCGTCGGCTGCGGCGAGCAGGGTCGCTACCACGCCAGCATGCTGCGGGCGCTCTCCCCGGACGCCGTACTCGCCGCCTACGACGTCCATCCGGAGCGGGTGGGCGACCTCGGCGACGGGGTCGAGGCGGCCGGCAGCGCCCGGGAGGCGGTGCGGGGCGCCGAGGTCGTGATCACCGGGGTGCCGATCGCGGCGCTCGGCGACCCGATCGACACGGACTGGCTGGGGGACCGCTACCTGGCGCTGCCGCTCGACTTCGATGCCTCGTTCCGGGTGGGACCGATCGCGGACGCGGGCCTGTTCGTGACCGACGACGTCGCGCAGTTCGAGTACTACCGCGCTCAGGGCCACTTCCGCGGCTGGCCGGAGCCCCATGCGAGCGTCGGCGCAGCACTCGCCGGCGGCTCGACCGCCAGGCGGGTGGTCGCGTGCAACCTGGGCGTCGGCGCGCTCGACGCGGCGTTCGCCGACGCGGTGCTCGCCCGCGCGCTCGCGGCCGGGATCGGCGCGCGGCTCCCGCGTTGACACGGTGACGTGCGTGGGCGCTTCGGACGGCGGGCTCGAGGTCCTGACCGTCGGTCGCATCGGCGTCGATCTCTACGCGGAGGAGCCGGGCGCGAGCTTTCTCGAGGCGCGCCGGTTCCAGAAGTCGATCGGCGGCAGCCCCACGAACGTCGCGGTCGCCGCGGCGCGCCTCGGCCGGCGGGCCGCCGTTCTCACCAAGGTGGGTGACGACCCGCCCGGCGAGTACGTCCGCCACGCGCTCGCGGCCGAGTTCGGTGTCGACACCCGCTTCGTCGGCACCCACCCCACGCTCCGCACGCCGATTGTCCTGGCCGCGCTCGACCCGCCGGAGGACCCCACGATCGTCTTCTACCGCGAGCCCGCCGCGCCCGACTCGACGATCCTGCCCGGGGAGGTCGACCCCGGCGTCGTGACGTCAGTGCCGGTCTTCTGGGTCAGCGGCGGGGCGCTCGCGGCGGAGCCGTCGCGCGGCACGACCCGCGGGCTGCTCGAGGCGCGCGGACGCCGCCGCCACACGATCCTCGACCTCGACTACCGGCCGTCGTTCTGGACGGCCGAGGACGAGGCCCGGCGGGTGATCGGCGGCGCCGTCGAGCACGCCACGATCGCGGTCGGCAACCGCGAGGAGTGCCGGGTCGCGGTCGGGAAGGCGGAGGCCGACGCGGCCGCGGACGCCCTGCTCGCCCGGGGGCTCGAGCTCGCGATCGTGAAGCTCGGCGGCGAGGGCGTCCTCGCCGCCACGCCGGCGGAGCGACGGGTGCTGCCGCCGCTGCCGGTCGAGGTCGTCTGCGGGCTCGGCGCCGGCGATGCGTTCGGCGGCGCGCTCTGCCACGGGCTGCTCGGCGGGCTCGGCCCGTTCGAGGCGGTCGAGCTCGCCAACGCAGCCGGCGCCCTCGTCGCCTCGCGACTGCTCTGCGCGGACGCGATGCCGACCGGGCCGGAGCTGCAGGCGCTCGTCGAGCGCGGACGGGCGAGCCGCTGAGCGGGCGCTCAGGCGAGCCTGGCGACCACGGCGTCGCCGACCTCAGCCGTGGCTGCGGTCCCGCCGATGTCCCGCGTGCGCGGGCCGTCACGGCAGACCGCCTCGAGGGCCCGCATGATCCGCTGCGCCGCCTCCCGCTCGCCCAGGTGCTCGAGCATCAGCGCGGCGCTCCAGATCGCCCCGACCGGGTTGCCGATTCCCTGACCCGCGATGTCCGGAGCCGAGCCGTGAACGGGCTCGAACAGGCCGGGCACGTCTGCACCGGGCGCGACGTTCGCGCTGGCCGCCATCCCCATGCCGCCCTGGATCGCCGCCGCGAGGTCGGTGAGGATGTCCCCGAACAGGTTCGAGGCGACGACGACGTCGAGGCTCTCGGGGCTTCGCACCATGCGCGCGCAGAGCGCGTCCACGATCACGCGCTCGTAGCGGACGCCGGGATACCGCGCCGCGGTCTCCTCGGCGATCTCGTCCCAGAGCGTGTAGGCGTAGCGGACGACGTTCGACTTGGTCGCGCTCGTGACCGCGCCGCGGCGCCGCTCGGCGAGCTCGAATGCGTAGCGCATGACGCGCTCGATGCCCCCGCGGGTGAAGACGCTGGTCTCGATCGCGATCTCCTGGTCGAGCCCCTCGTGCGCCCGGCCGCCGACCCCGGAGTACTCGCCCTCCGAGTTCTCGCGCACGAAGAGCATGTCGACGTGCTCGGGCCCGCGGCGCGCCAGCGGGCAGGGAACCCCCGGGAGCAGCCTGGCGGGCCGGATGTTCGCCCACAGGTCGAGCTGCTGGCGCAGCCTCAGGATCGACCCCCACAGCGCCACGTCGTCGGGAACCGACGGGTGGCCGATCGCCCCCATCAGCATCGCCTCGTGGCTGCGGGCGACGTCGAGCGCGTCCGCGGGCATCATCCGCCCGTGCTCGTGGTAGTAGGCGGAGCCCCAGTCGAGCTCGGTCCATTCGACCGCGACGCCGGCGGCATCGACGACCTTCCGCGCCTCCGCGGTGACCTCGATGCCGACGCCGTCGCCGGGCAGGAGCGCGATCCGGTGTGGCACGCGGCGAGTGTAGTGACCTGGCAGAGCGGGTGCTGAAACAGTTGAATCACCCCATGCACGAGCGCAACCCCTGGATCGCGGTGTCCGGCACGGCCGTCGCCGTGGGGCTCTCGTACATGGCGATCTTCGCGGTGCCGCCGCTGATCACGGTCTTCGTCGACGACCTCGGCTTCAGCCACGCCGAGGCGGGCGCGCTGATGAGCGTCTGCCTGGCCGGCTTCCTCGTCGGCAGCGTGCTCTCCGGCCGGCTGGCCGCCCGGTTCGGGCCTGCCGCGACGATCACGGCCGGGCTCGTCCTCTGCGCCGCGGCGTCCACCGGGTTCGCGCTCACGACCAGCCTGCCCGCCTTCCTCGTCTGCCGCGCCGCCGTCGGCTTCGCCGGCGGGCTGATCTACGCCCCCGGCGTGACGCTCGTGACGACCGTGCTGCCGCCGCGCCGGGCCAACATCGGCGTCGGGGTCTTCCTCTCGGGCCTGTCGGTCGGCGGGACGATCGCGTTCTTCGCGACGCCGCTGCTCGAGGACGGCCTCGGGTGGCGCTGGCCCTTCTTCGCCTTCGCCGCCGCGAACCTCGCGGGCGCCGTCCTGGCTCCGCTCCTGATGGGGACCGCGGGGGCACGGGCGGCGGCGGTCGCCGCGGCCCCGCGCGTCGCGTCGGTGCTCGCGAACCGGACGTTCCTGGTCCTCTGCGGCGGCCTGTTCGCGGCCCTGTTCGTCGCCTACGGGGTGTTCACGTGGATCCCGCCGTACCTCGACGAGACGCTCGGCCTCTCCACGGCCCAGATCAGCACCACGTCGATGCTGATGACGCTCGTCGGCATCCCCGCCACCTTCGGGATCGGCTGGCTCGCCGACCGGACGCGCAGGCCGCTCTGGGTCGCCACCGGAGCCCTGGCGCTACCGCTACTCCTGGCAGCGCTGATCCGGTCGGAGGGGGTCTCGCACGCGACCGTGAGCGTGGTCGCGGCGATGTCGGCGCTCGGGATCTCCGGCGGCCTCGGTCCGCTCTACGCGCTGCCGCCCGCGATCGTCGGCTCCGCCGCGGCCGCCACGGCCTCGGGGCTCGCGGCCGCGGCCGCGATGGGAGGCGGGATCGCGTCGACCTACCTCGGGGGCTTCCTGGTCGGCGCAACCGACGGGTACGGCGTCGCGTTCGGCGTCTACACGGCAGCCGCCGCCGCGACCGCCCTCGTCCTGCTGCCCCTACTCGCGTTGCGCCTGCGCCGGGCGAGAGTCGCGGGCGGGGCGGGAGGCTAGGGCTCGAGCGCGACGAGCGCGGCGGTCGCGATCGCGCCGGGCGAGAGGTCGTAGGCCTCGTAGACGGAGGCGAGGTCGCCAGCCTGGCCGAAGCGATCGACGCCCAGCGGAACGGCCCGGGTACCGAGGCAGCTCCCGAGGAAAGCGAGCGCGTGCGACGCCGCGTCGTGCACGGTCACGATGGGGAGAGCGCGCAGCGCCGGCGGGACGATCCGCTCGAGGTGCGAGGGGCGGCGGCTCGAGGCGAGATCGGAGAGATTCGTCAGGCAACACGCCCGCCAGTCACGGTAGACGCGATCCGGCGAGGAGAGGCAGAGCACACCGGCGGCGACGCCCTCCTCCGCCTCGAGCAGGTCGGCCGCGGCGAGCACCTCGGGGATGATCGCGCCGCACGTCGCGAGGACGACCGAGTCCGGGCCGGGCTCGACCTCCCTGAGCCAGTAGGCGCCGGCCAGCACGTCGGCGCGCACGGCCTCCTCGCCCCTGCGGGCGCACAGCGCGGTGAACGGCGCCTGCTCGACCGGCTTCGTGGTCAGGCGCAGGTAGAGCGATTCCCCGTCCGGGTCCTGGAGGCGCGAGAGCCCATCGAGGAGCAGCCATTCGGTCTCGCGGGCGTACGCCGGCTCCGCGTAGGTAAGCCCGGGGAGCTCGAGGCCGACCGACGGCGTGATCGTCGACTGGTGAGCGCCCCCCTCGTGCGAGAGCGAGATCCCGGAAGGCGTGCCGAGGACGACGAAGCGGCTCCCGGAGTAGAGCGCGTAGATGAGCGCGTCGAGGCCGCGCGCCACGAACGGGTCGTAGAGCGCGCCGATCGGGAACAGCTGCTCGCGCTGGTGCTCGCGCGTCAGGCCGAGCTGGCCGAGCGCCAGAAACAGGTTCATCTCGGAGATCCCGAGCTCGATGTGGCGCCCGAGCGGCGTCACCCGCCAGGCGAGCGGCGACGCTTCCGCGCCCTCGTAGGCTGGCTCCTCCTCGAGCCCGAACACGCCGACCTTGTTGATCCAGCCGCCGAGGTTCGTCGAGACGGAGACATCGGGCGAGACGGTCACGACCCGCTCGGCGAGCCCCTCGACCCGGGAGAGATCGAGCAGGACACGGCCGACCACCTCCTGCGTGACGGCGACGTCCGGGTCACGGGCGGAGAGACCCGCCGGCACCGCGATCCGCGGCAACGGCGGCGCGGCCGGCCGCTCGAGGCGAGCCCGCGCTGCGGCGCACGCCAGCCCCTCGGGGCTCGCCGGCGCGAAGGCGTCCCATTCCGTCTCGGGCGTCAGGCCGAGCTCGGCTCTCAGCGCATCGATCTGCTCGCCGGCGAGGAGCATCGAGTGGTTGAGCGGCCGCCCGGCGATCGGCAGCCGGTAGCCCTTGATCGTGTAGGCGAACACGATCGCGGGGCGGTCGGCCTGCGCCCGGGCCGCCGCCAGCGCGTCGAGGATGTCGGCGAGGTCGTGCCCGCCGAGATCCTGGATCAGCGAGCCCACCTCGCCGCGGTAGCCGGCGAGCAGCTCGCCCAGCCGCCGCCGCTCGCCCGGGTCGAGACCGCCGAGGAGCGCCTCGACGACGACCTCGTCGCTCGCGCCGAAGAGGCTCTGGTAGAGCTGGTTCGGCATCTCGTCGATCCTGCGGCGCAGGAGCTCACCGCCGTCACGGCCGAACGCCTCGCGCAGCCGCCGCCCGTACTTCAGCTCGAGCACCTGCCACCCGGCCGCCTCGAACTGATGCTCGAGCGCGCCGGCCTTGATCACCGGCACGACCCGGTCGAGGCTCTGGCGGTTGAGATCGACGACCCAGAGCACGTTGCCGAGGCCGCGGGTCTGCGGCTCGAGCACCGCCTCCCAGAGGTTGCCCTCGTCGAGCTCGGCGTCGCCGAGCAGCGAGATGAACCGCCCGCCGGTGCCGCTGCCAAACCGCGTCTCAACGTAGCGGTCGGCGAGCGCGCCGAAGAGCGGGGCCGCCGAGCCGACGCCGACCGAGCCGGTCGGGTAGTCGACGGGGAACGGGTCCTTGCTGCGGCTCGGATACGGCTGGAGCCCTCCGAACTGGCGCAGCGTCGTCAGGTAGCGGCGGTCGAGACGGCCGAGCAGGTACTCGATCGCGTGCAGCACCGGCGCCGCGTGCGGCTTCACCGAGACCAGGTCAGCGGCCCGCAGGTCGTGGAGGTAGAGGGCGGTCAGCAAGGAGACCATCGACGCGGACGAGGCCTGGTGACCGCCGACCTTGAGCCCGTCGGCCTTGACACGCTCGCGGTTGGCGTGGTCGATCATCCGGGTCGCGAGCCAGAGCACCCGCCGCTCGATCCGCCCGAGCGTCTCGAGCTCGGGCGCGGCGGGTGCCTCCGGCGTCACAATTCCCTCGTTCGCGATCACGACCCTACACTGTTAATAGATCAAGTCTTTGTACTTTATCCCGTGACAGACGCGCTTGCCATCCCGCAGCCGCCGGCCGCCGAGCCGGTCGATTTTCCCGACCTCGTGCTGCCGCGCGCATCCGACGCGGTCGTGCGCGCGCTGATCGACGGCATCCGCGCCGGCGCGGTCGCGCCCGGTACGCGGCTGCCGCGCGACTCCGAGCTGTCCTCCCGCTTCGGCGTCAGCCGCCCGGTCGTTCGCGAGGCGATCGACCAGCTCAGGCGGGCAGGGATCGTCGACGTGCGCCGCGGCAACCGGGGCGGCGTCTTCGTTCGCTCGCTCACGATCCCGACGGCGCTCCTGACCGAGCGCACCGACCTTCGGCGCGAGGAGATCCGCCAGCTGCTCGAGGCGCGCCGGACGATCGAGACGACCTGCGCCCTGCTCGCCTCCGAGCGCGCCGGCGGCGCCGACTTCGACGAGCTCGGGGAGCTCGCCCGGCAGCTCGAGGGCGCCCGCGACAGCCCCGCCGACTTCGTCGAGCTCGACGTCCGCTTCCACCTGCGGATCGCCACGCTCTCGGGGAACTGGCAGCTCGAGCGCTTCCTCGCGCTCGTCTTTCGCGACCTCGCCGCGGCGCGCGGCGCGTTCCCGGTCGGGTACGGCGACATGGAGGCGGCGATCCGCGCGCAGCTCGATGCGGTGGCGGCGCTGCGGACGCGCGACCCCGAGCTGGTGCTCGAGAGCGTCGACCGCCACCTGGGCGGGCTCGAGACCCATTTCCTCGACCGCACGATCGTGCTGCGACGCCCCCGGCCGGCGTGATCGAGGACTGGCTCGCGCGACTCGACCGCGGGCTCGCCGAGGGCGAGGTCGAGGAGCTCGCGACCGCCGTCTGCGCGCTCGCGTTCCTCGCGGGCCAGGAGGTGGAGGTGAGTGCGGCCGAGCGGCACGCCGCCGCCCGCCGGGCGCTGCTACTGCTCGCCGCGGGAGGCGATCCCGCCCGCGGCCTCCACCTCGACGGCCGCCCGGTGGCCGCCCTGGCGGCCGACCTCGACGCACCGGAGCGCCGCTCCCAGCTCCTGACGGGCCTCGGCCGCTTGATCCGGCGCTGCGAGGGCCTCCCACACGCGAGCGAGATCGTGCGCGCGCTCGTCGGGGACGCCGACCTCGCCTGGCGCGCGTACGCGGCCGGACTACTCGCCGAGGAGCTCGACGTCGACGCCTGAGCCCGAGCGCCCGGCGGCCGACGCCCGAAGGCGCTCGAGCAGCCGGAGGGGCGGAACCGGCTGCTCGACCCTGAGACCGACGCCGTTTGTCTCGACGATCGGCGGCGCCCCCCTCTTAGCGGACGACGAGCACGTCGCACTCGGCGTGGTGCACCACGTTCGTGGACACGGAGCCGAGCAGCAGGCGGCCGACGAGGCCATGGCCGCGCGAGCCGACGACGATCAGGTCGGCCCCGACGTCCGCGGCGTGCTGGACGAGGATGTCCGCGGGATTGCCCCGGCCCTCGACCAGGTGCACCGAGGTGACGCCCTTGTCGGCGAGAATCGTCCTGGCCTCCTCGAGCGCCGCGGCGCGCGCCTCCTCCTCGACCGGGTCGATCGCGGCCGCGCCGCCGGCCGGGTCGCGCATCAGCGACGGCGAGATCTTGGCGGCGGAGACCACGTACAGATCGGCCCCCTCCGAGGCGATCGCTGCCGCCCGCTCGAGCGCGCGGCGCCCGTGTTCGGAGCCATCGAACCCGACGACGATCTTGCGCATCCCCATCTCCTTTCCGGCAGAGGTTCGAGCACGTTCCTGCTCTTCCGAAGCCTCGCGGGGCCGGTCGCCCCCGGCATCGGGAGAGTCGAGCACTCTCGCTGCGGGAAACTACGGAACCGAGAGGCCGCGGTCAAGCTGGCGGTCCCCGCCAGGCCTCACGCCGCGAGGCCGAGCAGGCGCGCGCAGATGGCCGCGGAGCACTCGGCGACCGCGAGCGAGCCCTCGGCGTCGACCGTCTCGCGCGTGTCGCGCGAGCCGTCCGTGAAGATCGCGAGCGCGACCGTCGCCGCGGCCGAGCGGACGAGGCCGACGTCGGCGCGGATGCCGTCGAGCTCGCCGGTCTTGTTCCCGACCCAGAGCGGCCAGTCGCGTCCGTGGTACTGGGCGTAGGTGTTCCAGCCGAGCCAGCGCGGGAGCTGGTCTGAGTAGTGCTGGCGGCCGAGCACGCCGAGCAGGTACCGGCACAGGTCGGGCGTGAGCAGCTCCCGCCGCTCGAGCCCGGCGAGCAGGCGCGTCTGCTCCCGCGGAGTCGAGATGCCGATCCCCCCTTCGAGACCGGGTCCGATCCGCGAGAAGTCGACGGGGCCGAGCAGCCGCGTCTGCGGCAGCCCGGCCCGGTCGAGGTAGGCGTTGACGCGCTCGTGGCCGCCGCAGCGGTCGAGCACGACGTTCGTCGCGACGTTGTCGGAGAGGACGATCGTCAGTTCGCAGGCGTCGCGCAGCGAGATCCGATCGAGCTCGAGCTGCTTCAAGATCCCGCCGCCGACCACGCGCCGCCCCGGCGGCGGCAGCGCCGCGAGCTCGGCCAGGTCGGCCTCACCGGCCGCGACGAGGTCGAGCAGGGTCGCGACGAGCGCGACCTTGATCACGGACGCGGTCGGAAAGCGCTCGTCGGCGCGGAGCTCGAGCTCCTCGCCGCTCCCGAGGTGGAGCGCATGGAAGCCGAGGCGGCCCGAGAACGCTGCCTCGAGCGCGGCGATCCGCTCCGCGAACGGCAGCTCCGGCCGCGGCGCGAGCGGGACGTGGTCGCGGGCGTTCGTCACCGGGTCGCGGTCAGGCCGCCGTCGACGGGAAGCGCGATTCCCGTCACCCAGGCGGCGTCCTCTGAGGCGAGCCAGAAGCAGGCGCCGGCGACGTCCTCGGGCTCGCCGAGACGCGGCAGCGGCGTCGTCGCGCGCACCCGCTCGAGCCGCTCGGCGTCGTCCCAGATCAGGCGGGTCATGGCCGTGCGCACGTAGCCCGGGCAGACGGCGTTGACGGTGATCCCGTGGCGGCCGACCTGGCCGGCGAGCGTGCGCACGAGCTGGACGACCGCCCCTTTCGACGTGTTGTAGTCGACGCCGGTCGGGGTGCCGACGAGCCCGGCGGCGGAGGCGATCGCGATCACGCGCCCGCCGCGCCCGAGCTCGATCATCCGGCGTACGGCCTCCCGGCACGTCCACCAGACCCCGTGCTGGTTGGCGCGGACGACCAGCTCGTACTGCTCCCAG
The DNA here is from genome assembly GCA_020845695.1 of Thermoleophilia bacterium. The sequence continues at coordinate 120,559 of JADLFG010000029.1, read as the reverse complement.
GGCTCGTCGACGAGGTCGTGGGAGCGCGGCGAGACGCCGGCGTTCGCGACCGCAACGTCGAGTCCGCCACCCAGCGCGACGGCGGCCTCGACGGCGGCGCCTACCTGTTCGCCGTCCGTGACGTCGCAGCGGCGAAACGCGGCCAGGCCACCCGCGGCGAGGATCAGCTCGTGGGTCGGCGCGCCTTCGTCGTAGCCCTCGGCCAGCGGCGCCTCCCGGAGGTCGGCACAGAGGACGGCCGCCCCCTCGCTGGCGAACCGCAGCGCGATCGCGCGGCCGTTGCCGCTCGATGCGCCCGTGACGAGCGCGACCCGGCCCGCGAGACGGCCGTTCACGTGCATTCCCCGCCCTCGACGGCGAGCGTCGCGCCGGACACGTAGGCGGCGAGGTCGGAGGCCAGGTAGACGAACGCGTCGGCGACCTCGGCCGGAGCGCCGGGCCGCCCGAGCGGCACGCCCGAGACGAGCCGGCGGCGTACTTCCTCGGGATCGCGCCCGGCGCGCTCGGCGATCCCCGCCATGTGCGCGCGGTGCATCGCGGTCTCGATCAGCCCGGGCGCGACGGCGTTGACGCGGACGCCGTGCGGGCCGAGCTCCTTGGCGAGCGTCTCGACGAGGGCGATCACCCCGAACTTCGAGGCGCAGTAGGCACCGAGACCCGGGTAGCCGTGCAGGCCGGCCTGGGAGGCGGTCGCGAGCAGCACGCCGGCCCCACGGTCGCGGAAGCGGCGGCCCGCGGCCCGGAAGCAGTTGAGGACGCCGAGCAGGTTGACGTCGAGGGTCTCGCGAACGTCTGAGAGCGGCTGGTCGAGCAGGGTCCCCTGGCGGAGGATGCCCGCGTTGGCGACGAGCACGTCGAGACCGCCGAGCCGCCGCTCCGCCTCGACGACGCCGGCCTCGGCCGCGGCCTCGTCGGCCACGTCGAACGGCACGGCCACCGCTCCGAGCTCCACGGCCGCGGCCTCGACGTCGGCGGCGAGCGCGTCGCAGAGCGCGACCTCGGCGCCTTCCTCCCGAAAGCGTCGCGCGGTCGCGAGGCCAATCCCGCGCGCCGCCCCGGTGACGAGGGCCCGGCGCCCCGCGAGCAGGCCGGCCGTCACGACGCCCGCATGGCGGCGCCCGCGGCCCCGTCGATGCGAAGTGTCGCCCCGGTCAGGTGCGAGGACTCGTCGGCGGCGAGCCAGGCAACGAGCGCCGCCACGTCCTCCCCGGTGCCGAAACGCCCTGACGGCGGTAGCGTCCAGCGCTCAGGGCTCTCCGCATGGTGCTCGAAGCCGGCCGGCGTCGCCTGCACGCCGGGGACGATGTCCCCCGGGCAGACGGCGTTCGAGCGGATCCGAAACTGCGCCCCCTCGGCCGCGAAGAGCTCGGAGACCATGATCGCACCGGCCTTGGTGACCGAGTAGGCGGGGATCGTGTGGATGCCCCGGATGCCCGCGTCGGAGCAGATGTGAATCAGCGAGCCGCCGCCCTGCTCCCGCATCGCGGCAAAGCAGGCGCGCGAGGTGCGAAAGAGCGAGGTCAGGTTGACCTCGAGCAGCTCGCGGAAGGCCGGCTCCGTCGTCTGCTCGAGCGGGCCCGACATCAGGATCCCGGCGTTCGCGACGAGCACGTCCAGCCGGCCGCCCAGCCGCAGCGCGTGCGCGACGGCGGCGTCCGACGCGGCCCGATCGCGCGCGTCGCAGCGATGGAACACGGCTCCGGTCTCCTCCATCGCCACGCGCCCCCGGCCCTCGTCGCGACCGGTGAAGACGACGGTCATCCCCTCCGCTCGCAGCCGCTCGACGCAGGCGCGGCCGATCCCGGACGTCCCCCCGGTGACGAGCGCGACCCGGCCGTGGAGCTCCGGATACGTCATCCGCCGCTCACCGCGGCCGCGTGGAGCGAGGCGCGCATGCCTCCGTCGACGAGCAGCACGGCGCCGTTCACGAACGAGGAGCCGGGCGAGAGCAGGAACTCGACTGCGGCGACGGTGTCCTGCGCCGTCCCGATCCGCCCGAGCGGCGGCACGGGCCAGCCGGACGGGTCGCTCGGGGTGGCGCGGCCGCCGACGCGGGTGACCATCCCGGGGAGCGTGTCGCCCGGGCAGACCGCGTTGACGCGGACGCCCGCCGGCCCGGCCTCCGTGCCCAGCATCTGCGCGAGCATGATCGCGGCGCGCTTCGAGACCGAGTAGGCGCCGATCGCGACCTCGCCCCACACGCCGGCGTCGGAGCCGACGAGGACGATCGAGCCGCCCCCGGCCGCCCGCAGCTCGGGCAGGCAGGCGAGCGCGTAGCGGTACGGGCCGATCAGGTTCGTCTCGAGCACGGCGTCCCACGCGTCGTCGGTCGTCTCGGACAGCGACGCCTCGTGGAGGACGCCGGCGTTCAGGACGGCCGCGTCGAGGCCGCCAAGCACGGCGACCGCCTGCGCGACCGAGGCGGCGACCGCTCCGGCGTCCCGGAGGTCGGCGCGCACGAACGTCGCCGCGGTGCGGGCGGCAACGGCGGCCCCACGCGCCTCGTCGCGCCCGGTGAAGACGACGGCGGCGCCGCCCGACGAGAGCCGCTCGACGACCGCCTCCCCGATCCCGGAGGTTCCGCCGGTGACGAGCGCTCGCACGCTGACGGCCATCTGAACCGGCGATTATCGCATGCGCGGCGCGACCTGTCGGCCCGGCGAGAGGGCGCCGCCGGATCTCGGTCCCGCCCGCTCGCAAGGTGCGAGCTCGGATTCCCTATGATCGGGACGCCGTGCGCCCGATCCGCGTCGCAACCCTCGCCGCCCTGCTCTGCGCCTGCGTTCTCGGCGCGGCGGCGCCGGCGCACGCCGTCGACTGCCCGAGCGGGACCTTCCTGATCTTCGAGAGCGCCGTCTACGGTCCCGAGCCGGTCCCCGCCGGAGTCTCCGCCCCAGCCGGGGCCGTCCTCGGGGAGGGCACGCTCGATCAACCCGAGAGCGACGACACCTGCAGGCGCAGAACGGAAGACGTGCGGGTGCGGGCGATCGAGGGGATCGACCCGCTGGTGGCGGTCGCTGTCGACAGCCGGCCGGACACGGTGTTCGTACTCGGGGGGCGCTGCAGCGGCCTCGCAGAGACCGAGCGCTGGCGCTGCCTGACCGAGCCCCTGCGCTTTCGCGACACCAGCTACACGGCCGCCTCGTATCCCGGCGCGGCGCCCGCTACAGGCGGGCTCGACCCCGGCGAGACGCTGGGGGAGGGCGAGCTCGGCGGCGAGTCGGCGGCGGTGGTCGCGCTCGCGGGGATCGATCCCGCCGTGGCCGTCGGGATCGAGGACCGGCCCGGGCTCGCGTTCGTCGCCGCGGGCGTGTGCCCGTACGAGCGGTTCGCGAACGAGGAGGCATTCGACGACTTGCGACGCTGCCTCGAGGCTCCGGTCTGGCTCGTCTTCGATCCGCTCGCGGCGAGCCCGGGCGCGACCGTCACCGCCTCGGCCGACCGCCCGCTCCCGTCCGAGCTGGCGGGCGCCTCGGTCGCGCTGGCCGCGCTCGAGAGCCCGGCCGACCAGGTACCCGCTGACCTGTCGGGGGCGATGCCGGTGGGCAGCCTCGAGCCCGGGACCGATGGGCGAGCACGGCTCTCGATCGTGCTGCCGGAGGTCGAGCAGGGGTTCTACGAGGCCGTGGTCACGTGCGAGCCGTGCGGGCCCGCGTTCGGAGGGCGCACGATCTTCCCGGCCGGGTCGGTGTTCGTCTTCGGTGAGCCCGAGAGCAAGGGAAGCGGCAATTCCCGGATCGTCGGCATCGTCGTGGGTGCGCTCTTCTTCGCCCTCGCTGCCCTTGCGATCGTGGCCTGGCGCCGGGGCTGGCACCGAGGCCAATCGCCTCACCGGTCCTGAACGGCGCGAACCGACGCCCCTGACGCCCTCTGTGACTACGATGATCCGCGTCACGCAATCCAAAGCGCACTAGGAGGCCCGGTGCCGAACGTCGACAGCTTCTCGCTCCCGAGGGAATGGGTTCCCGACGAGGCCTGGGACCTCGTCGAGGCAGTTCGCGGCTGGGCCGACCGAGAGGTCATCCCCGTCCGCCAGCGGATCGACGAGGACTGGGAGGCCCACGAGATCGTGAAACCGCTCCTCAAGTCGCTCTGTTGCGATCTCGGCTACCAGCAGGCGTGCTGGCCGGAGCAGTACGGCGGCCTCGGCATCGACGGGATCACGTCCTGCCTGCTGCTCGAGGAGATGTCGCGGGCGGATTCCGGGCTCGCGACCGCGGCGAGCTGCTCGATCTGGGCGATGTCGGCGGTGTTCCCGCCCGAGGACAACCCGCACGTGATGGAGCACTTCACGCCGAAGTTCCTCGACAAGGAACGTTGGTACGTCGGCTGCGTCGCCCTGACGGAGCCGCATTCGGGCTCCGACATCGAGAACGTCGACGGCACCCACGGGCGCTACATCCGCACCCGCGCCACGCTGGACGGGGACGAGTGGGTGGTGAACGGGCACAAGCTCTGGCCGACGAACTCGGGCGGGGTCGGCGACGTGTTCTGCACGCTCTGCACGACCGACCCGAACGCGGGGGACGACGGCGTCGCGATCGTCTACGTGCCCGCCGACACGCCGGGCGTGACGCAGAGCAAGCCGTACCGCAAGGCCGGCATGAACGGCGATGCGAACGGGGACATCTGGTTCGAGAACGCCCGCGTCCCATTCGAGTTCCGGGCCCACGGCCCCGGCAAGGACGCGGCGCGCGCCCGCGCGATGGTCACCTCGGGCAACGTCGGCACGGCCGCCCAGTGCATCGGCGTGATGAAGAACCTCTACGAGCTCGTCAAGGACTGGTGCGACACGCGGATCGTCGCCGGCAAGCCGCTGAAGGAGCACTCGATCACGGCCGCCGTGCTCGCCGACATCGTCACCTCGATCGAGGTCAGCCGGGCCGAGACGTACACGAAGGCCCGCATGCTCGACCGGCCGGACATCTACGGTCGCAAAGACACCCCGGAGATGCTCGCCCGCACACGCGTCACGAAGCTGTTCGTCTCCGACCAGCTCACGAAGGTCGTGAACCAGGTGCTCGACCTGATGGGATCCTACGGGTACGCACGCGAGTCGGACGTCGAGAAGCACTGGCGCGACTCGAAGATCATGAGCCTCTGGATGGGCGGCCGCGCCCTGCCGCAGCTCGATATCGCCCGCTGGTTCTTCGACGCGAAGGAGTACTAGCCCCGAGCCGCCTCGCCTTCGCCCGGGCGGCGCCTCTGGTAGTCGTACGTCCCCGGGGGCGTCCAGACCAGCTCGAGCTTGAGGCCGTCCGGGTCGAGGAAGAAGACGGCGTGATAGCCGGGACGGTACTCCGGGAACGCGCGCGGGCCGTCGGTGACGGTCGCGCCGAGCTCCGCCAGCCGACCGGCTGCCTCGTCGAGCGCCTCCCGCGTCTCGCACTCGAAGCAGAGGTGGTGGAGGCCGATCCGGTAGCGGTCGACCGGTAGTCCCGCCCCGGGATCGGGCGCCTGCCTCAAACCGATCGTCGAGCCGGGCCCGTAGAGGTAGTGGATCGTCTCGCCCCGCTCGCCCGGGCTGCGGGAGACGCCGTGCCATCCGAGCGGGCCGAGCAGGACGCGGTAGAAGGCGAGCGAGCGGTCGAGATCCGAGACGACGAGGTCGACGTGATGGATCCCGGTCGAGCGCACGGCCGAAACGGTAGCGGATCGCGGTAATGAAGCATTGCTTACTAATCTTGACATATATAGAAGCCCTGCTCTAGAGTTGGGTCAACATCGCACAAAGGAGGACATCCAGATGGGGGCGAGGGATCTGCTCGACGAGGCCCGGCGCGAGCTGGACGCGGGGAACGGGAAGAACGCGGCGCGCCTGCTGACCGAGGCGGCGTACGCGACGCGAGACGCCGCGCTCGAGGCGGAGATTCGCTCGCTGGCGCAAAGGGGCCGCGACGGTGCGGGCCGGTTCGGCAAGGGCCGCTGGGACGAGATCGTCCGCATCGCCGACCTGCGTACCGCGAGCAGCGCGAAGACCGAAGCGGCATAGGCCCGCGACCAGGCCCGTATCGCGAGCGCCATCGAGGCGGGGGCGGCCCCCGACCCGCCCCTACGCTGACGGCAGCGGCCGCCGGGTTGCCACCCGCGCCGCCGCCTGACCGAGCAAGCGGGCGCGGGCGGCCGGGAGCTCGAGGTACGGGCGCCCCGGCCAGGCGGCGAGGACCAGCACGAGTCGCTCGGCGTCGCCGCCGATCCCGAGGCCGAGCCCGGAACGGACCGCCGCCTGATGGGCCAGCGCGAGCGCGTCGGGGGGGCTGCCGGGCTCGCACGCGAGCGGCACGCCCTCCTCCTCGAAACCGGCCGCCAGCGCCGCCGCCGGTCGCAGATCGGCGAGCAGGGCGACGACGGCGATCACCGCCCACCCCGGCTCGCGTGGGCGAGCACGAGTCCGACCGCGACGGCCGCACGCGGCCCGTGACGGCCGAGCACGTCCCCGCGCGCGACCGCCACGTCGAGGTCGGCGAGTCCCGCCGCGACCGCGTCGACGGCCTCACCGTCGGCCGCGGAGCCGCCCACCAGCGTCACGAGCTCGCCGCGCGGAACGCCGCCGGCGGCGTCGAGCGCGCGGCGGACGTTGCGAGCGATCACGTCCCGCTTGGCTGCGCGGCGGAGCCCCCGCCACACCTCGGGCGCGAGCGGCGCCCCGAGCGGCCGCAGCCGACGGCCCTCGAGCAGGCAGAGCCGGGCGAGCGCAGCCGGGGGGGCCGGCTCGCCGAGGAAGCTGCGGCTGCCGTCCTCGTGGTGAAGCGTGAACGGGGTCTCGACGCGGGCCGAGCGGTGCCGCTTGGCGAGCTCCGCCACGACGGTGTCACAGCCGAGCAGCCCCGCGCAGATGCGGGTGACGAGCTCGCCGGCTCCAGCCGTGGAGACGGCCCGCTCGTCGCCCGAGCCGAGCGACCGGTGGAGATCGACCGTGCCGCCGCCGAGGTCGAGCACGAACGGCGCCCTGCCCGCACCGGGCGTGGTCGACGCGCCGAGAACGGCCGCTTCCGTCTCGCGGCAGGTCACGCGAGCCCCGCCGGCGGACAGGCCGGCGAGCGCGTCGAGCAGGTCGCCGGAGTCGCCGCGGGCGAGCAGCGCGAGCGCCACGGCCCGCCGCCGGGCAAGCCGCCGCGAGAAGGCGGGGTCGTCCGGCGGCACGGGCAACGGGCACCACGAGAGGTCGAGCAGCCCACCGCGCGTCCCGGCCGGGCCGCGGATCGCTTCGATCGTGCCCGGGGCAGGCGGTGCCGCGAGCTCGTCGAGCGTGAGCTCGGTGCCGCCTGCCTCGCGCAGCACGACCGGCGGCTCGCCCCCGTCCGGGCCGTCGCGACGGCTCGCCACCCGGACGACGATCGCCGCCCGATGGCCAGCCACCGCCCGGGCGGCGTGGCGGGCGGCCCGGGCCTCGGCGGGCCCGAGCCCGAGCAGGACCGCGAGCCGCAGCGGATCGCTCAGGTGCTCGACACCCGCCCCGGCGGGGGCGACCTCGACCGCGGCGAGCTCACCGAGCGGCAGCGCGGCGGCATCCGCCACCTCGTCAACGATCGGCAGCCCCCGGTCGAAGCGGTTGCCGATCAGCACCGCGTCGTCGGCCTCGACGATCACTCCGGCGAGCGCCCAGCCACGCTCGCGCGCGGCCCGCAGGCGCGAGGCCGCGAGCTCGAAGTCCTCGCCGGTGACGACGGCGAGCACCGCCCGCCCGTCCGGCTCGCCCTCGAGCTCGGCGAGCGAGCGCAGGATGCCCGCGGCCGCGCCCGCACCCGACGGTGTCGCGCTCGCCGGCCGGGCGATCGCCGCGCGGGCCAGATCGACCTCCTCGAGCCGACCGAGCTCGATCAGATCGGTCTCGACCGGGTGCAGCTCGGCGAGCAGGAGCAGGTGCGGCCGCTCGGCGAGCCGGCGCTCGGCCCGCCCGATCAGCTCCGCCACCGCCCGGGCGCAGCGAGCGGATCCCTTCGGCCCGCTCGTCGGCGCGCGCAGGACGAGTAGCCACTCGGGCTCGCGCCCCCGCTCAACCCGGGCGAAGGCGATCTCGGTCGTCGAGTTCCCGACGTCGACGCCGGCGACCAGCACGTCTACGGGGAGGTCGCGCCCGGGACGCGGAGGAGCTCCGCGAGCAGGGCCGGGTCGAGCCGGTGGGCAACGACGCCGTCGCGGCCGGTCATCGTCTCGGCCCCGAGCAGGGCGTTCACGATCGCTTCCTCGGTCGCCTCGATCGTCGCGTAGAAGAGCGGATCGATCGACTCGTTCGCGAGCATCGCGACGGCCTTGGCGCCCGCGCCGGTCAGGCCCCGGTTCGCGGTCGAGAACGCGAGGAAGATGTCGCCGCTACCGTTCTCGCCGGCGCCGCCGGTGCGGGCGACCCCGAGCCCGGCCCGCTGGGCGAGCCGACGGCACTGGTGCGGCAGGAGCGGCGCGTCGGTCGCGACGACGATGATGATCGAGCCGCCCCCTGGCGGGGTCCAGTGACCGGCGGCCGGGATCCGCTCGGGCGGGATCGCGCGCCCTACCCCTACGCCCTCGATCGAGAGGCGCTCCCGCGCCCCGTGGTTTGCCTGCACGAGCACGCCGACCGTGTAGCCCCCGTCCACGGCCGGGAGCAGCCGGGAGGCGGTGCCGATGCCGCCCTTGAAGCCGTGGCAGATCATGCCGGTTCCGCTGCCCACGTTGCCCTCGGCGACGGGACCGCTCGCGGCCGACTCGATCGCGTCGAAGACGTGCTCGGGGGTGACGTGGAGGCCGTTGATGTCGTTCAGGGTCCCGTCCCAGGTCTCGCCGACGACGGGGAGACTCCAGGAGTCCTCGGCCATCAGGCCGCGCCGGATCGCCCACGCGATCAGCGAGTCACGAACGACGCCCACCGAATGCGTGTTCGTGAGCCCGATCGGCGTTGTCAGGAGCCCCGACTCGCGCACCCACTCGAGGCCGGTCAGCTCGCCGTTCCCGTTCAGCCGGTGGCAGCCCGCGAATACGGGGTCGGCGCCGGGATCGCCCTCGCGGGGGAAGACCACCGTCACGCCGGTGCGGACCGAGTCGCCCTCGACCACCGTCCGGTGACCGACGCGGACGCCCGCGACGTCGGTGATCGCGTTCCGGGGGCCCGGCTCGCCGGCGCCGATCCGGATGCCGAGCTCGCGCGCTCTCACTCCACCTCGATCAGGCCGCGTCTGACGTAGGCCGCGCGCGCCTCGCGCACGAGGCTCGCGCAGCGCTCGGCGCCGCGCTCCGCGAGGCTCCGAGCCAGCCCGTCGAGCTCCGACGCGGTCGAGCGCCCCGGTCTCAGGCGCTCGTAGAAGGCGAGCAGCTCGTCGTCGGCGAACGCCGTTAGCTCAGCGCCGCGGCGGAGGTTCTCGGCGAGCTGGCGATTCCCGCCCGCCTCCGCGAAACCGGCCTGGAGACGCAGCGTCTCGGGGCTGATGCGCAGGTCGGCGGGGCCGACCTCGCCGGCGAGCACCGCCGCCAGGGTCAGCTCGGAGACTGGCCGCCCGGTCGTCGTGACGATCCGGTCGCGGCTCCCCCGCGAGAGCGGGTAGATCAGGCCGGCCACGTTGCCGCCACCTCGACGGGGGCACCCGGGCGCACGAGCCGTCGCTCGATCGCGACGAGCTGAACGACACGGGCGTGGTAGGTGGAGCCGAGCGGCTCGCTCGACTCCGGAAGCAGGAGTGGCTCGGGGGCGATCCCCCTGGCGAACCTGGCGGCGTTGCGTCCGAGGCCGCGGTAGAGCTCCGGGGTGACGCGGGGGGCGACCGAGAACAGCTCGAGATTCGCGAGCGGCGGCAGGTCGGCCCGGTGGATGAGGGCGGTGCCCTTCGCCTGCAGGCCGACCGAGACGCCGGAGCCGGAGAGCTGCGCCGCGGCCCAGCCGATCGCGCCGAGGTCGATCGTGTGACCGACCCGGACGACCCGGCTCTCGACGCCCTCCTCCTCGATCCCGGCCAGCACCTGGCGGAGCACCTCGGCCACGGTCAGGCCGCCGAGCGCTGCCCAGATCTCGATCCCGAAGGCCGGGGAGATCCCGACGACGACCTCGTCGGGGCGGACGCGCGAGCGGGCCGGCCCGAGCTCCGTGAGTCGCAGGCAGCCGGCCGCAGCCGCCTGGTCGGCGAGCAGCTCGGCGGTCTGCCACACCTGGCGGACGCTCGCGACCTCGACCTGCCGCTCGGCGGACATCCGGTAGCCGGTCCCGGGACCCGCGTAGTCGTTCGGGTCGGTCAGCGCCGAGAGGACGTTCATCTCCTCGTCGAAGATCGCGGCCGTCTGCAGGAAGTCGCCGAGCAGCCGCTGTCGCAGCATCTCGAGCACGCGCTCGGCCTCCACCTCGAAGCCGCGGCCCGCGAGCGCGCGCACGGCGTCGAGCGCGGTCAGGCCGCGCTCCATGATCCGCTCCCCGATCGTCGGGACGAGGTCGGCGGGAAGCTCGGGCACGTCGAGCGAGCCGTGGGCGCGGGCGCAGGCGTCGACGTCCTCGTCCGTGAACTCGGCCAGCTCGAGCTCCTCGTAGACGGCGCGGCAGGCCTCGGCGGCACGGCGGCGCAGCGCGAGCAGGTCGCCGTCGGCGCGCGAGCGCAGGCCGCCCTCGAAGCCCCAGTCGCGCTGGATCACCAGGTAGTCATCGATGTCCTCGGCGTTCAGGTTCGACGGGCCGAACGCGTTGTCGTAGGCCGGGATCGTGCCGAAGCCGGAGAAGAGGAAGTCGGCGCCGGCGAGCAGCAGCGGCAGCGTGTGAGCGACGCGGCGCAGGTCGGACGACGACATCAGCGTGTCGTTGCCCGAGCAGGACTCGAGGTCATGCAGCATCACGCAGAGGTTCTCGGCGATCACCTCGCGCATCCCGCCGGGAACCGAGGCGGTCACGTTGACGCCGTCGATGCCGCCATTCTGGACGCCCTGCGACCCGGCCGCACGCGTGACCGCGAGACAGCGCGCCTCGAGGTAGAGGAGCGATTTCCCCTCGGCGGCGCCCATCAGCGCCTCCGCGCCGGAGCCGGAGGTGAAGCGCATCTTGAGGCCGCGAGACGCGTAGCAGGAGGCGAGGAACGCCTTCGACCACGGTGTGTCGTCGCCGTCCAGGAACACCTGCTCTGTGCCGTAGACGGAGACCGTCTCCGCGTACGTCGTCAGCCCACGCAGCCCGAGCTCGAGCTCCGTCGCCTCCTCGACGGAGCACTGGGTCAACGCGCCGGCGGCGGCGACCTGGCCGCCGATCAGCAGCGCGAGCGCGTTCGAGGGCGCGTCGCGCAGCACGGGCACCGTCGTCTCGAGCTCCCTGAACCCGAGCGCGACCGCGGCCGCGGAGTCGGCGGCGAGCAGGAGCGGATGGTCGACGCGGTTCGTGACGTGCCCCTGGATCGACGGCGTGCGCCGGACGCGCAGTTTCTGGATCGCCTGGAGAATCTCGACCGGTGTCAGGACGGCAAGCGTCCGGGCGATCTTCGCGGGCGTCATTCCGGCCGCGAGACGCACGATCTCTGCCCGCGGGACGCCGGGGTCAACGAGCATGCGCGCGAACGCGACGGTGTCGAGCGCCATCGCCCCGGGCGCAACCTCGACGTCGATCCCGTGTCGCGCGATGAACTCATCGAGCAGGTCGAACTCCCCCTCCGGCGTGCCGTCGAGCTCGACCACGCGACCGCCCTCGAGCACGAGCGACGGCTCCGGGTCGAAGGGGCTCGAGAACGCGGCGAGCCCGAGCGACGGGTCCTCGGGGACGAGGTTGTCGCGAGCGATTGGCCGCGTCGCGTAGAAGGCGGCCCGGAGCGAGCCGGCGTCCCGGTCGACCGTGCTCATCGTACGGGCATTCTACGGGCCGGCGCCCGCGCGGCCTACCCGCGCAACAGGAGCTGGGTGCAGCGAAAGAGGGCGAGCGTCCGGCCGCTCCCCTCGGCCGTGACGCGCGCGTCCCAGACCTGGGTGGTGCGGCCGCCGTGCGCGAGCGTGGCCTCGCAGGCGAGCGCGCCGTCGCGGGCGGTGGCGAGGAAGTTGCTCTTCAGCTCGATCGTCGTGAACCCGGTCGCTCGCTCGGGGAGATGGGTGAAAGCGCCGAACGCGCAGGCGGTATCCGCGATCGCGACCACGGCGGCGCCGTGCAGGTAGCCGTTGGCAGCGAGCAGCTCCGGCCGGATGGGCAGGCGCGCAGCGACGGCACCCTCGCGCAGCGCGGTGATCTCGACCCCGAGCGTGCCCGAGAACGTGCCGGCGAGCCGGGCGTTCGCCTCCTCCACGGTCACGGCGCCGCCCCGTCCGCGAGCGAGAGCCAGAGGTGCACGGCCGCGTACGCGCGCCAGGGTCGCCAGGCCTCCGCGCGCGCCCTCGTCTCGCCGGCGCTCGCGGGCCGGCCGTTCGCGGCGAGCGCGTAGCGCAGACCGAGATCGGAGGCCGGAAAGGCATCCGGGTCGCGCAGGGCGCGCATGGCAACGTACTCCGCCGTCCAGGGACCGATTCCCGGGAGCGCGACGAGACGGGCCCTGGTCTCCATCGGATCGCAGGCCGCCTCCAGGGACACGTCGCCGGAGACGACCGCGGCCGCCAGCCCGCGGATGGCGGCCGCACGGGCGCGCGTCAGTCCGGCCCGCTCGAGCTCGGCCCCGGCGAGAGCCTCCGGAGCTGGAAACAGCCGCGTGAGTCCGCTGCCGTCGAAGGGCTCCCCGAACGCGGCGGCAACGCGCCCGGCGATCGTCGTCGCGGCCCGAACCGAGACCTGCTGGCCGATGATGCCCCTGACGGCGAGCTCGAACGGCTCCCACGCACCGGGCAGGCGCACTCCCGGCCGCCGCTCGATCAGCGGCGCGAGGAACGGGTCGGCGCCGAGCACCCGCTCGATCGCTCCGGGGTCGGCTTCGAGATCGAGCAGGCGCCGCGCCCGCTCGGCCGCATCGCCGGCGCCGGCGGGTGCGCGCAGGCGGAAGCTCGGGGCCTCCGACAGCCGCTCGAGCTCGACCACGCCGGCGCCGTCTCCCGTCCGGATCGTGCGCCGGTAAACCCCGGCCTCGACCGCCTCGACTCCGGGGATCGCCCGGGCGCCGAGGTACTCCGCCAGCGCGCCCCAGGCGAGCGGCGGGCGATACGGCAGCACCCACTCCGCCCGCGCTTCGCCCTCGCCACCCACGGGAGCGAGCATACGTGCTCGCGGCACGGCGGGCGGCCGCGGTCAGCCGGTGCGCGGGTAGAGCAGGAGCTGGGTGCAGCGAAAGAGGGCGACCGGTCGCGCGTCGCCCTGAAGCCGGATGCTCGCATCCCAGACCTGGGTCGTGCGCCCGCCGTGGACGAGACTCGCCTCGCACTCGAGCACGCCGTCACGGACGACCCGAAACAGGTTCGCCTTCAGCTCGATCGTGCCGGCGCCGGTCGCCCCCTCGGGCAGATGCGCGACGGCCCCGATCCCGCAGACGGCGTCCGCGAACGCGCTGATCGTGCCGCCGTGGAGGTCGCCGTCCGTATTCAGAAGCTCCTCGCGAACCACGAGGCGGGCGCACATCCGTCCGCCCCCGACCTCCGTGAACTCGACCCCGAGCAGGCCCGGGAGCCTGCCGGCGCAGCGCGCGTTCGCCTCCGCGACCGTCACCGGCCGGGCCCGCTAGCCGGCCTTCCTGCCGAGGCCGGGCTCGGGCGCGCCGACGAGGGCGGCCGCGTTGCCGAGACCGAGCCTGCCCTCGTCCATGTCCTGGTGGGCCTGGCCGATCTCCTCGAACCCGAGCAGCCGGCCGAGGCACGGGTCGATCCGGCCGGCACGGACGAGCTCGTTGTAGGCGTAGGCCTGCGGATCGTTCGTGCCGTGCGACCCCTGGAGCCGCTTCTGGCGCACCCAGTGGTAGCGCAGGTCGACCATCGCCGAGTAGCCCGTCGTGCCCGCGCAGATCACGACCATGCCGCCCGCCTCGCAGACGAAGATCGAGGTCGGGATCGTCGCCTCGCCCGGGTGCTCGACCACGATCGTCGGGTTGCGGCGCTCGCCGAGGATCTCCCAGATCCGCTTGCCGAACTCGCGCGCGGACGCCGTCCACGCCTTCTGGCCGGCGCCGTCCGTCCAGTGGGGCGGAATCCCCCAGTGGTCGAACTCGCCGCGGTCGACGAAGCCGGCGGCGCCGAGGCCGACGCAGTACTCGCCCTTCTCCGCCGAGGAGACAACCGCGATCGAGACGGCTCCCGCCTCCCTCGCGATCTGGATCGCCTGGCAGCCGACGCCGCCCGAGCCGCCCCAGACCAGCACGACGTCGCCCTCGCCGACCTCGTTGCCCTGCCAGCCGTGCAGCATCCGGTAGGCGGTCGTGCCGACGAGCGTCGGCGCCGCCGCCTCCTCCCAGGTCAGGTGGTCGGCCTTCGGCATCACCTGGTGGGCCTGGGCGACCGCGAACTGACCGAACGAGCCGTTGTTCGTCTCGTAGCCCCAGATCTTCGCGGACGGCGCGATCATCGGGTCCTTGCCGGCGCGCACCCACGGATCGTCTCGATCCCAGAAGCCGTGATGGATCACGACCTCGTCACCGACGGCCACGTTGCCGACGTCGGCCCCGACCGCGTAGACGATCCCGGAAGCGTCGCTGCCGCCGACGTGGTAGTCGCGCGGGTCGCCTGCCTTCTGGCGCACCGCGATCACGTCGATCGGGACACCCTTGGCCGCCCAGACGTTGTTGAAGTTGATCCCGGCTGCCATCACCGCGACCAGCACCTCGTCGGGCCCGATCGCGGGCGTGTCGATCTCCTCGACCCGGAACGCATCCCGCGGCGCGCCAAGCCGATCCTGGCGCACCACCTGGGCGAGCATCTTCGGAGGCACCTCGCCGAGCGGCGGCAGCGTTCCGATGGGCACCGAGTCGGACATCGTCATCTCCTTTGCCTGTCAGGACCCTCACCGACGAGCCCGGTGGCCCGGCGGCGCAGGTCGCGAGCGATCACCACGCGCTGGATCTCGGTCGTACCGTCGACGACCTGGAGCATCTTCGCAAGCGCGATGAAGCGCGGGAGCGGAGTGTCGTTGAGCCAGCCGTAGGCGCCGAGCGTCTCGCTGCACGTGATCGCGGCGCGGAGCGCCGCGTCCGGGCAGAAGCGCTTCGCGTGCGCCGCGGCCACCGCTCCTCCGGGGCCGCCCAAGAGCCCTGCCGCTCGCTGGTAGAGCAGGCGGCCCGCGATCACGTCGGTCTCGACGTCGGCGAGCGCGAACTGGATCGCCTGGAGATCGAGCTCGACGCCCGCGAACATCCGTCGCATCGCCGCGTGGCGGAGCGCGAGCTCGAGCGCCTCGGCCGCGAGCCCGACCGAGATCGCCGCGATGTCAACCCGGGCGACGTCGATCGCGCCGAGCGCGGCCTGGAAACCGGCGCCGGGCGGCGCGATCACCTCGGCCGCTGAGACGCGGGCCCCGTCGAGCTCGAGCTCGCCGATCGGCAGGAAGGCCGAGGCCATCTTGTCGTACAGGCGGGCGACGCGGACACCGGGCTGGTCGGCGGCGAGCGCGACGACCATCACGTCCCCGTAGCCGGGCCCGTCGCCGCTGCGGCAGACGAGGGCGAACACGTCCACCTCGCCCGCGAGCGAGACCCAGGCTTTGCGGCCGCTGAGCAGGTAGCCACCCGCGCCGTCGGGCTTGGCACGGGTCGTGATCGCGGCCGCGTCGGAGCCGGCGTGCGGCTCGGTCAGGCTGAAGCCGCCGAGCGCGCGACCGCTCGTGAGCGGCCCCGCCCAGCGCTCGCGCACCTCCACCGAGGCATAGCGGGTGAGCACGGTCGTGACGGCGTTGTGCATCGAGAGCGCGAACGCGTAGCTCGCGTCGGCGCGGCCGAGCTCCTCGAACACGCCCATTCCTTCCGCGAACGTGAGTCCCTGGCCGCCCGCCTCGGGTGGGGCGAACAGGCCGCAGAGCCCGCCCGCCGCGGCCGCCTCCACCGCGGCACGCGGGAAGCGGCCCTCCCGTTCCCACCGCTCGACGCTGGGCGCCACGACGTCGCGGGCGTGCGCCCTGGCCGTCTCGATCACGTTCACGGGGCCGGCACCCGGCGCTGATCACGGCCGGCCATTGCTCGGTGTTTGTCGAAGGGCGTCACGCGCCTCCCGGCGAGCACGCTCAGGGAAGCTGGGCCATGGCCCGCTGGACGACCTCCTCGAGGCGATCGAGCTGGCCGGTCCGGGCGAGCACCTGCCGGGCGGCCGTGCGCACCTTCGATTCGAGTGCCAGGTCACGCGAGGGTCGCGCGGGCTGCGCCGCCGGGGCGGGCACCGACACGTCCCCGCCGCCACCGCCGCCACCGGCGAGGATCGCATCGAGGTCGGCGACCCGCTGGGAGACCTCGGCGGCCGCGGCCCTGAGCCCGTCGAGCTCGGCGGCGGTGAGGCCGACGTCGACGATCTCGAGCACGCCGCCGCGGCCGAGGCGAGCCGGCACGCCGACGTAGACGCCGCCGTCGATCCCGAGCTCGCCGCGGCAGTAGGCCGACACGGGCATCACGCGACGCTCGTCGCGGATGATCGCGCGCACCATCTCCGTGATCGCGGCGCTCGGCGCCCACCACGCGGAACCGCGCTTGAGCAGCCGCACGATCTCGGCGCCGCCGTCGCGCGTGCGCTCGACGAGCGCGTCGATGTCGGCGGCGGACAGCACCTCTCCGAGCGGGCGGCCGTTCACGGTCGAGAGCCGCGGCACGGGTACCATCGTGTCGCCGTGCGAGCCGAGCGTCAGCGCCTCGACCCGGGTCGGCGGCGTCCTCGTGCGCCAGGCGATGAAGGCGCGGAAGCGGGCTGTGTCGAGCATCCCGGCCATGCCCATCACGCGCTCGGGCGGGAACCCGGTCAGGCGCTGGGCGAGCGCGGTCATCTCGTCGAGCGGGTTCGTGACCACGATCACGACCGCCTGCGGGGAGCGGTCACGCACCTCGCCAGCGACCGCCGCGATGATCTTCCCGTTCGCCTCGAGCAGGTCGGCGCGGCTCTGGCCCGGCTTGCGGGGCAGGCCGGCGGTGATCACGACCACGTCCGAGCCGGCTGTGTGCCCGTAGCCGGCTCCGCCCGTGACGAGCGTGTCCGAGCCGGCGAACGGCAGCGCCTGGCCGATGTCGAGCGCCATCGCCTCCGCGACGCCGTCCACCACGTCCACGAGCGCGAGCTCCTCGCAGAGTCGCTGCTCGCCGATGCGCATGGCGGTCGACGATCCGACCATGCCCGCGCCGACGACCGTCACCTTCGTCATCGACAGCCACACCTCCGGTTGGCAATCGGTTGCAGTTGGAGCGCGACACCGGGGCCCGGCTCGGGAGCGCCGCAGGCGCAGTCGCCGCAGCAGAGGCGAAGCTCCTTGAACACGGCCTGACAGACCCGCTCGACGAGCTCGGCCGAGGCGGCTCCCGGGAAGTCGCGCCAGAGCACGCGCCGCACGACGGCACGGACGCGCGACTGGGCTGCGAGCAGGGCGACGGCGTCGTGGTCGACGAGCCGGCTCACGCGGCCACCCCGCGTCTCGCGAGCGACTCGATCGCCGCGAGCGCCCCGTCACGCGCCGCGAGCACCTCCGACTCGAGCCCGGCCACCATCAGCCGCCCGAAGCGACCGACGTTCGAGATGTAGACCTGGTCGATGTCGGAGGCCTTCTCCGCCTCGTTGGCGGCCAGCGTCACGTAGGCGGCCGGCGCGATCTCCATCACGAGCAGCGTCTGACCGGGCACGAGCAGGGCGCCGCGGCGAAACTTGTTGATCAGCTGGGCCTGGTAGGGATCGACGTTCGTGATCACCTGGGCCGAGGCCACCTCGGGCGCGATCGCGTCCGCCTCGGTCAGGCCGGTGAGCGAGAAGATCGCCTGGGCCGCCGCCTCGACCGCCGACGGGTCGAACGAGTGCACCTCGAGCAGGCCGAACTCGCGCTCGACGAACTGGGTCCCGGGCCGGACGTCGGCGGCTTTCAGGGCCACGTCGGCGACCCGGTAGACCTCGTTCGACGGCGCCACCTCGATGAACAGCTCGGCCATCCCGGCGACCGGGATGTCTCCCTGGACGGTCGCGCCGACGTACGCCGCGTACTGCGGCTGCATGCAGTCGATGCGAACGTAGCTGCGAAGCTGGAAGTCCGGCACGGCTACCTCAGGAGCCCGTCGGTGCCGTCCTCGGGCCGCGGGATCACGTGCGCCGAGACGAGCTCGCCCACGCGCGCGGCCTCCTGGGCGCCCGCGTCGACCGCCGAGCGCACCGCCGAGACCTCACCCGTCACGGTCACGGTCATGAGGCCCGGGTCGACCTTCTTGATCGGCCCCGACAGCGTCACCTGGGCCGCCTTCAGCATCGCGTCCGCGGCGGCAACCGCCGCGATGTACGCGCGCGCCTCCACCATGCCGATCGCGCTAGCCACGTGCCATCACCCTTTCCACGATCTCGCGCACGAACGCCTCCAGGTCGGGCGACGCGACGGGCGGGGCGAAATGGTGGGGCCCCTTGCCGGCCTCCTCGAGCCCGGCCTCGCGCCACGAGCGCACCGGCATCGCCACGCGCTTGACGTTGACGAGGTGGCGCGGGCCGATGTTGTCGGAGCTGATCGTGCCCCCGATCGTGCCCGTGCCGAGCATGTACGACGGGTCGACGCCCGTCGTGAAGCCGGAGGCGCCGAAGATCGCCGTCTCGTTGACGACGATCCTGTAGGCGGGCATCCGGCCCGCGAAGCGGCCGATGACGCCGTCGTCTTCCGCGTGAATCGCCGCCGTG
Source organism: Thermoleophilia bacterium (assembly GCA_020845695.1). Next base: position 101,896 of record JADLFG010000029.1, on the reverse strand, counting down.
TGCCCGTCGCCCCCGTACTTCAGGAGCGCGTGCACGGTCGCGAAGGCCTCCTCCTCAGTGCGACCCTCGTACCACTTGAGAATCGGGCAGAGGATCTCCCGGGAGAGCGGGTGCTCGCGGCCGACGCCGATCGGCCTGACGACGAGCATCCGCGTTCCCTCCGGCACCGTGATCCCCGCCAGCTCGGCGAGCCTCGATGGGAACTGACCGACGATGTCGACGGCCGCTGGCCCCTTGGCGCCCTGCGGGAAGCACATCCGCTCGACCGCCGCCTGCTCCCGCTCGTTGCAGAAGTAGGCGCCGCGAGCCTCGAGTTCGGCGCGCAGCCGCCCGGCGATCTCCCCGTCGGCGACGACGGCCTGCTCGGATGCGCAGGGCGTGCCGTTGTCGAACGTGGAGGAGACGATCAGCATCGCGGCGGTCTCGCCGGGGTCCGCGGCGCTGCGGTGCACGTACGCGGTCGTGTTGCCGGGGCCGACCGCGTAGGTCGGCTTGCCGGACGAGTACGCGGCGAGCACCATCGCCCGGCTGCCCGTCGCGAGCACGAGGTCGGTGCGGTAGTGGCGCATGAGCGCGTCGGTGCCCTCGAGCGACACTTCGGTCATGCACTGGACGAGGTTCGGCGGCGCGCCCGCGTCGGTCGCCGCCTCGTCCATCAGCCGCGCCGTCTCCGCCGAGCAGCGCACCGCCCGCGGGTGCGGTGCGCAGACGATCGCGTTACGAGCCTTGAGCGCGATCAGCGCCTTGAACATCACGGTCGAGGTCGGGTTCGTGACCGGTACGAGCCCGGCGACGACGCCGACCGGCTCCGCGATCTCGACATAGCGGCGGGACGGGTGCTCGGCGATCACGCCGACGGTCGGGACGTGCCGGATGAACTCGTAGAGAAACTGCGAGTTGAACAGGTTCTTGAAGGCCTTGTGATCGGGCCTCCCGTAGCCGGTCTCCTCGTAGGCGAGGTCGGCGAGCCGCTGCGCGTGCTCGGTCCCGGCCTGCGCCATCGCCTCGATCACCCGGTCGACGTCGGCCTGGCCGGCGCCGGCCCAGGCCTGCGCGGCCGCGTGCGCGCGCAGGGCGAGCTCGTCCGCCTGGGCCTTCGACCGCTCGACGTCAGCCATCCCGTCCCCCGTCTAGCGGTAGTAGGGCAGGGCCCGGCAGACGCCGATCTCGCGGCAGCGCCCCCCGAGCGGCTCGAAGTTGACGTAGTGGAGCATCTCGTCCTTCGTCATCCCGTCCAGCCCGAGCACCTCGAGGGTGCGGCCGTGCTTGCGGACGTCGATCTGGGTCATCGCGCAGCCGAGATCGATGATCACGTCGGTCATCGTCGTGTCGACGCCAAGGGCACGACCGAGCTCCGAGACCGGCACGAGCGTGTTCGGGATCTCGTCGACGAGGTGGTTGTAGGTGAGGATGTGCGGCGGCGCCGTGAAGCCCTCGTAGTACGGGTTGCGCTGCATCGCGTCCCACATGTCCGAGCCGGTCACGCGGTAGGACTGCTCGTACCACTCCTTGACCGACCAGATCTCGCGCAGGCCGAACGTGCGCGCGAGCTCGCACTTCTCGCCGTCCATCTGCTCCATCACGAGGTTCGCGACGGTGGGACCGATCTGGTTCTTGTAGAAGCGCAGGTCGGTGTTGCCGCCGGCAACCTCCTCGACCACGTGCGAGTTGAGCAGCATCGCGGTCGGGTGGACGACGCCGCCGATGTTGTTGATCGACGTCTCGAGCACGTTCTCGCCCGCCTCGATCTGCGGGTAGAGGCCCCGGATCACGTTGATGAACTGGTCGTTCGCGGACGCGGGGAGCGCCGAGGCGCGCATCCGGAACTTCTCCTTCAGGATCTCGACCGTGCCCGGCCCGCGCTGCTCGGCCGCGTAGATGAACGTCTGCGTCTCGCCGAGCACGATGTCGGCGCGGCAGGCAAACCGCGTCAGCACCTGCGCGAACTCGAGCGCGCCGCCCGTCCGGCCCGGGTTCAGGCAGATGACCTGCCCGTCCTGGAGGATCGGCGCGAGCAGCGTCGCGTAGACGCGATGGGCGATCGCGGGCGCGGCGATCATGATCAGGTCGGCGCCCTTGACGGCCTCGTCGATCGAGCGGCAGATGCGCGCGTACTTGGCCTGGCCGCGCACCTCCTCGCCGATCATGTCGACGCCGCCCTTGGCCTCGATCGGATCGAGCTCGCGCCCGTAGATCGAGAACACGGTGACGTCGAAGCCGAGCAGCGTCAGGTGCCCGGCCATCGCCGAGCCGCCGTGGCCCGCACCGAGCACGGTGACCTTCGTCTTGCCCGCGCCGTAGCGCTCGCGGTGCGGAGAGGGCTCCCGCGTGGCGAGCGGCGGGTCGGGGATGAGACGCGTGTTCGGCGGATGCGGGACCATGGCCAGCCCCCCGCCCGCGCCGCCGTTCGGCGGGGCCTGCACGAGGCTGCTCGCCCCGCCGGCACCCTGGCCGCCCAGCTCGCGGACCACCGCGCGAACGATCGCGTCGAAGTCAGCGCCCTGCATCTGGCGCACCTCCTTCTCGGTCGTCTCGGTGGTCTACTAGGCCGTCGCGGTCGACTTGACGCCGGGGAGCAGCGCCTCGACGTCCTCGTGCGGCCGCGCGATCACGTGCGTCGAGACGAGCTCGCCGACCTTGGCGGCCGCCTCGGCGCCCGCATCGGTCGACGCCTTGACCGCGCCGACATCGCCGCGGACGAGGACCGTGACGTAGCCGCCACCGACCTGCTCCTTGCCGACGAGCGTGACGTTCGCGGCCTTCACCATCGCGTCGGCCGCCTCGATCGCGCCGACGAGACCACGCGTCTCGATCATCCCGAGCGCCTGCATGCTGCCGTTCCGTGCCATCGTTCCTCCTTCTCCTTTCCGAGCCCTCGGGCTCGCTCCTTGCCTGCGGGACTGCGGTGTGCTCATCCCTTGTGGTACGTGACCGCTCCGTCGACCGAGAGCGAGTCGAGGATCGCGACGATGGCGGCGTCCGTGGGGACGCCGCCGGTCCTCTTTGTGCTGCGGGCGGCCGAGCCGCGGGCGACGAGCACGAGCTCGCCCTCCCCCGCCCCGACCGTGTCGGTGGCAGCGAACGCGTCGCCGCCCGGCGTGCCGTCCGGCCCCGCCACGCGGACGAGCAGGAGCTTGGTGCCGTGCAGCCCCTCGTCCTTCGCGGTCGAGACCGCCTGGCCGACGACGCGGCAGACGTCCATCACACGACCTCGATGTAGCGGTCGCGCTCCCAGTCGGTCACCTGGCGCGCGAACACGCCGACCTCGTGGCGGAGCATCTCCGCGAACGTGTCGAGGAACAGGTCGCCGTAGATGCCGCGCAGGAACGTGCTGCGCTCGAGCTCGGCGACCGCGGCCTCGAGCGTGGTCGGGATCCGCGGCGACGTCGTGTCGACGTACGCGTCGCCGGGCGTCATCGGAGGCAGCGGCAGCTCGCACTCGAGCCCGTCGAGGCCGGCGTGGAGCAGGCTCGCGAGAACGAGGTACGGGTTCGCGTCGGCCGCGGCGCCACGGGCCTCGAGCCGGGTCGACTCGCCGTGGCCCATCACCGACCGCACCGCGACCGTCCGGTTGTCGCCGCCCCAGGTGACGCACGTCGGGGCGAACGAGTAGTCCTCGACCCGCTTGTACGAGTTGATCGTCGGACAGTTGATCGCCGTCAGCTCGATCTGGTGGGCGAGCAGCCCGGTCAGCCAGCGGCGCATCACGCTCGAGCGGATCGGCCCCTCGTCCAGATCGGCTGCCGCGAAGGCGTTCTTGCCGGTCTCGAGCGAGCGGAGGCTCTGGTGGACGTGGAGGCCGTTGCCCGCCTCGCCGAAGAAAGGCTTCGCCATGAACGTCGCGCGCAGGCCGTGCTGCCGCGCGATCTCCTTGACGACGTACTTGAAGATCATCGTGTTGTCAGCGACCTGGAGCGCCGGGCCGTACTCGAGGTTGACCTCGACCTGGGCGGGCCCATACTCGACGTTGCAGGCCTCGACGACGATCCCGAACGCCTCGAGCTTGCGGCGCACCTCACCGGTGACGGGCTCGACCTCGCCGCCCTTGGGCAGCGAGTAGCAGTGGACGCCGCGGTAGACGGGCTCCCAGTCGGGCGTGCAGAGGTGGAACTCGATCTCGGTCGCCATCATCGGCTCGTAGCCGTGCTCCCGGACCCGCTCGACGGCGCCGCGCAGGCGGTGGCGGGTGTCGACGGCCAGCGGCTCGTGGGTCTGCTCGTCGAGCGTGTCGCAGATGCAGAAGGCCGTGCCCTCCTGCCACGTGGCGAGGCGGAGCGTCGAGAGATCCGGCACCGCGACCATGTCCGGCCACCCGGACGAGCTCTTGCAGAACGGCGTGTCGAACAGGTTGCACCACATGTCCCAGACCATCACGACGTTCGCGAGCGCGAATCCCTTCTCGGCGAGCTTCAGGAAGTGACTCGCCGGGACGCGCTTGCCGCGAGGCAGGCCCCACACGTCGGCGAAGGCGCACTCGACGGTGTGGACGTCGTGGAGGTCGAAGAGCTCCTTGACGCGGGCGAGATCCTCCTGGGCAACCACGGCTAGCCTCCCCTCCCGAACGTGTCCGGCCCGACGGCCCAGTCGACGCCCGCCAGCGGCACCCCGGTCAAAGCGGAGGCCTCGAGCGAGACGGCACGGAGATCCTCGGGCTCGAGATTGTGGACATTCCCCTTGCCGCAGGACTTCGCGATCACCGTCATCTCCATGGTCATCGCGCTGAGGAAGTTGCGGACGCGCTCGGCGCCCTGCTCCGGGTCGAGGCGCGCCTCGAGCTCCGGGTCCTGCGTCGTGATCCCGACCGGGCAGCGGCCGGTGTGGCAGTGGTGACAGGCCCCCGGCTCGGTCCCGAGCGCCCGATAGTCCTCGACGTGGCGGGGCGCGTTGCACCCGAGCGCGACGAGCGCCGCCGTCCCGATCGCGACGCAGTCCGCGCCCAGAGCGAGCGCCTTGGCGGCGTCGACGCCGTTGCGGATCCCGCCCGACGCAATCAGCGTCACCTTGCCGTACATCCCGATCTCCTCGAGCGCGCGGCGCGCGGCCGGGATCGCGGCGAGGGTCGGGATACCCGTGTGGTCGAGCTGAAACTCGGGTGCCGCCGCCGTCGAGCCCTCGGTGCCGTCGACGACGATCGCGTCGCAGCCGGTCTTGGCCGCGATCTTGACGTCCTCCCGGACGCGACAGGCCGGCAGCTTGAGGATGATCGGCGTCTGGTAGTCGGTCGCCTCCCGGAGCTCGAGGATCTTGACCTGGAGGTCGTCCGCCCCGAGGAAGTCCGGGTGGCGAACGGCGGAGCGCTGGTCGACGCCGACGGGCAGTGTGCGCATGCCCGCGACCTTCTCGGAGACCTTCATCCCGAGCAGCATCCCCCCGGTGCCGGGCTTCGCGCCCTGCCCGACCACGATCTCGATCGCATCGGCCTTGCGCAGGTGCTCGAGATCGAGGCCGTAGCGCGACGGCGTCATCTGGTAGATCAGGCGCGTCGAGGCGTCGCGCTCCTCCTCGAGCATCCCGCCCTCGCCGGTGCAGGTCGCCGAGCCGGCGCGGGAGAAGCCCATCCCGAGCGCCATCTTCGCGTTCGTCCCGAGCGCACCGAAGCTCATCGAGGTCAGGTAGACGGGGATCGCGAGCTCGAGCGGTCGCGAGACGAGCTCCGGCTGGCCGCCGCCGACAACGGTCTCGGTCACGCAGTGCTCGCGGTAGCCCTCGAGCGGCAGGCGCGTCATCGCGGCCGGCAGGAAGACGAGCTCGTCCAGAGAGGGGAACTTCTGGAAGGTCGAGAAGCCGCGGATCTGGTAGCGGCCGAGCTCGGCCTTCGCCTGGATGTCGCGGATGATCTCGGCCCGCCAGACGTGCGAGCGGCCCTGGACGATCTGCGGCTCGTGCCCGTCGGGGGCGGGGTGGCGGGGGAGATCGCTGCTCATATCTTCAGCCAGGCCTCCGGGTTGCGATTGTCGAAGTACCAGAGCTTCTGGCCGGCAACGATCTTCTTGAACGCGAACTGCCCGTCGATCCCCTGCTCGCGCAGGAGCGCGTGCACGCGGGCAGAGTCCTCGTCGTCGGGCTCGACCGCGTTCGCGTCGTTGCCGAGGCCGCGAATCTCGCCCGCGACGTAGATCCGCCCTTCCCAGAGCGAATCGCCGAGCGCCTCGCCCGCGTTGCCGAGCACGCTCAGGTCGCCGGCGTGAGTCATGAAGCCGGCGAGGTAGCCGACGGAGCCCTCGACGATCAGCGTGCCGCCCTTCATCGCGGCGCCGGTACGGGGGCCGCAGTCGCCCTTGACGTGAATCAGACCGCCGCGCATCCCGGCGCCGGTACCCAGCGCGGCGGAGCCGCCGACCCGGATCGAGCCGGAGGCCATCGCCTCGCCCGTGCCCCAGCCGACGTTGCGGGCGACCTCGATCTCGGCGCCGTTGTTGAGCCCGCCGCAGTAGTAGCCGCAGGAGCCGTCGAAGAAGATCCGAACGCCCGCGCCCTGGCCGACCGCGAGGTTGTGGCGCGAGCGTGGGTTGCGGATCACGATCTCGGTCACGCCCTCCGCCGTCAGGCGACGCAGCTCCCGGTTCAGGTGCTCGATGACGTCGACGTCGATCTCTGCCCGGGTATCGGACAGGTGGGTGATCCCGGCGGTCACGGCCATCAGACGATCTCCTGGAGCACGCGGCCGTTCGTCTCCCAGACGAAGACCGAGCGCGGGTCGGGGTGGACGGTCTCGAGCTCCTGCGGGAAGACCGCGCGGATCGCCTGCTCCTCCGTCGCCATGCCGAGGTCGCCGTCGACGTCCGCGACGACGAGGTGCTTGACTGCGAAGCGATCCTTGGCGGAGCCGATCGCGTCGCGGGTGCAGAGGAGGTAGGCGAAGCAGCCGTCGAGCTCGTAGACCGAGTCCTTGAGCGCCTCGTAGAACGTCTGGCCGTGCTCCATCTTGTCGGCGAGGTAGACCGCGATCAGCTCGGAGTCGTTGCCGGTGTGGAAGCGGTAGCCCTGCTGCTCGAGCAGGCGCCGGAACTTGTAGTAGTTGGTCAGCTGACCGTTGTGGGCGATCGCGATGTCCGGGAACGGCTCGGCCCAGAACGGGTGCCCGTAGGGAACGGCCGTGATCGACTCCGTCGCGAGCCGAACGTGGCCGAGCCCGTGGGTGCCCCGGAAGGCCCGGATCCCGTGGCGGGCGTCGACGTCCTCGGCGTCGCCGAGATCCTTCACGATCTCGAGCGAATGGCCGACCGACTGGATCTCGACGTGCCCGGGCTCCTCGATCGCGTGCACGAGCTCGCGGACGGTGCCGCCGAAACGGACCTCGAGGCGCACGAACCGATCGTCGGCGTTGCGCGCTCGGTCGACGGCGTGGTCGACCGCCACGTCGCCGCCGCGCGAGAAGACGCTGTGCATGATGTCCTCGACGCGCTTCTCCCACTCGGTCGCGTCGGGGAAGCGCAGGCGCACGATCAGCCGGTCCGGGTCGGGCTCGCCGTAGAGAGCGAACCCGGTCGAGTCGGTGCCGCGGTGGCGCATCGCCGAGCACATCGCCACGAGCGACTCCCCGAGCGGCCCCGGCTCGCGGTAGAGGATGCCGGCGATCCCGCACACGGCTACGCGGCTCCCGCTGCCGGAGCGGCCATCAGGGTCACGAGCGCCTGGTGCGCCGCCTGGATGTGGTCGCGAACGAGGGTGCCGGTGCGCTCCGGGTCACGAGCGGCGAACGCCTCGACGATCGCCCGGTGCTCGGCGTGAGTGCGCTCGAGCGCGCGCGCGCTCTGCGCGTAGTAGGCGTAGATGCGAAGCGCGGTCTGCTGCGACCAGATCGCCTCGAGCAGCTGCAGCAGGACCCGGTTCGCGCACGGCGCGCAGAGCCGGTGGTGGAACTGCCGGTTCAGCTCGAATGCCCGCTCGGGGTCCGCGTCGCCGGCCCGCTCGAGCTCGTCCTCGAGCCGCCTCAACCCCTCGACCTCGGTGAGCGTCGCGAGCATGCAGGCGGTCGAGGCGGCGTGCGGCTCGAGCAGCTCCCGGACGTCGTAGATCTCGTGGACGTCGCGCTCGCCGAACGTGCTCACGTACGCGCCGCGGCGCGGCACGATCGTCACGAGCCCCTCGCTCGCGAGCACGGTCAGCGCCTCCCGGACGGGCGTTCGGGAGACGCCGAGCTCCCGCGCGATCAGCTCCTGGTTGATCCGCTCGCCGGGCCCGATCCGGCCCGCGAGGATCGCGCGCTTGATCGAGTCGTGAATGCCGACGGCGAGCTGCGGCGGCGGCTGCGGCAGATCCAGCAGCCTGGGCGACCCCGCCCGATCTCTTGCCTCCGGCTCCACGGTTATCGTCGACAATATGCGGATTTGATCGACAGTGAGCGCATATAATATTCGTTCACTCTGCCGTGTCAAGTCGGGGGTGGCCTGATGAATCTCGATCTGCCCGAGCAACACGAGCTCCTCCGCCGGACCGTCCGCGAGCTCGCCGAGGAGCGGATCGCCCCGGCTGCCGCGGAGCTCGACCGGGAGCACCGGTTCCCCTACGAGCTCGTCTCCGCTCTGGCCGAGCTCGGCCTGATGGGGGTGCCGATCCCCGAGGAGTACGAAGGCGCGGGCGCGGATGCGCTCGCCTACGCGATCGTGATCGAGGAGCTGGCACGGGTCGACTCCTCAGTCGCGATCACGGTGGCCGCCCACACGTCGCTCGGGACGCTGCCGATCTACCTGTTCGGCAGCGAGGAGCAGCGGCAGCGCTGGCTGCCAGACCTCGCGTCAGGGCGACGCCTGGCCGCGTTCGGGCTGACCGAGCCCGAGGCGGGCTCCGACGCGGGCGCGACGCGGACGAGTGCCCGCCTCGAGGGCGGCGAGTGGGTGATCGACGGCGCGAAGATGTTCATCACGAACGCGGGCACCGACATCTCGGCGCTCGTCACGATTACCGCCCGGACCGGCCCCGACGAGATCTCGAACCTCGTGGTCGAGAACGGCACGCCGGGCTACGAGCTCTCGCCGCCGCTCGCCAAGCTCGGCTGGCGCGCCTCCGACACGCGCGCGCTCACGTTCACGGACTGCCGCGTCCCGGCAGGGAACCTGCTCGGGCCGCGGGGCAACGGCCTGCGCCAGTTCCTCGAGATCCTGGACGGCGGGCGCATCTCGGTCGCCGCGATGGGCCTCGGCCTCGCGCAGGGCGCCTACGAGCAGGCGACGGCGTACGCGCGGGAGCGCCACCAGTTCGGCCGCCCGATCGCGAGCTTCCAGGCGATCCGCTTCAAGCTCGCGGACATGGCAACCGAGATCGAGGCCGGTCGTCAGCTCGTCTACCGGGCCGCCTGGCTGAAGGACCAGGGACGCCCGTACGCGCTGCCGGCCGCGATGGCGAAGCTCTACACCGGCGAGCTCTCGCACCGGGTCGTGAACGAGGCGCTCCAGATCCACGGCGGCTACGGCTACATGGAGGAGACGCCGATCAGCCGCTTCTACCGCGACCAGAAGATCCTCGAGATCGGCGAGGGCACGAACGAGATCCAGCGGCTCGTGATCGCGCGGCAGCTCGGGCTGCCCTGACGCGCAGCCGGGCGGGAGCGCCCGCGCCTACAGCCCCGGCGCCAGGGGGTTCTCGAAGCGTAGCCCCGGGAAGCGGGCGAAGTCGCCGCCGGTCGAGGCGACCCCGAGTCCGTGCTCGGCGGCGAGCGCGGCGAGCTGCGCGTCGGGCACGAGGTTCCCCACCGGGCCGGCAGAGACGAGGAGCGCGCGAAGGATCTCCCGGCGCCGGTGACCCGGGACGGGCACCCACGCGGGCGGGGCGTCGAGCCAGCGCTCCACCCGAGCCCATGCCCGGTGCAGAGGCTCCGGCCGCTGAACGACGCTCGGGTTCGTGACGAGACGCAGGAAGGCCGCGAAGGCGCTGCCAGGGCAGCATCAGAGCGTATCCCTCTGAGCATCTTGATGCCACGGTTGAATCTCCGGCCGCGAGCAAGCTCGCCTACAGCAGGTCGGGACGGATAGCGAGCACGATCTTGCCGAAGCGCTCGGGCGCGTCGAGCCGCTCGTGGGCCCTCGCCGCCTCGGCGAGCGGGAAGACGGAGTCGACGACCGGTCGCCACGAGGCGACGGCGACGTGGGCGAGCAGCGCATCGAGCTCGCGTGGGCTCCCCATCGTCGTGCCCTGGAGGCGCTGGTACTCGAAGTAGAGCCGCGTGATGTCGACCTCGCCGCGGTCGCCGGTCGTGTCGGCGAAGTTGACGAGCCGCCCGCCCCGCTTCAGGCAGGCGAGCGCGCCCGGCCAGCAGGCGGCGCCGACCGAGTCGACGACCGCGTCGACCGGGCCGATCCGTTCCGGCCAGCCCGCATCGGTGTAGAGCGCGCCACCCTCGGCGCCGAGCGCGCGGGCGCGCTCGAGCTTCTCCTCGCTCGACGTCGTGACGAGGACGCGCGCGCCCAGCTCGCGGGCGATCTGGATCACGAACGTGGCGACGCCGCCGCCGGCCCCGGGGACGAGGACCGTCCGGCCCGGGCCCGCCTGCGCGTGCGTCACGGTCGCCCGCCAGGCGGTCAGCCCCGCGAGCGGGAGCGCCGCCGACTCGGCCCACGTGAGGCCGCGTGGCCGCGGGCGCAGCTGGTGAGCACCGACCACGATCCGCTCGGCATACGTGCCCTGGTCGGGCACGCCGAGGATCCGGAAGTCCGGCCCGGGCGCCTCCTCCTCCCCGCCCCAGTCGAGGCTCGGGTCGATCACGACCTCGTCACCGATCGCGACACCGCTGACCGCGGCCCCGACCGCGGAGACGATCCCGGCGCCGTCCGACCCGAGCACCTGCGGGAGCGGCACCCGGCCGCCGCGGCGGATCCACCAGTCGCGGCGGTTGAGGGCCGCCGCCACGAGGTCGACGCGCACCTCCCCGGGGCCCGGTTCCGGGTCGGGCAGCTCGACGGGTACGAGACCCGTAGGATCACCGAACGCTCGAAGCTCGACCGCGAGCATGCTGGCTTGCTCCTTTCTTCGTCAGGAGGACTCGATGGGAAGGCTAGACGGGAAGGTCTGCGTGATCACGGGCGCGGGGGGCGGAATCGGCAGAGCCTGCTCGCTGCGCTTCGCCGCGGAGGGCGGGCGGGTCGCCTGCGCCGACGTCCTCGAGGAGCCGGGCCGAGAGACGGTCGCGCTCGTCGAGGCTGCCGGAGGCGAGGCGGCGTTCTTCGCCGCCGACGTCACCGACGAGCCGAGCGTGGCCGCCCTCTACGACGCGGTCGAAGACCGCTTCGGGGCCGTGCACGTGCTCGTGAACAACGCGGGCGTGCTCCTGCCCGGCGACGGCTCGGTGCTCGAGACCGACCTCGAGACGTGGCATCGCGTGCTCGGCATCAACCTGACCGGGGTCTTCCTCTGCTGCAAGCACGGGATCCCGAAGCTGCTCGCCGCGGGCGGGGGCTCCGTCGTCAACATGGGCTCGATCTCGGGCCTCGTAGGCTCGGCGACCGCTCAGATCGGCTACGCCGCCTCGAAGGGGGGCGTGATCGCGCTCACGCGAGACGTCGCCGTCGAGCTCGCCCGCCGCGGCGTGCGAGCAAACGCGCTCTGCCCGGGCCCGGTCGAGACACCGCTCGCGCTCCAGCTCTTCCAGGACGAGGCCGCCTGGGAGCGCCGTCGCGTCCACATCCCGGCCGGGCGGCTGGGCAAGCCGGCGGAGATCGCTGAGGCCGCGCTGTTCCTGGCGAGCGACGAGTCGAGCTGGGTCACGGGCAGCTCGCTCGTCGTCGACGGGGGCATCGCGGTCGCGTACACGACGCCGGAGTAGGGCCGGCGGGGGCCGGTTGCCATTTAACCTCTGATCTCATATGCTTCGGCAGAGCAACCCGACCCCGCGGAGAGAGGAGTCACCGATGGCGATCACCGCCAGCTCGTCCGTCGCAGTTGCCAAGCAGGCCCTCATCGGGGGTCGCTGGACCGACGGGAGCGCCGGAACGTTCGAGGTCAGGTCGCCGCACTCGGGCGAGGTCGTGAGCACGATTGCGCGCTGCGATGCGGGCGACGTCGATCGCGCCGTCGCTGCGGCCAGGAGCGCCCAGCCCGGCTGGGCTGCGATGCCACTGATCGACCGAGCGAAGATCCTGCGCCGCATCCACGCGCTCTTCCTGGAGCGTGCCGAGGACGTGGCGCAGATGCTCGTCAAGGAGATCGGGAAGACGATCGTCGACTCCCGCGAGGAGGTGCGCGAGTACGCGGCGCCGGCGTGGGGCAAGGCCGCCGAGGAAGCCCTCCGCCACCGCGGGCTGTCCTTCCCCTCCACTCAGGAGCAGACCACCAACAAGCGCCTGGTCCTGACCCACCGGCCGCTCGGCGTGGTCGCCGCGATCACGCCGTACAACTTCCCGACCGACATCGGCTCGATCGCGGTCGCCCACATCGTCGCCGCCGGCAACACGGTGGTCTGGAAGCCGTCCGAGTACGCTGCCGCATCCTGCTCGATGGTGGCGGAGCTGTTCGCCGAGGCGGGCCTGCCCGACGGAGTCGTCAACGTCGTGCACGGCTTCGGCGACGTCGGCGGAGCCCTCGTCGAGCACCGGGACGTGAAGGGGATCTTCTTCACGGGCTCGACCGCGACAGGCGAGCGGATCGCCCGCCAGGCGGGGCTGCGGCCGCATCTGCTCGAGCTGGGCGGCGACGGGCCGTTCATCATCCTCGCGGATGCGGACGTCGACGCGGCGGTGGACGGCGCGATGAACGGCTGCTTCTACTACGGCGGCCAGGTGTGCACCTCGGCCGAGCGCATCCTCGTGCACGAGTCAGTTCACGACGAGTTCGTGAGCAAGCTCAAGGCGCGTGCGAGGGAGCTCCGCATCGGCGACCCGGCCGACGAGCGGACGGCGATGGGACCGCTGTGCAACCTCGCGACGCTCGAGCGCGTCAGGACGCACGTCGATGACGCACGTGCCAAGGGAGCCGAGATCGAGCAGTTCGGCCCCGAGCACGGCCTGTACTACCCCGCCACCGTGCTCACCGGCGTCACCCGGGAGATGCTGATCGCGCAGGAGGAGACGTTCGGTCCCGTGGCCCCGATCATCAAGTTCTCCACGGTTGCCGAGGCGATCGAGATCGCCAACTCGAGCGAGCTCGGCCTGATCGCGTCGCTCTGGACGCGCGACCTCGCGTCGGCCTGGCGAGTGGGTGAGGCGCTGCAGCACGGCTCGGTCAACATCAACGAGACGAGCAACTACTGGGACCAGCTCGCCCCGTTCGGCGGCGCGGGCAAGAGCGGCGTCGGCCGGGAGCTGTCCCAGTGGTTCCTCGAGTCGTTCACCGAGCGCAAGCTGCTCGTCTTCGATCTCGGCGACGCCGCGCGTCACGACCGGCGGGCCGAGGGCGGCTGGTAGCGGCTGCCGGCCCCGCGAGCCCGGGCGCGACCGGTGCGCGGGCGCCTCAGGGTCCGGCTGGGTGCTCGCCTTCGCGGCGGGCGACGGCGAGCACCCAGCCTAGATCGGCCGCGACCGGCTCAACCGCCGCCCAGTCCTCGCCCTCCACCGGCATCTGCTTGAGTCTGGCTCCGATCGTCCAGCGGGCACGGCTGGCGGCCACCACTCGCCGCTCCGAGTTGACGAGCACCGCGTCCGGAACGAGCCGCCGGAGAGCCGGCACGAGCTCCGACTCGAAGAGCGCCATCGGGATGTCGGCGCCCGCGATGCCCAAGAACTCCCCACCGACGGCGACCGGACGCGTGAAGGTCAACACGTAGATGTCGGCGCAGCGGTAGTCGATGTAGGGGCCGGACACCACGCGCCGTCCCTGGTCCCGAGGGCCGCGGTACCACTCCATCTCGACGTAGTCGTAGAAGCCCTCCACCGCCGGGTCGACGTTGAGCAGGAAGCGCTCGTACCCGCCCTGGCCGCGGCGCCACCACTCTAGGAACCGCTCCTCGTCGAGTAGCAGCCCCTCGGCCACGACGACCCCCGCGCCGTGGATGGCGGGCAACGCCTCGAGCTGGAGGGAGATCGCGGGCTCCAGGCGACCCAGGTCGGCGGCACGCAGCCGGTCGCCTCTCGAGCTCGGGTCCCGCACCAGATCCTCGAACGCTCCAGCAATCTGGTCGAGCGAGAAGAAGACCCGCTCGAGCGCGGTCGTCACCCGGCGCGCGGCCTCCTCGATCGTGGCGACCGTCATGAGTCGATCAGCTCCAGATGGGCGTCGACCAGGAGCCGGATGTTCGCCGCCACGTGCTCCTCGGCCAGGACCCGGGCGCCAACCTCGTCCTCGCTCGCGATCGCGTCGATCAACTGGCGGTGCTCGGCGTCGAGCCGCCGCGGCACCTCACCATCGCCGAGCACGTACCAGAGCAGATCGCCGACCTCCGCCTGCAGAGCGGCTTCCGCTCGCGTCAGCCGCTCGGACTGCGAGGCGATCGCGATCTCGATGTGGAACCTGCTGTCGGCACTCGCCCGGGCGCCAAGCGAGCCGCCGGCAAGCACCCGGTCGGCCAGGAGCCTCATCCGCGCGACGTTGTCGGCCGACGCCCGACCCGCGGCCAGGAACGCCGCCGCCCCGAACACGGCGCCGTGCTCGTCGCCCAGGTCGCGGAGCGCCGTTGCGCTCAGGGACCGCAGTCGGGCACGCAGCAGCGCGGGCGCCGGGTCGCCGGGACGCTTGACGAAGGAGCCGCCGCCGCGTCCGCGGCGGGTCTCGACGAGGCCTTGCTGGCGCAGCGCGGCGAGGGCCTCGCGCAGGGTCACGGTGGAGACCCCCAGCATCGCCGCCAGGTCGCTCTCGCTCGGCAGCTGCTCCCCCTCCGAGATGAACCCCAGCCGGATCGCTTCCGTGATGCGCTGGATCACTGCATCGGTCCGTCCCCCAACCCCCAGGGGAGCGAAGATCGCGCGGCGGGCGATCGTCAGCTCGTCGGCCCCCGCGAGCCCGTCGGGGCTGCCGTCCCGGGCTTCCCGCCCGGGCAGGCGGGCGGGGGCCCGCCAGCCGGTCTCGCCGGGCCTAGGCGGTGTCATCTCGCAGGAGCCAGACGGACAGCGCGATCACGACGAGCGACACGAGCACGACCAGGGTCGCGATCGCGTTGAGATCGGGGGTAATGCCGCGACGCATCGAGGAGTAGATGTACATCGGCAGCGTGTTCTCCCGCCCCGTGAGGAAGAACGTGACCGGGATCTCGTCGAACGAGAGCGTGAACACGAGCAGCGCGCTGCCGATCAATGCTGAACGGAGATTCGGCAGCGTGACGAAGAGAAACGTCTGCCACCCGGCTGCTCCCAGATCGGCTGAGGCGGCCTGATAGCTGCTCGAGAGTCGCTGGAGGCGGGCGAACACCTGCGTGATCACGACGGCGAGGAGCGCTGTCGCGTGACCCAGGATGACCGTACGCAGGCTGAGCGACATGCCAATCAGCCCGAAGAAGTTCAACATCGCGACGCCGGTCACGATGCCGGGCAGCGCGAGCGGCAGCATGACGAGGCGCCGGAACAGTCCCTTGCCGGGGAACTCGACTCGGTGCAGGCCGATGGCGGCAAGCGTTCCGACCACCAGCGAGACGACCGTCGCGGAGAAGGCAACGGTGAGGCTGTTCTTGAGCGCCTGGATCAGCTCGCGGTTCGCGAACGCGTCCTCGTACCAGCCGAGCGTGAAGCCACGGATCGGGAAGGTCGTGCTGCTTGAGTCGGTGAAGCTGAACAGGGCGAGCAGCGCGATCGGCAGGTACAGGAACGCGAACACGATCGCCACCACGAGAGCGAGCCCGAACCCGCGCCGGCCCACCCGCGCGAAACTGCGGGCCGTGCCGGCCGGCGGAACGTCGACCGTGAGCTCGGGCTCCAGCTGCGCTGTCAATCGAGGTCCAGGTTCCCGAACCGGTCAAGCCGGTTCGCGAGCGTCAGCACCGCCACGACAACCACCAGGATCAGCATCGAGAGCGCCGCCCCGAGCGGCCAGTTGAGCGCGGAGCCGAACTGGGTCTGCACGAGGTTCGCCACCATCAGATCGCCCGGCCCGCCGACCAGGAAGGCGGCGATGAAGTCGCCGAACGCGAGACAGAACGCGATCGTTGCGCCGGCAAGCACCCCGGGGATCGACAGCGGCAGCACGATCGTCGTGAACGTGTGCCAGGGAGACGCTCCGAGGTCGCGCGCGGCCTCGGGGAGGCTCCGGGGCAGCTTCTCGAGCTGCGCGAACACCGACAGCGCCACAAAGGGAATGAAGATGTAGGTGAGCGTGATGACCATCGCCGTGCGGCTATAGAGCAGGAACTCGACGGGCTCCTCCGTGACGCCGACCCAGATCAGAAAGCTGTTCAGCGCCCCGTTCGACCCGAGGATCGTCTTCCACGTGTACAGGCGCAGCAGGTACGAAACCCACAGCGGCACGATCATCCCGAAGAAGAGCAGCGCCCGCAGGCGGTTCGACCGGACCCGGAACGCGAGGAAGTACGCGACCGGATACGCGAGCAGGAGCGCGAAGCACGCGACCGCGAGCGCGATGCCCGTCGTGCGCAGAAGCGCCGTGCGGTACTGGGACTCCCCGAACACCTGCGAGTAGTTGTCGAGAACGAAGTCCCGCTCCCAGGTGGGAAACTCCCGCCGGTAGAAGCTGTACGCGAGCAGGAGGGCGTACGGCACGAGCAGGAACACGAGCGCCCACGACATCGGCCCGCTGAGCACCGCGACGCCCGCGAGCCGCCGCTGCCGAACCGCCCTTACCACAGCGGCCTCGCGACGAGCCCTGGCGCGGCCCGACCGGGGGAGCGCGTGAGGCAGGCGGTCACGGCCGGCGGGCGAAGATACCGACGTTGTCGGGCGTGACCCCGATCCGGATCGAGTCTCCGGCCTTCGGCACGCTCAGCCCCTCGAGGTGCGTGGAGACCGGGAGGTCGACATCCATGGAGACTCCGCCGACGCCGACGCGCAGACGCACGGAGCCGCCGCTGAACATGCTGTCGAGCACGGACGCATCGATCCCCTCCCCGTTGCCCGGGTCGAGCTCGGCCCGGATCCGCTCCGGCCTGATCGCCACCGTGACTGGATCGCCTGTCGCGAGCCCTTCGGCCAACAGCACGCCCTCGAGCCGCCAGCCGTCGATCGTGACCGCGCCGAGCTTCCCGGCTGCTTCGACGAGGAGTCCGTCGAGCAGGTTGGCGCTCCCGATGAAGTCCGCGACGTACGGCGACACGGGCCAGTCGTAGACCTCGGCCGGCGTGCCAACCTGTTGGAGACGGCCGTCGGCCATGACGATCACGCGGTCTGAGAGCGCGAGCGCCTCGCTCTGGTCGTGCGTGACCAGGACGAACGTGATCCCGATCTCGCGGTGGAGCCGGCGTAACTCGGCCTGCATCGACTTGCGGAGCTTCGCGTCGAGCGCCGAGAGGGGCTCGTCGAGCAGGAGCACCCGCGGCTGCTTGACGATCGCCCGCGCCAGAGCGACCCGCTGGCGCTGGCCGCCCGAGAGGTTCCCGGGCTTCTCGTCGGCCTTTTCGGGCAGCCCGACGAGCTCGAGCGCGGCCAGCGCCCGCTCGCGACGCTCGGAACGGGGAACGCCGTCGAAGCGAAGGCCGTACTCGACGTTGCGGCGCACCGTCATGTGCGGAAACACCGCGTAGTCCTGGAACACCGTGTTCACGGGTCGCCTGTTCGGCGGCAGGTGCGTGATGTCCGCGTCGTCGATCCGCACCGAGCCCGAGTCGGGAAACTCGAAGCCCGCGAGCAGACGGAGCGTCGTCGTCTTGCCGCACCCCGACGGCCCGAGCAGGGTCACGAACTCGCCGGCATCCACGGTGAAGCTGAGGTCGTCGACCGCTACGACCCCGCCCGGGAACGACTTGGTGACGTTCCTCAGCTCCACCGAGAATGCCATCTGCTGCAACCTGTTCGGCTTGTGGGGGGAACTCGAACCGCGCGTGATGCTAGCCGGTCTTGACCGCGTTCCAGACCTCGTTCATCTTGTCGAGCCGCTCCGGCGTCTGCCAGAGAATCAGCTCGTTGATGTAGTCGGGATCGTCCTGGTGCTTGGCGAGGTACTCCTCCTCGCTCATGCACTCCTTCACCGCCACTGGGTTCGAGGCGGAGTAGCCGGTCACCGACGACACGCCGCACTGCCCTTCGGGGCTGATAGCGAAGTTCAGCCACTCGTACGCGCAGTCGATGTTCGGCGAGTCCTTGACGAGCATCCAGTAGTCCGACCAGCCTTCCGCACCCTCGGTCGGGATGAACTCCGCGACGGGGATGCCGAGCTTCTCGAGCTCGGCGGACTGGAAACCGCCCCAGGTGTTCGAGATCCAGACCTCGTCGGCGGCGTACAGATCCACGAGCTCGCCGGCGGTTGCCCAGTACTTGCGGATCAGCGGCTTCTGCTCCTCGAGCGCGGCCGCCGCCTCGGCGAGTTGCTGGTCGTCGAGCGAGTAGATGTTGTCGTGCCCGAGGTAGCGTGCGGCGACGTAGATGGCGCTCTTGTCGTCCCAGAGGCTGATCTTCCCCTTGTACTGGTCGTCCCAAAGCGCGGCGAGCGAGGTGGGCGGCTGCTCGAACTTGTCGGTCCGATACATGAACGGGATCGAGCCCCAGGTGAACGGGATCCCGTACACCTTGCCATCGGCGTTGACGCCGGGCGCCGTCCTGAACAGCTCGTACGTATCCGCGTACCCCTCGACCCGCTCGGTGTCAATCGGCTCGACGAACCCCGCCTCGACCATGATCGACGCCGTGTCGATGGAGGGGGTGATCAGGTCGAAGACGCCACCGCCAGCGGCGAGCTTGGGAGCGAAGTCGTCGTTGGAGCCGACGTACGTGGCCGACACCGTGCAGCCCGTGGCTGCCGTGAAGGCGTCCACGAAGCTGGGGTCCGCATAGCCCTCCCAGGTGAGCACGTTCAGCGTGCCGCCGCCGCTCTCGCTGGGAGCGGACTCGCCGCCGCCTGCCGTCTCGCCGGCGGAGGGCTCGCTGCTGCCGCCGCACGCGGCCAGAGCCCCCGCGGCGAGCACGAGCGCCGACACAGCCGCGAGCTGCCTCGTCGGGAGTCGAGATCGCATGCCAAACATTCCCAACCCTCCTCGCGTAGATTGACCCGGCCTTCCGGGTTGATCTCTAAACCTATAATGCCTTAGGTTAAGAAGTCAATCGCCGTCACCGGACTCGGCTCCCGGCCGGCGCGGACGTCGTCCGCGCCGGCCGTACTGTCCGGGACCCGGGCTGGCCGAGCCGCTCGCAGCGGCCGCTCAGAACACCTCGACGTACTCGTCCCACTCCCAGTCGCTGACGTGGTCGTCGAAGCGCTGGAGCTCGTGGCGGCGCATGACCGTGTAGGCGCTCACGAACTCCTCACCCAGGAGCTCGCGCAGCTTCCCGTCACCCTCGAGCGCGGCGAGCGACTCGCGCACGCCCGTCGGGAGCTGCGGCTTCGTCGCGTCCTCTTCGGCCGGCGGGAACGCGGGCGGCTCGAGCTCGAGCCGCTCCTCGATCCCGAGCAGGCCCGCGCCGAGGATCACGGCGGCGGCCAGGGACGGGTTCGCAAGCGCGGTCGGGGCGCGGTGCTCGACGTGGCGCGACTCGACGGAGCCGCCCTTGATCCGCACGAGCGCCGAGCGGTCCTCGAGCCCCCAGGAGACGTTGGTCGGGCTGAACGTGTGCGTGCGGCGCCGCTTCATGCAGTTGACGGTCGGGGCGAGCAGCGCGTACGCCGAGGCCGCGTGGCGGAGCTGGCCGGCGATGAAGTGGCGGCAGAGGCCGGAGATGCCCTCGGCGTCCGACGCGTCCGCGAGCACGTTGCGACCGTCCGCGTCGAGCAGGCTCACGTGCGTGTGCATGCCCGAGCCGGCGGAGCCCGAGAACGGCTTCGACATGAACGTGGCCACGTACCCGTTCAGGTGAGCGAGCTCCTTGACCGCGTTCTTGAACGCGAACGTCTGGTCGGGCCCGTCGAGTCCCCGGCCCGGCGCGTAGTTGATCTCCCACTGGGAGCCCGCGTACTCGCAGTTCACCGTGATCACGGAGAGCCCGAGCGCCTGCACCTGCTCGACCAGCTCCTGGATGAAGGGGACATACGTGTTCCTGACCGTGTTGAAGATGTGGTAGCCCTCGAACAGCAGCTCGTGCGTGTCGCCGTCGAGCAGGTAGAACTCGGGCTCGAAACCGAGCACGGGCTCGTAGCCGAGCGCCCGGCAGCGGTCGAGCACGCGCCGGAAGACATGGCGGGGGAGCGCGGCGAGCGGACGGCCGTCATCCCAGCGGGAATCGCAGATGAAGCGTCCGGTCGCCTCCGCCCACGGCACGATCGCGGCGGTCGCCGGATCCGGCACGAGCCGCTGGTCTCCGTAGGCGCGCTCCTCGTTGTAGAGGGTCCCGCCGACGACGTCGGAGCGGGTGTCGAGCACCCCCGCGCCACCGTACATGTTCAGCCCCTCGTCGGCGTAGCCGGCGGCGTGCTCGATCGGCACGAGCTTCGAGCGGCTCGTTCCGTGCAGGTCCGGAAGCTCGAAGCGGACGAAGCGGACGCCGTCGGCGCGCCACTCCTCGATGATCTCCCGAGCGGTCTTCTCGGCCATCGCTCCTCCCTCACCTCTGCGGCGGTCGCGTTGGCGCGGAGCGTAGTGGAGGCACGGCGACGGAGCGAGTGCCAGCTCGCTCACAGATCGCCTACGCTGATGTGCGTAGTGCACACCACCAGGCACGAGAGCGAGGCGCTGTTCGCGCTGATCGCCCGCGTCAACTCGAGCCTCGACGTCGACGAGGTGCTGAACCACGCAGCGGCGGTCTGCGCGGAGCTCGCCGGCTGCGAGGGCGCGCTCGTCTACCTCTGGGACGAGGAGCAGGAGCGGCTCGTGATCCGCGGCGCCGTCGCCGGGTACGAGCACTGGGTGGGCGCCTACTCGCTCGAGCTCGGTGAGGGCCTGACCGGCTGGACCGCGCTCACGCGCCGGCCGGGGATGATCGCGGAGGAGCCGCTCGCCGACCCGCGCTACAAGCTCGTTCCGGAGCTGCACGACGCCCGTTTCCAGTCCGTCCTGACCGTGCCCGTCGTCGGGCGGGGCGATCGGCTGGTCGGCGTCCTCACCCTGCACACGCTGGCACCGCACGAATTCACCGACGACGACCTGACGCTGATGCAGGCGATCGCGAGTCTCGTCGCGGGCGCGGTCGAGAACGCGAAGCTCCACGAGCAGGCGATCCGCAGCATGAGGGTCTTCCGCAGCCTCGCCGACCTGTCGCGGCAGATGGCCGTCGCCTCGCGCTCCCCGCAGACGCTCCAGCGACTCGCGCTGACGGCGCTCGAGCTGCTCGACGCGACGCTCGTCGTCGTCCTGCGCCTCGACGAGGCCCGGGGGCGGCTGCTCGTCGAGACGTGGGTGGGGGGCGAGAGCGCCACGGTCCGCGCGGACGCGGTCGCGGTCGAGGGCCCGTGGGCCCGGCTGCTCGGCGGCGGCCCGGCCAGCATGGCGGTCGCGAACGACAGCGCGCTCGTCGCGCCGTTCGTCGCCCGGGGCGACCCGCGCTCGCTGTTTGCCGCGCCGCTCGTTCTCGAGGGGCGGCCCGTCGGCCTGCTCTGCTGCTACGCCCGCGAGCAGCGCTCCCTCAGCGAGGACAATCTCGCGCTCCTCGGCACGATCGCGAACCACGCGGCAATCGCGCTCGAGGAGGGGCGGGTGCGCGCAGCCGCGGACGAGCGCTCCCGCACGCGCGAGCTCCTCGATGCGCTGCGCGCGGGCGAGCCGGCGCCCGCGGCCGCGCGAGCGCTGGGGGTGAGACCGGGCGAGCCGCATGCCGTCGTCATGGCCGAGACCCCGCCCGGCGACGACCCGACCGAGCTCTGGGCCGCGCTCGCCGCGCGGCTGGCGCACGTGTTCCCGGGAGCGGTCACCGACGCCCGGCGCGCCTTCGTCGCGCTCGTCCCCGTCCGCAGCGAGCGCTGGAGCGCGCTGCTCGAGCAGACCCTCGCGGAGACGCTCGAAGGCGGCGCGCCGCGGGCGGCGGTCGGCTACTCCGACTCGACCGGGACGGGCGGGGACCACGCGCTCGCGTTTCGCCAGGCACGGCTCGCCTGCGCGATCGCGCAGGCGCCGGGCGCAGGACGGCCGGTTCGCGGCTACCCGGGCCTCGGCGCGCAGCGCTACCTGTGGGCGATCTCCCACGAGCGCGACCCGGACCCGCTCGAGCTGTCCGTCGGCCGTCTGCTCGAGCTCGACCGCCGCCGCGGCAGCGACCTCTTCCGGACGCTCGAGGCCTATCTCGAGAGTCAGGGAAACGCGCGCCAGACCGCCGCCGCGCTGTACGTGCACAGAAACACCCTGCGCCAGCGGCTGCGCCGGATCCACGAGACGATCGGCCTCGACCCGGCCGACCCCTCGGTCGCCTTCGACCTCCAGCTCGCCGTCCGCCTGATCCGCTTCCGCGAGCTCGGCGGGTAGCAGCCTGTGCACCGTGCACACGGACCGCGATGCGAGTGTGAGCGCGCTGGCCGTCCCGCCCGGACCGGGTGGGGTTTATCGTGGGCGCCATGACTCCCGTGGACTACCTCTGTCTCTCGCAGGAAGACGTGATCGCCGCGGGCGGCCTCGACATGGACGGCTGCCTCGCCGCGATCGACGAGACGCTCTCCCTCTACCAGCGCGGCGAGGCGATCTGCCCGCAGAAGGCGTCGCTGCACTGGTCGGAAGGCATCGACTCCGAGGAGCGCGACGGCCGGATCATGGCGATGCCGGCCTGGGTCGGCGGCTCGCTCGCGATGGCTGGGATGAAGTGGATCCCGAGCGTTCCCTCGAACCCATCGCGCGGGCTGCCGCGCGGGATCGGCGTGATCGTCCTCTCCGATCCGGAGACCGGGCTGCCGCTCGCGGTCATGGACGGGACCGTCGTCTCGGCGATGCGCACCGGCGCGGTCTCGGGCCTCGCCGCCCGCGAGCTCGCGCCGCCGGACGCCCGCACGCTCGCGATCGTCGGGCTCGGCGTGCAGGCGCGCACGCAATTGCTCGCTCTCGAGCGCACGCTCCCGGGGATCGAGGAGATCCGCGTCTACGACCCGAGCGAGGCGCAGGTCGGGCGCTTTCTCGCCGAGCAGTCGGAGGGTCGCCCGCCACTCGTCCCGGTCGAGAGCCCGCGGGCGGCCGTCAGCGGCTGCGACGTGCTCGTCGCCGCCACCATGGCGCCGGAGCCCTGGTTTGCCGAGGACTGGTGGGAGGCCGGGCAGCTCTTCCTGTGTGTCTCCGGCCATGACCCGGAGCTCGCCGCGATCACCGCGGCCGACCTGCTCGTCACCGACGACGTCGCCCACGAGACGCACCATCCGACCCGACCGCTCGCCCGCGCCGAGGGCGCCGGCCTGCTCGACCGCGACGCTGTCGTGCCGCTCGGAGCGATCCTGACCGGAGACCATCCCGGCCGTACGGCCCCGGACGAACGGATCCTCGTCACGCCGGTCGGCATGGGCATCGAGGACGTCGGCTGGGCCGCGCGCGTCTACCGCCGGGCTGTCGAGTCAGGCCTCGGCCGCCGTGAGCGGCTGTGGGACACGCCGATCTGGACCTGAGAGGGGAGGACACATGTGCGGGATCGCCGGCTTCCTGGCCAAGCGCGAAGGCGTCCCCGTGGCGGCGAGCATCGTCGAGATGCTCCAGGCGCTGTACGGGCGCGGGCCGGACTCGACCGGGCTCTCCCTCTACGGTGCCCCCCACGAGGGCGAGCTGCTCGCCTCCGTCTGGGCGGGTGACGACGGCGGCGCCGCCGCCCGTGACGGGATCCTCGAAGCGGTCGACCGCCACGGCCGCGTCGCCTCGGTCGACTACACGGAGGGCTACTTCCGGATCGGATTGACGCCCGAGGACGCGAGCCCCAGCGGGCTGCGCGAGCTCGCGGAGGCGATCGAGAGCGCGAACCCGGGCGTGCGGGTGTTCTCGCTCGGGCACAGCCTCGAGGTGATCAAGTACACGGCGGATGCGCGCACGATCTACGAGCGCTGGCGGCTCGGCGAGGCGCAGTTCACGCACGCCGTCGGGCACGTGCGGATGGCCACCGAGTCGCGTGTCGACGTCAACCACTCGCATCCCTTCTGGGCGCGGCCGTTCCCCGACGTGACCGTCGTCCACAACGGCCACGTCACGAACTACTACAAGAACCGGCGCATCTACGAGATGCGCGGCTACACGTTCCAGACCGAGAACGACACCGAGTTCGTGGCCGTCTACCTCGCCGAGCAGCTCTCGCACGGGCTAACCCTCGACGAGGCGGTGCGCCGGTCGATCGACGATCTCGACGGCTCGTTCACGTACCTCGTCTCGACCGCGGACGGCTTCGGGGTCGCACGCGACCGCTTCTCGACGAAGCCGTGCCTCGTCGCCGAGACCGACGACTGGGTCGCGGTCGTGTCCGAGGGGATCGCGCTCGCGGGCGCGTTCGGCGACGAGGCCGAGATCCACACCTACGAGCTGCAGGGAGGGGAGGCTCGGGCATGGACGCGAGCGTGAAGCCTGCCGCGACCGGACGCACGACCGTCGACGCGCACGGGAAGACGACACGGGAGGTGAACGAGGAGCTCCGCGCTCTGATCGCCTCGGGTCAGCGGGCGATCGAGATCCTCAACCCCGGCTCGCGCCACAACCTCGCGGTCGGGATCCTCGAGCCGGCGAAGCTCCACTTCCGCGGCGACGTCGGCTACTTCTGCGGCGCCCTCTCGGACGGGCTCGAGATCGAGATCGACGGCGACGCCGGCTGGTCGCTCGGCGCCGACATGATGGGCGGCACGATCCTCGTTCACGGCAACTCCGGCTCCTCGACCGCCCCTTCGATCCGGGGAGGGCTCGTCGTCGTCACGGGCTCGGCAGGCGCACGGAGCGCGATCGCGGGCAAGGGCGGAATCGTCGTGATCGGTGGCTCGACCGGCTACATGTCAGGCTTCATGAACCAGCGCACGCGGCTCGTCGTCTGCGGCGATGCGGGCGAGGCGTTCGGCGACTCGATGTACGAGGGCCAGCTCTTCTGCGGTGGCGAGATCGCGAACCTCGGCTCCGACACGCTGCTCGAGGACCCGTCCGACGAGGAGCTGGCGTGGCTCGCCGAGACGCTCGCGCCGTTCGGACTGGGACCGAAGCGCGCGTGGCGCAAGGTGCGCTCGGCCGGGAAGCTGTGGCGCTACGACAAGAAGGAGTTCGCGGTCTGGAAGGAGGCGCTGTAGCGTGGGGAACCCCGGATCTCCCCCACGAGCCGCCTCCTACCGCTCGCTTCGCTCGCGGCGATACCTCGGCGGCCTGGCCGGCGCGACCCGCAGGTCGTCCTTCCCCTCGCGGGAGCCGGTCTCGACCGGCTCTCCTGCTACCCGAAGGAGTCAATCTGATGTCTGACGCGAACGGCGGGCAGGGCGCGTTCGCCACCGAGCACCGGACGCAGCGGGTCTCCCACGTCTGGTCGCCCGAGACGGTCGAGGAGATCCAGAAGAAGGCCCAGCTCGGCCGCTACGTGTTCGGAGCGTTCTCGACCACGCGCAGGCTGCCGAGCTTCGACGACCTCACGTTCATCCCGTGCACGCTCTCGCGGGTGCCGCTCGAGGGCTACCGGGAGCGGTGCGAGACGAAGACCGTGCTCGGCACTCGTTGCCCGAAGCCGGTCGAGCTCGAGACGCCGGTCTGCATCACGGGCATGAGCTTCGGCGCGCTGTCGGCGAACGCGAAGGAGGCGCTGGGCCGAGCCGCGTCAGCCGTCGGGACCTCGACGACGACCGGCGACGGGGGCATGCACCACCGGGAGCGCGGTGCGTCGAAGACGCTCGTCTACCAGGTGACGCCGAGCCACTACGGCAACAACCCGTACCACATGCGCCAGGCCGACGCGATCGAGATCGTGGTCGGCCAGGGCGCGAAGCCGGGGACCGGCGGCGTGCTGCTCGGCTACAAGGTCTCTGACGAGGTCGCGAACATGCGTGACCTCCCGATCGGGGTCGACCAGCGCTCCCCGGTGCGGCACCCCGACTTCATCGGAGCCGACGACCTGCGCCTGAAGATCGAGGAGCTGCGCGAGGCGACTGGGCACCAGGTGCCGATCTACGTGAAGCTCGGCGCGTGTCGCGTCTTCGACGACGTGCGCCTCGCGGCCAAGGCCGGCGCCGACGTGGTCGTGGTGGACGGGCTCGAGGGGGCGACCGCCGCCTCCCCGCTCCTGCTGCTCGACCACACGGGCGTTCCGACCCTGGCCGCGGTCGTGGAGGCGCGCGAGGCGCTGATCGACATCGGCAAGTACGGTGAGGTCCAGATCGTGGCGGCCGGCGGGATCCGCTCCGGCGTGGATGCCGCGAAGGCGCTCGCCCTCGGGGCCGATGCCGTCTACATTGGCACGGCCGCGATGATCGCTCTCAACTGCAACGCGCCGCTGTTCGTCGACGACTACGAGCGGCTCGGCGTCCGGCCCGGAACCTGCCGCGAGTGCCACACGGGCCTCTGCCCGGTCGGCGTCGCGACGCAGGACCCCGAGCTGACCGCCCGCCTCGAGGTGGAGACGGCGACCGAGCGCGTCGTCAACTTCGTCAACGCGATGACCATGGAGATCCAGATGCTCGCCCGCTGCTGCGGGAAGTCGGACGTCCACAACCTCGAGCCGGAGGACCTGCGCTCGCTGACGCTCGAGGCGGAGGCGATCACCGGCATCCCGCTCGTTGGCAGGATCCACCGGTGAAGCACGTCGTCACCGCGGAGGACGTGCGGCTGCTCGCCGAGTCGGGCGAGCGCGAGCTGATGCTGCGGGAGCACACGCTCCTGACCGACGCCGCCCGTGACGCCGCCCGGGTGCTCGGCGTGCGACTCGTCGAAGGCTCGACCTTCTCGACGGCCGCGCCGGGGCCCGCGGCGCTGCCCGCGCGCCCCGGCGTCGGCGGGTTGCCAGCGCCGGCCATCGCGGGCATGTCCCACGGCGACGGAGGGGGTCAGACCCCGGGGTCAGACCCTCGCCGCGGTGCCGGGCCGATCCGGATCTCGGAGCCCCCACCGACGGCTTCTCTGGGCGACTTCACGGGCGGACTGCCAGCGCCGGCGATCGCGGGGTTGAGTCGAGCCGACTCAAGGGGTCTGACCCCGGGGTCTGACCCCGGGGTGACCGCGCGGGGCATGTCCCCCGGGGACGCGTCCGGACCGCCCGCAGCGGCGGGGCTCGAGACCCGCCTTCTGATCGGCGGCGAATGGCGCGAGGCGGCCGGCGGGGCGACTGTACCGACGGTCGACCCGGCCACGAACCGAACGATCGCGGACGTCTCGGCCGCTCAGGCCGAGGACGTCGACCGTGCCGTGCGCGCAGCGCGGGCCGCCTTCCCGGCCTGGCGTGACCTGCCCCCCGCCGAGCGCGCCCGCATCCTGCTCCGGGTCGCCGAGCTGATCGAGGCCGAGCGCGACGGGCTCGCCCGGCTCGAGAGCCTCGACGTCGGCAAGCCGATCCGGGAGGCGGCGCTGATCGACCTCCCCGCCTGCTGGGATCCGTTCCGCTACTACCAGGGGCTCGTACGCGCGATCGACGGGCGTGTGCTGGCGCTGCCGAAGACATCGCTCGACTACGTCCGCAAGGAGCCGATCGGCGTCGTCGGGATGATCATCCCCTGGAACTTCCCGCTCCACATCGCCTGCCGCAAGGGCTCCGCCGCGCTCGCCGCCGGCAACACGATCGTACTCAAGGCGCCCGAGCTGGCACCGCTCACCTGCCTGCAGCTCGGCCGTATCTGCCTCGAGGCGGGCATGCCGCCCGGCGTCTTCAACGTCGTCCCAGGCCTCGGCGAGGTCGCCGGCGCCGCGCTCGCCGAGCACCCGGAGGTGAACAAGATCGCATTCACCGGCTCGACCGTGACCGGCCGCTCGGTCATGCGCGCCGGCGCCGGGTCGATCAAGAGGGTCTCGCTCGAGCTCGGCGGCAAGTCCCCGTCGATCGTGTTCGCGGACGCGGATCTCGACCGGGCCGTGATCGGCTCCGTGTTCGGGATCTACATGGCCCAGGGCGAGGTGTGCTCCGCCGGCTCGCGCGTACTCGTCGAGCGCCCCGTCTACGACGAGTTCGTGGAGCGCTTCGCCGACAAGGCGAGGCGGATCCGCGTGGGCCTGCCCTGGCGCTGGGAGACGCAGCTCGGCGCGCTGATCTCGAAGCGCCAGTGCGAGCGGGTCTACGAGTACGTGTCGATCGGCGATTCCGAGGGAGCGACCGTCGTCTACGGCGGCCGCCGACCCGCCGACCCGGAGCTCGCCGCGGGGAACTTCATCGAGCCGACCGTGTTCGCGAACGTGCGCAACGACATGCGGATCGCCCAGGAGGAGATCTTCGGCCCGGTCGTTGTGATCATTCCGTTCGACGGGGAGGAGGAGGCCGTTCGCCTCGCCAACGACGTCCGCTACGGGCTCGCCGCCGGTATCTGGACGCGCGACACCGGCCGCGCCCACCGGGTTGCCCACGCGCTCGAGGCCGGGTCGATCTGGGTCAACCACTACGGCGCCTACCCGAGCGAGGCGCCGTTCGGCGGCTACAAGGAGAGCGGTACCGGCCACGATCTCGGGCTCGAGTCGCTGAACGAGTACCTGGAGACGAAGAACGTGCACGTGAGCATCGGCACCGAGCGATTCGACTGGTACGAGTCATGATCGGGCCCACCGACGACGGGGGCCGGCGAGGCCCGGCCCGCCACCGAGGAACGAGGAGGGAACGGAGATGCAGGGAGCGCTGGGGCTGATCGAGACCCGCGGGCTCGTCGCGGCGATCGAGGCGGCGGACGTGATGGTCAAGGCGGCGAACGTCAACCTCGTCGGCCGCGAGTCGATCGGCGGCGGCTACGTGACCGTGGTCGTCACCGGCGACGTCGGTGCGGTCAAGGCCGCGATCGACGCCGGTGCGGCGGCCGCCAAGAAGGTCGGCGAGCTCGTGTCCGCACACCTGATCCCCCGCCCGCACGACGAGGTCGCGAAGGTGATCTCGGCTGCGGGCCAGTAGCGCCGTGGGGCTGCGGATCATCTGCGAGGGGGAGGTCGTCGAGGCCGACCTGTTCGAGGACCGGGCGCCGCGGATCTGCGCCTACATCAAGTCGATCCTCCCGGTCGACAGCACGATGGTGCACGCGAAGTTCGCGGGCGAGGAGACGATCGTGATGGTTCCGTTCTTCACGGAGCAGGAGAACCCGAAGTTCGACGTCGGCGCGGGTGACATCGGCTACTACCCGGGCCGCCAGACGCTGTGCTTCTTCTACGGGCAGACACAGCCGTTCGGCGAGGTCTCCTACTGCGCCCGGGTGCGCTCGAACCTCGACGGCCTGCAGCGGATCGGCCGGAGGGTGCTCGAAGCCGGCCACGCCCCCGTCCGTCTGGAGGCGTGCTGATGGCCAGCCGCCAGGTCACCGGGCTCGTCGACGAGCTGCGGGAGTTCACCGGCCGGCGCTGGTTCGGCGAGCCGCCGGACGTTCAGCGCCTGCGCTCGTTCTCGCTGCCGCCGATGGGGAACCTCCCGTGCGTCCTCTACTGCAACTTCGACCTCTTCTGGGCGGGCGAGCAGCTCCAGGTATGCCGCCAGGCGGCACTCGCCGGCGACCTGCGCCTGCCCGAGCTGGCCGAGGTCTCCGCGCTCTTGCTCGAGCGAACGGCCGCCCGCACCGCCAAGTGGGAGATGACGGAGACGGTCGCGCTGCTCCGCCGGGCCGCCTCGGTGCTCCGCGAGTGGCGGCCGGGCTCGGCCCAGGAGTTCGCGGTCGTGATCGAGCACCTGATGATGGCGATCGACCGGATCCAGGCGGCCGTCGACGCGATCATCCCCTGGAACGAGCTCGACCGCTCGGTCCGCCTGCGGCCGAGCACCTAGAAGGAGGGCGAGATGCAGCTCTGTCGCGTGGTGGGAAGCACCGTCTCGACGGTGAAGGCGCCCGGGCTGGCCGCGTTCAAGCTCCTGAACGTGAAGCCGGAGAGGGGCGACGGGCCGGAGCTCGTCGCCGTGGACGGCGTCGGCGCCGGCGAGGGCGACCTCGTGCTCGTCGCCACCGGCTCGGCCGCCCGGGAGCTCGAGGCGACCCGCGGTCTCGCCGTCGATGCGGCCGTCGTCGCCATCGTCGACCCGGCCCGCACCCCGTAGTGGCCGAGCTCCGGGCCTTCGTCGAGATCGACGCCATGCAGCCGCAGTGGGCGGCGTACGTGGCGCAGACCTGCCAGGGCGACCCGCCTCACGCGGCGATGGCGCAGCTCTACGTCGAGGTGGCGCCCGCAAACGCGGTCTTCCCGCTCGTCGACGTCGCGGTCAAGAACGCCGACGTGCGCTCGGGCTCGCAGGTGGTCGAGCGCCAGTACGGCACCCTCGAGCTCCACGGCCACGACCCCGCCGCCGTCCGTCTCGCCGCCGACGTGATCCTCGGGCGTCTCGCCCTGACCCGCGCAGACCGAGTGCCGCCGCAGGTGCTCGAGACCGAGACCGTGACCCGGGTCGACCCCAACCAGGCGCAGCTCGTGAACCGGATGCGGGTCGCGAACCTCCTGCTCGAGGACGAGACGATGTTCCTGCTCGAACTCACCCCCGCGGCCTACGTCGCGGCGGCCGCGAACGCGGCCGAGAAGAGCGCCGACGTCAAGCTCGTCTACGCGGCGATCCTCGGCGCGAGCGGCCGCCTGATCATGTCGGGCCGCGACTCGGACGTCGCGGAGGGCAAGGCGGCCGCGCTCGCTGCGCTCGGCGCCTGAGGATCGGCGAGCGCGAAGCCCCCTCACGCGAACGGGTCCGTGTCGTCTCTGCCCGATCGTCGCGAGCGGATCCCTGTCGCCAGGGCCTTGAGCGAATCGCTGCCGGTGTAATACCGGCCTCTCCCCTGCCCGTGCGCGACGGAGGTCATCGCCGCGGAGATCGCCGAGGACCTCGAGGCCGCGCTCGAGGAGTTCTCGGCGATCGCAGCGAGCCTCGGCGGGGAGTCGGGCGACACGGAGTAGCCGCACCTCGGAGTGCGGGGCGGCGTACGATCCCGCGGGTGAGCGAGACCGCCTACGACCCCGACGCGTTCGTCGCCTTCGAAACCGAGGGCTGGAACTCGGTCGCGCGGGGCTACACGGGCTTCTTCGGTCGCTTCACCTCCCGCTGCGCCGGGCCGCTCCTCGACGCCGCCGCCGTCGGGCCGGGGACGCACGTGCTCGACGTGGCTACCGGGCCCGGCTACGTCGCGGCCGCAGCGGCCGAGCGCGAGGCCGACGCGGTCGGATTCGATATCTCGACCGAGATGATCGCACTCGCGTCCCGGCTCCACCCCGAGGCGCGCTACGTCCGGGGGGATGCGGAGCGGCTGCCCTTCGACGACGCGAGCTTCGACGCGGTCGTCGGGGGGTTCTGCGTCCTCCACCTCGCGCGTCCCGAGCGGGCCCTCGCCGACTGGGGCCGCGTCGTGCGCCCGGGCGGCCGGATCGCCGTCTCGATGTGGGCGGAGCCCGCGCGCAACCGCGTCCTCGGTGCCGCCTTCGACGCCGTGCTCGAGTGCGCGACGGTGACCCCGCCCGGCCTGCCGGTTGGGCCGCCGCTGTTTCGCTTCTCCGACCGCCGCGAGCTGACCGGGCTGCTCGAGGGAGCCGGGCTCGCGAACGTGAGCGTCGAGACCGTCTCCTCGCGCGAGCGCTTCTCCGGGGCGGGCGAGGTCTGGGAGGGTATCCTCGCGAGCACGGTGCGCACGCGCAGCCTGCTCGTCGCCCAGGACAGGGCGACGCGGGCGCGGATCCGTGCCCGCTTCGAGGAGCTCTGCGCCGAGCACCGCTGCGAAGGGGGCATCGAGCTCCCCGTCGAGGTGCTGATCGCGGCGGGACAGCGGCCGTGAAATAGGCGCGGACGATCCGGATCGCCGCCCCAGCCGGACACGCGCGAGCAGCCGGACCGCCTCGGGGACGGAGCGGAGCTAGGCGCGCGCGAGCCCGACCGGGCACGCGACACCGGTGCCACCGAGGCCGCAGTAGCCGCCGGGGTTCTTCGCCAGGTACTGCTGGTGGTAGGGCTCCGCGTGGTAGAAGAGCCCGGCCGGCCCGATCTCCGTCGTGATCTCCCCGTGGCCCGCCCGCGCCAGCTCGCGCTGGTAGGCCCCGCGCGAGGCGCCGGCGGCCGCGGCCTGCCCGGGCGAGTGAGTCCAGATCGCCGAGCGGTACTGCGTCCCGACGTCGTTGCCCTGGCGCATCCCCTGGGTGGGATCGTGGCTCTCCCAGAAGACCCGGAGCAGCTCCCCGTATCGGACCGCCTCCGGATCGAAGACGACGAGCACCGCCTCGGCGTGCCCGGTCCGGCCGGAGCAGACCTCCTCGTAGGTTGGATTCGGCGTCAGGCCGCCCGCGTAGCCGACCGCGGTCGTGTGAACACCCGGGAGCTGCCAGAAGCGGCGCTCGGCGCCCCAGAAGCAGCCGAGCGCGAACAGCGCACGCTCGAGCCCGGCGGGGAACGGCGGCAGGAGCGACGTCCCCAGCACCTCGTGCCTGGCCGGCAGCGCCATCGGCTCAGCCCGCCCCGGCAGCGCGCCCTCCGGGCCGGGCAGCTCGAGCACACGCGCGAGGAGCCGGCGGGCATCCACGCGCCCAGCATAGCTCGCGCCGGCCGCGACGAGCCGCTCGGGCCTCGGCCGCCCGGAGCCGACCCATTAGGATGCGCCGGCAGCACGGCGCACCCGCTCTCGAAGCTGGAGCGGGCGCCCGAGCGAGCGCTCGAACGGGGGTAGCCAACGTGGACGTCATCCCGCCCTTCGCCAACCACCTGCCGGTCCGCATCCGCTTCGGCGCTGGCTCGGTCGCCTTGCTCGGCGAGGTGCTCCGGGACGGGGAGGCCTCCCGGCCGTTCGTGGTGATCGACGAGCATGTGCAGGAGCTCCCGCCGATCGTGGCCGCGCTCGCGGGAGCCGGCGGCGAGGCGGGCCGCTTCCAGAAGGGCGCGGGCGAGCCGACCGTCGAGGACGTCGAGGCCGCCGCAGCGGCGCTCGCCGCGTCGGGCGCCGACAGCGTGATCGCGATCGGCGGCGGCTCGGTCATGGACACCGCCAAGGCCGCGCGCCTCGTTGCCGGCCAGGGCGGCCCGTACCTACGCTTCACCGCGGGCGACGCGACCTTCGAGCCGCCCCGGATTCCGCTGGTCACGATCCCGACCACCGCGGGCACCGGATCGGAGGTATCCGGCGCGGCGGTGATCACGGACGAACAGGCCGGCACGAAGGCGGGGATCGCGCACCCGCTCATGCGGGCCCAGCACGCCCTCGTCGACCCCGAGCTGACGCATGGTCTGCCGCGCGCGCCCACGCTGTACGCGGGGATCGACGCGCTCGCGCAGCTGGTCGCAGCCATGGTCGTGACGGTGCGCACGCCGATCGGGAACGGCATCGCGCTCGAGGGAATCCGGCTGGCCGCGGACGCGCTGCCGGCGGTCGTCTCGGACGGTTCGAACCGGGAGGCGCGCAGCCGGATGTCGTGCGCAAGCCTGCTCGGGGGCCTCGCCATGAACATCTCCGACTGCGGCTCCGAGCACTCGATCGCCCAGGCGATCGGCGGGCGCTTCCACGTCCCGCACGGGCTGACGATCGGCCTCGTGCTCGCCGAGACGATCGAGCACGACCGGCCGGGCGCCGTGGAACAACTCGAGCGGATCGCGGACGCCCTGGGCGAGCCGGGCGGCGGCGCCGCCGACGGCTCGCGCGCCGTGCGCGCGATCAGGCGAATTCTGCGCGAGCTCGACTTCCCGACGCTCGCCTCGATCGGCGTCCGCGAGGAGCACCTCCCGGCGCTCGCCGACGCCGCCCGCGGGGACTTCTTCATCTCGCTCGCGCCCGTGCCCTGGACAGTCGCCGACATCGTCGCCTGCTACCGGACGGCGCTCGCGCTCGAGACGCGCTGACGCTGCGCCGGCTCACGTCGGGTCCGTGCGGCAAGCGCGCACCCGCCTTGCGGGGAACCCACAGGAGATCTCAGCGCATCCCCCGATGCTCCGCCTGGCAACCGTGAATACCTTGCGGCTGAACCCGCAGCTCGGGACAGGCACGAGAGAGCGGGACTTCGAGGCTAGGGGGAACGGCGATGAAGAGGCTCTTCGCACAGAGAACCGTCTGGGAGCTCGGGGGCCTGATCGCGGGAGTGGTTCTGCTCGCGTTTGGCGCCGCATCGATCTTCATGGGCGTCGACGGACTGAACACGGTCAAGACGAACGTACGGCTGGAGAAGATCACCGCCGGCGACGACATGACCCCGGCCCTGATCAAGGCAGGCTGGGCAGAGACGGGGATCGCCACTCCGGTCGCCTTCCCGACCTGCAGCCTGTCCGAGGGCGAGTCGATCGACAACGGGTCCGAGGCCAGGTGCTTCGCCCAGTACATGCGCATCCATGCGCTGGAGTCGAGCGGCGGGCTGACCTACTCGGAGTTGGGCCGCTTCGTCGCCGCCACCGACCCCGGCAATCCGGCCGGAACGAGCAATCCCGACGAGGCGCTGACCGACGACAGCGGCAAGCCGGTTGCCAACGGGGCACGCAACACGTGGGTGACCGCGACCGCGCTCACGAGCGCGCTCAACATGGCCTTCTTCGCCGAGAACGTAGCCAAGTTCGGCATCATCGTCGGCATCGCGCTCGTCCTCGCCGGTGTCGGCTTCTTCGTCCTCGCCGAGGTCGCGCTGCGCAAGCGGGTCACGGCGGCGGCGCCAGCCGGGGTGCCCACGGTGGCGACCGCGGGCTGACCGGAATCGCGGCACGCAACCGGACCGCCCCTGACGAGACCGCGGCCGGTTCTCACGGAGGGGCGGGGCTCGACTCGCCCCTCCGCCGTGTCAGGAGCTCCGGTCGCGCGACGCGGCCCTCGCGAGCGTGGTCGCAGGTCCGGGTGCCTGAACCGAGCCATGTCAATCCCGGCCAGGTCCGGGTGCCTGACCCCGAGCCATGTCAATCCCGGCCAGGTCCGGGTGCCTGACCCCGAGCCATGTCAATCCCGGCCAGGTCCGGGTGCCTGACCCCGCGCGGCGCGCGCCCGCCTTGCGGGGAACCCGCACCAGAACTCAGTGCATCCCCCGATGCCCCCCGCGGCGAGGGGAAATAGCTTGCGGCTGGCCCCGCGGCTCGGGACGAGCGCGAGGGAGCGGAAGCTCGAGGCAAGGGGGGAACGGCAATGAAGGGACGCTTCAAACGGAGGACTATCTGGGAGCTTGGAGGTCTGCTCGCCGGAGTCGTCCTGCTCGCGTTTGGCGTCGCATCGATCTTCATGGCATTGGCGGGCTAAGGGTCGACCGGACAGCTCCACCGCCCGCGCGGCCCCGGCGCGCGAGCGCCGCTCAGTCGGCGTCAGCTGCCCGCGAGCCCACCCGGCTGTTTCGCCCATGCGGATAGCCACGCGGCGGAGTAAGCTCAGTCGGCGTCAGCTGCCCGCGAGCCCACCCGCACCACCGTCGTGGCGCACCCCACAGCCGCCAGGAGCGCCGACGCGACGACTGACGCCGCCCCGACGCGGGTGAGTGCCGAGCTGCCGGTCAGGATCCCGACCCCGACCAGCTCGACGCCGGCCGCGAACAGGGCCGCCTCGAGCTTCCACGGCAGCCGCGGGTAGAGCGCCGCCTGCCTGGGCCGCGGTCCCGGCGGCCAGGTGCTCCAGGCCGAGAGCGAGAGCAGCTTGCCGAGGTGGCCCAGCGTGACGCCGCCGGCCCAGCCAACGACGAGAAACAGCGCGAGCACGGCCGTGCCGCGCCACGCGTCGAGAGCGCCCGCGAGCGTCGCGAACCCGAACGCCGCCGCCTGGGCGAGGAAGACGAAGCCCGCGAGCGCGTGCGCCAGCGGCCCCTCGACCGCGTCGAGTCGCCGGAGCAGGGCAACCCGCGCCACCTGCACGCCGAAGCGCCCGAGCGCGAGCACGACCACCGCCCCGCCGGCCCACGCGAGCACGTCCAGAGCGGCCGCGATTCCGGCCAGGAGCAGCCACAACCCGCCGGTGAAGACGAGCTCGACCCCCGGCAGCCGCCGGGGCGGAGCCGCCGGCGCGAGCGCGAGCATCGGGACGAGCGTCCGCCCGACGGCGAGGATCAGGAGCGTCAGCCAGCCGAGGCCCGCGAGCATCAGGTGGACGAGCACGAGCCTTTGGAAGGGCACACCCGGGGCGTCCGGCCCGTCGGCGGCGAACGCGACCGCTCCCAAGACGAACGCCGAGACCAGGTGCAGCGCCGAGAGCGCGACGCCGGTCCTGCTCGCCACGAGCAGCTTCTCGCCGGGCGCGCGCACGACGAGCCCGGCGAGCTCCCGGACGACCAGCACGAGGCCCGCCGCGAGCAGCCCCGCCGACACCCAGGTGAGCCACTCGCTGTGCACAGCGATCCCGGCCGCGAGCGGCGCGCCCCCGCCGAGCGGCGGCAGCGCGAGCCAGAGTCGCCGCTCGGACGGCAGCTCGTTGCGGAGCATGACCGGGAGCGTGTGCCAGGCAGCTCCGGTGACCGCGAAGGGGAGAAAGACGAGCCCGGCGAGGTGGATCGCGAGCAGCGGCTCGGCCGCGTGGAGCCAGCCGTCGGCGAGCCGTGGCGCCGCCGGCACGAGCGCGCAAGCGGCGGCGAGCCAGCCGGCGACGGCGACCGAGAACGACGCCCCGACGAGCGGCCAGGAGGCTGGCCGGCCGACGCCGTAGATCTGGAGCGGGCGCTGCACCACCGCCCCGAAGACTCGCAGACCCGGGACGGGCGGCGCGGCGGCAAGGACCAGGCGAGAGCCCGGGAGCCCGGCGTGAACAACTGCACCGTGCCGGGCGATCGGGAGCGTACACTTGGAGGGCAGGCTCCCAGGAGCCCGGCGCAGGGGAGTGAGTACGCAGCACATCCGGCCGATCATCGGGATTACCTCCTATGCCCAAGAGGCAGCCTGGGGTGCCTGGAGGCTCCCCGCGGCCGTGCTTCCGTTCTCCTACGTGCGATCGGTGGAGCTCGCGGGCGGGCGGCCGATCCTGATCCCGCCGGTCGACGACGCCGTCGGCGAGACGCTCGATGTCCTCGACGGTCTCGTCCTCTCCGGCGGCGCCGACATCGATCCGGAGAACTACGGCGCCGAGCGCCACCCCGAGACCACGATCACGCAGCCCGAGCGCGACCGCGCCGAGCTGGTTCTGCTCCGGGCGGCGCTCGACCGGGAGCTGCCCGTGCTCGCGATCTGCCGCGGCATGCAGATGCTGAACGTCGTTCACGGGGGACGCCTCCACCAGCACCTTCCGGAGCTCGTCGGCCACAACGGCCACCGGGAGGTCCCGGGTACCTTCTCCCGGCACGAGGTCAAGCTCGACCCGGCGAGCCGCACGGGCGAGCTCCTCGGCGAGCGCGCGACCGTGCACTCCTCCCACCACCAGGGGCTCGACCACGTGGGTACGGCAATCCGCGCGGTCGGTTGGGCCGAGGACGGAATGATCGAGGCGATCGAGGATCCCGCGCACCGGTTCGCGATCGGCGTCCTCTGGCACCCGGAGGAGGACGAGGACAAGCGCCTGTTCACGGCCCTGGTCGAGGAGGCGCGCGCCTACCGGGGGGACCGGTCCCGGGCGGCCACGGGGAACGACCGCAGCGTGGCGATCACCCGGAGCTAGCCATGCGGCTTCCCCGGAACCGCTGAGCGGCATGTTCTACCGCCCCTCCGAGGGCCACCGCCTCCGTCTCGACCCGTTCAACGCAATCGTCGTACCGCGGCCAATCGGCTGGGTCTCGAGCGTCGACCGTGACGGCCTGGCGAACCTGGCGCCGTTCTCGTTCTTCAACGCGGTCGCCTACCGCCCGCCGCAGGTCGCGTTCGCGACGATCGGCTCGCACGCGCTCGGCGGCGCGAAAGATTCGCTGCGAAACATCGAGGAGACCGGCGAGTTCGCGGTCAACCTGGCGAGCTGGCCGCTGCGAGAGGCGGTCAACGCGTCGAGCGCGCCCGCGCCGCACGGGGTTGACGAGCTCGAGCTGGCCGGGTTGACCAGGGAGCCGGCCCGGATCGTCCGCGTGCCGCTCGTCGCCGAGAGCCCGGCGAAGCTCGAGTGCGTGCTCGTCCAGGTGGTGCGGCTCCGCGCCTCCGACCCGGCGCGACCGAGCACGCTCGTCGTCGGCGAGGTCGTAGGCGTTCACATCGCGGACGCGGCGATCGTCGACGGCGTCGTCGACACGTTGCGGCTCGAGCCGATCGCCCGGCTCGGCTACGACCAGTACGCGCGGCTCGGCGAGGTCTTTTCGATGACCCGGCCCGGCTGACCCTGACGCCTACGGCGTCGCGAGCACGACCAGCCGCTCCTCGGTCATCTCGCGGATCGTGTAGGCGGGGCCCTCCTTCGTGTTCCCGGACGCCTTCGTGCCGCCGTAGGGCATCTGGTCGACCCGCCATTCGGGCGCCTCGTTGATCATCACGCTGCCGAACTCGAGCGCCGCGGTTGCCCTGACGGCGGGAGCGATCGAGCGGGTGAAGATCGCGGCCTGGAGGCCGTACTCGGTCGAGTTGGCGAGCTCGAAGCCCTCCTCGAGCGAGTCATAGGGGATCACCGAGCAGACGGGGCCGAAGATCTCCTGCCGGCAGACCTTCATCTCGGGCGCGACGTCGGCGAGCACCGTCGGGCGGATGACGCCGTTATCCTCGACGCCACCGGCGAGCACCCTCGCGCCGCCCGCCTTCGCCTCCTCGATCCAGTCGAGGATTCGCTCGCGATTCGACGCGTCGATCACGGGGCCGACGTCGGTTGCGTCGTCGGCCGGGTCGCCGACGCGCAGCGCCTCGACCTTCGGGACGAGCCGGGAGACGAAGTCGTCGAGCACCTCGCGCCGCACGTACACACGCTGCACGGAGACGCACGTCTGCCCGGCGAAGCCGAACGCGTGGGTGGCGACCTTCTGCGCGGCGAGATCGAGGTCGGCGTCGGCCTCAACCAAGACCGGGGAAGCATTGCCGAGCTCGAGCGCGACCTTCTTCTGGGGCGCGCGCGAGCGCAGGCTCCAGCCGACCTCGGACGAGCCGGTGAACGTGATCATCCGGACGCGCTCGTCCTCGACGAGCACAGCCGCGACCTCGGTAGCGGAGCCGGGGAGCACGTTCAGCCAGCCCGGCGGCAGGCCGGCCTCCTCGCAGATCGCGGCCAGTCGCAGAGCGCTGACCGGCGTCTGGCTCGCCGGCTTGAGCACGACCGCGCAGCCCGCGGCGAGCGCCGGGGCGAGCTTGTGCGCGACGAGGTTGAGCGGGAAGTTGAACGGGGTGATCGCGCCGATCACTCCGACCGGGACCCGCACGGTCCACGCGATGTGGCCCTGACCGGGCTGTGTGCCGGTGATGGGCACGGACTCGCCCGCGAGCCGGCGCGCCTCGCCGGCGGAGAGGCTGTAGGTGTTGACGCAGCGGGAAGCCTCGACCCGGGCGCTCTTGATCGGCTTGCCCGCCTCGGCCGAGATCGTGCGGGCAAGCTCCTCGACCCGCTCCTGCACGAGCGCGGCGACGCGGTCGAGGATGTCAGCCCGCCGCCACGCGGGGAGCGGCTCGCGCATCGCCCGCGCGGCCGCGTCGACGGCCCGGCGAGCCTCCTCGCCGCCGGCCCGGGCGACGGTGGCCACGACCTCGCCCGAGTAGGGCGACCTGACCTCGAGCGCGGAGCCTGTCTCGACCCACTCCCCGTCGACGTAGAGACGTTCCAGTGTCCCGCTCGCAGTGGCCATGCTCCCTCCCCGTTGCTCGTCTGGCAGGAAGGGTACGCGGACCCGTGTGCGCCGGGTGGCGAGCCACGAGGGGCCTGCTTCGCCGTCCCGGCCAACCGGAGGCCGGCCGCGCTACCCGATCCGTCGCTCGCGACCGGCCCACTCCCGCTCGCGCAGCACGTACTTTTGGATCTTCCCGGTCGAGGTCTTCGGCAGCTCGCCCAGCTGGATCGCCGCCGGGCACTTGAAGTGCGCGAGCCGATCGCGGCAGAAGTCGATCAGCTCACGCTCGGTCGCCGTCGCGCCCGGCTTCAGCGTCACGAACGCCTTCGGCCGCTCTCCCCACCGCTCGTCCGGAATCGCGACCACCGCGCACTCGAGGACCGCCGGATGCTTGACCACGACCTGCTCGACCTCGATCGTCGAGATGTTCTCGCCGCCCGAGATGATGATGTCCTTGGCCCGGTCGCGCAGCTCGACGTAGCCGTCCGGGTGCCAGACCGCGAGATCGCCCGAGTGAAACCAGCCGTCCCGGAACGCCTCCGCCGTCGCCTGCTCGTCCTCGAAATACCCCTTCATGACCGTGTTGCCGCGCATCACGACCTCCCCGAGCGTGTCGCCGTCGCGCGGCACATCCGCCCCGCGCTCGTCGACGACGCGCACCTGCCCGCCGGTCGTGACGTGTCCGACCCCCTGGCGGGCGAGCAGCCGCGCCCGCTCGGGCGGCGCCAGCCCGTCCCAGTCCGGATGCCATTCGCAGACGGTGCTCGGCCCGTAGGTCTCGGTCAGGCCGTAGAGGTGGACCGGGCGGAAGTTGAGCTCGGCCATCCGCTCGAGCAGCGTCGGCGACGGCGGTGCGCCGCCCATCGTCACAGTCACCGGGCGGTCGAGGCGGCGGGCGCAGGGATCGTGCGCGAGCGAGATCGCAACCGTCGGGGCGCAGCAGAAATGGGTGACTGACTCGGCCTCGAGCAGCTCCCACACCCTCGGCGGCTCGATCCGGCGCAGGCAGACGTGCGTGCCCCCGACCGCGGTCACCGCCCAGGTGAAGCACCAGCCGTTGCAGTGGAACATCGGTAGCGTCCAGAGACAGACCGAGCCGAACCCGAGCCGGTTCGTGATCGCCTGCCCGAGCGCGTTCAGGTAGGCGCCCCGGTGCGTGTACATGACGCCCTTCGGCCGCCCGGTCGTCCCGGACGTGTAGTTGATCGAGATCGTCTCCTCCTCGTGCGCCGGCACCCCGCCCGGCACCGCCCGGCCGCGCCCGGAGGCGAGGAACGCCTCGTAGGGGTCGGACGGGGCGCCCGTGTCGTCGCAGACGACGGTCTCGATGCCTGTCGGGGCGAGGTGCTCGAGCTCGCGGTCGACCACGAGCAGCCTGGCGCCCGAGTGCCCGACGATCGCCGCGATCTCGGCGTCGCCGAGGCGAACGTTGAGGGCGACGAGCGCGGCCCCGGCCGCCGGCACGCCGTAATGGGCCTCGAGCAGCGCGGGCGAGTTCGGGGCGAGCACGGCGACGCGGTCGCCCGGCTCGATCCCCGCGGCGACGAGCGCCCCGGCGAGCGCCCCCGCCCGCTCGTCGAGCTCCCGGTAGGTAAGCCGTCGCCCCGCCTGGACAACGGCGATCCGGTCGGGGAAGACGGCGGCGCTCCGGCGCAGGAAGGAGAGCGGCGTCAGCTCGCTGCGATAGGTCGTCATCCGCCGGTCCTCCTCCCCTCTCCCGTCCACGTTCGCTCTCGGAGCGCGTGCTTCTGGATCTTGCCGGTCGGCGTCTTCGGCAGCTCGCCGAGCTCGACCGCCGCCGGGCGCTCGAAGCGCGCGAGCCGCCCCCGGCGGTACTCGATGATCTCACGCTCGGCCGCCCCCGCGCCCGGCTTCAGCGTCACGAGCGCCTCGGGCAGCTCCCCCAGCGCTCGGCGGGCAGCGAGTGCCGTCGATCCGGACGGTCTCGCCGCCGGCGGGCGCCAGGTGCCCGAGCTGCCGGTGGCGGTGGCGGCGCTACCGTGGACGACCGCGACGACGCCGGGAAAGACGGCCCCGGAACAACGCCGGAGCGCAACGGGATCGAGTTCGTGTCCGTGCACCCGCGCCACAGCGCCATTCTCGCCGGTCTAGGATCACGCCGTGATCGATCCGAGCGAGCGCTACCGGCGACACCACGGACTCGACTACGGCGCCGCCTGGGCGGGGCTGCTCAGCTTCGCCGGGCTGCCCTACACCGAGA
This sequence comes from Thermoleophilia bacterium, assembly GCA_020845695.1. The sequence goes on along the minus strand of JADLFG010000029.1, from coordinate 60,152 downwards.
GCCCGGACGAGCTGGCGGGGGTCGACGTCGCGATCGTCGGCGCGCCGATGGACGAGCTCGTCTCCGACCTCCCGGGCACGAGGTTCGGCCCGAGGGCGGTGCGAGCCGCGACGCCCACGTCCGCCTACCATCTCGAGGCGAGAATCGACTGGTCGCAGGTGCTTCGCGTCGTCGACTACGGCGACGCACCGGTGCTCCCGACGGACGCCGTCGCCTCGCACCGAGCGATCGAGGCGACCGTGACCGAGGTGCTCGCCGCCGGCGCGCTCCCGGTCGTCCTCGGCGGAGACCACTCCGTCAGCGAGCCCGACGTCCGTGCCTGCGCCCTCCACCTGGGCAGACCGGTCGGCCTCGTCCATTTCGACACGCACACCGACACGGCTTCCGAGCTGTACGGTCGCGAGCTCTCCCACGGCACCCCCTTCTACCGGCTCGTCGAGCAGGGCCACGTCGACCCGGCCCGCTACGTCCAGATCGGCCTGCGCGGCTGGTGGCCCGAGGAGGCCGAGCTGGCGTGGCAGGCCGAGCGCGGGATCACGAGCCTGTTCATGCACGACGTCCGTGAGCTCGGGATCGAGGAGATCGTCGGCCGAACGCTCGGGATCGTGGGCCACGGCCCCGTGTTCCTCACCGTCGACATCGACGTGCTCGACCCGGCGTACGCGCCGGGCACCGGAACGCCTGAGCCTGGCGGCATGACGGCGATCGACCTGCTCTGGGCCTGCCGGACGCTCGCCGCCGGGCTCGAGCTGGTCGGCGCCGACGTCGTCGAGGTGATCCCCGTCTCACACGGCTCGGCCGACCTCGCGGCGCTCGCCGCCAACCGGGTCGTCCGCGAGCTCCTGACCGGGCTCGCGCTCAGGCGCCGGGAGTCGTGACCGCGCGGAGCTCGGGCGGGAAACGCTCGAGCGCCCAGGCGGCGTCGAGCCGCCGGCGGGAGTAGTGCGAGCCGTTGACGAGCACGTAGTCCCGCCGTCTGACGTCCATCGGCAACCGCGCCTCGACCGGATACCAGCGGTTGTGGCGCTCGATCAGCTCGTTCACGGCGGCGAAGTCGTAGCGCTCGGCCTCCTCTCGCCAGCGGCTCTCGAACGCGACGCCGTCGCCCGCGCACTCGGCGGCGAGCTGCCGCCAGCGTCGCTCGAGCTCGAGCTCCGCCGCCCGCGCGCGCTGCTCGAGCTCGCGCAGGCGCATCATGTAGGGCAACGGCCCGCCGAGCGAGGTCAGGTACGAGTCGACGGCGGGCCGGAAGGGGCTGCGGCGCGGGCGCAGCGGCATGCCCTTGACCGGGCTCCCCTCGAGGTCGGCGGACACCTTGCGTCCCTGGGCGAGCTCGCGCTCGGTTGGCTGCCGCGGCCCCCACTGGCCGAGGAGCTCCTGCCGGGTGCGCCGGTCCATGCTCAGGTGGCGAGGGCCTCGCGGAGCACGTCCGGATCCGTGATCGGCGCCCGGCACGCGAAGCGCTCGCAGACGTAGGCTGCGGGCCGGCCGTCGACGAGCCCCCGACCGGCGAGCAGTGCCACCCGGTCGGCGACCGGATCGCCCGGGCTCTCCGTGAAGACGTGCACGGTCGTCGGGGAGAACCGCTCGAGCGCCGCGCGGCGCAGCGCCAGGGTCGCGGGGTCCGCGTGCCGGCCGACGATCGCGACCTCTCGCGGCGGGGCGAAGTGGAGGTCGAGAGCGGACAGCAGCTGCCCGACCGCTCCGGGGGCCCGCTCGAGCAGCCGGTGGGCGATCCGGAAGCAGCCGACGGCGAGCCGCTCGAGCTCGTCGTCGCCGTAGATCCGGGCCAGCCGCACGAGCACGGTCGCGAGCATCGAGCTGCCCGAGGGCACCGGGTTGTCGTCGAGTTCCTTCGTGCGGACGACGAGCCGCTCCCCGTCCGCCGCGGTGAAGAAGAAGCCGCCCCGCTCGGTGTCGGCGAACAGCTCGACGGCGAGGCCGGCGAGCCGGCGCGACTCCTCGAGGTAGCGCAGCTCCCCGGTCGCGACGTGCAGCTCGAGCAGGCCGCTCGCGACGTGGGCGTAGTCGTCGAGGTAGCCGGGGATCCTCGCCTCGCCGATCCGGTAGGCGCGCAGCAGACGGCCGCGCCCGTCGATCATCGCGCCGAGGAGGAACTCGGCCAGCTCGCGCGCGGCACCCGTGTAGTCCGGCCGCTCGAGCCGGGCGCCGGCCTCGGCCAGGGCGGCGAGCGCGAGCCCGTTCCAGGCTGCGAGGACCTTGTCGTCGCGAGCCGGCTGGGGGCGGCGGTCACGGGCTTCGAGCAACGCCCGTCGCAGCGCCGGGAGCCGGCCGTCCTGGCCGGGCGGGTCCGCGGCCACGTGGAGGACGTTCGTACCCTCGAAGTTGCCGGACGGGGTAGCCCCGAAGTGCGCGGCGGCAAGCTCCGCGTCCTCGGGGCCGAGCACGGCGGCGAGCTCTTCGCGCGTCCACACGTACGTCAGACCCTCGCGGCCGAGCGTGTCCGCGTCCTGCGCGGAGGCGAAGCCGCCGCCGGGGAGTCGCAGCTCGCGCAGCAGGTAGTCGAGCGTCTCGCAGGCCACCTCCCGGTAGCGCGGCGTCCCGGTCGCGAGCCAGCCGTGGAGGTAGACGGACGCGAGCAGCGCGTTGTCGTAGAGCATCTTCTCGAAGTGCGGCACGAGCCAGATCGCGTCCACGGCGTAGCGGTGGAAGCCGCCGCCGAGCTGGTCGTAAATGCCCCCGGCCGCCATCCGGTCGAGCGTCGTCGTCGCCATCCCGAGCGCGCGCTCGTCACCCGTCCGCCGCCAGGCCCGGAGCAGGAACTCGAGCCCCGCGGAGGGCGGGAACTTCGGCGCCCCGCCAAACCCCCCGTTCTCGGCGTCGAAGAGCCGCCCCAGCGTCACGACCGCGTTCGCGAGCAGCGACTCCGTCAGCGGCTCGCGGGACGGCTCCGCCGCGGCCGAGCGGCGGATCGCCTCGACGAGCTGCGCCGCCTGGGCGGCGACGTCGCCCGGGCGCTCCGCGTAGACGCGCGCCATCGCGTCGAGCACCTGCCGGAACGCCGGCAGCCCGTGCCTGGGCTCAGGCGGGAAGTAGGTGCCGCCCCAGTAGGGCTCTCCGGCCGGCGTCAGGAACGCGGTCAGCGGCCAGCCCCCCTGGCCGCTGAGGGCGACGACCGCGCCCATGTAGATCGCGTCCACGTCCGGGCGCTCCTCGCGGTCGACCTTGACGCTGACGAAGCGCTCGTTCATCAGCGCGGCCGTGTCGGGATCCTCGAACGACTCGTGCGCCATCACGTGGCACCAGTGACAGGCGGAGTAGCCAACAGAGAGGAGGACGGGGCGAGCCTCGGCGCGGGCGCGGGCGAACGCCTCCTCACCCCACGGGTACCAGTCGACGGGGTTGTCCGCGTGCTGGAGCAGGTACGGGCTCGTCTCCCCGGCGAGACGGTTCACCGGATCAGTATCGCAGCCGCCGGTCGCCGGCCGGCGGGCGCCGTGTGGAACCATTGGGGAGGTGCTGTCAACGACAAGGAGGCGGAGATGGCGGACGTGACGATCAAGCGCTTCGACGAGCTCGAGGACCCCTACGGCGGGAGCTTCCTGCTCGCCGGCAAGGGCCTCGGCGTCAGCGCCTGGGGAATGAACGTGGAGCGGTTCCCGGCCGGCTACGACGGCTATCCGGAGCACGACCACGCGGGGGACGGCCAGGAGGAGGTCTTCGTGCCGCTCTCCGGGTCGGCCGTCCTGATCGCGGACGGCGAGGAGCACGTGCTCGAGCCGGGCGTGCTCGCCCGGGTCGGGCCGGCGCAGAAGCGCAAGATCGTCACGCGCGACCAGCCGGTCGAGCTGCTCTGCCTGGGCGGGACTCCCGGCGCCGCGTACAAGCCCGGAAGCTGAGCCCCGGCCGGGGTAACCCGTCCGGCTCAAGCCGCGCCGGCGCGCTGCCGATCACGGAGTCGACATGCGAAACCGTCTCCGCGCGCTGACACGCGTTCGTCGCTCCGGCCCGCCTCGGCGGGTTACGGCCTCGCCGTGGCCCGCGGAGGCGCCCGGGCGCGAGCAGCCGGCGGGCCGCCAGTCGCGCTCGGCGCCGCTTCTGCCCAGCGTGCCCGGCGTGTTTGCGGGCGGCCCCGGCCGCATCGAGACGAGACCCTAGCTCGGCCCCTCATTGCGTTCGACCGGACCTCGGCGGCCGGGATCGGTCGAGGGGCCGGACGCGTCCGGCCCGCGGTCTCGTTCCGTTCCGCGGTGCACGCATCGACTCGGGCGGGACAAGTCCCGCCCCTACATCCGGGCGAGGCAAGTCCCGCCCTACACCCCGGCGGGCCCCCACACCCGGGTGGCACAAGTCCCGCCCCTACATCCGGCCCCGACGTGCGCTGTCGAGCTGCGCCCGGAGCGCCGCGCGGCGGGAGCGGCGAGCGCCCCGGCGGTAGGTCTCGACGTAGAGCCCGAAGTCCCAGCGCTCGAGGAACTCCTCGGCCGCGCACCGCCCGGCCTCGTGGAGCGCGGCCATGCGCTCGGCCGGGAGGCCGAGCTCCATCGTCCCGATGCCGAGCGTCGGGATCGGGATCGTGCGCGCGAAGTCGGCCTGCTCGAGATAGAGGCGGTCGTGCGCCTCGAGCATCGTCGCCACGAGCCCCTTGGCGAACCCGACCACCCCGCCGTCGTCGGCGGCGCCGCCGTGTTGCCCGAGCGAGCGGCGCGGCTCGGGCTCGACGAGTTTCAGCCCGAACGTCGGCCAGTCGGGCTCGCCGTCGACGTCGAAGATCCAGACCGGGAAGCTCGAGAGCAGGCCTCCGTCGACGACGAGGTGCTCGCGGCCCGTACGGCGATCCGTCAGTCGCACCGGCTCGTAGTAGACCGGGATGCTGGCGCTCATCCGCACGGCGAGCGCGACGTCGAGGTCGTCGGGCTCGATCCCGAACGCCCGCGCGTCCCGGGGCAGCACGAGCAGACGCCGCGCGGTCACGTCCGAGGCGACCACCTGGGCCCGCCAGCGGTAGCGCTCGTCGCCGCCGTAGAGCGGGTGGACGAGCTCCCGGAACGTCCGCACCCCCCGCGCGGCGAGCCGCTCGCGCAGCCACGCCTCGAGCGCCCGCCCCTCGTAGAGCCCCCGGTCCTTCAGAATCGAGAGAGGAGGGCCGACGAGCGGGAGCTCGTCCTCCCAGGCCCGGTCGCGAAACTCGCGGTAGTCGAGCGCTAGCAGCTCGTCGCGCAGCTCCCGGGCGCCGTACCCGGCCGCGTGCAGCACGGCCGCGATCGCGCCGGCGGAGGTGCCGGCCAGGTTCTGGAGGCGGAAGCCGCGCTCCTCGAGCACCGAGAGGGCGCCGACGAGGCCGATCCCCTTGACGCCGCCGCCCTCGAACACCAGGTCGACGCGCAGCTCCGGCTCGCTCATGGCGCTCCCCCCTGTCCGGGTCGAGGGGCCGCAGGACCTCCACCGTCCGCCGTCCGTGCCGGCAACGTTCTAGCATGTGTTGCCGAGACCACCTGAGAACGATCCCAGACGGAGCCCGCATGACCACGCAGACGACCGGCGCAGCCACTCTCGCCGCCGACCAGCTCGAGAGCCTGTACGAGCGGATGGTGCGCATCCGCCTGGTGGAGGACGCCGTCCACCGGCTCTTCCTGAACAACGAGATCGAGGGGACGACGCACCTGTACCAGGGCCAGGAGGCCGTGTCGGTCGGCGTCTGCGACGTCCTGCGCCCGGGGGACAGCGTCTCCGCAACCTACCGCGGCCACGGTGCCGCGCTCGCGCTCGGGGTCGAGCCCGCCGCCCTGATCGCCGAGTTCCTCGGCCGGGCGACCGGCACGAACGGCGGCCGCGGCGGCTCGATGAACGTGATCTCGCTTGCCCACGGGCTGATCGGCTGCTTCGGCATCGTCGGCGGCTCGATCGCGTCGGCCACCGGGACGGCGCTGGCCGGGAAGCTCGCGCGTGACGGCTCGGTGTCGGTCGCGTTCTTCGGCGACGGAGCGACGAACCAGGCCTACTTCCACGAGTGCCTCAACTTCGCAGCCGTCAAGAGCCTGCCCGCCGTCTACGTCTGCGAGAACAACCTCTACGGCGAGTGGTCGCCGCTCGCCCACACGACCGCCGGCGCCAGCGTGGTCGGACGCGCGGCCGCCTACGGGGTCCCCGGGGTCGAGGTCGACGGCAACGACGTGCTGGCCGTGCGCGAGGTCGCGCTCGAGGCGACCGGGCGGGCGCGCGCTGGTGGCGGGCCCACGCTCGTCGAGGCGAAGACCTACCGCCACAAGGGCCACTCGCGCGTCGATCCCGGGACGTACCGCCCGAAGGACGAGGTCGAGGAGTGGCTGCGGCGCGACCCGATCCCGCGGCTGGCGGAGCTGCTCGAGGCCGGGCGCGCCGGAGAGATCCAGCAGCGGCTCGAGGGCGAGCTCGAGCGCGCGCTCGCCGAGGCCCGCTCCGCTCCCCTGCCCGCCCCCGACCGCGCAGCGCGCGCGACCAAGGAGTTCTGAGATGCGCGAGGTGACGTTTCGCGAGGCGATCCGCGACGCGCTCGTCGAGGAGCTCGAGCGCGACGAGCGGGTGTTCGTGATGGGCGAGGACGTCGAGCCCGGCGGCGTCTTCAACTGCACCCCCGGCATCCTCGAGCGGTTCGGCCCCGACCGGATCATGGACACCCCGATCTCCGAGATGGCGTTCGCCGGGGCGGCATTCGGAGCCGCCGTCAGGGGCAGGCGCCCCGTGATCGAGATCATGTTCGGCGACTTCCTCGGGATCGTGATCGACACGCTCGTGAACCAGTCGTCGAAGTACTGGTACCTGTCGAACGAGCAGGCCCCTGTGCCGCTCGTCGTCCGCAGCGCGGTCGGCGCGGGTGCCCGCTTCGGGGCCTGCCACTCGCAGACGCCGACCGGCTGGTTTCTCGGCGAGCCCGGGCTGAGCCTCGTCGCAGCCTCGACGCCCGCGGACGCGAAAGGCCTACTGAAGTCGGCGATCCGCGACGATAACCCCGTGATCGTGTTCGAGCACAAGCTGTTGTATGGGAAGAAGGGCGCGGTCGCCGACGGCGACGCGGCGCTCGTCCCGCTCGGCAGCGCCGCCGTCCGCCGCGAGGGCGCCCACGTCACGATCGTCGCCGCGCTGGCGATGGTCGACGTCGCGCTCGAGGCGGCGGAGCGCCTGGCCGCGCAGGGGGTCGAGGCCGAGGTGATCGACCTGCGCAGCCTGCGCCCGCTCGACGCTGACACGATCGGCGAGTCGGTCGAGAGGACGCGGCGGCTGCTCGTCGTCGAGGAGGGGCCGCCAGCCGGCGGCTACGCCTCGGACGTCGTCGCGCTCGCGGTCGAGGAGGTCGGGCCGATCCACGCCCGCCGGGTCTCGATGCCGGATCTGCCGATCCCGTTCTCGGCCCCGCTCGAGGACTGGGCACGGCCGGACGCGCAGCGGGTCGCCGACGCGGCCGCGGCGCTCGCGCGCGCCTGAGGGCGTGCGGCGCGCGGCGCCCCCCGCGGCGCTGGTCGAGGACGTCATCGCGCTCGCGCTTGTGCCGGCACCGACGTTCGCCGAGGAGGCGCGCGTCGAGTGGCTCGAGCGGCGGCTCGCCGGAACGGCGGGCCGGCTCGCGCGCGACGCGGTCGGGAATCTGATCTGGTCGTGGGGCGAGGGGCGACCCCGGCTGCTCCTGGCCGTGCACGTCGACACCGTCTTCGGCCCCGGAACCGAGCTGGCGGTGCGCCGCGAGCGCGGCCGGCTGGTCGGGCCCGGGATCGGTGACAACGCGGCCGCGGTCGCGGTGGCCGTCCACGTGGTCGAGCGTCTGCTCGCCGGCGGTGACCCGCTCGCGCCCGGCGCCGTGGCGTTCACGGTCGGCGAGGAGGGGCTCGGCAACCTCCGCGGCGCGCGCCACGCCTGCGAGCGGCTCGAGCCCGAGGCCGTGATCGCGCTCGAGGGTCACCTGCTGGGAGGCGTGCTCGCCGACGCGGTCGGGAGCGTGCGCGCCCGCGTCGCCGTGCGGGGCCCGGGCGGCCACTCCTGGACCGACCGGGGCCGCCCGAGCGCGATCCACGCACTGATCGAGCTGGCCGCCGCGATCGCCAGGCTGGGAACGGCGGAGGGGCCGGTGAACGTCGGCACGATCTCCGGCGGCCGCTCCGTCAACTCGATCGCGGACGCGGCCGAGCTCGTCGCCGAGCGCCGCTCGCTCGAGGAGCGCGACCTGGACGCGTTCGCGGCGGCGCTCGCCGCGCTGCCCGTGGAGCCGCCGCACGCGCTGGGCGTCGAGACCGTCGGGCGCCGGCCGGGCGGGCGCCTCGACCGGAGCTCGCCTTTGCTCGAGGCCGCGCTCGCGGTGCGGCGCGAGCTCGGTCTCCCGGAGACGCTGACCGCGGGCTCGACCGACGCGAACGCCGCCGCCGGGCTCGGCATCCCCGCCCTGGCGCTCGGCGTCTCGAACGGCGGCGGCATGCACTCGCTCGAGGAGTGGATCGAGCCCGCCAGCCTCGCGCTCGGCGCGCGCCAGCTCGAGCTCGTGCTCGGGCGCCTGCTTCGCGTCGACTCCGCGCCTGGGGGATGACGCCGGCGACGTCGTGGTAGCTGCCCTTGCGCCGGCGGCCGGCCTGCACGCCGCACGGCCATCGTGCAGGGTCGAGGCCCGGGCGAGGCCGCGCGCAAGAACGCGCCAGACCGGCCCACCGGGCGGCGGGTCGGGCCGGGCCGGCTACTTCACGGTCAGCGTCCCCTCCATGCCGCCAGCCCGGTGGCCCGGAACGCTGCAGTAGAACGTGTACGTTCCGGGCTCGAGCGTCGCGACCGTCGTCCGCGTACCGCCGGTGAACGTCTCGCCCCTGAGATCGATGCCGTCGCCTTCGATCGAGACGTCGTGGGGAAGCGGGGAGTCGTTCGCGAGGACGATCGCCACCTCCCCGGCGGGCGCCTCGAGCTCGGTGACGTCGAACACGAGCGCTCCGCCCGGGTCGGCTACGAGCTCGATGGTGGTCGCCGGAGCGCCGCCGGAGCCCTCGCCGGCCGCGGTCGTCGTGGCCGGCGCGGCCTCCTCGCCGTCGCCACCGCCGCAGCCGGCCGCGAGGCCGAGCGTGGCAAGGGCAGCCGCCACGAGCATGGGCAGTTGCTTCGAAGGCACGGTTCCTCCCTCCTCATCGCTCCCTGGCTCGTACCAACGGTAGCGAATGCCGAGGCGGGGCGTGACCCCGCGGCCGGCGCGGGGAGATCCGGCGGCCGGCTAGCTCGCGGCGCGCAGCGCGTCGATCGTCCGCCGCCAGCGCTCGACCACGGCCGCCCCGTCGGCGAGCGTGAAGCGGATCCCGCTCGTCAGCTCGGCGTAGTCGACCGCGTCGACCTCGACCGCCTCGATCCGGCAGGCGAAGAACGCGAGCGACTCGTCAGGACAGGCGAGCGGGGTGGCGCCTGTCAGGCGAACGGCGTAGATGGACGGCGGCACGACACAGGCCAGCGTGGCGCGCCCGTCCCGAGCCAGCGCCTCGGCGGTTCGCGTCCCGCGCCAGAGCGCGAGGCGAAGCTCCGTTCCCGACACCGCCAGCACCTCGCCCACGCTCAGGAGCGCCGTGTTGGGCCGGCCGTCCGCCGAGAGCGTGAGCAGCTCGAACGCCTGCCCGGCCTTGCCGCCGAGCCCGCGACCGTCGAGGACCCGGAGGAGCTCGGCGGGCGCCGCCTCGAGTGCCCGCTTCGGCACGGCGCCTAGGGGAAGAACGGCTTGGCGGCCATCACGAAGACGGTACCGACCAGGATCGCCACGTCGAGCCGCGAGGCCGCCATGATCCGCCTGACCCGGGCCAGCACCTCGGGATCGTCGGGCGGGCGCTCCGCGAGCAGCTTCCCGAGGCGCCCCGACTCGGGCCCGAGGATACCGCCCCCGATCACGGTCGAGAGCGCGAATGCCCCGAGCCCCCACGCGACGACGAAGTCGCCGAACGACCACGCGCTGCTGTTCGCGACGAGCGCGATCCCGGACGCGAGCGCGACGAGCGACGTCGACCCGAACACCTTGCTCCCGATCGCGCCGACCTTCGCCACCGTCCGGGTGAGCTCGGCCGGATCGCCCGCCCGCTCCGCGGCGAGCAGGTAGAGGACGAGCATCGCGCCCCCGCCGACCCAGACGACCGCCGCGAGCGTATGCAGACCGGCGAACCACTGGTACCACGACAGCGCGAGCATCGGAGTGCTTAGTTACCAGATGACCTCCGGCGAGGTCAAGGCCCGGACGTCTCGGCGTCGGCCCGCAGCTCCGGCCTCCACCCGCCGCGGGTCGGTGGCCGCTACCGTACGGCGACGATGGCTGCCACCGAGCCCGCCCGCGGACGCCTCGGCTTCGGCCGCCGCTCAGCGCTCGTCGTGCTCGATCTCGCACTCGGCTTCACCGATCCGGAGTCGCCGCTCCACTGCGATCTCGACACCGTGATCGAGGAGACGCGCCGCCTGCTCGCCTCCGCGCGGCGGGCCGGCATCCCGATCGTCTACTCGACGGTCGCCTACTCGGAGACGGGGCGACAGCTCGCGGCGGCCTTCCTCGAGAAGATCCCGGTTGCCGGCCTGCTCGAAACCGGAAGCCGCCTCGTCGCGATCGACCCGAGAGTCGCGCCCGCTCCGGGCGAGCCCGTGCTCGAGCGGCTCTTCCCGTCCGCCTTCTCCGGGACGGCGCTGTCCTCGTTCCTGACCGCGAGCGGCTGCGACACGGTCGTGCTCGCGGGCGCCTCGACCTCGGGAGCCGTCCGTGCGACGGCGCTCGACGCGCTCCAGCACGGCTACCGCCCGATCGTCCCCCGCGAGGCCGTGGGCGACCGCGACGTCGCGGTCCACGAGGCGAACCTGCTCGACATCGACGCGAAGTGCGCCGACGTGGTCTCGCTCGACGAAGTACTGGCCTACCTCACCGGGCTCGCCGCGCCCAGCTAGCCGGCGTCGCGGAGAGCATCGATCGTGCGCTGCCAACGCCCGACCACGGCCGCCGCGTCGGGGAGCGTGAAGCGGATCCCGCTCGTCAGCTCGGCGTAGCCGACCGTGTCCACCTCGACCGCCTCGATCCGGCACGAGAAGAACACGAGCGACTCGTCCGCACAGGGCAGCGGAGCCGCGTCGGCGAGGCGGACGGCGTAGGCGGCGGGGGGCAGAACGCACGTGAGCGTGGCGCGGCCGTCCCGCCTGAGGCTCTCGGCCGTCCGGGTGTTCTTCCAGAGCGCGAGGCGAAACTCGGAGCCCGTGCCCGCGAGCACCTCGCCCACGCTCAGGAGCGCCGTGTTGGGCCAACCGTCGCCGGAGACGGTCAGCAGCTCGAAGGTCTCACCGACTCGACGCGCGAGCTCGCTCCCGTCGAGCAGCCGGGCGAGCTCCGCTGGTATCTGCTTGAGCGTTCGCTTCGACATCGCCGCCGGCCTGGGCTACCCCGCGCAGCTCCCACCGTAGCCGAGCTGATCGAGCCAGCAGCGTGTCTCCCCGAGGACCACGCGCTCGGCCGTGGCCAGATCGGCGACCCCGCGACCGCCGCTCAGGAAGACCGCCGTGCGAAGCTCCTCGACGAGTCGCCCGGCCAGCGCGTCGAGCGCCTCCTCACCCTGGAGCGCGGCAAGCAGGAACGGTCGCGCGGCCCCGACCAGGGTCGCCCCGAGCGCGATCGCCTTGGCCGCGTCGAGGCCGTTGCGCACGCCTCCGGAGGCGACGAGCGGCAGATCCGCCGCGCGCGCCGCCGCTATCGAGACCGGCGTCGGCACGCCCCAGTCGTGGAAGACATCGCCGAGGCGAGCGCGCAGGCCATCGCTGCCGCTCCTGGCGCGACTCGCCTCGACGGCGGCGAAGCTCGTCCCGCCTCGCCCGCCGACGTCGAGCGCCCGCACTCCGAGCCGTCCCAACTCGAGCGCCGTGGGCCGCGAGAGGCCGGCGCCGGTCTCCTTGGCGATCAGCGGCACCGCGAGCGCGCCCGAGAGCTCGTCGAGCGCCTCGGGGATGCCATGCGCCCGCCGGTCACCCTCGGGCTGTACGACCTCCTCGAGGAAGTTGAGGTGCAGCGCGAGCGCGTCGGCCCCGATCATCTCGACCGCGCGCCGAACGTCCCCGAGGCAGAATGCGGGCCCGCTCGCCTGCGGGATCAGCTGCGCGGCGCCGACATTCGCGATCAGGTAGGTGTCCGGAGCCTCCTCCCTGACGACGCGGTAGGTGTGCTCGAGCTTGGGATCGCGGAGCGCAGCCCGCTGGCTACCCACGCCCATCGCCAGGCCGTGCCGGGCCGCCGCGCGCGCGAGCAGGGCGTTGATCCTGGCCGCGCCCTCGAATCCTCCGGTCATCCCGGCGATCACGAACGGCGTCGGCAGCGTGCGGCCGAGAAACCGCACGCTCAGGTCGATCCGGTCGAGGTCGGTCGCGGGGAGCGCCCGATGGACGAGCTGGATGTCATCCCAGCCCGCGCCGCGGCGGCTCTCGACTCCGGGCCCGGCTGCGATCCGCACGTGCTCGGCTTTTCGCCGCTCGACCTCCCCGGCTCGGCTCATCAGGAACGAGTGTAACGGTATGATACTCGTACCGCCAGGTATGCACGAGCAGCCGATGCGACGCGTGATCGTTGGGATCTCGGGGTCAACGGGGCCCCACTACGGCGTGCGCCTGCTCGAGGTGCTGCGGGAGCTGCCGGCGACCGAGACCCACCTCATCCTCTCGAGCGCGGCGCGCAAGACGATCGAGTACGAGCTTGGTCGTGATCCGGACGAGGTCGCCGCGCTCGCGAGCGTGCTCCACGACGAGCGCAACATCGGGGCTTCGATCGCCAGCGGCACCTTCCTCACCACCGGGATGATCGTCGCGCCGTGCTCGGTGAAGACCCTCTCGGCGATCGCCTCGAGCTACAACGACAACCTGATCGTGCGAGCCGCCGACGTCTGCCTGAAAGAGCGCCGCCCGCTCGTGCTGGTCGTGCGCGAGACGCCCTTGCATGCCGGGCACCTGCGGCTGATGCTCCAGGCGACCGAGGCCGGCGCCGTCATCCTGCCGCCCGTCCCCGGCTTCTACCACCGGCCGCAGACGATTGCCGAGCTGATCGATCACACCGTCGTCAAGGTGCTCGACCAGCTCGGGCTCCACGTCGACCTGATCGAGCGCTGGTCAGGCCTCCCCCCCGCGCGACGAGACGGCGTCGTCCGGCCACCGCGGCGGCAGCCGGACCGCCGGAGCTCCTAGAGGAAGGGCTTGACGCCCATCACGAGAACGGTGCCGAGGAGGATGACCTCGTCCACGCGCGCGATCGTGAGAATCCTCTTCATACGCATCAGCGCCTCGGGGTCGTCGGGCGGACGCTCCGAGAGCACCTTCCCGAGTCTGCCCGCTTCGGGCCCGAGGAAGAACGCGCCGGTGACGAACGAGAGGCCCCAGGCGGCGAGGCCCCACGCTACGAAGAACTCGCTGTACGACCAGTCGCCGTTCTCGACGAGAGCGAACCCGAACGCGAGCGCGGCCACCGCCGCCGGCGTCAACACCTTGTTGCCGATCTTCCCGATGCGCGCGAGCGTCCTCGCCAGATCGGCCGGATCCCTGGCCCGCTCGGCCAAGATCGCGTTGAGAACGAGCATGGCGCCGCCTCCGACCCAGACCACGGCGGCAAGGGTGTGCAGCCCGGTGAACCACTGGTACCACGTCATCGCAAGCATCCCTGTCCTCCGTCCCCCTTCCCGTCGAGCCCGTCAGGCCCAGAGCGGCGCCTGATCCACGTAGATCCGGTAGTCGTCGATCAACTCGCCCGAGCGTCGCATGATCGACACGGCGGGAACCGTCACCCGGCCGCCGTCGAGGCGCGTGTACGTGACGTCGAGCTGGCAGATCGTAGTCCCGTCCGCCTGCCACTCGTCAACGATGCTGTGGTTGAGGCCGCCAATCGCCTGGAAGAAGCCTCCGATCACCTGCTCGATCGCCTCCCGGCCCCGCACCTCGTCCGCGTTCGCGAAGCGAAGAACGCAGTCGTCGGAGAGGTAGGACGCGAACGCCGCCGCATCCATGCGATCGATATCGGCGAAGAGATCCGTGGTGAGGCTCACCTGCGTGCTCCTTTCTGGTCGTTTCGGTGGATCACGACGCGGCCCGGCCCGCCGCGATCCCGAGCGCCCGGCGGGCGAGGACACCGGCCACCTGCTTGCGGTAGGCGCCGGTCGCGTGGATGTCCGAGCCGGGCTCGACCGCAGCGCATACGGCGGCGCCGGCAGCCCGGGCGGATTCGGCCGTCACCGGTCCGCCCCGCAACACCTCCGCCGCCGCCGGGACCGCGACCGGCCGGTCGGCGACGCCGAACACGACGACGCTGGCGCTCGCGCAGGCACCGTCATCGAGCGTCACGGTGGCCGCCGCGCCGACGAGCGCGAAATCGCCGGCCCGGCGCGAAACCTCGAGCACGGCGCTACCCGTTCCGGGCCTCGCCGGGGGGAAACGGACCTCCGTCAGGATCTCGTCCGCCTCGAGCGCGGTCGTGAAGTAGCCCCGGAAGAAGTCGGCTGCCGCCGTCTGCCGCTCGCCGCGCGGAGAGCGCGACACGAGCGTTGCTCCCAGTGCCAGCGCCACGGCGGGCAGCTCGGCGGACGGGTCGGCGTGCGCGATCGACCCGCCGATGGTGCCGCGATTGCGGATCTGGCGGTGGCTGATGAGCGGCGCCGCTTCCGCGGCGAGCGGGATCCGCTCGGCCACGATTGGATCGACCTCGAGCTGGTGCGTGCGTGTCATCGCGCCGATCGCGAGCCCCCCGTCGTCCGCCGGACGCACGTAGGCGAGCTCGGAGACTCGGTTCAAGTCGACGAGCAGGCTCGGCTGGGCGAAGCGGAGGGAGAGCAGCGGCACGAGGCTCTGGCCGCCGGCGAGGATCTTCGCATCGTCGCCTCCCGACGCCAGAGCCGAGACCGCCTCGTCGATGCTGCCGGGCGCAACGTGGTCGAACGGCGCCGGCTTCATCGGACGGCCCCCGCGCCCGTAGCCATGGCGTCCGCGGCAGCGCGGATCGCCTTGACGATGTTGACGTAGCCCGTGCAACGGCAGATGTTGCCCGAGATCGCGCTGCGGATCTCGGCCTCGGTCGGATCATGGTTCTCCCGCAGCAGCTCGAACGCCGTCGTCAGGAAGCCCGGCGTGCAGAAGCCGCACTGGAGCGCGTGGTTGTCCCAGAACGCTTGCTGGATGGGATGGAGCTCCTCGCCGCTCGCGAGGCCCTCGATCGTCGTGATCTGCGCCCCATCGGCCTGGACGGCGAGCATGAGGCACGAACGGGCGGTACTGCCGTCGACGAGCACGGTGCACGAGCCGCACACCCCGTGCTCGCAGCCGAGATGCGTGCCGGTGAGCCCGAGCTCCCCGCGTAGGAAGTCCGCGAGCGTCAGCCGCGGCTCTGCCTCGCCGGTTCGCAGCTCTCCGTTCAAGGTGAGCGTGATCTGTCGTCTGTGCGTCACGGTCTCCTCCATGGCTGGGGGTTGCGGCCGGTCATGCGCGGGCGCCGGAGATCAAGGCGAGCACCCGGTCCGGACTCATCGGCAGCTCGGTGATCTTGACTCCGAACGGCGTCAGAGCGTCCTCGACGGCGTTCGCGATCGAGGCAACCGCGACGGTTCCCTCACCCATCCCCTTGGCACCGAGCGTGGTCAGAGTGGACGGGCTCTCGAACGAGGCCACGTCGACGTCCGGGACCTCCTCGGCGGTCGGCAGCAGGTAGTCGAGCAGCGTCGTCGTCAGGAGCTGGCCGCCCTCGTCGTACACGAGCGCCTCATGGAGCGCGTAGCCGATCTCGTGGCACACCTGCCCGTGCAGCTGCCCGTCGACCACCATCGGGTTCAGGACCCTGCCGCAGTCGTGCACGACGACGTACTTGAGAATCCGAACCTGGCCGGTCTCGGGGTCGACCTCGACCTTGACCGCCTCGCACCCGTTACCGAGCGTCAGCGGAGCCTGGATGTCGAAGTACTTCGTCATCTCGAGACCGGGCTCCGTCTCCGGCGGGAGTCGCAGTGGCGCGTTGTAGGCCGTGTAGGCGATCTCGCCAAGGGTCAGCGCCTTGGCCGGCGCACCCTTTGCCGAGACCTTGCCACCATCGAGCTCGAGGTCGTCGACCGCGACCTCGAGCAGGTGCGCGCCGATCCTCAGCACCTTCTCCCTGACGTCTCCCGCGGCCTGGTAGATCGCGCTGCAGGTGAGGGGCGCCGACCGATTGCCGTAGGTGCCGGTGCAGTAGGGGGCAAGCGCAGTGTCGCCCGTGGTAACCGCGACCTCGTCCGGCGTGACCCCGAGTTGTTCCGCGGCCACCTGAGCAAAGGTCGTCTCGTGGCTCTGCCCGTGCGGGGCTTCACCCGAGAAGACGCAGACCCGACCCGTGGCATCGATGCTCACGGTCGCCGAGGCGTAGCCGCTCATCTGCAGGCCCGCCATCAGGTAGGAGTTGGGCGCGCCGATCTCGACCACGCTCGCGAGTCCGACGCCGACGTACCGGCCCTCCGCGAGCGCCGCGCGCTGCTCCTCGCGGAACGTGTCGTACCCGATCAGCTCGAGCGCCTGCTCGAGGCACTCCGTGAAGCTGCCGGTGTCGTAGAGCATGTAGGTCACCGTCTGGTGCGGGAAGGAGGTGACCATGTTGCGGCGACGGATCTCTGCCGGGTCGAGGCCGAGGTCCTTCGCGATGATGTCCATCATCCGCTCGACGGCGAAGCGCCCCGGGATCTGCCCGAAGCCGCGCGCACCGCCGTGCGGGGACTTGTTCGTCGCGACGGCGTGCGCCTCCCAGTCGAAGTTCGGGATGTCGTACGTGTTCGGCATCACCGCCGTCGCGACCATGAGCTGGATCGCCCCGCCCGAGTAGATCGCGTTCGTGGCCGCGCCGGCGTCGGAGACGATCCGATCGCGTACCCCGAGCACCTTGCCGTCGGCAGCCACGGCGAACTCGATGTCGTGGATCTGCTCGGAGTCGTGGCCGCAGGCGAGGAAGTGCTCGCGGCGGTCCTCGACCCAGCGCACCGGGCGCCCCGTCTCGAGCGCCAGCAGCGCGACCACCAGGTCCTCGGGGTACATGTTGGCCTTGGACCCGAACCCACCCCCCATGTCGGCCGGAGCGATCACGTGGACGGAGCCGGGTGGCAGGTTGAGCAAATCGACGAGCTGATCGCGCATCGTGAACGGTCGCTGGTTGGCGCTCCAGACCGTCAGGACCTTGCGCGCCGGGTCGTACTGCGCCAGCGACGAGCGCGGCTCCAGCGCGACCGCGACTTTTCGCTGGCAGCGGAATCGCTCCTTGTAGACGCGGTCAGCGCTCTCGAACGCCGTCTGGGTGTCGCCGCCCGGGGCAACCATGTGCCACGCGACATTGTCTCCCCAGGCCTCGTGGATGAGCGGGGCGTCGGGCTGCAGCGCGGCCTCCGCGTCGACGAGCGGCGGCAGCAGCTCGTACTCCACCTCGACCGCTTCGGCCGCGTCCTCGGCGAGGTAGCGGCTGTCGGCGAGCACCGCGGCAACGGCCTCCCCAACGTAGTTGACCTTGTCCGACGCGAGAGCCCAGAACTCGGGGAACTTCGCCTCTCCCGGAACCTGCGGGAAGTAGTGGGTGCCGAGCATCGGCTTCGTCTTCGCCCGTACCTCCGCGCCCGTCAGGACCGCCACGACACCCGGCAGCGCGAGCGCTCGGGAGCTGTCGATGCCGACGATCCGCGCGTGAGCATGCACGCTGCGAACGAACGCGACATGCTTCGTGCCCGGGATCTCGATGTCGGCGGTGTAGCGGCCCCGGCCGGTGAGCAGGCGAGGATCCTCCTTCCGCCTGACGGGCTTGCCGACCCACTTGAACTGCTGCTCGTTCGTCATGCGCTACCCCCATCTGGCGAGTTCGTGACGCGGCCGCCTGCTGCCCCGCGCGGCCTGATTCCTTTCAAGAGCGACCGGGCCGCCTCGCCGGTCCGGCGGCGTCGCTCGAGCCGGGACAGCCAGACCGCGAGCAGCAGCGCGACGCCGTTGAAGAGGTCGGGGATCCACACCGGCGCGCCCGCGAGCTGGAGCCCCTTGACGCCCGTCGCGAGCACGAAAACCGCAACCAGCGTCCCCCAGACGTTGAAGCGCCCGTTGCGAAACTGGGTCGAGCCGAGGAATGCCGCCGAGAACGCGGGCAGCAGGTACCCGGGGCCGACAGTCGGATCACCAGTGGCGAAGTGGGCACTGACGAGCACGCCCGCGATCGCGGCGACCAGTCCGCACGCGACGAACGACCCCGTGATCACGATCCTGGTCGGGACACCCGCGAGCCTGGCTGCTTCCCGGTTACCCCCGGTCGCGTACACGAGCCGCCCGGCCGGCGTCCACTCGAGCACGTACCAGGTGCAGAGAGCGACCGCGAGCAGGTAGTAGACGGGGTAGGTGATGCCGAACAGCTTCCCCGTCGCGATCTCCTGGAAGCCGGAGCCGAGGCCGAGGATTTGCTGACCCTGCGAGACCCAGTAGACCATCGCGGCGAGGACCGAGCTGACGCCGAGCGTCGCTATGAACGAGTCGATCCGGGCTCGCGTGACGAGCAGACCGCTGATCAGGCCGATGGTCGCGCCGACGAGCAGCGTCACGAGGATCGCCGCCGGAATCGGTAGCCCCGCCGTGCCGAGCAGCCAGGCCACGAAGATGGCCGCGAAGCCGAGCTCGAGGCCGATCGCGAGGTTGAACGCCCCCGCCGCCAGCGGAACCACCAGGGCGACGGCGGCGATCGCGGTGAACGCCTGGTCGTTGAGCAGCGTCCGCCACGTGGTCGTGGTGAGGAAGAGCTCGGGGATCCAGAGCGAGAAGACGAGGAACAGGAGCGCGAACACGTAGAGCGCGCTCACGTTCCAGAAGCTCAGGTGACGGCGCAGCGCGGCGGTCCGAGTGGAGACGACGCCCACCCCGGGAAGGGTCTCGACGCTCGCGCCGGGCCCCTGCGACTCCGCCTTCGGCTCGCCGGTCACGGGACCGTCGATCACATCAGGGTCGTGGCCGCGGCGCATAATCAGGAGTGATCAGTCGCCAGCCCGGGCGCCGCCGTGGACACCCAGGCCCTCCTCGACCAGCCGCGCCTCGCTCAGCTCGGAGCGTGGGATCTCCGCGGCCACGCGGCCAGCGCGCATCACGAGCACCCGATCGCACAGCAGGCTCAGCTCCTTCGCCTCGGACGAGGAGACGAGCACGCCGGCGCCTTCCGCGGCCGCTCGCTCGATCAGCTCGTAGATCGCGGCCTTGGCCGCGACGTCGACCCCCTGGGTCGGCTCGTCGAGCAGGAGCACTTTCGCCCGGGTTCGCAACCAGCGCGCCAGGACGACCTTCTGCTGGTTGCCGCCGCTGAGACTCGCGATCGGGCGCTCCGGGTCGTTCGGCCGAGCGTCGACCTCGGTGAGCCAGCGGTGTGCGTCCGCACGCTCGGCCTGCCGCGAGAGCCTGAATCCGGCCCGCCGCAGCGGTCGCAGCAGCGGCAACGTCAGGTTCTCGCGGACGTTCATCGATGCCACCTCGCCCTGCGCGACCCGATCCGCGGGCACGAAGGCGACGCCGGCCGCGATGGCCCCGCCCGGATCGAGCGGGGAGATCTCCTCGCCGGCCACCCTCACCTCGCCGGCCAGCCGTGGCGAGGCGCCGAACAGCATGCCGGCGAGCTGTTCCCGCCCGGAGCCGAGGATGCCGCAAACGCCGACGATCTCACCGGCGCAGACATCAAAGCCAACGCCGTGTACCCGGTGCCCGACGACGTCTCGGACGGCAAGCAGGGGCGCGTGGCCACCCGCTCCGTGGTGATCGATTGCCGCCACGTGCCGCCCCGCCATCGTGCGCACGAGATCGTCGTGCGTCATCGCCCCCCGGGGTGCGTCGGCGACGAGGCGCCCGTCACGCAGCACGACGATCCGGTCGGCGAGGTCGAACACCTCGTCGAGCCGATGGGAGACGAAGATCACCCCCGCGCCCTCGGCAGCCACCTGGCGAACGGCGCGGAAGACCTTGTCCACCTCCTCGCCGTGAAGCGCCGCAGTCGGCTCGTCCAGGGCGAGCACGTTGTCCGGCGCGGTCCAGCCGTCGAGCGCGCGGGCGATCGCCACGATCGTCCGCTCGGCGGCGGTCAGGCGCGCCACCGGTGCCCGGACGTCGAAGTCGGTCCCGAAGCGTGCGACGAGCGCGCTCGCGTGGCGGATCTCGTCACGCGAGCGAGGCGGCAGCACCCGCCGGCCGCCCAGCCGCCGGCCGATGTCGAGATTCTCGACCGTGCTCAGCGCCGGAATCAGCCCGAGATCCTGGTGGATGAAATGGAGGCTCTCGAGGGCGTCCCGACCCTCGACCGGCCCGTCGTCGCGACCGTGGAGCCGGATCGCGCCAGCGTCAGGCTCGTGATAGCGCGCGAGGATCTTGACGAGGGTGGACTTGCCCGAGCCGTTCTGGCCGACGAGGGCGACGATCTCCCCCCGGCCGACGGAGAACGACACGTCGACGAGCGCCCGCACGCCCGGGAACGCCTTGCTGACGGAGTCGATCTCGAGGAGTGTCTCGGTCACGGGATGCACCGGAGGGGGCGGGCCGCGCTGGCCCGCCCCCTCCCCTGCGGGCCTGGATCAGCCGCCCACGCCCCAGAGCCCCTTGAAGTACTCCTGGAAGTCCGGGTAGGCGACCCACATCTGGTTCACGTCGAACGTGATGTCCGGCTGGGTCAGGATCTGGATCGGCGCCTGGGACGTCCAGAGCCCGTTGTCCATCTCCACGATCGGGATCTCCTGGCCGGCGAGAGCACGCGCGACCGCATCCATCGCCATCCAGGTGAAGAACGGGTAGTCGAGGGTGACGTCGGCCGTCTGCTTGCCCGCCTGGATGTACTGGTAGTTGACCGGGCCGCCCGCCTGAGAGATCGAGCCGATGTTCTCGGCCAGGCCGGCCGCCTCGAGAGCCTCCGGCACGCCGATCATCATCGAGCCGAACGCCATCGCGACCCAGTTCGTCTCCGGCTTGCGCTGGATGTAGCTGACGACCTGGCCGGGAAGCTCCGTCCCGATCGTCGCGACCGGTGCGTCCTGTGTCTCGATGGTGCAGCCGGGGCACTTCTCGGTGATGGTGGCGACGAACGCGTCAGCGGCGTCGTTGAAGACCATGAACTCGGGCGAGCGGTAGTAGACGACGTTCGCGGCGCCGCCCGACTTCGCGATCACGTAGTTGGCCATGATCGTGGCGACGCGCGCGTAGTCGGCCGCGGTCAGGTAGGAGGCGGCGTGGAGCCCCTCCTCCTGCGTCGGCACGGTCCAGATCACCACCTTGATGTCCTTCGCCTTGATCTCCTCGAGCTGCTTCGGCCACGTGATCGGATCGAGTGCGGGCACGAGGATCGCGTCGACGCCCTTCTGGATCGCCGAGTCGAACGCCGCCGCGATCGTCTGCGCGGTCGAGCCGGCCTTGATCACGACGAGCTTGACTCCGAGCGCGTCCGCCGCCGCCTGGAAGCCTGGCGCCAGGTAGGCGCACTCGGGGACTCCGCACTGCATGTACGCGACAGTTGCGCCCTCGGGAAGCGCGGCGAGCGGCTCCGTGATCGGGATCTCGGACGGCTGCCCCTCGATGAAGGCGATCGCCTCGGCCGCTTCGGCGACCGGATCGGGCTCCTCGACCGTCTCCTCCGGCGGTGCCTCGGTCTCCTCCGGCGGCGCCTCGGTCTCCTCCGGCGGTACCTCGGTCTCCTCCGGCGGCGCCTCGGTCGTCGCCGGTGCCGCCGGCTCCTCGTCCGACCCACCGCAACCGGCGGCGACGGCCAGGCCCAGGAGTAGGACGGCGAGTCCCACCAGTAGGGCCCATCTCTTCGACGTTGTCTTCCTCACTGTCCCCTCCGTTGTCCGCGTTCGCAGGCCTGTGGGTCGGTATAACTATCGTACCGTCGGGGGCGAGTCAAGATCAGTTCGCGCACCGGCGCCGAGCGGGGGCGAGGCACGCGAGACAGGGGCCCGGTCGTCGCACCGCGCGACGGACCGGACCCCGATCGTCACCTGGAAAGGCGGCTGACCGGCCAGCCGAGCTAGTCGCCGGCCGCCGCCAGCTCCCTGTCTGCGACCGGCTGGATCTCCACCTCGAGCGACTCCTCGTTGATCACGACCTCGTACTCGTCGAAGTCCTCACTGCGGAGCCTCGCGGTCTCAGCCTCGTCCACCGCGAGCGTCTCCGGGTCGAGGACGACCTTGTAGATCAGCCGCGCCGCCTGGACGGAGCTGTAGCCGTTGCGCACGTCCTCCACCACCTTCTCGACGGGACGCTCGCGCGGATCTCCGACGCCACCGCCGCCGGAGCTCAGCTTGATGTACGTGTCGGTCTCCATGAACTCGACGAGTCGGTGGGGCTTGGCTCGGACCAGCTCACCGTCCTCCCGCTGCAGGTACGCGCGGCAGGGTGGGCAGGGATGGCCACCGTGCTGGCCCTTGCCGAGCATCTCGTCGCCATCCGAGCTGCCCGTGGCAATCCTCCCGGCACCGCCCTCGTTCACCGCTCGCCAGTCGATGCCCCCGCCGCCACGCCAGCGACCCGCGCCCATGAGGTCCGTGCAGATCTCGCGCTTCAGCATCCGCCACGGGAAGCGCAGCTCGGCCTCCTCGATATTGGCCTTCATCACCTGCCCCATGGTCGGCATCGTGCTCGGCCCCGTCATGCCATCGTAGCCCCAGACCGCGCCGCAGCTGCCGTCGTAGTCAAAGCTCGTGCGGACGTAGCGCTGCCCGTAGCGCGGGTCGAGCGCGAACGTGTAGCAGCCGCGATGCTTGCCCCAGGCGGCCATCGACCGCTCGGGCACGGCCTTCCCCAGCGCCTCGAGCACGGACTCCATGATCTGGGTGCCGACGGCGACGGGCGCCGCGCCAACGGTGGCGGGGTACTGCGCATTCACGACGCGGCCTTCCGGCGCGATCATCGTGATCGGTCGCATCGAGCCCTCGTTGTGGAAGTCGGCGAGCGCCGGGTCGAAGTGCAGGAGCACCGTCGTGACGGCGGACGCGTAGGCGGCGGCGTAGACGTTGTTGACAAAGCCGGGGGTCTGCGGGTCCGAGCGCGAGAAGTCGAGGGTCATCTCATCGCCCTTGATCGTGAGATCGAGCCGTACCCACACGGGCTTGTCGAGGATCGTGCCGTCGTCGTCCGTGGCCGCCTCGCCCGTGTAGGTTCCGTCGGGGAACGCCGCGATCTCGGCGCGCACCGCCCGCTCCGAGCGGTCGAGCATCTCGTCGATCGAGCCCATCACGGTGTCGCGGCCGTAGCGCCCGACCACCTCGAGAATGCGGTCCTCGGCGAACTTCGTGGTCGCGATCATCGAGTAGTTGTCAATCCGCACCCCGTGCGGCCAGCGGACATTGGCCCAGATCAGCTCGAACAGCTCCGACTGCTCCTCGCCCGCCTTGATCACCTTCAGCGGCGGAATGCGCAGGCCCTCGGCGTGGATGTCGTACGCGTTCGGGAAGTACCCGCCGGGGAAGTTGCCAGCGTTGTCCATCTGATGGCCGCGAACGAGCGTCCAGAACAGCAGCTCGCCGTCGTGGAAGATCGGACGGAAGAAGCCCCAGTCCGGCAGGTGGCAATTGTGGCCGCCACCGTAGGGATCGTTGACCAGGATCACGTCGCCGGGCTCGAGGTTGTCCCCGAACTTCTTCATCAGGTCCTCGATCGCGAAGCGGGTGCCCATGAACTGCGGGGGCAGGCCGACGGGCACGGCCACGGTCGTCCCGTCGGCGAGCCAGACGCCGACGGAGAGGTCCTGGAGCACGGCCATCAGGTAGCCCTGGGCGGTACGAACGATGATGTGGCGCATCTCGCGACAGGTGGACTGGAACGAATGCCAGATCGTCGCGAGCGTGATGGGATCGATCTGCGACACGGCCTCTCCTTGGTTCGCGGACATCGTGATCGGCTACGCGGCGGACGCCGTGCCGGCGGTTGTCGCCTCGTTCGCCCGCGCGGTGACCGGACGGAGCACGATGCTTCCGTACTCGTCCACCTCGCTCTCGAAGTCGGGCGGCACGAGCACCGAGGTGGTCCGGTCGACGATGACGGCGGGCCCGGCGATCCGATGCCCGGCCTGGAGACGTTCCCAGTCGTACATCGGCGCCTCGCGCGGCCCGTCGTCGAAGAGCAGCCGGCGGGTGTCTACGAGCGCCGCCTCGACGCCCGCGGAGGCGGTCTCGGCCGGCGCCAGCTCCACATGCGGCCGGGGCGCAGAGACGCGCAGGCGGAAGGTGAGGAACTCGACGCCGAGCCAGGGCATGCTGTACAGGAAAAGCTGCTTGAACTTGCGGTGGAAGTCCTCGACGAGCCGGTCGAGGGACTCGTTCGTGACCTCCCCGGGCGGCAGATCGACCTCGACGTCGGTGAACTGCCCCGCGTAGCGCATCTCGACCGTCGAGGCGTACGATCGATCCGCCTCCGGAATGCCGAGGCGAGCGAACGCCTCGTCGGCCTCGACCCGCATCTCCGCGAAGATCTCCTGGAGGTCGGCCGCACTGATCCGCGCCCGGTTGAGAAACCTCGAGCGTGCGAACTCGAGCCCGAGGTCCATCGTGTACATCCCGTAGGCGCTGAGTAGGGCCGCGACCCGCGGCACGATCACTTCCGGGATGCCGAGGCGCCGCGCGATTCCGGCGGCGTGCACGCCCCCGGAGCCGCCACCGGCGACCATCGCGAACTCCCGGACATCGTGGCCGCGCTTGGTCAGCATCTCATTGATCGCGTTGCACATATTCGCATTGGCGGTGGTGTGGATCGCGAGCGCCGCTTCCTCCGCCCCCATCCGCAGCGGGCCGCCGATCCGGTCGATCGCCTCGCGAGCCCGGGCGAGGTCGAGCACCATCTCGCCACCGAGGAAGTAGTCCGCGGGCACGTACCCGAGCACGAGGTTCGCGTCGGTAACGGTGGCGCCGTCGCCCTTCCCGTAGGCGGCCGGGCCCGGGTCGGCGCCGGCGCTCTGGGGCCCGACGCGCAGGAGACCGAGCGCGTCGATCGAGGCGAGCGAGCCGCCCCCCGCCCCGATCGTGACCAGGTCAACCATCCTGATCGCGACGCGATCCTCGCCGACCCAGCTGTTCGTGGTCGTCGGGATAGTGGCGCCGCGGATCGCGCAGATGTCGAAGCTCGTGCCACCCATGTCGACCGAGAGGACGTTCTCGTGTCCCCTGCGACCACCGATCGAGAGGGCGCCGGAGGGGGCCGCAGCCGGCCCGGAGTCGAGCAGGTAGACGGCGCGGTCGATGCAGTGGTCGACGGTCTGGACGAGCGCGTTGGCCTGCATCATCAGGAGCGCCCCGGAGAACCCGCGCGTCGCTAGCTCCCGCTCGAGCTTGGTCAGGTACCGCTCGATCAGCGGGCCGATGTAGGCGCTCACGACCGTCGAGGAAAAGCGCTCGAACTCGCGCCACACGGGCAGGATCTCGTACGAGGTGGTGACGTAGAGGTCAGGCGCCTCGGCCCTGACGATCTCCTTCGCCTGGAGCTCGTGGGCCGGGTTGACATAGGAGCTGATGAAGCCGATCGCGATCGCCTCACAGCCGTCCTGGACGAGCCGCCTCGTCGCCGCGCGCACCTCGTCGGCGGCGAGCGGCGTCAGCACCTCGCCATCGAAGCGGATGCGCTCCGTCACGCCCAGCCGCAGGTAGCGCGGCACGAGCGGCTCGTAGGGCGCCACCCGCTGGTCGAACATGGATCCGTGCAGGTTCTTGATCCCGCGGCGCATCTCGAGCTCATCGCGAAAACCCGCCGTCGTGATCAGGCCAACCTGGACGCCACGCCGGGTGATGAGAGCGTTCGTCCCGAGCGTCGTGCCGTGCACGATCCGCGCGACGCCGCCGAGGAACGCTTCGAGCGGCTGGCCGAACTGCGCGGCAGCCTTCGTGGCAGCATCGAGGACACCGCGGGTCGGATCGTCAGGGGTCGTCGCGGCCTTGAACTTGTAGAGATCACCCGCCTCGTCGAGCACAAGGCAGTCGGTGAACGTTCCGCCAACGTCGATCGTGAGCTGCTTCACCTCAGTAGCCTCCTCGCCGCCAAGCCTGTCTCGTCACAACCACCGTCACGCGCGCCGCCAAACACGTATGCATGCATCGCTCGGGCCTCGGAAGGCCAGGATCGCTCATGTCGTGGTACTACTATCGTACCGCCACCGACCAGTCAAGGGACCCCGGCCCCCGTCGCTCTCGCCCGCACGGGCGCCCGGCGCCGGTCGCCCGGCGCCCGTGCGGGCGGCGAGGCCGCAGCCGTCGGATCGACGGCCGCGACCGGCGAGCTTACGACTCGACCTGCGGCGTCTTCCCTCCCTCGAAGCTCGTGATCGGCTCCCCGACGGGCTCGTAGCCACCCCCCGTCCAGCGGAGCAATTGCCACGACTCGATGGCGTAGCGATCGGATTCGCTCGTATCGAGAGGGATCCCCGGCAGGTGGCAGTCGAGCGGGACCTGGTCGAGACTCAGCGCCGCCGACACCAGGGCCTCGCGCGTCGGCTCGACCATCCGCTTCAGCGCCTCCGCGGCAGCCGCGGCGTTGCACCAGCCCCAGAAACCGAGCGCGTCCTCACGCTCGTACCCCGGCTGGAACTCGTCGAACGCCTCGAGGTAGGCCTGAACGCCCGGATCATCCACGAGGCCGAGCGGCTTGCGCCAGGTCGCCGTCAGGAGACCGACTCCCGCGCCCTCGCCCGCGGGAATGATGTTGGTGACGGGCGACGAGGACGCGAACGTGAGGTACACCTGCGGCGCCCAGTCGCTCGTCTTCAGAAGCTGGAGCGTCTGAACCGGGCCGCCGCCGACCGTGGCGATGATGAAGACGTCCGCGTTCGACGCCCGCAGCTTCGAGAACTGCGAGTCAATCGTCGGGTCGGCGATGTTATGGCTCTCCGCGGCCACGAGCTCCATGCCGGTCCCGGCGATCAGACCCTCGAGTGCCGCCTTCCATTCGAGCCCGAAGTCAGTATCGAGGTAGAGCAGCGCGATCTTCGCGTCGGGCATGTTCTGGCTCAGGTAGTCGTAGACGATCGCCGCCTCGCTCGTGAATGCGGGCATCAGGGCGACCGTGAGCGGGTGCAACTCGCCGTTACCCCACTCCTGGCCAGCGGTGAACGGGAAGAGGTCGGGAACACCCTTCTCCTCGAGGTAGCCGGCAAACGCCTGAACGTTGGCCGTACCCTGGGCGTTGAAGATCGCGAATACCTGATCCTGCTCGACCAGCTTGCGCACGTTCTCGAAGGAGCGCTGGGGCTCCTGGGCGTCGTCCTCGAGCAGGATCTCCACGGTCCGGGTCTTCCCGTCCGCCATCGCGATCCCGCCCGCGGCGTTGACGCTGTCGAAGTACAGCTGGGCGCCGGCGTGCATGGCCGCGAAGGCGGCATTCCTACCGGAAAGGGGACCGGTCACCCCGAGCTTCACCGAGTCATCGGTGATGCCCGGGTCAGGGCTCGAGGGCGCCTCGGTCTCGGGGGCCGCGGTCTCCGGCGCCTCCGTCTCCGGCGCCTCCGTCTCGGGCGTCGTGGCGTCCTCGGTCGCGGGCGGCGGCGCGGCGCCGTCGTCGCCACCGCAGCCTGCCAGAGCAAGCAAGCCAGCGGCCAGGGTCAGGATCAGCGCCACCGCGAGCCAACGTCCTCTCATGATTCCTCCTTCGTGTGGATTACCGCTGCCCCGTCGTCCGGGCACCCCCGGGCCGCGGCAGCGACCTCATAGCCCGGAGGTGCAAGATCCCGCGCGCGAGCCGGCGACCGCTGCCGGTGAGCAGGCCCGCCGCTCCGCCCGGGAGTAGAACGAGCACGAGGGCGAGCGCGCCCCCGTAGATCAACCCCGAAAGCGCCGGGTTGACGTCCGATGCCCAGGCCGGGACGAACTGGATGAAGAGACCGCCAATGGCTGCGCCGACAACCGCGGTGATCCCCCCGATGACAGCGCCGGCAAGGATGCTGATCGAGAGCAGGGGCGGAAAGGACTCGGCCGCCACGAAGCCCGTCATCCAGGCGAACAGCGCGCCGCCTACTCCCGCGAAGGCGCTGCCGTAGGCGAAGGCCAGCGATTTCGCCCAGGTGACATTGATCCCGAACGACTCCGCCGCGACCTGGTGGTCGTGGATCGCGAGCAGCGAGCGTCCGACGCGCCCACGCATCAGCCTCGAGCCGGCGAAGAAGACGAGAGCAGCAACGAGGAGAGCGAGCAGGTACCGGTAGCGATCCGCGGAGAGGCCGAGCCAGGACGGAGGAGCGGGCGGCTCGATCAGGATCCCCTTGGAACCCCCGGTGAGCCAGTCGAGCTTCAGGAGCAGGCGGGGCAGAACGACGCTCAGGCCGAACGTGACGAGCGCCAACTGGAGGACGCCCAGCCGCAGGGCGGGAATGCCAAACAGGAAACCGGCGACGAAACAGATCGCAGCGGCTGCCGGTAGCGTCAAGAGAATCGGGACCTCACCCCGGTCGATCAGGATCGCTGCCGAGTAGGCGCCGACCCCGAAGAACGCGCCCTGGGCGAGCGAGACCTGGCCGCTGTAGCCGATCAGGACGGTGAGTCCGAGGCAGGCGAGCGCGTACGCAATCGCGAGGGTGAGCTGGAACGTGCGAAAGCCGGAGAGCAGGAAGGGCAGCGCGACCAGCACGCCGGCGCACCCCCCCAGAGCGATCGCCCGGAACGACCGTCCGGGCCCCGCGGCGTCGAGCGCTCGAAGCGTCGTCATACCTTGACCACCTTGCGGCGCCCGAGCAGGCCCTGGGGGCGGACGAGCAGGAAGACGAAGATCACGACCAGCGCGACAGCGACCTTCAGCTCGGCGCCGATCGGATCGACGTAGGTGCCGACCAGGCTCTCGACCACCCCGATCAGAAGCCCCCCCGCGATCGCTCCCACCGGACTGTCGAAGCCCCCGAGCACCGCCGCCGCGACGCCGTAGAGGAGAACGGCAAGCATCATGTCCGGGGTGAGGAACAGCTTCGGGGCGACGAGCGCGCCCGCCAGGGCGCCTACGGCAGCGGCCAGCCCCCACCCGAGCATGTGCATCTGCCGGACGCGGAGACCGACGAGGCTCGCCGACTCGGGGTTCGACGTCGCCCCCCGCAACCCGAGACCGATCTTCGTGCGCTCGAAGAGCACGAAGAGGAGCGCGGCGACGCAGAGCAGAGCTCCGAGATTACCGACAGCCGTCGCCGTGAACCTGACGCCGGCGACAGCCCACACCCTGTCGGGGAACAGCGACGGGAAGCTCTGCGGGAGCGCACCCCAGACCCAGAGCGCAACGCTGTTGCATGCCAGCATGAGTCCCAGCGTCGCGGTGACGACGGTCAGAAGCGGTCGCCTGGAGAGCGGGAGAATGAGGGCGAGAAAGACGACGCAGGCGCCGAGGAAGGCTGTCGCCATCGCCGCGCCGACCGCGGCCCAGACCGGGATTCCCCAGGCCGTCAGCTGCCACGCGAAGTAGGTTGAGAGCGTCCCCATCTCTCCCTGGCCGAAGTTGACGATCCCGGTTCCGCGGTACACGAGCACCAGCGCGAGCGCGAGCGCCGCATACACGGACCCGGCCGTCAGCCCGTCGACGATCTGCTGGAAGAACAGCTGCATGTCAGACGCCCAGGTAGGCGCGGCGGATGGAGTCGGTGGCGGCGAGCTGCGCCGCCGTGCCGCTCGTCGCGATGATGCCGGACTCGATCACGTACCCGCGGCTCGCGATGCCAAGCGCGAGCGCCGCGTCCTGCTCGACGAGAAGCATGCTCGTCCCGACGGCGGCGTTGATCTCGGCGAGAGTCACGAATGCCTCCCTCGTGACCACCGGCGCCAGCCCGAGTGACGGCTCGTCACAGAGGAGCAGGCGGGGGCGCAGCATCAGGGCGCGCGCGATCGCGAGCATCTGCTGCTCGCCGCCGCTCAGGCTGCCTGCCGGCTGGCGCCGTCGCTCGCCGAGGCGCGGGAAGCGCTCGTACCAGTACTCGACATCCGCTCGTACGTCCCGATCGTCGCGGACGTACGCGCCGAGCAGCAGGTTCTCCTCGACGGTGAGGTCCACGAACGTGCCCCGGCCCTGGGGCACGTGGGCAACCCCCAGGCGAACGAGGCTTGCGGTCGAGCTCGCGGTCACGTCTCGGCCCTCGAGCAGGACCCGTCCCGCGCGCGCCAACATGCCACACAGCGCGCGCAGAATCGTTGTCTTACCCGCGCCGTTCGCGCCCAGGATGACGACGATCTCTCCCGCTTCGACCGTCAGGTCGATTCCATGGATCACCGGCACCGATCCGTAACCCGTGCGCAAGTCGTGGACCTCGAGCACGCTCACGTCGTGCTCCCGAGGTAAGCGCTGATCACCGCCGGATCGGTCTGCACGGCTTGCGGCAGGCCGTCGGCGATCTCCCGGCCGAGATGCAGCACCACGACTCGGTCGCAGACCTTCATGACGAGGCCCATGTGGTGCTCGACGAGCAGGATCGTCAGGCCGAACTCCGCGCGCAACTCGCGCAAGAGGCGGACGAGCTCGTCGACCTCGCCACGGGTCAGGCCGGTCGCCGGCTCGTCGAGCAGGAGCAACCGCGGCCTGGCAGCCAGAGCCCGCGCGAGCTCGACCCGCTTCTGCGTCCCGTGCGGGAGCTCGCCCACACGGTGGTGCGCCGCCCACGCGATCCCGAGCCGATCGAGCAGCCCGAACGCAGCGGCGCGGAGTTGCCGCTCCTCACGCGCCACGCGCCGGAGCAGCAGCGGGCTCGAGCAGAACCCCGCCCGGCCGTGCACGTGCGCCCCGACGAGCACGTTCTCGACCACCGACAGCGAGGGGAAAAGAGCGACGTTCTGGAACGTCCGGGCAACGCCGCGCGCGGCAATCTGGTGGGGCGCCAGCCCGGTGAGCGGCTCGCCGCCGAGCCTGATCCGTCCGCCCTGCGGTCGGTAGAGGCCGCTGACGCAGTTGAACAACGTCGTCTTCCCGGCCCCGTTGGGACCGATCAGACCGCAGATCTCGCCCTCCCCGGCTTCGACGCTCGCACCGTCGAGCGCGTGCACGCCGCCGAAGCTGACCCGAACGTCCTCGACCTCGAGATAGGAAGCCGGCGTCGCCATGGGAGCAGCCCGGCCCTCAGCCCTCGCCGGAGATCCTGTCGAGCGCTGCCACCGGTCGGAACGGCGGCGACGCGACCGACCCGAGCGATTGCCGCGTGACGGACGGGCGGTCCGGGCGCACCGGCGCCGGGCACGGTGCCTGCTCGGCGGCCGCCGGCCGCTGACCGTGGCGCGCCCTCATCAGGGGACCGCGCGGAGATCCCGGCTCGAATCCACCGAAGCCCGGGCGAGAGCCGACCGCACCGCGACCTCGATCCCGTCCGCATCCGGCAGGTAGACGCGCTCGAGCGCGGGGCTCGCCGGCACGGGAGCTCGTGGCGCGCCGACCCGAAGCACCGGGTGGTCGAGATCGTCGAACGCTGCCTCCTGCACGAGCGCCGCGATCTCGGCGCCGGGTCCCCACGGGATCACGGCCTCGTGAGCGACGACCAGCCGGTGTGTTCGCCGCACCGAGGCGGTGATCAGATCCAGGTCGAGCGGAACGAGCGTCCGCGGATCGATCACCTCGATCTCGATCCCGTCCACGGCGAGCCGCGCGGCCGCCTCCAGTGCTGCGGGCACCATGCGCGCGAGCGCGACCACGGTGGCGTCGCGCCCCTGCCTGCGCACAGCGGCCCGCCCGAGCGGCAGCGGCTCACCCGCGGTGCTCACCTCGCCGCGGGCGAAGTAGAGACCGCGGTGCTCGAGCACGACCACGGGGCCGTCGTCGCGGATCGCGGCCCGCAGGATGCCCCACGCGTCCGCGGGACAGGAGGGCAGCCCGACCTTCAGGCCCGGCACGTGCGCGAGCCACGCCTCGAGGCTCTGGGAGTGGTGCGCGCCCCAGCCGCCGCCGGCCCCGAACGTCGAGCGGACGGTGAGCGGGACGGCGAGTTGCCCGCCGGTCATGTAGCGCAGCTTCGCGGCGTGGTTGACGAGCTGATCCATGCCGAGCGTGAGGAAGTCCGCGAACATCACCTCGACCACCGGGCGTGCGCCGGCCGTGGCGGCGCCGACCGCGAGACCCATCACCGTCGCCTCGCTGATCGGCGTGTTGCGCACCCGGTCCTCACCGAAGCGCTCGGCCAGGCCGGCCGTGGCGCCGAACGGCCCGCCGAGGGCGACGTCCTCGCCGAGGAGCAGCACCGCCGGATCGCACTCGAGCTCGCACGCGAGCGCCTCGTTGATCGCGTCGACAACGCGCAGCTCAGGCATCGGCGTCCACATCCGTCATGACCTCGCCCGCATCGGGCCAGGGCGCGGCCAGCGCCTCGCGTGCTGCGGCGTCCACGCGCGCTCGCGCCGCGCGCTCGTACTCCTCCAGGTCGCCCCCCCCACCGTGCTCGGCAAGCAGCCGCTGGAAGCGCTGAAGCGGATCCTGGCGCTTCCACTCCGCAACCGCCGACAGCTCGCGATACCTGGCTGGATCGCCCTCGTAGTGACCTCTCAGCCGCTTCGTCAGACATTCGACGAACGCCGGCCCGTCACCCCCCCTCGCGCG
Source organism: Thermoleophilia bacterium (assembly GCA_020845695.1). The sequence continues at coordinate 27,698 of JADLFG010000029.1, read as the reverse complement.
CTCCGCCGCGCCTGCGACCGCGTCGCGGACCGCGAGGACGTCGTTCCCGTCGACCGTGACGGCATCGATCCCGTAGGTCTCCGCGTGGCGCGCAAGCCGCTCGACCGGCGTGTGAGCCGAGAGCGGCGTGAACTCCGCCCAGCCGTTGTTCTCGCAGATGAGCACGGCGGGCAACCGCCACAGAGCAGCGAGGTTGAGCGATTCGTGAAACGATCCGGTTTGGCCGGCGCCGTCGCCGAAGAAGCACGCGGCCACGCGGCCGTCTCCGGCCCGCTGGCAGACGAGCGCCGCTCCCAGAGCGAGCGGGATCTGGCCGCCGACGATTCCGGATGCTGTCATCACGCCCACTTCGGGGGCGGCGATGTGCATCGAGCCGCCCTTGCCCCCGCAGTAGCCCGTTGCGCGCCCCGCGAGCTCGGCGAGCAGACGCGCGAGATCTGCTCCTCTCGCCACCGCATGCCCGTGCGCGCGGTGGTGAACGTAGAGGAGATCCCGGGCGTCGAGCGCGGTCGAGCCCCCGACCGATACCGCCTCCTGACCGATCCCGAGATGGAGCAGCCCGTCGATCAGGCCCTCGGAGAACAACTCGGAGACGCGCTCCTCGAACGCTCTGGCGAGCCACATCGCGGCCAGCAGCGCCCGGTGGGTTTCCAGGTCGTCCGCGTCCCGAACGTCGCCTTCAGCCTCCGCGCCCATCCCCCGCCGGTCCTCGTGTCTCTGTCGGTTGACGCCAGATCGGTGGCATGATACTTAGACCAAACCATGCGTGCTTGTCCTGGCCGCAGCCACGCCCGTATGCGAGTGTGGGCGCTCGCCTGATGCTGCCCGACCTGCCGCCAGCCGAGCTCGACGCCCTGCTCGGGCGGATGCTGCTCGTCCGCCGCTTCGAGGAGCGGCTGATCCGTCTGGCCGAGAGCGGCGTGTCCTTCGGCCACTACCACGTCTACGTCGGGCAGGAGACGATCGGCCTGCCCGCGCTGCGGGCGCTACGCCCGTCCGACCTCGTCTTTCCGACCCACCGCAACCACGGGCACCTGCTGGGGCGCGGGGCCGACCCGGGGGCGCTGCTCGCCGAGATCCTCGGTAAGGCGACCGGCCTCAACGCCGGGAAGGCCGGCACCATCCACGCCTCGGCGCCCGAGCTTGGCGTGCCGCACACCTCGGGGATGGTCGGAGGCGTGCTACCCATCGCCGCCGGAGCCGCGCTCGCCGCGCAGAAGCTCGGACGCGACCAGGTTGTCCTCGCGTTCTTCGGCGATGGCGCGATGGAGGAGGGAGCCGCCTTCGAGGCCCTGAACACCGCGGCGCTCTTCCGCGTTCCGGCCGTCTTCGTGTGCGAGAACAACACGACCGAGGCGCTCGGAGCCGCGGCCGGTGGCTACCCGGGCTCCGTCACCGCGGCCGGTGATCTCGCTGACATCCCCCGCTCGGTGGGCGTACCCGCCGTCTCCGTCGACGGGAGCGACGCCGGCGCCGTATTTGCCGCCGTCAGCGAGGCGGTCGCCCGGGCTCGCGCCGGTGCTGGCCCGACCTTCGTCGAGCCGATCGTCGTCCGCTGGCCCGGCAGCAATCCGCTCTGGCCCGAGCTCCCCGGAGGGGGGACGGAGCTTCGCTTCGCCTGGGAGCCGCAGTCGGCTCCCGCGGAGCTCGTCGCCTGGTACCGGGATCGCGACGGGCTCATGCGCTTCGCGCGCGAGCTGGTCGCGGACGAGGTCGTCACCCGCGCTCGGCTCGAGCAGATCGACGCGGACGCCCGGGCCGCGGTCGAGGCGGCCGTCGACTTCGCGCTCTCGAGCCCCGACCCCGACCCGGCCAGCGCGTTCGAGGGCGTGTTCGCGTGACGGCCGCGCCCGCCCGGGAGCTCACCTACGCCGAGGCGCTCGTCGAGGCGCTCGACGGGCTGATGGCCGAGGACCCCGCGTTCGTCATCGTCGGTAGCTACGTGCTCGGCCTCGGGCCGCTGCGGGTCCACTTCGACCGGGTCCGGGACGCGTACCCGCAGCGCGTGCTCGACCCCCCTTGCGCGGAGCTCGCGGCCTGCGGCCTCGGCGTCGGCGCCGCCATGAACGGCCTGCGCGTGATGGTCGACGTCGCCACCGCCAGCTTCCTCTTCCAGGCGTTCCCCCAGGTCGCCAATGAGGCGGCGAACGCGATCTACATGAGCGGTGGGCGGATCAGGCTCCCGGTTGTCTTCCACATGCTCCACGGCCTGCGCGGCGGCGGCGGCGCCCAGCATTCCCACAGCCCGCAGGCGATGCTCTGGAACACGCCGGGCCTGCGCATCGCGCTGCCCTCGTCCCCGGCCGACGTCAAGGGCCTCTTACGAACGGCAATCCTCGACGACAGCCCGGTCGCGCTCATCGACCATGCGAAGCTGATGTCCGTGCGAGGCCCGGTGCCCGCGGGGCCGTACGAGCTTCCATTCGGCCGCGCCGAGGTGAGGCGAGCCGGCCGCGACGTGACGATCGTGGCCACCTCGCTCACCGTCCTCCAGGCGCTCGAGGCCGCCGACCAGCTCGAGCGGGAGGGTGTCGAGGCGGAGGTCGTCGACCCCCGGACGATCGTCCCGCTCGATCGGGCAACGATTCTCGAATCGGTCGGCAGGACGGGCCGGCTCGTCGTCGTCGACGAGTGTCACCGCAGCTGCGGCGTCGCCGCCGAGATCGCCGCGATCGTCGCCGAGGAGGCATTCGACGCCCTGCAGGCTCCCCCGGCGCGCGTGACCGTCCCGGACGTGCCGGTGCCGTTCAGCCGCGTGCTCGAGCGGGAGCTGGAGACGAGCCCGGAACGGATCGCAGCGGCCGTGCGGACGGTCCTGGCCACCACGCGCCGGCGCTGACAGGTCCGCGGGTCAGGGCCCCGGGGTCGCGCCCTGGACTCGCTCGACCCGGTCGATGAAATCGTAGAGATGCTCGCGCATCGTCTGGACCGCCGTCTCCGCGTCCCCCGCCGCGATCGCCTCGTAGAGCTGGGTGTGAACGCGTCTCGCGACCTCCGGCGTGTCCGCGAGCTGGGCGTGGATCAGCTCGATGGCGTCGCGCATCAGCGCCCGGATTGCCTGGAACATCGCCTCGAGCGCGCGGTTGTGAGCCGCCGCGACGAGGGCCGTGTGGAAGTCGACGCTGGTCTCGGCGGTGCCGTGTCGATCCTGGCTCGCCAGCTGGCCGGAGTCCCCCACGGCGGCCCGCAACACCCGGAGATCCTCCTTCGTCGCGCGCTCGCAGGCGAGCCGGGCGGCGGTCGTCTCGATCGCGAGCCGGGCCTCGCCGAGCTCGGGAAACTCCGCGCCGATCAGCTTCAGGTGGTTGCCGAAAGCGGTGGAGAGCAACTCGACGTCGGGCGTCGCGATGTACGGGCCGCCGCCGCCGCCGGTCTTGACGCGAACGAGACCGCCCGCTTCGAGCGTGCGCAGGCCGTCGCGGATCGCGACCCGGCTGACGCCGAACTGGAGCGCGAGGTCGCGCTCGCTCGGCAGCCTGTCGCCCGGGCGCAGCTCGCCGCGGAAGATCGCGTCGCGGATCTGCTCGACCACGCTGTCCGAGATGCGCGTCGGGCGGACGGGTCGGAACTCGGTCGTCTTCATACGCCAGGGGAACGATAGTGGGTGGGGCCGCTCCTACGACCGGCGTGCGGCGCAGGGCTACTCGAGCGCACCTTCGGCCTCGAGCCGGGCGAGCTCCGGCTCGGAGACCCCGAGCAGCTCGACGAGCACTCGACGGGTGTGCTCGCCCGTGAGCGGCGCGGCGGTGTGGATGTCCGCGGGTGTCTCCGTGAGCCGGTAGGGAGGGGCCTCCGCGTGGTGAGCTCCGAGCTCCGGATGGTCGAGCGGCTGCCAGAACCCGTGCGCGGCGAGCCCCGGGTCGGCGAACAGGTCGGCCATGTCGTTTACGGGGGCCACGTGCACGCTCGCCGCCCGGAGCCTCGCGACCACCTCCTCGCGCGCCAGACCGCCCGTCCAGGCGGTGATGTGGCGGTCGAGCTCGTCCTCCCGGCGCTTGCGTTCGGCCGCCCGCCCGAGCTCCTGGCCGAGCGCCCAAGGCGGCTCGCCGAGCGCGGCTCGAAACCGCCGCCACTCGGCGTCGTCGTGGACGCTGAGGGCGACCCAGCGCTCCTCGCCGAGGCACGGGTAGACGCCATGGGGTGCGGCGACCGGGTGACGATTGCCACAACGGTCTGCGATCCGGCCGCTGGCGAAGTAGCTGAGCAGCGCCGGGGCCATGAACTGGACGCCGGCCTCGTACTGGGAGAGATCGATGTGGCAGCCCTCACCGGTCCGCCGCCGCCGGTCGAGGGCGGCGAGGACCGCGCACGCCCCGTACCCGACGGCGATGTAGTCGATGTAGGGGCCGAAGAGGAGAGACGGATCGCGATCGGGCCACCCGGTGACGTGGACGAAGCCGGACAGCGCGGTCAGCTGGGTACCGAAGCCGGGTTGACGGGAGCGCGGCCCGGTGCGCCCCTGGTTGCACGTGCTCAGGAGGACCAGGCCGGGGTTGGCGGCACGAAGCGTCTCGTAGTCGAGCCCGAGGCGGTCGATCACACCGGGGGTGAAGTTCTCGACGACCACGTCAGCCCTGGCGATCAGCCGCCGCGCCACGGCCACGCCCGAGGGCGTCTTGAGGTTGAGCGTGACGCTCAGCTTGTTGTCGTTGGTCATGGCAAACAGCGCCGCCCGCTCGGGACCCGGCTCGTTGTCCTTGAAGGGCGGGTAGTTCGTGCGAAACCCGTCGAGCGCGTGCCTGCTCTCGATTCGGATTACCTCCGCGCCGTGATCAGCGAGGTGCTTGCCGACACACGGTCCCGCGGCGAAACCGCCGAGCTCGACGACGCGTAGCCCCGCGAGCGCCTGGGCCCGCCCCGGCTCGCTCATCTGGCGCTCGCGAGCGGGGCTCCGAGGATCTCCGCGTCGTGCTCGCCCACGCGCGGGGCGGGCCGTGCGACGCGCGGCAGCGCGCTCCCGAAGCGCGGCAGACCGCTGGGAAGGCGCACCGGGGTGCCGGACTCGGCAGCCGCGATCTCCTGCCAGACCTCGCGACTCTCGAGCTGCGGGTCGCACGCGATGTCGTCGACGCGGGCGACCGGGTAGGCGAGGATCCGCCGCGCCGCGGCCTGCTCGAGGAACTCCCGGCGCGTCACCGTCAGCACGAACGGGGCGATCGCGTCCTCGAGGCGGCGTACCTCGTCGGCGGTCATCGTGGCCGGCTCGAAGCTCTCCCAGTCGAGCTCGACCAGCCAGGGAGGCGCCATCGCACGCTCGGCCATCCAGGCAACCAGCTGGCGGTTGGAGTTCCGGCCGGCAGCGCCGCCGTAGATGGCGAAGCTGACGTGCCCGTCCCGGCACGGCCAGACGTTGCGCATCGCCGCGCCGTCGATGTTGCGGCCGACGAGGAAGGGGCCGTTCCTCGCCGGGACCTCCCGGTTCAGATCGTAGAAGTAGGGGGCGTGGGCGAGCGCTGTCACGACCGCCGCCTGCGCCGACACGTCCACATGCTGCCCGCGACCGGTCAGCTCGCGGTGATGGTGCGCGACGAGCGTCCCGAGCGCCGCGTGCAGCGACGCCCAGCACGCCGCCTGGGGCTCGGAGATGCGCACCGGGGGACGGTCGGAGTCGCCCGCAAGCCAGACGGCGCCCGAGGCCGCCATCAGCTCGAGGTCCGAGGCCGGGGCGGCGGCGGCGGGCGCCGTCTGCCCGTAGGGGGTGATCGAGGTCAGGACGAGCCGCGGATTGGCGGCGCGCAGCCGCTCGAACGACAGCCCCAGCCCGGCCAGGTAGCCGGGCGCGAAGCTCTCGAGCACGACGTCGGCTCCCTCGACGAGGCGCAGGAGCCGCTCGCGGTCGCCGGCCAGCTCGAGGTCGAGCACGATACCCCGCTTGCCGGCGTTGAACGCGAGCCACGCCGCGCCGACACCGTCCGGCAGTAGCGGCGCGGAGCGCCGCCCGGATTCGCCTCCGGGCGGCTCGATCTTGACGACGTCAGCACCCCAGTCGGCGAGGATCTTGCCGCAGAGCCAGCCGAGCTCGCCGGTGAGATCGAGGGCGCGGAAGCTGAGCGGGCGCTCCATGCGGGTGCCGTGCGACGCGGGACCGCCACCGGGTCAGCGACCGGTCCGCGCCAGCACCTCCACCCAGCCCTTCATCACGGCTCGCGCCGCCTCGACCTGGTCGCCGCTGAACCAGTCGGCAGGGTCGACGCGATCGATGGGGTAGACGGGACGCTGGAAGTCGCTCTCGTACCCGAACGGCATCGTCGCGTCGATCCCCATCCCGCCCTCGAAGCGCGTGTTCGAGGCCGTCCACTCCTTCTCGCCGGCGGTCATCCGCTCGGCCGGCTGGAACGTCTGCCCGATCCCGCCCGGGAGCGGGTTGAGGATGTCCGTGTGCGGGTTCACGCGCGTCGTCAGCGCCCACATGATGTCGTCCATCGAGTACATGTCGATGTCCGTGTCGACCGCGATCGCGAGCCTCATCCCCTGGCTGCACGCGAGCGCCGCCGCGAGGAAGTTCCGCTGCCAGCCCTCCTCGATCCGGTTGCGCTTCTTGACCTGGATGATGCAGCCGCCCCAGTCGGTCATGCAGAAGGGGATGTGGACGTCCTGGACGATGCCGGGCTGGAGCCGCTCGCAGAGCTCGTAGATCGCGGCCTCGCGAACGGTCGTATCGATGTTCGAGTCGTCTGCCATGTGGACGCCGAGCGCGTAGATCGCCGGCTTCGACTCGCGGCGCCTCATCGTGATCGCGGAGACATGGAACGTCGGTGCGCGGTAGGCCTTGCCCATGTAGCCGGCCCACTCGGGATGGAACGGGAGCCGGCCCTGGACCCCCGCCTCCTCGGAGTCGGCGGTCTCGTAGCGCTTGTCCCGCGGCTTCAGCACGCCCTCGAGGACGAGGTCGCAGTCCGCCACGGCCCAGGCGTCGACGGTGCGCGCCTTGACGAGTCGCACCGGGAAGCCCTGAACGGCCCCCGCCGCGCCCAGCTCGTCGGCCCCGCGCGGGAGCACGACGTAGTCGAAGCCGCCGCCCGCGATCAGCGTGCACGCCGGTGGCAGGCCGAAGCACATCGTCAGCGGGATCCCATCGGGGTCGTCGTAGTGCTCCGTGATCACCTGCCACATGTGCGAGCCGGGCGCGGACTGGAACGTGCCGACGTTGCCCCAGCGGAAGTTCATGCGGTTGTAGCCGATGTGGCTGCCGCCGCGGAAGTAGTCACCGACGACGACGCTATTGCCACTGCCGATGGTGCGCTCGGGCTCGAGCGCGGTGTGGCGGATCGTCACGACGTACTTGTTCACGTCCAGGTCGTCGGTGATCACCTCCTCCTGGCAGGGCGCCTCGTCGCCGGTGACGATCTCGCAGGGCAGCGGGTGGGTCAGCGCGTGCGCGAGCTTGCGCGTGCGGTCTTGCCGCCCCTCCCAGCCGAACATCCGGTCGAGGATGTCCATGTTGCAGAAGAGGTTCGTGACGACCCGGGCGTGCTCGTAGTCCCTGACGTTGTTGAACAGGATCGGCACGCTGCCGTCGAAGTGCTTCTGGAGCCCGATCACCTCGAGATCGCCGCTCACCGGGACGTCGGTCTCGAGCAGGAGCCCCTCGCGGCGAAGCCAGTCGAGCGTGCTACCGATCGAGCGGATGTCCTCGGGCGCGGCGGGCGGGCCCGCCAAGTTGATGCCCGCCGAGCGCCGGGCCTGGGTCGTCATCGGTACGTTCCTCCCATGTCTCGGTATGATGTTATGACCAACACCGCGAACTTTGTCAACTGCGGGCTCGCGGGTCAAGTGGCAGGCGACGGGGGGCCGCGGCGGTAGGGGCGGCAGCGTCAGCACCCGGGCGGACGGAGCCCGAGTTCGCTGTCCGCCGCGCGGACCTCCTCGCCCTCCTCGACCGCTTCGAGCGCGAGCTCGGGTCCTCAGCGCGTACCCCGCGGCCAAGAGGCTGAGGCGGCTCCGATCCGCGGCGAGCCGCTCCGGATCGTCCGCTGCGGACGCTCCCGGTGTTCGAGGCCCGCCAGGGCGCCTGGCGCCTGTAGGAGACCGCGGTCACCCCGCCGCGGGGCGAGCCTGACGAGTCGCCGGCGAATCGCAGGCATAGAAAAAGCCCCGTTTCCAGGGCTTTTTCCGTAGCAGGCCTGTAAGCCGGATTCTGTCGAGGGTGGCCATCCATCTAGGCCGCCGGTTTCCCGGCGGCTCGAGCGGCGTACCCGGCTCCTCGGCGGGCCACCTGGTAGCGGAGCCTGTTTGCCTTGCACCGGACGGGGTTTGGCGAGCCGCCGCGTCGCCGCGACGCTGGTGGGCTCTTACCCCACCGTTTCACCCTTACCCCCTGGGAGGCGGTGTCCTTTCTGTTCCACTTTCCGTCGGCTTTCGCCGCCTGGGGTTTCCCCAGCGTCCTGCCCTGCGGTGTCCGGACTTTCCTCGGACCGCCGGAGCGGCCCGCGGCCACCCGGCCTGCGCTCCCGAGTGTAGCGCGGAACGCGAGAGGCTACGTGCGGCCGAGAACGACGTCGAACCCGGAGAGAACGACGGCAAGGTCTGCCGGGGCAACCCGGCCGACGCGCTCTGCCAGCACACCGCGATCGATCGTCACGATCTGCGAGACGTTCGCGACGGAGTCCTTCGGAAGCCCGGTGCGAGTAGCGGGTAGCAGCACGTTTCCCGGCGCCGCCGCCCAGCGGAGATTGCTCGTGAGCGGAACGACGACGACGGTGGCGAGTCTGCTCGCGTTGAACGCATCACCCTGGACGACCACGACCGGCCGGCGAAGCCCGGGCCCGGATCCGGTCGGATCCGGGAGCGACGCCCAGAAGACATCGCCCTGGCTGACTACCACTCGGCGCGCTCGAGGACTCCCCGGGCGGCGGCGGCGACCCATGGATCAAGCTCGCCATCGAGCTCGGCAGCCAACTCGTCCAGGATGCGGGTCACCGAGCGCGGCTCGCGCCGCAGAACGTACTCCGCAAGAGCCTCGCGATATACCTGGCTGCGCGACTTGCCGAGGCGGTGGGCCAGCTCCTCCGCCTGCCGGAACAGGTCATCGGGGATCGAGACAGCCGTTTTCATACCCGGAGTATAACCAGTGACAATGAGCCCTCACACGAGCGCGAGCTGCGGCTCGCCCTCTCCCGTGCACGCCTCGAGCACCGAGCCGCAGGCGCGGCACTCGACCCGCCCGCCCGCGGCCTCCGCCGGCTCCCCGCACACCGGGCACTCCCCGGCGTCGCCGGCGAGCAGCGCCTCGAGCTCCTCGTCCAGGGTGCGGGCAAGCACGGCGACGGTCATAGCCGGCGAAACAGCCCCACAACCTTGCCGAGGATCTGGACGTGCTCGGGGTAGAGGGGCTCGAGCGCCGCGTTCTCGGGCTGAAGCCGGACGCGGCCGCCGTCGCGGTAGAACGTCTTCACGGTCGCCTCGCTCGCGCCCTCGTCGTTCCCGACGAGCGCGGCGACGACGTCCCCGTTCTCGGCGGCCTGCTGGCGGCGGACGACGACGACGTCGCCGGGCATGATCCCCGCCTCGATCATGCTCTCGCCGCGGACACGGAGCAGGAACTCCTCGCCGCCGCGCGAGAGCGTCTCCGGCACGGCGAGGTAGTCCTCGACGTTCTCCTCGGCGAGGAGCGGCGAGCCGGCCGCGATCTCGCCCAGGAGCGGCAGCACGCGCACGTGGCCCGCGTCATGCCCGGGCTCGCGCTCGCGGCCGACCAGCTCGAGCGCGCGCGGCTTCGCCGGGTCGCGACGCACGTAGCCCGCCTGCTCGAGCTTCGCGAGGTGGACGTGCACCGTCGAGGGGGACGCGAGCCCGACCTCCGCGCCGATCTCGCGCACGGTCGGCGGATACCCGTGGCGACGCGCGTACGCGACGATGAAGTCGTAGATCTCACGCTGCCGTTCGCTCAGCATCTCACCCTCCTGATCGAACACCTGTTCGCTCCAGAGTAGCGCCCCGGGCGGACGTCGTCAACGCTAGACTTCGCGTGCGCGCGCTGGTGGCGGAATTGGTAGACGCGCAAGGTTGAGGGCCTTGTGAGCTCAGGCTCGTGGAGGTTCAAGTCCTCTCCAGCGCATGACCTGAGCGCCCCGGATCCCGGGGCGCTCGCCCGTCCGGGGCCGGCGCCCGCTACCGTGTCCCGATGAGGCTGATCGCGCTCGCGCTCGCGGCCGCCGCGCTCGCCGGCTGCGGCTCGGGAGAGCCGGCCGGCGAGCCACCGCCCGCCCCGGAGGCGGAGACGGCGCCGGCGGGGACGGCCGCCGAGGCCGGCGCCCCCGAGGTGGAGGCGGCCGCGGGGGCGAAGCTGAAGCTCCGCCTGGTCGAGGTCGTGGGCGGGCTCGCCGCGCCCGTCCACGTCGCGGCCGCGCCCGGCGAGCCGAACCGCGTCTACATCGTCGAGCAGGCCGGGACGATCCGCGTGCTCGAGGGCGGCGAGCTGCGCTCCAGCCCCTTCCTCGACCTCCGCAGCCTCGTTCGCAGCGGCGGCGAGCAGGGGCTCCTCTCCGTCGCCTTCCACCCGGACTACGCGTCGAACCGCCGCTTCTACGTCGACTACACGGACCGGCGCGGCGACACGCGCGTCGTCGAGTACGAGGCGCGCACGAGCGGGCAGCCGGTCAAGCGCCGCCAGCTCCTCTGGGTCGACCAGCCCTACGAGAACCACAACGGCGGCCAGCTCGCGTTCGGTCCCGACGGCCTCCTCTACGTCGGCATGGGCGACGGCGGCTCGGGCGGCGATCCGGGAAACCGGGCGCAGAACCTCTCCTCGCGGCTCGGCAAGCTGCTGCGCCTGAACGTCGACCGGGCGGACGCGAAGTGGCAGCTCGCCGGCTACGGGCTGCGCAACCCGTGGCGGTTCTCGTTCGACCGCTCGACGGGGGATCTCTGGATCGCCGACGTCGGCCAGGACCGGTGGGAGGAGATCGACTTCACGCGCCGGTCGAGCCCCGGGCTCGAGAACTACGGTTGGGACGTGTACGAGGGCCGCGAGCGCTACGAGGACCGGGCGGCGAACCCGGCGGGGAAGCTCGTCGGGCCGATCCACGTCTACGGACGCGACAACGGCTGCTCGGTCACCGGCGGTTTCGTCTACCGCGGCTCGGCGATCCCGGCCGCCGGCGGCCGCTACTTCTTCGGCGACTACTGCAGCGGCCGGATCTGGAGCCTGCGCCAGCAGAGCGGTAAGGCGACGGACGTCCGGCGTCACTCGCTCGAGGTCGAGAGCCTGTCGTCCTTCGGCGAGGGGCCCGGCGGCGAGCTCTACCTCGTCTCCCTCGACGGCGCCATCTACCGGCTGACGGGCGGCTGATGCCCGGCCCGGGGGCTCCCGCCCTGATCGAGCCGCGCGTGGGCTGGCGGGTCTGGGACGTCGTCGAGCTCGACGGGGCGCTGCGGCTCTGCTCGCTCGCGTTCTGGGCGGTGTGGCCCGCCCGGCGCGAGGCGACGGCAGCGTGCAGGCGCTCGCTGCTCGAGCCGGCGCTGGCCCGCCTCCCGCCCCACTACGCTCCGCGCGAGCGCTGCGGCTGCGGCATCCACGGGACGCGCACGGCGGCTGCCGCGCTCGACTTCGGCCGCCAGGTGTCGCGCAAGCCGGACAGCGTCGCCCGGGTGGCCGGGCGGGTCTCCCTCTGGGGCACGGTGGTCGAGTGCGAGGACGGCTGGCGCGCGTCGCACGCCTACCCGTCGCGGCTCCTCGTTCCGGCAGCCCGCGCCGCGCGGCGGCTCGTTCCCGGCCGGGGCGGCCTGGCGACGGCGCCCGCCGAGGGGGTGGCCGCGGCGCTCGAGGCCTACGGCGTCCCGGTCGACGTCGTCGACCGGCTCTGACCCGGCCTAGAGGAGGTAGAAGAGCCCGATCGTGTTCGCCGTGAACACGATCCCCACGACCACGGTCAGACGGGTCAGGTTGCGCTCGACGATGTGCTGGCCGCCGTGCGACATCGGCGTGAAGCCGAGCCCGCCGAAGCCGGTGTCACGACCGGAGTGCATGAGCACGAGCACGATCAGGGCGATCGAGGTGAGGACGTGCCAGACGGCCAGGGCGCCGAGCATGCGAGCAGGATAGCGGCTGGGCGCGCGCGCCCGCTACCCGAGCCGGCGCACCTGGAGCCCGCTGCGCGAGCCAGCGTGGTCGACCTGGAGTGTCGTGTGCTCGAGCCCGAACTCCTCCCGCAGCACGCGCTCGAGCTCGAGCCGGATCCGGTGACAGTCCGCGCCCGACTCGACCAGCACGTGGGCGGCGAGTGCCGGGAAGCCGGAGGTGATCGTCCAGATGTGGAGGTCGTGAACGTCGACGACGCCGCTCGTCCGCACCAGCCGCCGGCCGACGTCGGCGGGGTCGATCCCCTCCGGCGCCGCCTCGAGCAGAATCCTGGTCGCGTCCCTGAGGATCGTCCAGGCGCTCGCGAGCACGAGCAGGCCGATCAGGAGCCCGGCCAGCGCGTCGGCGCGCGTCCACCCCGTCGCGAGCACGATCGCGGCGGCGGCGATCACGCCGACCGAGCCGAGCGCGTCGGCGACGACGTGCCGGAACGCCGCCTCGACGTTGAGGCTCTCGCGCCGTGAGCGCAGGAGCACGCCGCCCGCCGCCAGGTTGACAGCGAGGCCGACGAGCGCCACCGCCAGCATCCAGCCGCCGAGGACCTCCCCGGGCGCGGACAGGCGCCGGCCGGCCTCGACGAACACCCAGATCGAGATCGCGACGAGCGTGACCCCGTTTCCGAGCGCGGCGAGGATCTCGGCCCGCCTGTAGCCGAACGTCTTCCGCGCGGTCGGCGGCCGCGTCGCGAGCCACGCGGCGAAGAGCGCCAGCCCCAGCGAGACGTTGTCGGAGAGCATGTGCCCCGCGTCGGCAAGCAAGGCGAGGCTGCCCGTGAGGAGCCCCCCGACAGCTTCGGCAGCCGTGTACGCGGCGGTGAGCGCTAACGCGGCGGCCAGCGCCCGGCCGCCGCGCACCGGACTGACGCCGTGACCGTGGCCGTGGGCATGACCATGAGCGTGGCCGTGCATCAGCGCCGCCGCGCCACCCGCTCGAGCAGGTCGGCGATCCGCAGGGCCTGGCGGACGACGTCGTGCTCGGCGGCGGCGAGCCTCGCCGTCCGGTTGGGCCTCGGCAACTCCAGCGCCTCCCGCAGTCCCGCCTCGATCGAGTCGACGCTGAGGGGGTCGACGAGGACGCCCGCCCCGGGCGGCACGAACTCGGGCGGCCCGCCGATCCTGGTCGCCACGACCGAGCGCTCGCTGGCCATCGCCTCGAGCAACGTCTGCCCGAATGGCTCGATCGTGCTCGGCAACGCGAGCACGTCGCAGGCCGCGATCCACTCCGCAACTCGCGGATGCGGGACCCGGCCGGCGAGCCGCACGCGCGCCCGCCCTTCCGCCCGGGCCCGGAGCGGGCCGTCGCCGACGAGGGCGAGCTGACCGCTCCCGAGCCGCTCGAACGCCTCGAGCAGCCGGGAGACGTTCTTGCGCTCGTCGAGCGAGCCCACGAACAGGAAGAACGGACCTTCGCCCTCCCAGCCGAGCAGCGCCCGCGCCTCCCCGGCGTCCCGCCCGCGAAACCGCCGCAGATCGACGCCGCAGTCGATCACCTCGGTCTTCCCGGCGAGCTCCGGGAGGGCGAGCAGAAGCTCGCGACGCAGGTAGCCGGAGACGGCGACCACTGCGGCTGCCCGGCGGGCCGCGAGTCGCGTTGCCCCCCGCACGCCGGGGATGGCGCCGATGTTGCGCACGTCCCGGCCGTGCGCGGTCAGCACGAGCGCGGCGCCCGAGGCGAGCGAGGCGAGCGCGCCGAGCGCGCCGGCAGGTACGAGGAAGTGAGCGTAGACCACGTCCGGTGAAAACCGGCGGGCCTTGCGCACGGCGTCCCGCCCGAGCTCCGCGTACTTCGTGCGGGAGCCACCGCGGCGGTCGATCACCGCCCGCTCGAGCTCGTGGCCCTGGGCGAGCAGCTCCCGCTCGACCTGGGCGACGAATACGCCGAGGTCCGGGTCGGCCCGGCCCGGGTACATCTGCGAGACGAGCAGGATGCGCATCGCCTCATTGTGCTCAGGAGGTCGGGGCAGCGCGAATCGAGACACCGCGCGCGGAGACGCTACGGGTAGCGAGTTGCGCCGGCTGAACGGGCTCTCTAGAATCCTGCGCGATGTCCCGGCGCCGCCTCGCACTGCTCGCGCTCCCGCTCGCGCTCGTCGCCGCGGCGTGCGGCGGCAGCCTCACGATCGGCGCGATCGAGGACAAGCTGAACGAGCAGATCCCCGAGGAAGTTGCCGAGACCGGCGTCGAGGTCTCCGCGGTCGACTGCCCGGACGATGCCTCCGTCGAGGTCGGCAGCACCTTCGAGTGCGACGTGGCCGCCGTCGAGCAGGGACAGGACGTCGTCTACACGGCGTCGGTCACGGTCGAGTCCGAGAGCTCCATCAACTGGGAGCTCACCTCCGTTCGCCCCGCGGACGGGTAGCTCCCGCAGCGACGTCGGGCGCGTACGGCGGCGCGTCCTGCGCTACCGTGACGGCGCGCCGGTGTAGCTCAACAGGTAGAGCAGCGCCCTTGTAAGGCGAAGGTTGGAGGTTCGAGTCCTCTCACCGGCTTGCACCGCCGGTCGCCGAGCCACAGCCGACGCGAGCGACGAGCCGCCGGGCGAGCCGAGGCCCCCTACTGGAGAACCTGGCGCTCGGCCTGGTGGGCGAGCACCTTGCGCTTGACGCGCTGGAGCGCGTTGTCGATCGTCTTCGTGTCGCAGCCGAGCTCCTCGGCCATCTGCTCGTAGGAGAGCCCCTCGAGGTAGAGGCGCAGCGCGTCGGCCTCGAGCCGCGACAGGCCCGAGCCGAGGGCGAAGACGAGGCTCTGGAGCTCCTCGGTCGAGATCACGCAGATCGCGGGATCGTCGACGGCCGGCCCGGCGAGCGCGTCGCCGACCGTCACGTCGGAGTCGTCCTGGCCGGCCGGAGTCTGGCTGAAGGACACGTACGTGTTGAGCGGCGCGTGCTTGAAGCGCGTCGCCGTCTTGATCGCGGTGATGATCTGGCGGGTGATGCAGAGCTCGGCGAAGCTGCGAAACGAGGTCTCCTTGTCCGACCGGAAGTCCCGCACCGCCTTGTAGAGGCCGATCAGCCCCTCCTGAATCAGATCCTCGGACTCGCCGCCGGCGATGAAGTACGAGCTGGCCTTCAGCCGCACGAAGCCGGTGTAGCGGCGAATCAGCGCGTCGAGCGCATGGTCGTCGCCGTTGCGCGACCTGAGCACGAGATGGAGATCCTCAACCTCTCGTTGAGCTTTACTAGCGAGTTGCGCGGCCGTGAGCTGGCGTTGCGCCACCGGATCCCCCCTGTTCGCGACCGGCCGAGTGCCGCGAGCGCTCGCCCGGTCGGATTATCTCACCCTCTACTTGAGGTCATGACCATAGCACTCCCTGCAGAAAACTTCAAGGCTAGTGCCGCCCGTCCAACATGATCGAGATCTCGCCGGGGGCGGTCCGGGCGGGGTCTGACCCCGGGGTCAGACCCCTCAACACTCCCCTAACACGACGCGCGCGGGAGCTCAGAGCGGCGGGCGGCGGTGGGCCCACGGGCGCACGCGCGCGAGCGCGGCGCCGATCCGCAGCGCCTCGTCGTCGCGGTAGCGGCGCGCGACGATCTGCAGGCCGATCGGGAGCCCCTCGGCGCTCCAGCCGGCCGGCACGCTCAGCGCCGGGCACTGGCTGACGAAGTTGAACTGCGTCGTGATGTCGAGGCCGTGGTAGAGACCGTCGCCCTGGTCCTTGTAGTAGACGAAGTCGTCCTGATCGGCCGGCGGGGCGGGGCGCGACATCGTCGGCACGAGCAGCGCGTCGTGGCGCTCGAAGATCCGGCGCAAGCTCTGCCACTGGCGGGTGCGCACGAACTCGATCCGCTTGAAGTCAACCGCGCCGAGCGCGAGCCCGGCGTCCATCAGCGCGACCACCCGCGGATCCATCCGGTCGCGGAACTCGGGGAGCTTGTCGCCGAAGATCGCGGCCAGGTAGACGCCCCAGTGGTCGAGCCACGCGTCCGGGAGCTCCCGCGTCCAGCCGAGATCCACCTCCTCGACCTCCGCCCCGGCTCCGGCGAGCGCCTCCGCCGCGTCGCGCACCGCCGCCTCCGTCTCCGGATCGATCGCGTAGCAGCCGAGGTCGACGTCGAGCGCGAGCCGCAGCCCCGCCACGTCCGCCTCGAGCGGCGACGACAGATCGAGCGCGGGCGCGATCGACATGATGTCCCGATCGTCCGGTCCCTGCGCCACCGCCAGGAACAGCCGCGCGTCCCCGACCGTGCGCGCGAGCGGGCCGAAGTGCTGGATCGTGTCGAACTGGGTCGGCAGGAAGTCGAGCGGGATCCGCCCGAAGCTCGGCTTCAGGCCGACGAGGCCCGACCAGGACGCGGGGATCCGCACCGATCCGCCCATGTCCGTTCCCTCGGCGAGCGGCACGCAGCCCGACGCCACCGCCGCCCCGGAGCCGCCGGAGGAGCCCCCCGGCGTCCGCTCCGGGTTCCACGGGTTGCGGGTCACGCCCCAGAGCGGGCTCTCGGTGAAGCTCGAGTACGCGAACTCGGGGGTCGTCGTCTTCCCGACCATGATCGCCCCGGCGCCGAGCAGTCGCTCGACGAGCGCCGCGCTGCGGTCCGGCACCCAGTGCTCGAACGCGTACGAGCCCATCGTCGTGCGCTTGCCCGCCGTCGGCGTCAGGTCCTTGATCGCAATCGGGACGCCGTGGAGGGGCCCGAGCACCCGCCGCTCCCGCACCGCCCGCTCGGCCTCGCGGGCGAGCCAGAGCGCCTCCTCCGGGTAGACGAAGCAGAAGCAGTTGAGGACCGGATTGACCTGCTCGATCCGCGCGAGACTGTTTCGGACGATCTCGACCGGGGACAGCTCCCCGGCCCGGATCAGCCGGGCGAGCTCGGTCGCGGGCGTGTAGCAGAGCTCGAGGTCGGGCACCGGCCGGATTCTAGGCGGCCGGGCCTGCAGGCGGGCTACCCGCGCCCGAGCAGGCCGAGCGAGAGGCGCCGGAGCCGTCGGCGGCGGCGAGCCTCACGCTCGAGGCGCTCGCGCTGCTCCGCCTCGCGCAACACGATGCGCTCCTGGAGCCGGCGCTGGACGTCGTCCCACCGCGCTTGCTCCTCAGGAGTCGGTCCCGTCTTCCTGGTCATCCTCGTCCCGGATCAGGCGCTCGATCCCCTCCAGCTTAGCGTTGATCCGCATCAGGTACTCCATGATCAGGGACAGATCGTCCCGGAGCGGTGCGAGATCTCGGGGGCGCGCGAGCACCCGGACATCGTCCCGCTCCGCACGCAGCCGGACAGGATGGCCGGACCGGACAGGGGGCCGCTACTCGGGTCGGCCCCGCCGCCAGCGTTCGAGCTTCGCGCGCGTCTCCGGGTCGAGCTGGTCCTCGAGCTTCGAGCGCCCGGCCGGGTCGGGCCGGGGCAACCGCTCGGCGGCGAGCTCGCGCAGGAAGTGGCGCGAGGAGACACGCTCGACCCAGGGCCCCGCGGTCTGGCGGATCGCCGCGTCGGAGGAGACGACCGCGACCCGCTCGGCCCCGCGCCGCTCGGCCGCGATCCGCTCGATCAGCTCGTCCGCGTGCCGGACGAAGCGAACCTCGAGCGATCCGACCGTTCGCTCCTCCCCGGTGCCGTCGAAGACGACGACGCCACGCGCGCCCCTGAGCGCGACGAAGCCGGCGAGGCGGTCGACGAGCTCCTCGCGCGAGCCGACGCTCCCCGCGTGCAGCAGGTTGTAGCCGTCGAAGACGAACAGTGTCGGCTCAGGCACGCTGGCGGGCAGCCTCGAACAGCATGACGCCCGCGGCCACGCTCACGTTCAGGGAGGCGACCCGGCCGGCGAGTGGGATCGCGATCGCGCCGTCGCAGGCGCGGCGCACGCCCGGCCTGACTCCGGAGCCCTCGGCGCCGAGGACGAGCGCGGTGCCGTCGGTCAGGTCGGTCTCCCAGAGCGAGGCGTCCGCGTCCTCGGCGGCGGCCCAGGCCCAGAGGTCGGCCCGCTTGATCTCGCCGAGGTAGCGGGCGAGGTTGACGACGACGGCGACCGGCAGGTGCTCGACGGCGCCGGCGGAGGCACGGCAGACCGCGGCCGTGACCCGGGCCGCGCCGCGCTCGGGCAGAACGACGCCGCTCGCGCCGGCCCCCTCGGCCGAGCGGCAGACGGCGCCGAGGTTGTGCGGGTCGGTGACTCCGTCGAGGCAGACGAGCAGCGGGCACTCGCCCGCCGCGAGCTCGTGCGCGTCCGCGTAGCGGTAAGGCTCGCAGAACGCGACCACGCCCTGGTGGTCTCGGGTGCCTGCCGCCGCCGTCAGCACCGCCTCCGGGCGGACCTGGACTCGCAGGCCGGACGTCTCGCGAAGCCAGGGCTCGGCTGCGAGCGCCCGCTCGCTCGCGAGCAGCTCGAGCGCCTCGCGCCGGCCGGCCCGCAGCACCTCCCGGACGGGGTGACGGCCGTAGACGAGCTCTCGGGGGGCGGTCACTGCCTGCGCACGAGCTGGAAGCCGGGCTCGCCGGCGACGTCGCGAACCTCCCAGCCGGCCGCCGCGATCTCCTCGCGCAGCCGGTCGGCCTCGGCGAAGTCGCGCGCCGCCCGCGCCTCGCGACGCCGCGCCGCCAGGCCGGAGACCTCCGCGGGCGCCGTCTCGAGCTCGGCGAACGTCCCCAGCCCGAACACGTCGAGGCCGCGTGCGAGCTCCGCGGTGGCACCCCGCGCCCGCCACTCGTGCATGACGGCGAGCGCCTCGGGGGTCGTGAAGTCGTCGTCGAGCGCCGCCGCGAACGCCTCCCAGTCGCCCGCCGCTGCCGGCTCGGGGTGGAGCCGGAACGTGTTGCGAATCGCCTCCGCCTGAGCGGCGGCAGCCGCCATCGTCTGCTCGGAGAAGTCGATCGGCTTGCGCCAGTGCGCGGTCAGGAAGAAGACGAGCAGGGTCTCGCGGCCCCACCGGTCGAGCACGTCTCGCAGCGAGGCAACGTTGCCGAGCGACTTCGACATCTTCTCGCCGGTGAAGCGCAGCATCCCGTTGTGCATCCAGACACGCGCGAACTCGCGGCCGGCGCCGCGCGACTGGGCGAGCTCGTTCTCGTGGTGGGGGAAGACGAGGTCGAGGCCGCCGCCGTGGATCTCGAAGGCCGGCCCCAGGTACTTCTCGGCCATCGCCGAGCACTCGATGTGCCAGCCGGGTCGCCCGCCGCCCCAGTACGGCCAGGACGTGTCCTCTCCGGGCTTCGTCCGCTTCCAGAGCGCGAAGTCGCGCGGGTCCTCCTTGCGCGGGTTCGGCTCCTGTTCCTCGACCTGATCGAGCCGCTGCCCGGAGAGCCGCCCGTACTCGGGCAGCCGGGCGACCCGGAAGTAGACGTCGCCGTCGACCTCGTAGGCGAGGCCTCGCGAGAGCAGCTCCTCGATCAGGCCGACGATCTCGGGGATCGTCTCGGAGGCCTTCGGCTCGACGTCGGGCCGGCCGAGCCCGAGCGCGTCCGTGTCCTCGATGTACCAGCGGGAGGCCCGCTCGGCCAGCTCGGCGCTCGCGCCGGGGGCAGCGTCATAGATCTTGTCGTTGATGTCGGTCACGTTCTCGACGAGGGTGACGTCGTAGCCGCTCCGCTCGAGCCAGCGCTTCAGCCACAGCGAGATTACGAACGGGCGCGCGTTGCCGACGTGGATGCGCTGGTAGACCGTCGGTCCGCAGAAGTACATGCCGACCGGTCCCGGCGGGGGCGGCAACTCCTCCTTGCAGCGGCTGAGCGAGCTGTAGAGCCGCATCCGGCTAGCGCGGCCTCTCCTGAACCGGCGATCGGGAGCGACCGCGACGATCGACGCGGGGGCCGGACGTGTCCGGCCCGCGACTCGTCTCGGTTTCCGGTACGCGCATGGTTTCGGGCGGGACAAGTCCCGCCCCTACACCCGGGCGGCAGGCGCGGCAGACCCGAACCGGGCGGCAGGCGCGGCAGACCCGTACCGGCTCCGCGGCCCCGCCCCCACGCCCGGAGGGGACCAGTCCCGCCCCCACACCTTCCCCGCGCCTCCCGCGCGCTGGTGCGAGACGCCGCACTAGAACACCGGCGTCTCGCGCCAGACGCCCCAGACACGGCGCAGCGCGTCGCACAGCTCGCCCATGGTCACGTCGGCCCGGGCCGCATCGATGATCGCCGGCATCAGGTTCGTCTCGCCGGCGGCATCGGTCTCGAGTCGCTCGAGCGCGCGCCCCGCCGCCGCCTGGTCGCGCGAGGCCCTGAGCGCCCGCACCCGTTCCGCCTGCCGGCGCTCGAGCTCCGGGTCGACGCGGAAGAGCGGCACTTCCGGCTCGCCGCCCTCGACGTACGCATTGACGCCGACGATCCGTCGTTCCTCGCGCTCGAGCTCCGCCTGGAAGCGAAAAGCCGCCTCCGCGATCTCGGACTGGAAGAAGTTCTGCTCGATCGCCGCGATCACGCCGCCGAGCCGCTCGATCCGCTCGAAGTACTCGTACGCCTCCCGCTCGAGCCGATCGGTCAGCGCCTCGAGGAACCAGGAGCCACCGAGCGGGTCCGGGGTCGAGACGACCCCGGTCTCCTCGGCGATCACCTGCTGCGTGCGCAGCGCGATCTTGACCGCCTGCTCCGTCGGCAGCGCGAGCGCCTCGTCGAACGAGTTCGTGTGCAGCGACTGCGTCCCCCCGAGCACCGCGGCCAGCGCCTCGATCGCCGTGCGCACGATGTTCAGCTCGGGCTGCTGGGCGGTCAGCGACACCCCGGCCGTCTGCGAGTGGAACCGCATCAGCAGGCTGCGCTCGTCCTTGGCCCCGTAGCGGTCGCGCAGCTCCCGCGCCCAGATCCGCCGCGCGGCCCGGTACTTCGCGATCTCCTCGAAGAAGTCGATGTGCGCGTTGAAGAAGAACGAGAGCCTGGGTGCGAACTCGTCCACGGACAGCCCGCGCGCGAGCCCCCACTCGACGTACGTGAATCCGTCCGCGAGCGTGAACGCGAGCTCCTGCGCCGCCGTCGAGCCCGCCTCCCGGATGTGGTAGCCCGACACCGAGATCGGGTGCCAGAGCGGCATCTCCTTCGCGCAGAACTCGACCATGTCCGTGACGAGCCGCATCGACGGCACCGGCGGGAAGATCCACTCCTTCTGCGCGATGTACTCCTTCAGGATGTCCGTCTGCGCCGTGCCCCTGAGTGCCGCGCGCGGCACGCCCTGCTCCTCCGCGACGCACACGTAGAACGCGAGCAGGATCGCGGCCGGCGAGTTGATCGTCATCGACGTCGACACCTCGCCGAGCGGGATCCCCGAGAACAGCTCCCGCATGTCCGCGAGCGAGTCGACCGCGACCCCCTCCCGGCCCACCTCCCCGAGCGAGCGCGGATGGTCTGAGTCGTAGCCCATGAGCGTCGGCATGTCGAATGCCGTCGACAGCCCCGTCTGTCCATGCTCGAGCAGGTAGCGGAACCGCTCGTTCGTGTCCCGCGCCGTCCCGAAGCCGGCAAACTGCCGCATCGTCCACAGCCTGCCCCGGTACATCGATTCGTAGACGCCCCGGGTGAAAGGGAACTCCCCCGGATCCCCGAGATCGCGCCCGTAGTCGACCGCCACGCTCGCAGGCGAGTACAGGGGCCCGACCTCGACGCCCGACATGGTCGAGAAGGCGGCGGGGCGGTCGTGCGGCGTTCGGCGGCTCTCGGTCGTCGCCATCCAGGTCACCTCCTGCCGTGAGTATCGACGCTCAGCGCGGAGCGCGCGCGGCGAAGCGCCTCGTCCCGGGGCAGCGCGTGCAGGATCGCCCACAGCTCGGGGCCGCGCCGGCCGCCTGTGAGCGCGACGCGGAGAGCGCCCAGGTCACCGCCGCCCTGCTTCAGCTCCCGCACGAGCTCGCGCGCCCCCGCCTCGTCGAGCTCGTCCCCGGCAGCCGCGCGCAGCACCGCGAAGCGCTCGAGGGTCGCGGGCGAGCCGCTCGGAACGGCAGCCGGCGCCTCGAGCAGCCGGCGGGCGACGTCGGCGGCCTCGACGAGCGTGCGCGCCCCGCGCAGGGCCGGGGCGAGCCTGGGCGGCGCCCCCACCCGGGCGCAGAGCTCGGTTTCGGGGAGGGCGGCGATCGCCTCGATCGCGAGCCGGGCGATCCGGGCCCGGTCGAGCCGGATGTCGGCGCGGGGCAGGTCGAGCTCGTCGAGGTAGGTGACGAGCGCCTCGGGTGGGATCCCCTGCTCGCGCAGGTCGGCCACGGAGACGCCGCCCCCGCGCTTCGAGAGCTTGGCCCCGGCCGGCCCGACGAGCAGGCCGTGGTGGAGGTACTCGGGCGGCTCGGCGCCGAGCGCGCGGGCGAGCGCCTCGTGCAGCGGGGTGTTCGGCAGGTGGTCGCGCCCGCGGATCACGTGCGTGATCCGCAGCTCGGCATCGTCGACGACCGTGGCGAGGTGGTAGGTGGCCGAGCCGTCGGGCCGAAGCAGCGTCGGGCGGCGCTCCTCGCGGAAACGAACGGCGCCCGCCTCCTCGTAGGCGGCGCCGCTGGCGAGCAGGCGCCCTGCCGCGTCCCGGTAGAGCTCAGCACGCTCGCTCTGGCGCACCGGACCCTCGTCCCAGCGGAGCCCGAGCCAGTCGAGATCGGCGAGGATGGCGACCTCGGCGGCCGGGTCGCTCCGGGCCGCGTCGGTGTCGTCGATCCGCAGCACGAGCGTGCCGCGGCGCTCGTCGGCGAAGCGGCGATTGGCGCGGGCGGTGAGGGCGCTGCCGAGATGGAGCGAGCCGGTCGGGCTCGGGGCGAAGCGCACTCTGACCGCCACGCACGGCAGCGTAGCGGCCGGGCGCCGGCGCTACCCGCGTCCGGCTCCGAGGAGGAACTGGTCGACCACGGCGGCGGCGGCCTCCTCGATCCCGAGCCCGTGCCGCCAGGCGTGCTCGATGCCCGCGAGCAGCAGGGTGGCGTAGCTCGCGACCTGCCACTCGACCGAGACGTCGTCGCGGACGAGACCCTCGGAGCGAGCCCGGTCGAGAATGGAGTGGATCCGGCCGAGCACGAGCTCCTGCGCCGGCTCGTGTTCGGGCAGCCGCGGCTCGCGCACCATCACGATGTAGCGGGTGCCGACCGCCAGGATCGCCCTGGCCATCCGGGCGAGCGCCTCGCCCGGCGGGACGCTGTCGAGGTGCGCGCCCTCGAGCCGCTCGGTCGCCTCGGCGATCCCCGCCAGGCAGACGGCGTGGACGAGGCTCTCGCGGCTCGGGAAGTAGCGGTAGAGCGTCGCGCGCCCGACTCCGGCGACCTCGGCGACCGCGGCCATGCTGACGTCGATCCCCTCGCTCGCGAGCAGCTCGGTGGCGGCACGGACGATCCCCGCGCGCACGTGCTCGCCGGCGGTCACTCCGGCTCGGCCTCCCCGAGCGCGGGCGCCGCGGCGCCGCCGCCACGGGGCGCACTCGCGGCCGTCTCGGCGACGGGCGGCTCGATCGTCAGGTTGGGGAGCAGCCGGTCGAGCCAGCGCGGCATGTACCAGGCGCGCTCGCCGAGCAGCCACATCAGGGCGGGCACGAAGACGAGCCGGACGACGAACGCGTCGATCACGATCGCGGCACCGAGCGCGACCCCGAACTCCTTGATGATCCGGTCGGGGCCGAGGACGAACGAGAAGAAGACGACGGACATGATCAGCGCGGCAGCGACGACGACCCGGCCGATCGCGCCGACCCCGTCGATGATCGCCCGGCGGGGCTCGTCGCCGTGGACGTACTCCTCCCTGATCCGGCTGACGAGGAAGACCTCGTAGTCGGTCGAGAGCCCGAACAGGATCGCGAGCACGATCACGGGCAGGAAGGACTCGATCGGCCCGGTCGTGTCGAGCCCGACCACGCTCTCGCCCCAGCCGAGCTGGAAGACCGCGACGAGCACGCCGAAGGCGGCGAGCGCCGACGCGGCCGTGGTCAGCGACGCCTTGACCGCGACGACCACCGAGCGGAACGCCATCGAGAGGATCAGGAACGTGATCCCCATCGCGACGAGCAGGAACACGGGTAGGCGGCCGAAGATCTGCGCGGCGATGTCCTCGAACGCCGCGGTCTGGCCGCCGACGAACGCGCGGGCGCCGGTGCCCGCGAACGTGGCGGGGATCGTGTCCGAGCGCAGGTGGCCGACGAGGTCCGCCGTGCGCTCAGAGTCGGGCGCTGTCGTCGGGTAGGCCACGATCAGGGCCGTGTCGCCCTCGTCGTTCACGCTCGGATCGCGGACGGAGGCGATCCCGTCGGTCTCGCGCAGCGTCGCGACGAGCCGGTCGGCGGCCTCGGGGGCGCCGCGCTGGTCGACGGCGACGAGCAGCGGCCCGTTGAACCCGGCGCCGAAGCCTTCCGCCAGCAGGTCGTAGGCGCGCCGGGTTGTCGTGCTGGTCGGGTTGGAGCCGGCGTCGCTCGAGCCGAGGCGGGCCCAGCCGGCGGGCGTCGCCAGCACGGCGAGGATGAGCAGCGAGAGGGCGAGCGCGAGGCCGGGCCGGCGGGTGACGCGACGGGCCCAGCGTGCGGGCAGCGACCGCTGCCTCGCCGCGTACGAGTCGTCCTGTACCTTGACGAACGGGACCCGGCCGCGGTCGATCCTGTGCCCGAGGAGGCTGAGGACGGCCGGGAGCAGCGTGACCGCGGCGAGCACGGCGACGACCACGGTGATGGCGGCGCCGACACCGAGCTTCGTCACGAAGTCGAGGCCGATCACGGCGAGCGCCGAGATCGAGATCGCGACGGTCGCGCCGGCGAAGATCACGGCCCGCCCGGCGGTGGCGGTGGCTGCGGCGGCCGCGTCCTCCGGGGCGAGGCCGTCGTGGAGGGCCTGTCGGAAGCGCGTGACGATGAAGAGCGCGTAGTCGATCCCGACGCCGAGCCCGAGCATGGTCGCGAGCGTCGGCGTGACGGTGTTGAAGGTCGTGACGGCCGCGGCGAGCATGAGCAGGGAGAGGCCGGTACCGAGCGCGACGAGCGCGAGCAGGATCGGCAGTCCCATCGCGACGACGCTGCCGAAGACGATCACGAGGATCACGACCGCGGCGACGAGGCCGAGCAGCTCGCTCGTGCCGGTCTCGGGTTGCTCGGAGGCGCCGATCACCGCGCCCGTGAACTCGGCCTGGACCGGCGAGCCTGCCACGGCCGCGAGCACGTCCTGCTCGAGCCGCTCGACGTCGTCCTTCGGCACCTCGAAGCCGGGCCGGTCGAACTGGACGTCCGCGTAGGCGATTCGCCCGTCGTCCGAGAGCTCGCCCGACTCGGTCGCGTACGGGTCGCCGGCGCTCTCGACGCCGGGGACGGCGGCCGCGGCGGCGAGCGCGCGCTCGACCGCCTCCCTCGCCGCGGCGTCGTCGAGGCGGCCCTCGCGGGCGGCGAAGACGAGCGTGGCGGAGTCGCCGGAACGGGCGGGGAAGCGCTCCTCGAGCAGGTCGAATGCACGCTGGGCGTCCGAGTTCGGGATCGAGAACTCGTCGACGAGCTCCCCGCCCGCGACCCGACTGACTCCGACGACGGCGACGATCGCGACGAGCCAGAGCCCGATCGTCCGCCAGCGGTGCCGCGCGCAGGCCCGGCCGAGCCGCGCGAGCGCGCCCTCGTGGTCGGTGTGGTGCCCGGCGCCGCCCGCGCCCCCGTTCCGTCCGCTCACGAAGCCCTCCCGACGTCTGAGACAACGATGTCTCAGAACGTTACCAGTATGTCTCACATGGGCGCCGGGGGGTCACTCGCGAGCGCCCGGACCCCGGCTCGACCCCATAGGCTTGGCTGCGTGCAGGAAGCGCTTCTGGCCTGGTTCTCCGAGCACGGCCGCGACCTCCCCTGGCGTCGCACCCGCGACCCCTACGCGATCCTCGTCTCCGAGGTGATGCTCCAGCAGACTCAGGTTGTGCGGGTCGTTCCGCGCTACCTCGACTGGCTCGAGCGCTGGCCGGACGCGGCCGCGCTTGCCGCCGCCCCGCTCGCGGACGTGATCCGCGCCTGGCAGGGGCTCGGCTACAACCGCCGCGCGGTCTCGCTGCACCGGGCGGCGCAGCGGGTCGCGGCGGGCGGCTGGCCCGCCGACCTGACGGAGCTGCCGGGCGTCGGCCGCTACACGGCGGACGCTGTCGCCCGCTTCGCGTTCGGCCGCCCGGTGCTGCCGGTGGACGTGAACGCCCGCCGCGTGCTCGCGCGCACGGGCCACGACTTCGGCCCGGAGGCGGCGGCCGCCCTCATGGACCTCGGCGCCACGATCTGCCTCGGCCGTGTCCCGCGCTGCGGGAGCTGCCCGCTCGCGGCCGGCTGCCCGTCGCGCGGGCGGCGCTTCGCGCCTGAGCGCCGGCAGAGCCCGTTCGAGGGCTCGTTCCGCCAGCGGCGCTCGCGCGCGCTGCGGGAGGTCGCGGCGTGTCCCCGCCCGCTCGGCCAGCTCGATGGCGACGCGGTCGCCGCGCTCGAGCGCGACGGGCTCGTCGCGGTCAGAGACGGGCTCGTCCGCTTGCCCGGCGCCGGGTGAGGCATCTCACACCATCGACCTGTCTCGCCCGCCCCACCAGGAAGACGTAGGGGCGAGACCCGTCTCGCCCACGGCGACACGAGCACCGGCAACGCGGCAGGCTCGGGCCGGACAAGTCCGGCCCCTACACCCGAACCCCACGACCGATCCCGCCGATCGGCCTGCGGGCCCGCACGAGCCGGGGTCGCGGCGCCCTCAGCCGGGACCGTGCCGCCAGCGCGTCTCGACCGGGGCGGCGAGCCGGATCGCCCCCAGGCCGGGGCAGCGCTCCTCGGCGAGCCGCGCGAGCTCCCGAGCCGTCGCCTCGTCGGCGTCCGTATCGAGCGCGACGTCGCACGTCAGCCGCTCGAACCCGAGCGGGCCGGCGGCGAGTCCGTAGAAGGCGGCGAGGTCGGCGTCGGCGCTGACGTCGACCCGGAGCGAGCGCACGCCGACACCGAGCTGCGCCGCGTTGACGGCGATCGTGATCGCGAGGCAGCTCCCCACGCCGGCCAGCAGCGTCTCGAGCGGGTTCGGGCCGAGTCCGGCCCCCGCGAAGCTCGAAGGCTCGTCGACGACGATCGTGTGGCCACCGGCCCGCGTCTCGACGGTCAGGTTGCGGACGAGCTCCGCGCTCGCGCGGAAGCTGGTCACCGCATCCGCCCGGGCGCGAGCGGCAGACGCGTTCCCGGCGAGCACCCGGCGGATCTCGTCCGGGTTCTCGATCAGGCTCCGCGCGGCCACGGGCGAAGGGTAACGACACCCGCCGCCCCGCCCGGGGTGGAGGGGTACCCGCCGCACGCGGGCACCCCTCCCCGATCGCTCACTCCACCGTCAGGTGGAAGTTCATGCCCATCGTGTTCACGTCCTCGCCCGGGAACTCAAAGACGCCGACGGTGCTGAGCGTGTGCTCGCCGGGACGCAGCGGCGTCAGGAGAGGTTGTCCCGTAGCTCGTAGAACTTGAGGTGGCGGTCCTCCTGCCTCGTCCGGTCGCTGCGCGACCGTGGCGAGTGCCGAAGTCGTCGTTCGAGACAGGGGGATCCGCCGTGAAGACCATATCTCTCGATCAGGTCGGACGCGAGGAGCTGGCGTTGCCGGCGCGGGTGCAGGAGGCGCTGGGGGAGTTGGTCGGGTCGGCGAAGGAGGGGCTGTTGGCGTTGAGCGTCGGCGTCGGCCTCGGCGTGCTGGCCGAGCTGCTGGAGGAGGAGGTGGTCGAGGCGGTCGGCCCGAAGGGCAAGCACATCCCGGAGCGCACCGCGGTGCGGCACGGTCATGAGGCGAGGT